>CAJKBH010000021.1 GCA_905198125.1 uncultured Porphyromonadaceae bacterium
AAGATTGTCTTTTTCCGAGAAATCGCTAATTTTGCAGTTGCCGGTTGAGAGTAGGCTAATTATTTGATTGTTTTTTGCAACAAATTTTTAAAAATATTTTGTCATTCCATAAAGTAATTGTAATTTTGCAACGATTTTGCACCCTCAACGCATTCAGGGTGTGGCAAAACAGAATATAAACCAATAAAAAATAAAAAATCAAACATGATCATTGTACAGGTAAAGGAAGGCGAGAGCATCGAGAAAGCTCTGAAGAAGTTCAAGCGTAAATTTGAGAAGACCGGCATCATCCGCGAGCTGCGCAGCCGTCAGGCGTTTGAGAAGCCTTCGGTTACAAACCGCAAGAAGATGGTGAAGGCCGTGTACGTACAGCAGCTGCGTCAGGCCGAGCAGTAATCCGCCACCTACCGACAACAACATACCGACCGGTATGGGCCTTATGACCCGTACCGATTTGTTGTGTCTATATGGAAGAGTTCGGACGATACCTCAGGAACGAGCTGAACCGCAGCGACCACACCGTCGAGGCGTATCTGCGCGACGTGCGGCAGTTTGCCGCATGGCTCGGCGTTGACGACACCATGTCGATGCTCGCGCCCGATGCGGTGACGGCCAACGACGTGCGCGACTGGCTCGGCGCCGAGGCATCGCAAGGCATCGGCCCCGCGTCGCTGCGCCGCAAGACGCAGTCGCTCAGGGCATTCTTCCGCTGGGGCGTCCGCTCGGGACGCATCAAGGTCAATCCCGCCGGCGACGTTACTCTGGCCAAGCTACCCAAGCACCTGCCCGACATAGTAAAGGCTCCGGAGATGGAATCATTACTGGAGCTAATTCCCACCGACACCTTCCCCAAGGCACGTCTGCACCTCGCTCTCTCCATGCTGTACGGACTCGGGCTGCGACAGGCCGAACTGCTCGCCCTCACCGACTCCGACCTGCGCGCCTCGGCCAACGGCTATGAACTCCGCGTCATGGGTAAAGGACGCCGCGAACGGGTTCTTCCACTCCCCTCGCAATTAGTCGAGGAAATCGACGCATACCGCACGCTTCGCGACAATACGTATCCTGACTTGGAGGCGCCGGTGCCGCTGATAGCCGGACCGCACGGACACATCGGCAAAAACACACTTTACGAGCTGGTGCATCAAGGACTGGCCGGCACTTCGGCCTCGCGCAAGAGCCCCCATATCCTGCGGCATTCGTTTGCCACGGCGCTTCTTTCGGACGGCGCCAACCTTGACGCCGTGCGCCAGCTGTTAGGCCATGCTTCGCTCGGCACCACACAGATATACACGCACTTGTCGCCCAACGAATTACGTCAGGCTTACAACTCGGCCCATCCCAGAGCCTTGAAAAAGAAATAGTTTATTACAGCTGTCTTTCCACCTCTGCAGGCGTCATCTTCGGCTCCAGGCGCGATTGCTTGCGAATCTTCTTCATCAGCATGGCCAGCATCACGGCAGCCACTACAACCGACAGCAGATCGGCGATGGGATATGACGCCCATACGCCGTCAAGTCCCCAGAAATGAGGCAGCGTGAACAGCAACGGTATCATGAAGATTATCTGACGCGTCAGCGACAGGAAAATGGATTTGGCCGCCATACCCAAAGCCTGGAACAGATTGGTGGTGACTATCTGGAATCCCACCATCCAGAATGTAAGCGTAGTGATGCGCAGACAGTTCACGGCGCATTTTATCTGCGCCTCGTCCTGCATGAACATCGATGCGATGGCGCGCGGTGCCAGCGCCCCGGTCACGCTTCCCAGCGTGGATACAACCACACCCACTATCGCTGCCAATGTAAAGGTATGCACCAGGCGCCTGTAGCGGCCCGATCCGTAGTTATAACCTACTATCGGCTGCATGCCCTGACACAGGCCTATGATGATGAACACGAATATGGTGACGAACCGGTTGAACACCACCACGGCCGCCACGGCATTGTCGCCGCCATGTTCCAGCAACGTGTTGTTGACTATGGCGTTGATGGCCGATCCGCACACATTTATCAGGAACGGCGCCATGCCGATATACAGCACACCGCGGATTATGGGCCAGTTGAAACGGAACGTGCCACGCACGAAGTGCAGGGTGTTCTTCTTGTTGAAAAAATGGCTCATCACCCACACTCCTGTCACGGCCATGGAGATGTCGGTGGCCAGTGCCGCACCGCGTATGCCCCACTTGAAACCGAACAGGAACAGCGGAGCCAGTATCACATTGATCAGCGCGCCTATCATGTTGGTGTACATGGCCTTGGCCGGATAACCCGACGAGCGCATCACATTGTTGTAGCTGAACGTCAGGTTCATCAGCACGCAGCCCGGAAGTACCCAGAGCATGAACTCGCGCGCATACGGCAGCGAATGGTCCGAGGCTCCGAACATGCGCAGTATCGGGTCTATGAAAGCGGCGAACAGACCGGCATATACCACACCGATTATCACCGTCAGCTGCACGCAGTTGCCTAATATCAGCTCGGCCGCGCGCTGGTCCTTCTGCCCCATCACTATCGACACCCTGGTGGCCGCGCCGGCGCCTACCAGCATACCCAGCGCCGTGGCCAGGTTCATCACCGGAAACGTCACCGCGATGCCGCTCACCACGTTCGGATCGTCGATGGCCTGACCTATCACGATGGAGTCGATGATGTTGTACACCGCGCTGATCACCGTGCCCACGATGGCCGGGAGGCTGTATTTGAGCAACAGCCGCCCCACGGGGGCCTCGCCCAGCTCCCTCATGCGCGCCTGCGGATCCGGTGTTACTTTTCTTTTCGACATGTCTCGTAATTTCTACGCCACTGATGTCAGCAGCGTGTATCCCGTCATGGCGTTATATATTCCAATAATAATCGGCACCGCCACAAGGGCATAATAATATCTGCGGCTGATCAGCGGAAATGCCGCCAGTGTCAGGATATCCACGGTACCCAGCAGCTCGCCCAGTCGGGTAGGCATCACCGGAATACCGCCCAAAAGCAGGAAACAAGCCTGCGAACAAATGGATATGCCCACACATACGGTGGCCAACGGATAACGCTTCTGAATCTGCGGCAGGTAATACACCATCACCATCAGCACGATGACCATAAAGATACGCATCGGGCCTACCGTCGAGTCGGTCACGAAACGCTCGCCGCCATACGATATCAGATAATTGTTCACTATTTCCAGCGGCAGGAACCTAACCAGCTTGCCCAACTGCACACCGCTGATGCCCACTATCAGACACACTCCCAGCAGAGCCATCCAGAACGGGCGATACATCCGCTTGGCAGGCAGGAAGAACAACGGTATGAACACCACGGCCGACGAGTGAAACAGCATGGCCAGAGCCACCAGCGGAAAATACACGTACCATCTGCGACGCGGTATGTAACGCACCGCTATCAGCAATATACCGGCCGACACCGACGCACGCATCTGGATCATGTCGTGCAGCACGAAGTACATGCCCACATACAGGAACATCGACAGCCACAGGTTGGGGCTGTTGCGCAGAATTCCCCAGAAATGCGTACCTACCGACAGCAACGCGTATGCCAGCAACAGCGACATAAACGACGGCGATGCCTGGCACAGCCATACAAACGACGGCTCGATATGCCTGCCGTTCGCAGCGTATCCGTGCCCGTAGTACATGTTTTTGTACATCTGATAGTCCGGCAGCAGTTCCGAGCGCGACACACACACCATCAGCAGCATGGCGAACACCACGCCCAGAGCCACATACATACCCACCCTTATGTACTTGTTCACTCCTCCTAACGGCGCGAACCTGTCACGCTCCAGTGTCTCGTGGGCAAAAGCTATCTTGTCCGACGCCATCGGAAGCGTCAGAATCAATATCATCGCAAATACTATGTAATACAGCTGTACCATTCTACCTGCTATATAACGCCCGCCCTGTTTTAATTATTATTTTTTCGACGCAGATGCGACAAATACCGGGAATTTTTGTTATCTTTGTAAAGCGGAAGGAACTCCGGGGCACCGAACAAGACCACCAGTCGTTTCCGGGTCCCGGCCATCGTTCCCGACAGAGAACTTAAAACCCAAGATTATGGAAGCAAAAATCAAAGCTATTCACTTCGACATCACGGAGAAGTTGGTGAATTTCATCAACAAGAAGATCGATAAGATGGAGCGCCGGTTCGAAGCCATCACCGACGCCGAGGTTACACTCAAGGTAGTGAAGCCGGAGACGGCTATGAACAAGGAGGCATCCATACGCCTGAGCGTTCCGCCGGCCGCCGACCTCTACGCGTCAAAGACAGCCGACTCCTTCGAAGAGGCAGTCGACCTCTGCCTCGACGCCCTTGAACCCCAGCTCGAAAAGAACAAAGTCAAAAACTGACATCCCCGTAATGTCACGCCGGTACCCTGACCGGATTTATTCCAACCCAACATTATAAAACCCCTGTAATTAATGTCTACGTCAAAGAGCGCGGGCACTATGAAAAATAAAAAGGAGCATCCCCGGCCCGGAGCCACCGGCCGGTGGATGCTTTATATCATGCTCGGCGTAAGCCTGCTTCTGATCGTTTCCCTTATTGCGGCGTATCCGCTCCTTATGACAGGCGCCCCCAAGACCGCCGTAATCCGCATTCCCAAAGGTGCCACCGAAGTCAATGTCCGCGATTCGCTCACCAAACATTTCGGCCAAGACTACACCGGCATCGTGATGCGGGCAGCCGGCCTCAGGAATATAGATTATTCCACTCGCCACGGACTGTACGAAATCAAAGAGGGCACCAGTCCGCTCGCAGCCATGCGTAAGCTCACATCAGGTGCCCAGACTCCCGTACGCATCACGGTCAACGGCTATCGCTCGCTGCCACTGCTGCTGCAAAATGTGGCCGACAAATTCGAGTTCACGGTCGATTCGCTCGCCCAGGCCTTGTACGACAAGGACTTTCTGGACGAATACGGACTGACCCCCGAGAACGCCATGGCCATATTCATCAACGACACATACGAGGTCTACTGGTCGGCCACGCCGCGCGAAGTCCTGGACAAGTTCGGCAAGAATTACCGCTACCTTTGGAACGAAGGCAACCGCGCCAAAGCGCAGAAACTTGGCCTTGAACCCGCACAGGTCATGATCATAGCCTCCATCGTGGACGAGGAGACCAACAGCAGTTCCGAGAAAGGCACCGTAGGACGCCTTTACATCAACCGCCTGCACAAGGGCATGCGGCTGCAGGCCGATCCCACCGTACGGTTTGCCATCGGCGATTTCACCATCCAGCGCATCAGCAACGACGACCTGAACGTGACCTCCCCATACAACACCTACCGCAACGACGGATTGCCCCCCGGACCCATCCGCACCATCGACAAGCGCACAGTACAGAGCATTCTCGACTCCAAACCGCACGATTACCTGTATATGTGCGCCCGCGAGACACTTGACGGCACCCACAATTTCGCCAAGACATTCGACGAGCATACCCGAAATGCCCTGAAGTACCGCCAGACCCTTGACAAGCTCGGCGTCTCGCGCTGACCCCGCCGGCCCCACCCGCCGCCTGCCGTGTCCATCACGCAGCCGCCCACGGCAGCAATAACACACAGCCGCCCCGGCAGCAATTGCACAGTCACTCACTGTGAGTAAAAGCCCGCGGCTTTTACTCACCATATACCCATCCATTATGACCGTAATCCAACGATATTCCAACCAGGCCGAAGCCTACATAGACCAGGGCTATCTGGAAAGCCACGGCATCCCGGCCCAGGTCAACGCCGACGCGCTGTCCGAGATTTTCCCGGCGCCCGGTGCCGGCATCGGGTCCATCACGCTCGTGGTGCCCGACAAACTGGCCCACGAGGCCATGAAATTGATGCAACAACGCGACTGACGCATGTTCCGTGGGTTTTCAGCTATTCTGTTGCTTTTCGTCGCAGTCCTTATGCCCTGCGACGCATTCGCCACGCCTGAAAATCCCATTATTCTTACCACGGCCGTATCCGGCCCTCCGGATACGGTTCTTGCCGAGTCGTTCATAATCGACATAGACACCGCCAGGCTCAGTCCCCGGTTTCCCGGTCGCCTCGCCGTGGATGCTTCATCACTGCGAGCAGGGGCCGAAAGCGATTCACTTCGGCTGCAAGGCAATACATACGCCCAGCGCGACTGGTGGTACAAACTGAAGCACAAGCAATTGCAGACAGATGACCCTGCCGTCAGATGGCCGTCACCGTTCGTAGGATGGTGCGTGGGCGTCTACAACTGGTTTCAACGCAATTTCAACGCACGCGACACGACTTACGTAAAAAGCGACGGAAAGATGGGCAAATTAATGCTGACATCCGACAACTGGGCCGACAACTACCTGTTCGGATCCAAGACGCTTCCCTATATCACTATGGGAAGCAAGATGTTTCCGAACTTCGGCATTTATGCGAAGTACGGCATCTTGTCCATAGGTTATTCCGTGGACATATCCACGCTGTTCGGCGGCAATCATTCGAATCATCAGAAATGGAATTTTTCGGTAGGATGCGCCAGGTTCAACATCGAGGCACATCTGTGGCGCAACTCCGGAACAACCTATATCCATCGCTTCTCCGACATTAAAGAAATGAAAAGCCTCGACCTGCCGTACGACGGGCTTACATTCTCGGCCGCCAACATACACGGTTACTACATATTCAATCACCGACGGTTCGACTTCGGCGCGGCGTTAAGCTATTCAAACAACCAGCGCATCAGCCAGGGATCGCCCCTTGTCGGCCTGGATATCAGCAGAATCGTGGCATTCTTCGACTTCACCCGACTTCCGAACGAAATAATCGAATCCCAACCCTATCCACTGGAAAGCTACAGGTTTCATTACCAGTCATACAGCGTATTGGGCGGTTACAGCTTCAACTGGGTGTTTAACAAACACTTCGTGTTCAATGTCACGGCAATTCCGGGGCTGGGAGCGGCCTATTCGCGCGAGGATGCCTCGATGTCCGACAAACTCCAGTTGGCAGGTGTGTTCAAGGGTGTCGCAGGATTGCTGTATACCACAAAGCGATTTTTCATAGGCGCACGCTGCCGATACCATGCCAACGCCGTCCTGTCAGACGATATCGACTTCATGAACGGCCGTTTCAACTTTCAGGCCGCTGTCGGATTCAGGTTTTAGAATAAAGTATATAATAAATATAGAATATAGTATATAATAAAGTATAATGTTATACAATAAAGTATATAATGAGTACCGGTACTGGACATAACAAAGATTTCTCCGGTGATTTTGACCGCGACATGATGCGTCGCGCACTGCAGCTGGCCGCCAACGGCGCAGGATACGTCTCGCCCAACCCCATGGTAGGCGCGGTTATAGTAGCCGAAGACGGCCGTATAATCGGTCAGGGATGGCACCGCAAATACGGCGGCCCTCACGCCGAAGTCCAGGCATTCAGGAGTGTCAGCCGCCGGGACGAGCGTCTGCTGTCCGAAGCCACGATATATGTCACTCTCGAACCCTGCTCACATTACGGCAAGACTCCCCCGTGCGCTAAACTCATAGTCGACAAAGGCGTGCGACGCGTGGTGGTGGGATGCGGCGACCCCAATCCCAAGGTGTCGGGACGCGGCATCGAGATGATACGTCAGGCCGGCATAGAGGTCACGGAAAACATACTGCGCGATGAATGCGTGGCGCTGAACAAACGGTTCATGACCGCCCACACCCTGCACCGTCCCTGGATTCAGCTCAAATGGGCCGAAGACGCACAGGGGAATATGGCCCGCAGGAATCCGGACTATACTCCCGGTAGCGGTCTGCCGGAATATCTGCCGATGCAGATTTCAAGTCCCGTCGGCATGGTGCTGATGCACGGACAGCGCGCCATGGTCGATGCCATAATGGCAGGCACCAACACGTTGCTCAGCGACAACCCGTCGCTTACCGCACGCCTGTGGCCCGGGAATTCACCGCGACCCGTCATTTTCCGGTCGTCACGGCTTACCGATTCTCTTAAAATATGGGACAGAGACCCAATAATACTTGACCCCGCCATACCATTGGAACAGAACATGCACCTGTTGTTCAGCGAACACGGCATCACCTCCCTTATGGTGGAAGGCGGCCGCACCCTTCTCGACTCCTTTATCGAAAAAAACCTTTACGACGAAATGCGCGTTGAATCTAAATAAAAAAGCGGATGCGCCGGGACTCTCTGTCCGGCGCATCCTCTTTTATCAGGTAATTGATTTATCAGTGGTCCTATTCTGACCTTAATGTAACCTACATCATTTCTGATAGCTTTGCTATCCGTGAACCTAACTTACCACGGGCTTCGTGAGTCACCTCATCCGTTTCGCGCCCTTGAATTTATAATTCCTATACAATAACAATAACACTACTTTTCTTCTTGCACCTGATTTATATTGCAGGGATTAATAGTGCAATAACTATTATCCAATGGTTGTGGGGTTGTTGAAACTGTTGCAAAGTTACACCATCCAACCCCTCCTGTAGCTCAAGGGAGTAATATAGTAGTATTTTTAAATATTTACTTTTCTGACTTATTGACTTTTAAGTAATTTCATGTTTATAATATTAGTAGTAAATTCCACCTTGTCAGACACTGATTTATGCCTTTCCAATCATCTTCCGCCTCTGCCGGCAATAGTGATTCACCGCACTTTACAAGCAGCATAGTCTCCCCCTCACACGCTGCTCCCGGCATATCATCTTTGCATACTCCCGAAAAATCGGTTCCAAACTTTTGCAGGAATTTGAAAAAAGTACTAATTTTGTTCCGATTTTGAATTTAGCGCTGTTACTCTCAGATTAAGCACATCTTGTTCCGACCCATCCTGCTGATTCAATATCCATGTATTTACGACACAACATATTATGAATTTACAACACAAACTCTTAAATAAACGATGAGTATGAAGAAATCATTCAGAATGATCGGTCTGGCATGTGTGGCCATGTCCGTTATGCCGCTTGTATCGTGCGGCGGTGATGACGACGGAGACGTAACGCCTCCGAATGAAATCGAAACCGAGACAGGGATGCGCCTGACCCGCGTCGGCAACTGCGAGTTCAACTACGACAGCAAGGGACGCTGCAACGGTGTGGACTATCTCGGCAGTTCCTACGACGACTCCGGCAACCTGTCGATCAACTGGGACAAAGGAGAAATCTCCGTGACAGACGGCGATGACGCCATGTATGAAAATCCCCTGAAATTCAAGACCAACAGCAACGGTTACATCACGGGATTATCTCAGTCGTGGGATTACAAAGACGAGTATGGATCGTACAAAGGCAACGGCGAGGCTAAGCTGTCGTACGACAAATCGGGACATCTCACCAAGGCCACTTTCGAGTCTAAGGAAACCGGTGTGGACGAGGGCGAGAAATTCTCTTTCTACGGCAAATCCGTCTACAGCTTTACATGGCAGAACGGCAATCTTGTACGGATTGAGAATTCATGGGAAGATAATGATGACGGCGAACGCGAGACCGGCATAGAGTCTTACGACATTTCCTACGACAATGAGGAAAACGCCTACAACCAGTGGAGCCAGGGAATTCTCTATTATGCCATTGAATGGGACTTCAGCCAGCTTGGCCATGTAGGCATGTTCGGTGTCGGCACAGCCAACTTCCCCACGACCATCGAAGAAAACGAGGACGACTATTCTCACAGCTATTCCCTCAGCTTCGCCACCAACAGCCTGGGACTCATCAGCAGCGAGAATATTAACGGCAGTACGTACAACTACTATTATGACGAAGTAGGCACTCGCGCGGCATTCGACCAGTCGCTGCCCGCAAAGGCTAAAAAGAGTCTGTTCATGCGTCACCGCAAGGCTCACAAATAATACCGCAAGGTAATTAAATTACAGCAAGACTGACAAATAACACGCGTTATCCAATAACAATAAAGTCGGACCCTCTGCGGTTCCGACTTTTTTTATTGATGGTCGATACGGGCGTTCTTTAGGCGGACGCGGCAATTGTAGATGGTGGAGAGGGATTTGTGCAGGAACTCCGCTATCTGGTCGCTCGACACGATGCCGAGCCTGATCAGCGCCATCACCCGCAGGTCTGTGCCCATAGAGCCGTCACGGCTCAACGACAGCCGGCACTCCGGCTTCAGATCCCGGTTCACTTCCTCTACGAAATCGGGATACAGTCCTAAGAAAGTGGAATCGAAATTGTTCAGGAAGCGCTTCGTTTCCTTTTTATCGTCTATTTCGGCCAGGAATTTGTTGACGCCGTCCATTCCCTTCTTGTGGAACGCCGACGATACGCCCATCTTCAGTTTCTCGATGTCGCGCACAAATTCCGACGACAGCCTCAGATACTGCAGCAGGTATGTGTCACGCACCTTGTTACTGTCCTTGAGGCGTGCGTTCAGTTCGGACAGTTCCGAATTGTACGATTTAAGCTGACTGATCAGCTGCCTTTCGTTTTGCGACACACGGCGCAACTGATTTCGCTGTCTGGCTACAAACCCCAGCACCACAAGCAGAATCAGCAGCATAACGGTTATGCAGGCTATGGCAATCCGCTCGCTGCGCTGTTCACGATTCTCCTGTTGCTCGTACGCAGCCAATACGGTAGGGAACAACGCGTTGACGCGCACCTGGTTGGCAATCACCTTGCAGGCGCCGGCATCGGCCATAGCCAGCTTGATGTATCTGTATGCCCGATCGGTATCCCCGCGTTTCAGCAACAGTTCCGACAGCCGGAACAGCGACTGATAGTCGCGTACCGGCACCTTGAGATCGTACAGCGAACTCATTATCAGGGGTTCAATGGCACTCACCGTGTCGCCCTCCAGCAGCTTCAGCTCGGCCTCCAGATAACTGTATATCGCCTTGTCTCTGTCAGGCGCATCGTCAGGCTGTTTTGAATGCAGTATCACGGAATCGGCACGCTCGTACTGTCCCGTTCCCTCGTACAGACGCAACTCGTAGAACCATCTCCCCTCGTCTGTCGGGCTCATGTACTTCATCATGTATTCGTACACATCGACCGGCGTGACGCCCTGCCCTACCATCACATCGGCAAGCGCCCGGTAGTAACCGTCGCGCACCTCTGGAATCACCGTATCGTTCACATGACGCATTATCAGCGTCATAGCCTCGTGCAACTCGCCGCGCGACACATACAGGCGCGCCAGGCTCATGGCTTTACGGGCCATTTCGCTTTCGCGGTTCCGGGATTCCGCAAGCTCATATTCCTTCCGGCCGTAATATATGGCCGAGTCCATGTCGAAGGTCTGGTACTTCAGTCTAAGGCCACTATACATGGACATGCGACGGTCGTCGCTTAACGAGGCCTGCTTTGCCATGATGCCCTCACGCCGCAATTCCTCGCCATACCGCCTGATGTTGGCTGCATGATTCTCCACAGCCTTGTCAAGAGCCGTGAGCATCGGTTCCGGGTCATGGCCGCACGCCGTCAGCGACAGCAATGCCACCCATATCATGCCGCGGAACCTCATAACAAGCCCTTTCCTTTTTATTCGTAACGTATCGACGACTTGCGCAGCACCTTCCAGTAGCCGTTCTCGAAGATGGCCGTGCCGCTGCTCTCGGTCACGATTGACGTGGCACCTACGGTGTCCTCGATGTCGATAGCCGAGCAACCTCCCGACAGCATCTCCAGCGGATGCTCCAGGGCGATGGCCGTCACGGCGGGATTGTCGACTACATGGAACGTACCCACCAGACCGTCCTCGGTGTCAAGACGATAGATGGTATTGCCCGGCGACAGCCTGCGGTCGGCGCGTACGAATATGCCCCGGCTGTTGGCACGTCCCAGGTATATGACGTGCAGTATCTCCTCCTGCACGGGTGCCGCCTTGGGCTGAACAGGCACGGTTGCCGGTGCGGGGGCGGGTGCCGGCTCGCGATATGAACGGGCCTCGGCCTTGCGCAGTTTCTCCTCCAGGTCGGCTATGCGGGCCAGCAGCTGCTGTTCGCGGCGCACATGCTCCTGTTCGCGCGCCTTAAGCTCGCGCTCCACATCCTCGTGGGCGGCAAGTTTTTCCTTATACGACGCTATGGCCTGACGGGCCTTGGCGCGCACTTCCTCGGCTTCGTCATCGTTCTTGCCGGCGGCGTCCGGCTGACGGTTCATCACCTTGGCCGCGAATGTCACGAGCCATACCACCACGCCGATCAGCACGCAGAGTATCACCACATATATCCACGTGGAGTTGCTGCCTGAATTCTGCGATTCGGGAGCGGCGTTTTTGGCATCGTCCTCTATGGCTTTCTGGTCGGCCAGGATGTCGGCCTGCTGTGCGGCGGGATCAGCCGCAGCAGCCTCGGCGGGTTGCTCGGCTACGGATGCTTCAGCCGACGCGGCCTCGGCGGGTGCGGGTGCAGCCTCGGCAGGCGTTTCGGCGGGTGCGGCAGCCGAAGGCGCGCTAACGCTCATGGCCATAATCTGCTTGCGCACACGGGGACGCGCACCCTTTCCTTCCTCTATCAGGCCGGCGGCCTGGAAAGCGGTGCTCCCCCAGTATTCCACCAGTTTGGTCTTGTCCCATGTGGCATAGTCCTTGGGAACGGGTATCGCCAGGAATGCCTTGATGTTCTCCTTTTCCTTGGCCTTAAGCGATTTCTGAAGCTCGGCTATGCTCCTGGCGTTCACTTCGTCCAGGTATCCGCTGCCGTTGTTGGCATATCTCAGATATGCCTTGGCCGCGATGGTGCGTGCCTCCTCCATCTCCCGGTCGCTCACTGCCCGACACTCCACGGCGCTTCCCATCATGGCCGCCAGTGTCAGCATTCCTGCTATTATCCTGTTGATCTTTATCATAGTCGTATATAATCTTATTCTTAATCATTGTCCGCCGTCACAGTTCCTTGCGCAGTCTGGCCACAGGGATGCGCACCCGGTCGCGGTATTTGGCCACCGTTCGTCGCGATATGTCCAGTCCGGATGCGGCCAACATGTCGGCGATGCGTCGGTCGGACAGAGGTTTTCGCTTATCCTCCTTGTCTATCAGAGCCTTGATGGAGGCTTCAATCTTGCGGTTGGTGGCGGCATCCTCGCCTTCGGCCGCCTCTCCTTTGGTGTCCGAGAAGAAGAACCGCAACGGGTATATTCCCCACGGAGTCTGCACGAACTTATTGTTGGTGGCTCGCGAAATGGTCGAGAAATCAAGACCGGTTATCTCGGCCAGTGTCTTGAGCATCATCGGCTTCAGCTTGTACACGTCCTGCGTGCGGAAATATTCTTCCTGCACTTTCAGTATGGCCGACATCACGGTCATCATCGACTTCTGACGCTGGGCCACGATGCGGATGAAATCGCGCGCGTCGTTGTATCGCGACACTATGAACTCGCTCCCCTTCTTGCGTTTGCCGCGCGGCAGCTTCTCCAGCTCGGCCATGGCCTGCTCGAAACTGCGCTCCACCCTCAGTTCGGGGATTCGGTTGTTCAGCGTCACGGTCAGCTGGCCGTCCTCGTCGCTGATTATGAAATCGGGAATCACAACATTGGCCTGGTCCACAGGGTCGGAGCCTACGGAGGCACCCGGCTTGGGATTGAGCGACAGAATCAGGTCGAGGGCTTCGGCCACCCGCGGCTCGGGGATTCCGAGTTGCGACACGATGCGGTTCCTGTGCTTCAGCGTGAATGCCTCGAATGCCTCGCGCACTATGCGCAGGGCGTCGTCGCGCACCTGCGACGGACGCATGGCCTCCAGCTGTATCTCCAGAGTCTGCTGCAGGTCGGCCGCGCCTATGCCCGCCGGTTCCAGGCTCTGCACCACACGCAGCGCCTCCCCGGCTTCGCGCTCGGTGATGTATATGCCCGGTCCGAACGCCATGTCGTCGACTATGTCGCGTATCGTGCGCGTCAGGTATCCGTTGCTGTCCAGACTGCCTATGATGAACCTGGCTGCCTTGTCCACGTTATCGGGCAGGTCGCGCTCGGCCAGCTGATCGTTCAGATGGTCGTACAGCGACATCGACGAGTCGGGGGTGATGTTGGAATAGTCCTCGGCCTCGTCGCTGCGTGTGCGCGGCGTCCAGCCGTTCAGCTGCTGAGTCTCCAGGGGATGTTCCTCCTCGGCGTCGGCCAGCGCGGGATTGTCCTCCATCTCGCGTTCCACCGCCTCGTCGAATTCCGGCGCGTTCAGCTCCAGCAGGCGCACATAGCGCACCTGCTGCTGCGACAGCCGCTGCACTGTCCGCTGCTCTATTTCCAATCGCTGCCCGTTAGACATATCAACTGCAAATTTAGCAAGAATCGGATAAATAAGCAAACTTCCGCTGACCTTTGACTATCCTTTGACTATCCCTTTTCCATCTGCCGTTCCTCCACCTTTTCCGCATGCAGTATCTCTTGCGACGCACCTTTGGCGTATTGCGTTGGTGTCTTGCCGAAATAATCCTTGAATACCGTCGAGAAATGCGAGGCGTTGGAGAATCCGGTGGCATACGCCACTTCGGCTATGGTCAGATTGTTTTCCGTCAGCAGGCGGGCGGCCTGCTTCATGCGGATGCTGCGTATGAAGTCGCGCGCCGACAGGTTGGTGAGTTCCTTCAGCTTGCGGTGCAGGTGCGCGCGGCTCATGCCCACGGACTCGGCCAGCATCTCGACCGAGAACTCGGACGAGCCGAGATTCCTGTTCACCGTCTCCATCACGCGCTTCATCAGCATGTCGTCGGCCGATTTCAGCACTATCTTCTCTATCTTGTCCTCCTGTTCCTGCAGACCGGAGAACTTCACCTTAAGCAGATGTCGGTTGCCCAATACGGTGCCGATGGTAGACAGCAGGAGTTCGGAGCTTACCGGCTTGATCAGGAAATTGTCGGCGCCACTCTCCACAGCCTCCTTGATGCTACCGGCCTCCGACTTGGCGCTCAGCAATATCACGGGGATATGGTTCAGCTGCGGGTTCTGCTTCAGTTTGCGCGTGAAGGCCACACCGTCCATTCCCTCGTGCATCATCACCCCCGACACTATTATATCGGGCAATGGATTCATGGCCAGTATGTTGCCGAACGACTCCTCGGCGCTGGAATATGCCGTCACGTTGCGGTAATGCTTTTTCAGTTCATGCTCCATATACCGGCGCACCTCGTCGTCGCTTTCCACTATCACCACGCGGCTGCTGCTGATGGCTTTCTCCACGGGTCCGTTGTCAATGGAATTCCAGTCAACGGTCATTTCAGGCTTCTCCTCATTTTCAAAGCGGGGATTGTCCACCAGTTCGTTCACCAGTTCCATCACGCGCAGCGAACTGTTGTATATCAGCGTGTACGTCTGTTTTACAGACTCGTCGGTGCATCGGGCCAGCAGTTTGCGCATGGGGTCCACAATAAGCGTCATCGGGGCACGCAGCTTGTGCGAGAAGTCGGTGAACAGCTGCAGTTTGGCCTCGGCCATTTCCTCGGCCCGCTGCTGACGCGCTATTTCCTTGCGCGCACGCCTGTGCCGGCGGTATATCTGCCACGCCACCCAGCATAACGCGCACCCTATCAGGGCATACAGCAGCTTCATGGGCCACGACAGATACCAGGGCGCGGCTATCACTATCTTAAGATGTGTCACGGCCTCGGGATTGTCCGCCACCCGTATCTCAAAATCGTATGTCCCGCTGCTCAGGTTGTAGAACGTGACCATATTCTGCCCCGGCTCCATCGTAACCCAGTCGTCGCTTTTCTGCGTCACACGGTACTCGAACCGGATTTTCGACGGATTGTCATACGTCAGCGTGGAGAAGAAGATTCGTATCGTGTTCTGGTCGGATGCCAGACTTACCTTTCCGTCCTTGCCGGGACCTCCGGACACCACCTGATATTCACCCGGTCTGTCGGCCGACGACGCCAGATATGCCCCGACCTCGGTTATGACCGGTTCGTATTTCGATTCCGAATCCTCGATGTCGCCGGGATGGAACGACGTCACACCTTTCAGACCGCCGAAGAATATCCTGCCGTGTTCGTCCTGACAATACGCTCCATGCGTGAACTCGTTGCCCTGCAGCCCGTCGCCGGCGTCATACACAATCACTTTCCCCCGTATCGGATCCAGCCGCGCCATTCCGTGATATGTACTGATCCACACACGTCCCTGCTCGTCCAGGGCCAGTCCGGATATCACATTATTAGGCAGTCCGTCGGCAGTGGTGTAACGCCTCAGTTTCTTGGCCTTGCGGTCAAAACACCATAATCCCGACGAGGTTCCCATCCACACATGCCCGCTCCGGTCCTCCATCAGAGAATAACCCACGGCGTCACTGACCAGATTCAGACATCCCGTAATGCGAAGGAACTTTCGGGTTTTCAAATCGTAACAGCTGATTCCATTATAATGAGCCACCCACATTATCCCCTCCCCGTCTATCAGCAGCGAGTTGACGCAGTTCAGCACGTTGTAGTTGTCCTGAATCATGCGGCAATGCTCCGAGGCCAGGCAGTCGGTGACGCGCCCTGTGGCGGGATCGTACATTTCCAGCCCCTTGTCGAGCGACCCTATGTATATCATGCCGTCGGGGGCCTGCGCCATGCTGTATATCTTTCGGTCGGCCAGTCCAGGCACCGGGTTCCATGATCCGGGACCCGACATGCGGAAAGCACCCGCCGGATACGTTCCGGCCCACAGCGTGCCGTCACGGTCGCGCATCATGCACATCGCCGTGCCCGGCAATATGTCATGACCCAGCTGCCTGCCGTCCTGATCCAGATGATATATCCCCTCGTTGTCACAGCTCACCCACGTCGTGTTGTCGCGGTCCTTGAACACGGCCATGACACAACCCGAACCGATGGGATTGTCCTCATGCTGCATCTTGCCGTAATATTCGAACTTATACCGTTTGCGCGGCAGGCATATCACGCCCTGCTGGTACACGCCGAGCCACAGATTGCCGTCGCGGTCGTCGAGAATCTGCTGCACCTTCAGTTTCCTGCCCCCCTCGGGAGCCGAAGGAATGGGAAGGCGCGACACCAGCCGGCCGTCCTCCAGAACCCGGACGCCGTCTCCATCCGTACCGGCCAATATCCTGTTCCCGACGCGCGCCAGCGCCGACACACGCCGTACCGCCGTCCCGTCCGACACCGGCACCGGAGTGAAACGTTCCTCGCGGCGGTCGTATACGTTTATCCCGCCGTCGTATGTGGCCACATACAGCCGTCCCTCGTTATCCTCCACCATCGACTGCACTATATTGCCCGACAGTTCGGGCATTCGGAAGCACCGGGCCTTGCCGCTGCTCGTATAGTATCGGCACACACCGTTTTTTTCAGTACCGATCCACAGCACATGCGACGAATCCTCATATATGCACGACACGAACTCCGAACCCACCAATGCGTTGACCTTGTCGATGCTGCGGGCTTCATTCCCGGCCTTGTCGTATCTGAACAGCCCCGCTCCGGCGGTGGCCACCCACACCTCGCCCGACGAAAGCTCGCGTATGTCGTACACATGCAGCCTCACATCCTTCCCCTTGGATTTCATCGGTATCGCCTTGAAGGTGTCGCTCCGGCGGTCATATTCCATCAGGCCGTTCACGCATCCCACCAGCACATGACCGTCCGACGTCTCGTAAACGGTACGGACGTAATTGGAAAGCAGCGAATTGCCGCCACCCTCGCCGTCCACATAATATGTCTTGAAGCGTGTGCCGTCATACCGGTTCAGACCGTTCTCGGTGGCTATCCATATATATCCGCGCGAGTCCTGGACTATACGGTTCACCAGTCCGGACGACAGAGTCTCGTCGGAGGTGTACAGTCTCGGCTCCTGCGCTCGCGCCGATGCGCACACAATTGCCATTATCGTTGCGCATAGGGTAAGACGCAGTGCCTGTAATGTCAGTTTACGATGATAGGTTCCGGTCATGATCAGAGTCTTTCGGGAGGTAAAATATCAGATTTGCGGCAAAGGTAGTTAAAAAATGTCAAATCCGCCAAATTGTAACGGAGAAAAAAGCTGATCTTATGCTGTATAACATAAATGTGACATTATAAAAAGTATATGCAACATACTAAAAAGCGAAAGTTACGTTTATTTATAGAAATGCAACGTTAAATTTGCCTTAATACTTCAAAAAAATCTAATTTTGCAACGTAAAATCCACCCGTGGACTTCCGCACCTGCCGGTTGCCGCGGCGACCCATGAACTCATCGGAATCACGCACACTGATTCCCGAGAACGGACAAGGAGAACAACTTTCCTTTAGAGATATAGAGAAAGCCTTTAGATATAGAGAAAGATAAGTAAAGATAAGAGAGAGAGATAACAACTTTCACACAACAATAACATTTTACATGAGAAACTCGGATTTCACTCTGCGACTATTGGCAGCGGTCCTGATAGGATTCCTGATGCCAATATGGACGTATGCCCAAAACGTGAGCGTTACGGGTACAGTTCTTGATGAAACCGGCGAGCCGCTGATCGGCGCGACGGTTCTGCAAAAAAATTCCAGCAACGGCACCTCGACCGACCTGGACGGCAAGTTCAAGCTGTCGGTGCCGGCCAAGGCCAAGTTGGTGTTCTCGTATGTGGGTTACACCTCACAGGAGATTCCCGTGAACGGCCAGACCGACCTTAAAGTCACCATGAAACCCAACGCCGACATGCTCGACGAGGTGGTTGTGGTAGGTTACGGTCAGATGAAGAAAAGCGATATGACCGGTTCCGTAGTATCGGTGGGCGAAGACGCCGTTAAGAAGTCGATCTCCACCAGCATCGACCAGGTGCTTCAGGGTCGCGCCGCCGGCGTACAGATCCAGGCCAACTCCGGTACGCCCGGCGCTTCGTCGTCAATCCGTATCCGCGGTATCAACTCGCTGAACGCCACCAACCAGCCTATCTTCGTAATAGACGGCGTGGTAATCGACTCCGCCACCGACAGCGAGTCGAGCAACCCCCTCAGCTCCATCAACCCCTCCGATATCGTGTCGATGGACATCCTGAAGGATGCCTCAGCCACCGCCATCTACGGTAGCCGCGCATCGAACGGCGTAATCATGATCACCACCAAGAAGGGTAAGGCCGGCGACGCCACCGTCACCTACGACATGTACCTCGGCTGGCAGGAGATGCCCAAGCAGTACCGTATGCTGAATCTGCGCGAATTCGCCGAGCACTACAACTACCTGGCCAACGAAAAGCATCTGATGGACCCCTCCAACACCTATCTGCGTCCCGAGCTTTTAGGCAAGGGTACGAACTGGCAGGACGAGCTGTTCCACAAGGCTTTCATGCAGAACTACAACCTTTCCGTATCGGGAGGCACGGAGAAAGTGACCTACGCCTTCTCCGGTTCTTACTTAGGACAGGACGGTATCGCACACGGATCGGACTTCCAGCGCTTCACGCTGCGCAGCAACATCGACGCACAGCTTAAAAAATGGCTGCAGGGCGGCATCAACTTCTCGTTCACCTACGCCAAGCAGAAGGTAGGCGTGGACAACAACTCCATCATGAACGCGCTGATGCAGCAGCCCTCCGTGGCTCCCACAGGTCCCGACGGCAGCTATGACGGTCCGGACGACGTCTGGATGCCCGACAACGCTCTGGCCCTCGCCGAACTGATCACCAATAAGAACCGCAAGTTCAACTTCCGCCACAACGTGTACTTAGAGGCCACCATCATCGACGGTCTGAAGCTGCGCACGGAATTCAGCGGCGACTACAACTTCAACAACTATTACTACTACATGCCCGACTATAAGTTCGGCGTCCGCACCCAGGACATCCGCACTTCGAAATGGACCAAGACCAACACCCAGTATTATTCATGGCGCAACCTCCTTACTTATAAGAAAACCTTCGCCGAGAAGCACAATCTGGACGTGATGTTAGGTCAGGAAATCTCCAAGAGCAAGTACGAGACACAGGTGGGCACCGCCTCCGGCTTCCTGTCGAACACCACTCCCGACCTGAGCGCCGGCGACATCACCACATCGACCACCACCGGTTTCAAGAACATCAACTCCATCGCATCGTTCTTCGGCCGCGTGTTCTATAACTTCGACGAGCGCTACCTGCTGACCGCTACGCTGCGTCGCGACGGCAGCTCCAAGTTCGCCGACGGCAAGAAGTGGGGCTGGTTCCCCGCCGTGGCAGCCGCATGGCGTATCAGCTCCGAGAAATTCTGGCAGAACGTAGATCCCGTCAACAACTTCAAGCTCCGTCTGGGCTGGGGTAAGACCGGTAACCAGAACGTGGCCGACTGGGCAACGATCGCTCTGCTGTCCAACAAGACCACTCCCTGGGGCGTAGGCGTGCTGAGCGGCAATACCCCCAACCCCGACCTGACTTGGGAGAGCACTTCTTCGTACAACGTTGGTCTCGACCTCGGTTTCCTCCAGAACCGCATCGAGCTGATTGCCGACTTCTATTATAAGAAGACCGACAACCTGCTGCTGCAGGTTCAGCTGCCCGCATACCTCGGTTCCGCAGGACAGGGCGCCGCATCCAATCCCTGGATGAACATCGGTTCGCTGGAGAACAAGGGTTTCGAGCTGACGCTGAACACCACCAACATCACCAACCGCAACCTGACCTGGACATCGAACATCGTATTCTCGATGAACCGCAACAAGGTCAGCAAGCTCGACACATCCACGGCATCGCTCGAGAAGACCTTCCAGCCCAGCTCCACCAACTACATCGTCACGAAGACCGTCGTGGGCGAGCCCATCGCACAGTTCTGGGGCTACAAGGTGATAGGCCGCTTCGACAAGCCCACCGACTTCTACTATCACGACAAGGACGGCAACCTAAAGCCCGTGGCGCTGCCCGAGGGCAACACCATCGCCGAGAACTCCACATGGATAGGCGACTACATCTACGAGGACCTTAACGGCGACGGCGTCATCAACGCCGAGGACTGCCAGTTCATCGGCAATCCCGAGCCTAAATTCACATGGGGCTTCGGCAACACACTGACCTGGAAGGGCTTCGACCTGAACATACAGTTCAGCGGCGTATACGGCAACAAGGCCATGAACCTGACCTACATGCGCATCGCCGACCCGCGCAACAAGTCCAACATCCTGCACAGCAGCCTCAACGTGGCACAGGTGGGCCTGATCGACCCCAACCTCCCCGCCAACGACTACCGTAACCTGTATGTGACGAATCCCGGCGACACCGACCTGCCGGCAATCCAGAACTCGGACGCCAACGCCAACTTCAACCGCATCAGCGACCGGTTCATCGAGGACGCAAGCTACATCCGCCTGCAGAACATCACCCTGGGCTACACCGTTCCCTCCAAGCTGCTGAAGAAGATATACCTCAGCAACGTCCGCGTTTACTTCAGCGCCCAGAACGTCTACACATGGACCAAGTACAAGGGCCTCGACCCCGAAGTCGGCGCAATGTACGGCGACGCACTGATGACCGGCGTGGACTACGGCCGTTATCCTTCGCCCCGTATCTTCACTTTCGGTCTCAACGTTTCATTCTAACATTCCGGATACATAATGAAAACAAGCATAATTTCACTGAGCATCGCGGCTATAGGTTGCCTCGGACTGGCGTCGTGCGATTCGTTCCTGACATCGGAGAACACATACCAGGCCAACGACCAGACATTCCTTGACAGTGACAAGGCAGTTCAATCCACCACTGCGCCGCTATACAACTACGTGTGGAATGACTTCAACTCGAAGTTCTACTACAGCGTGGGCGACGGTCGCGCCAACAACCTGACCGCCCGCTGGTCGGACTACATCTATCCCTACACCAACTTCACCGAGACATCGCTGTCGCCCGGTCTGGAGGACGCCTGGGGATCGTTCTACTCGGTAATCGCCCAGTCCAACAACGTGATCAACCGTATCAAGGATTATTCCGGTCCCGCAGTCAGCGAGGAGGCCAAGGTGCAGGGCATGGCCGAGGCACGCTTCATGCGGGGATTGGCTTACTGGTACATCGGTTCCATCTGGAACTGCGCCATCATCTACACCAACACGGCCGACAAGGTGAACGACTATGTATGTCCTCCCCACCGCGTGACGGACGTCATGGAGTTCGCCATCCGCGACCTTGAATACGCCGCCAGGAACCTGAGCAACACTCCCGCCAACGAAGGCCGCGTCACGAGCTACAGCGCGTTCGGCATCCTGTCGCGCGTATATCTCTCGATGGCCGGTCTGACCACCGACGGCGCTTACGACGGCACCAACATCGCCACCGACTACAACCGCGGCTCGCGCAATCCCTACTACCTCGACCTGGCCAGGAAGGCTGCCCTGAAGTGCATACAGGGTCCCTACAGCCTGTTGCCGAAGTACGGCGACCTGTTCAGCGTCAAGACCTGGAACAACAACTCCGAGTCCGTGTTCCAGCTGCAGTGGCTGTCCGGCGCCACCGATGCCATCGGCTGGGGCGCCAACAACTCGATGTCGGCATTCTTCTCATGGTCCACGATGGTGGGCGAGACCAACTGGGGTAACGCCACATACGCCTCCTACGACCTGGTGCGCGAATACAGCGATCCCAAGGAGTTCGACAACCGCCGCCACACCACCCTGGCCACAGTGGGAGCCTTCTATCCCGACCTCAACGTCAAGAACGGCGGCTACATCTACGACGAGACCGAGTCCGGCTACCAGAGCAAGTGCAACATCAAGAAGTATGTGATCGGCAAGCTCGACGACAACGGCATCAGCTATCAGCAGTCGATGGGCGTGAACACCTACATGATGCGTCTTGCAGAGGTTTACCTGAACCTGGCGGAGGCCATCATGGGCAACGACGCCAAGACCACCGACGCAACCGCGCTGCAGTACTTCAACGAGGTGCGCAAGCGTGCCGGCGTCAATCCGCTCAAGGAAATCACTTACGAGGATATCCGCCACGAGCGCCGCATCGAGCTGGCTCTGGAAGGCCAGTACTGGTACGACCTGATCCGCCGCTCATACTACAAGCGTCAGGAAGTGGTGAACTACCTGAACAACCAGGACCGCAACTGCGGTTACGAGTACGACGAGTCCGAGGCCTGCCAGTATGCCAAGACCAGCGAGGGCACCGGCGTCTCCACCGCTACCGAGCGCAGCCTGGTGTTCCCCTTCAGCGACGTCGACCTGGGCCGCAATCCCAAACTCAACTCCACTCCTGTAGAGTATGAGTTCGGCGAGCGCGAGGTCACTGTTTCCGAGTTGTACAATTAATATACCACGTAAACACAATGAAAGCTACAAAATATATATTGCTTACGGCAATCGGCGCCATGACCCTGGGCCTGGGCGCCTGCTCGGACGACGACAAATATTTCGACTCGAAATACCAGTCCTGCCCCATCGAGGTCACCAAGGTATACCTGGAGGATTATGAATCGTCGGTACCCGACCGCGAGGTGGACTTCGTACGCCTGGGCCAGACCCTGCGCCTGGAAGGCAAGGGATTCATGGGCCTCAAGAAAGTGTATATCAACGGATACGACACATACTTCAACCGCAACTTGGTGACCGACGGCAACATGATCATCTCGGTCAACTCCAAGACTCCCATCGTGGAGGCTGAAGAAGATGTGCGCAACACCATCCGTCTGGTCAAGGACGACACCGAGACCACCATTCCCTTCACCGTACGTGCGGCAAGCCCCACGGTCAGGAGCATCAGCAACACGCTGCCCATGCCGGGCGAGACCGTGACCGTTTACGGTACAGGCCTGCAGGAAGTAACGGCAATCACCCTCCCCGGAGGCACAGTCATTACCGAAGGGATCCAGAGCGATGACGTGGACGGCGAATGGTATTCGTTCACGATGCCCGAAGGCGTGACCGGAGGCGGCGCCCTGATCGCGACCTGCGCCAACGGCACGGCTCAGAGTCCCGACTACTTCAACTATGCCGACTGCATGATCCTCAACTTCGACGGCAAGGGCGCGCAGGGCTACTGGAGCTGGTCGGAGACCGGTTCGATGATCAACAACGAGGACCTGGTGGACGATCCCTTAGGCAAACGCGGCAAATGCCTGCAGCTGGTTCCCGACCGTCTGCTGGCCAACGGTGTGTCGAGCGCCAAGAGCCGTGTCACCGAATGCTGGACCGCCGGTAACGACGACGCCGACGACGACTGGAACCGCATGACCGAGTTCATTCCCGCCACTACTCCCGTAACCGAAGTGGCCCTGCAGTTCGACATCTACTGTCCCGAACCCTGGGGTACCACCGGCCAGCTCGAGATCTGTCTGATCAACAACTACAACTTCGGCGGCTACACCAGCGACGACAACAATTCCAAGGGCCTGACCATGTTCTTCATCCCCTGGCTGACCAACGGCGTCCCCTTCCAGACCGACGGCTGGACCACCGTAACCATTCCCTTCAGCGAGATGGGCAAGTACAAGGCCCTCGTAGAGGATAAGGAGGCGGAGACTCCCACATTCGCCGACATCATCGCCGACCGCAACGCCGCCTCCTACCGCAACTTCGGCATGGGATTCGTGAACTCCGACTTCACCTACGACGAGAAGGAGTATAAATCCGAATGGTTCTATGGTCCCAAGATCTATATCGACAACTGGCGCGTGGTTCCCTGCAAGTCAGTGACCATCTCCGACTTCCCCGAGGAGGAGGAAGAAACTCCCGAGACTCCCGCCGAGTAAGTCAAACATAGTAAATACTCTTAACGAACACATACAATGAACAACAAGATATATATACTTCCGTTGGCTGCTCTGGCGCTTGGCATGACGGGTTGCGACGACCAGATCATGGATTGGCGCGACAGCGACGGGACGGTTGTAAGCTCCGAGATTCCTCTGGAGGTGCGCGAGAAACTGGCGCTGTACAAGCCCATCAAGGAATACATGCAGGAGTATCATCCCGAGACACAGATCACGAACGGCATGGGTCTTGACCTCTATCTGGACAACGACGCTTACCGCAACATAGTCAACACCAACTTCCAGGGCGTGACATTCGGCAACGCCATGAAGCATTCGTCGGTTGTCTCGGTCAGCGGCAAGACCAACTGGAGCAAGGTCGACCGGTTCCTGGCCATGAACACGGGCCTTAGCCTTCACGGCCACAACCTGCTGTGGCACACGCAGCAGCAGCAGGCCTACATGAAGTCGCTGATAGCCCCGAAGCTGATACAGACCGGAAGCAGCGAGGACGGCATCACCAACATCCTGCCCGGCGACGCCAGCGACTTCGAGGGAGGCACCACCGGCGGCTGGAGCTCGTGGGGCAGCAACAAGAAGTCGGCTGAAGTGGTAGAAGGCGTCGGCCGCGACGGCTCAAAGGCACTGGTGCTCGAGAACAACGGCGACGGAAGCGCATGGGAGGCGCAGTGCGCATATACCTTCGACACTCCGCTGAAACAGAACGTGGACTATAAGATACGCTTCTACGCCAAGGCCGACACAGGCGCAGGCAAGCTGCAGTTCCAGTATCAGAACGGCACCACCTACGGCAGCCAGGGCGGCTACAACACCTTCGACGTAGGCACCGACTGGACTCTCTGCGAGTACACATTCAAGATCACTGATTATGATGACGTGAACCGTATCATCCTCAACTTCGGTCAGGTAGGCGGCAAATACATAATCGACGACATCCGCTTCGGCGAATACAAGGAGCCGGCTCCCGACCCGATGACCAACGTACTCGTGGGCGACGACTCCGACTTCGAGGGCGGCACGCTCGGCAAGTGGAGTTCCTGGGGCGGCAACAAGGAATCGGCCGAGGCCGTACAGGGCGCCGGCAAAGACGGTTCCTACGGCATGGTGCTCAAGAACAAGGGCGACGGCAACGCATGGGACGCTCAGTGCGCATATACTTTCGACACTCCGCTGAAGCAGAACGTGGCCTATATCATCCAGTTCGACGCCAAGTCCGACACGGGCGCCGGCGAGCTGCAGTTCCAGTATCAGAACGGCACCTCCTACGGCAGTCAGGGCGGCTACAACACGTTCAACGTCGGCACCGACTGGGTACGCTGCGAGTATGAGTTCACCATCGCCGACTACGACGACGTGGACCGCATCATCCTCAACTTCGGCAAGGTGGGCGGCTCTTACAGCATCGACAACATCAAGTTCGGCGAGAAGACAGCCGCCGCCAAGAAGCGCGGATGGCGTGCCGCTTCCTTCCACTACGAGCTGAAGTCCGCGGCCGAGAAGCGCGAGATCCTGCTCAACTACATGGAGGAATGGATCAAGGAAGCCATGACTCACGTCGATGTCTGCACGTCGTGGGATGTGATCAACGAGCCTATCGACGACAACACCAAGTGGCGCGGTTTCGACGGCGCGTTCATGTGGGACGAGGAAGAACCCGACCAGGCTCCCGAGGAGAGCACCGAGAAGGGTCTCAACCTGAACTGGAAGTCCGACCACTGGTACTGGGGTACGTTCATCGGCAAGGACTACGGTGCCAAGGCATTCGAGTTCGCCGCCAAGTACAACAAAAACGGCGCCAAGCTGTTCGTCAACGACTATAACCTGGAGACCAGTCCCTCCAAACTGAAGGCCCTGATCGAGTTCGTACAGTACATCGACAACAACGGTGGCCACGTGGACGGTATCGGAACCCAGATGCACGTAGGCAAGAGCATCACCAAGGAGCAGGTTGACGCCATGTTCAAGACCCTGGCCGCCACCGGCAAGCTGGTGCGCATCACCGAGCTTGACGTAGCACTCGGCACGGCGACTCCCTCCGCAGGCGAGATGCAGACCCAGTCCGACATCTACCAGATGATCATCACCTCATACTTCGAGAACGTTCCCGAGGCTCAGCGCAGCGCCATCACCATGTGGGGCGTCAGCGACAAGGCAAACGAACACGAGTACTGGCTGAAGGATCAGTCGCCCAACATCTGGGATGCCAACTATGCCCGCAAGACGGCATACAAGGGCGTATGCGACGGTATCGCCGGTAAGGACATATCCGTGGACTTCAACGGCGACGAGTGGAAGAACGTAGTCGAGACCGAAGACGAAGACGAAAAATAATCATTCTGCACTTTAGTGGCGGAGGGGGTTGCCCCTCTCCGTCACACCAAATTAAAAATCATTACTTGGAGACTGTGTTCAGCCTCCGGCCATGATGCTCATGAAACATTTTATACCTTACATACTTACCCTGGGCGCGCTTGCAATGCCATGTGCTGCCGACGCCGCAGTGACACTGAGCGACGGCAAGGCTCCGCAACTGTGCGTGGAGGGCCGGCCGATGCTGATTCTCGGGGGCGAACTCGGCAACAGCTCGGCTTCCTCACCTCAGGATATACGCGCCATATTCCCGAAGCTGAAACGGATGAACCTCAACACGGTGCTTACGCCAGTGTACTGGGACCTGACCGAGCCGCAGGAGGGCAAGTTTGATTTCACGCTCGTTGACACGGCAATAGAGGAGGCGCGCCGCAACGACCTCAAACTTGTATTCCTGTGGTTCGGAGCCTGGAAGAATTCCATGAGCTGCTACGCTCCGGCATGGTTCAAGGCCGACACCAGGCGGTTTCCGCGCGCGGTGACTGCCGAGGGCAAACCGCTGGAGATAGCCTCTGCATTCTCGCCCGACGTGCTGCAGGCCGACAACCGCGCGTTCGGGCAACTGATACGCCACATCAACGAGGTGGACACCGACGACACAGTCCTGATGATACAGGTGGAGAATGAAATAGGGATGCTTGAGAATGCCCGCGACCATTCCGCCTCGGCACGCAAGGAGTATGCCAAAGGTGTTCCCTCCGAACTTACCGCTTTACTGAAAAAGAACAGGAACAGTCTTGATCCGACGTTGGCACAGCGATGGAAGGATCACGGTTCGAAAATGTCCGGCACGTGGACCGAGGTATTCGGCGACGATGTATATACCGACGAATATTTCATGGCGTGGAACTACGCCAAGTATGTAGAGCACTTGGCCAAGACAGCACGTAAGCTCACGACGCGTCCCCTCTACGTCAACGCCGCCATGAACAGCCGTGGCCGCAAGCCGGGCGAATACCCCTCGGCCGGCCCGTTAGCCCATCTCAAGGACATCTGGCATGCCGCCGCGCCCACAATCGACTTCCTGTCCCCCGACCTTTACGACAAAGGCTTCACCGACTGGGTAGCCAAATACGCGCTCCCCGACAACGTGCTGTTCATACCCGAAATCAGACGCGGCGCGGGCAATGCGGCGCAGGCGCTCTATGTGCTCGGCGAACATGACGCCATAGGTCTCAGCCCCTTCTCCATCGAGAACGGCAGTGACTCCCCCTCCGACCCCAACGTGCGCGGGTATGCCATGATAGCCGAGGCCGCGCCATTGATTCTGCGGCATCAGGGACGGGGCACGATGCGCGGAATGTACTTCGACAACGATTCCACTTCACGAACATATACCGACGGTGACCTGCGCATCACCGCCTCGCATTACTTCACCTTGCCGTGGGATTCGCGCGCCACCGACGGCTCGGCATGGCCCGAAACAGGCGCGGTGCTGATCAAAACCGCTCCGGACGAATATATCTTAGCGGGTTCGGGCGTGGTGCTGAAGTTCGAGCATCAGAGTGAGAGCGAGGCCGCGCGCAAACTTGGCGAGGATGGATTTCTCGATTCGGGCAGCGACCGCACACCCGACTCCAAATGGCGTGGCAAGCAGCGCGTCGGTCTGGCAGAGGTGGCCGAAGTGACCGTGTCGCCCGACGGCAGGACGTTCACGCCCGTCAGATACTTCAACGGCGACGAGACCCACCAGGGGCGGCACGTGCGCATAGGCGTTGACGACTTCAAGATTCTCCGCGTCAAGCTTTACCGCTACTGACACGGATTTACCGGAAAAATTCAAAACACACAATGGATAATACAATCGAAATGCAAGCTCCCGTTACCGCACGGGAGGATTCCTCCAAGGGATTCTACAAACTCTCGTGGCTGCAGCGAATCGGATTCGGCTCGGGCGACCTGGCCCAGAATCTGATCTACCAGACCATCAGCATGTACCTGCTGTTCTTCTACACCAACGTCTACGGCCTCGCGCCCGAAGTGGCCGCCATCATGTTCCTCATAGTCCGCATCGTGGACGTGATATGGGATCCGTTGGTGGGAACGTTCGTCGACAAGCACGACCCCCGCTGGGGCAAATACCGCTCCTACCTGCTGCTGGGGGGCATCCCGCTGACAGGCTTCGCGCTGCTCTGCTTCTGGAACGGATTCTCCGGCTCGCTGCTCTACGCCTACATCACATACGTGGGACTGTCGATGTGCTATACGCTGGTCAATGTGCCTTACGGCGCGCTGAACGCCTCGCTGACACGCGACACGCAGGAGGTCACCATCCTTACCTCCGTGCGCATGTTCATGGCCAACATCGGCGGCCTGGCTGTCGGCATGGGTATTCCTATCGTGCTGAAACTGTTCGACCCCTCGGAGACCACCGACCTCTCCAGCAGCGATTCCGCATGGTTCATCACAATGGGCATATACGGTCTGACAGGCCTCGCGCTGTTAGTGTTCTGCTTCTCGCAGTGCCGCGAGCGCGTGGTTATGGCCAAGAGCGAGACCGAGAACGTCAAGGTGTCCGACCTCTGGGTGGAATTCGTGCGCAACAAGCCCCTGCGCATCCTGGCGTTCTTCTTCATCACCGCCTTCGCCATGATGGCCATCGGCAACGCCGCCGGAGCGTACTATATCAACTACAACATGCACGGCACGGCCGAGGAGCTGTCCATCTTCATGGGCCTCGGTTCAATCCCGGCCTTCATATTCATGCCTATGGTTCCGGCCATCAAGAAGCGCATCGGCAAGAAAGGAATGTTTTACGTGTTCCTGATGACGGCCATCGTCGGCATGGCCATGCTGTACGCAGTGTCGATGGTTCCGGCGTTCAAGGACCAGATGTGGATTGTGTACGTGGCGCAGTTCATCAAGTCCACGGGCGTCATAGTGGCCACCGGCTATATGTGGGCGCTTGTGCCTGAGGTAATCTCGTTCGGCGAATACACCACGGGGCGCCGTATCTCGGGCATCGTGAACGCCTTGACAGGTATCTTCTACAAGGCCGGCATGGCCCTGGGCGGCGTTGTTCCGGGATTCGTCTTGGCTTTCGTAGGCTTCAACAAGGACGCCGCCGTGCAGACTCCCATGGCCGAGCAGGGTATTCTCTGGCTTGTGGCCGTGATTCCCGCTATCCTGCTTGGCGTGGCCATAATGATTATCTCGCGTTATGACCTCGACGACGACAAGATAGACCGCATCAACGCCGAAATCGAAGCCCGTCACAAAAACCGGTAATCCCAATCACCTCAATATTTCGATACTCCCAATGAAATCCCACTCTATCATAGCCGCTGCCGCGATGGCAATCCTCGCAGCCGGCTGCAAGCAGGCTGAAACCCCGGCCGAACCGGGCCTTAAGGACGTGTTCGGCGACAAGTTCCTCATCGGCGCCGCCATCAACGTAAACCAGTCGAACGGCACCGACACCCTCGGCGTGGCCGCCATCAAGAAGCACTTCAACGCCATCGTGGCCGAGAACTGCATGAAATGCGAGGAGATACATCCCGCCGAAGACAAATACTTCTGGGACGACGCCGACCGCTTCGTCAAGTTCGGCGAGGAAAACGGCATGTCCATCACGGGCCACTGCCTGATATGGCACTCGCAGATGGCCCCCTGGTTCACCAAAGACTCGGTAGGTAACCTTGTGGACGCCGAGACCATGAAACAGCGCATGAAGGAGCATATCTCCACCATCATGGGGCGTTACAAAGGACGCATCCGGAGTTGGGACGTGGTGAACGAGGCCATAGAGGGCGACGGCTCGTACCGTCAGAGCGACTTCTATAAGATCCTCGGCCCGGAATACATTCCGTTGGCATTCCAATATGCGCATGAGGCCGACCCCGACGCCGAGCTGATCATCAACGACTACGGCATGAACAGTCCGGCCAAGCGTGACGCATACGTACGCATCGTAAACGACATGAAGAAGCGAGGCCTGCGCGTGGACCAAATCGGTATGCAGAGCCATACCGGCATGGATTATCCCGACCTGAAGGAATACGAGGAATCGCTGAAGGCATTCGCCGGAACCGGCTGCAAGGTGGCGATCACCGAATGGGACATGAGCGCGCTGCCCACCATCAATACGGGCGCAAACATATCCGATACCGCCGAGTATGACAAGCTGCTCAATCCCTACCCCGAGGCACTGCCCGACAGCGTGTCCGACCTCTGGAACGCCCGCATGGACTCCGTGATGTCCATATTCCTGCGTAACGCCGACAAGATAGCCCGCGTCACCGCATGGGGCGTCAGCGACGGGGATTCCTGGAAGAATGACTGGCCCATGAAGGGTCGCCGCGAGTATCCCCTCCTGCTCGACCGTCAATATAATCTCAAGCCCTTCCTCAACAAATACGTGGAGAAATACAAACAGAACAAAACGAAATAGCTATGAAAGCAACGAAAAGATACCTCTTTCCCGCCGACTATATGGCCGACCCGTCGGTGCATGAATTCAACGGCAAACTCTATATCTATCCTTCGCACGACAACGACGACGCCAAGTGCGAGAACGACAACGGCGACCAGTACGTGATGCGCGACATGCACGTGCTCAGCACCGACGACCCGATGAACGGCTTGGTCGTGGACCACGGTCAGGCTCTTGACATAGCCGACATTCCCTGGGCGGGACGCCAGCTCTGGGACTGCGACTGCGCCGAGAAGGACGGCAAATATTACCTCTACTTTCCGCTGAAGGACAAGAACGACATCTTCCGCATCGGCGTGGCCGTGGCCGACCGTCCCGAGGGTCCGTTCGTGCCGCAGCCCGACCCCATCCGCGGCAGCTATTCCATGGATATCTGCGTGTTCGAGGAGGACGGCAAGTATTACCTATACTTCGGTGGTCTGTGGGGCGGCCAGCTGCAGCGCTACAAGGACAACAAGGCGCTGGAGAACGCTTATCTGCCTGAGGGCAAAGAGCCGGCGCTGCCCAGCCGCGTGGTGCGCCTGACGGACGACATGCTGCAGTTTGCCGAGGAACCGCGTCCCGTCATGGTTGTGGACGAGGATGGCAAGCCCCTCGCCGCCGACGACCCGCACCGGTTCTTCGAGGCCAGCTGGCTGCACAAATACAACGGCAAGTATTACTTCTCATATTCCACCGGCGACAGCCATCTGCTCTGCTACGCCATCGGCGACAGCCCATACGGCCCCTTCACCTACAAGGGCGTGATACTCACCCCGGTAGTAGGGTGGACCACCCACCACTGCATCGTGGAGTACAAAGGCAGATGGTATCTGTTCCATCACGACGCGGCGCCGAGCGGAGGCCGGTCGTGGCTACGCAGCCTGAAGGTGTGCGAGCTGGAATATGACGAAAACGGTCTGATCAAAACCATCGACGGCATAGACGAATGAAGCATCTGACGACACTGGCATTATCGGCATGTCTGGCCGCGGCATCGTTCGCGGCCGGACACGCCGCGACTCCGGCCGAATCGGCGTTCCCGGGCCGACCGCACTTCGAACGCCGCATCCTCAACCATTGGGACAACCTGGACGGCACCATCGAGCGTGGATATGCCGGCCGTTCCCTGTGGCAATGGGACCAGCTCCCCGACTCCGTATCGCCGAGATACGAGGAGTATGCCCGCCTAATTTCATCAATGGGCATCAACGGCACGGTGCTGAACAATGTCAATGCCAATTCACGCATCCTTTCGCACGAATATCTGCCAAAAGTGGCGGCCATAGCCGATGTGCTGCGACCTTACGGCATCCGGGTATATCTGTCGGCCAATTTCGCCGCTCCCATGCAGCTTGACTCACTTCCAACCGCCGACCCGCAGGACAAGCGCGTGGCCAGGTGGTGGAAACGTAAAGCCGACGAGATCTATAAGCTGATACCCGACTTCGGAGGATTCTTAGTAAAGGCCAATTCCGAGGGACAGCCCGGCCCGTGCGATTTCGGACGCACCCATGCCCAAGGCGCCAACATGATGGCCCGCGCCCTGAGGAAGCATGGCGGCATCGTGATGTGGCGCGCTTTCGTCTACTCCCCTTCCGACCCCGACCGCGCGAAGCAGGCTTACGCAGAGTTCAAACCGTTGGACGGAAAATTCGATTCCAATGTCATAGTACAGGTCAAGAACGGCCCCATCGACTTCCAGCCCCGCGAGCCGGTCAGCCCCCTGCTGCTCGACATGCCGGGCACCCCCCTGATGCCGGAGCTGCAGATCACGCAGGAATACTTAGGCCACAGCAACCACTTGGCTTACCTGGCGCCGATGTGGCAGGAATTTTTCGAAACCGCAGCGCCCGACCGTTACGATGCAATTGCCGGCGTGGCCAACATAGGCGATGCTGCCAATTTCACCGGTCATCCTTTCGGCCGCGCCAACCTCTACGCATTCGGCCGCATGGCGTGGGATCCTACCCTTTCGCCCGACTCGATAGCAGACGAATGGATTGTACGGGATCTCGGCGTCACCGAACCCGAGGTAAAGAACAAGATTAAGGACATCATGCTTCGTTCGCGCGAGGCGGTGGTGGACTACATGATGCCGATGGGGCTGCACCATCTGTTCGCGTGGGGCCATCATTACGGTCCGGAGCCGTGGTGCGACATCCCCGGCGCGCGTCCTGACTGGATGCCGAGCTATTACCACCGCGCCGACTCAACCGGCATAGGGTTCGACCGCTCCCCCACGGGCAGCAACGCCACCGCACAGTATCCCGACTCGTTGGCAAAGCTATATGCCGACCCCGAGACTTGTCCCGAGAACCTGATTCTCTGGTTCCATCATCTGCCGTGGGACTATAAGCTGAAAAGCGGCGACACGGTATGGAGCGCGCTCTGCCGCCACTACGAGCGAGGGTATCAGACCGCATTGGATATGCTGCGCGATTGGGACAGCCTTGAGCCTTATTTCAAGTCGAAAGGGAACCTGGATTTGTGGCAGGACGTGCAGCGGCGCATGCATACGCAGGTGCGCGACGCACAATGGTGGAAGGAGGCATGCCTGCTATATTTCGCCACATTCCATTCGCTGCCGATGCCCGATTTCGTCACGCCCGCGGTACACACCCTTGACGAGCTGAAACAGGTAAACCTCGGCATAGACAACTATACCTGTCCGTCGCCCGAACTGCTTAATTCCGTGCGATAACGATTATATGCACTGTTAATTAACAATTGATACCGTGCGCAACGAGATTTGTATCAATGTGAGGCAAAATAGTATTAATATTTATACACTAAAACCTATAATTTTGTACCGAAGATTTAACCTTAAAAACTTCGACACAATATAGACACATAATCTGACTGACCTTTAAGAATCATAAACCCGCGATAACAACACACATCAATAATTACTCAAACAAAACATTATGATCAAACAATTACTTAGTGCAGCTGCGTTGGCAGCCATGGCATTGAGCGTCAATGCCGCAGAAGTAACGCTGTGGGAGGGCGAATGCAACTTCGGCACAGCCTGGACATCCGATGCATCGTTCGCAATCGGCGCTTCCGACCTGAACGTTCTCGGCAATGAGACTGCAGTTCTGAAGCTGTATTACACGTTGGACTCGGCATGTGAATACTGGCAGTTCAAACCCTGTTCGAACGGCGATGGCTGGACACCCCTTGCAGTGGCCGCCGAACTCGGCAACGATTATAGCTGTATCAGCGTAAATGCCGGCACGACTTCCTACGAGCTGCCTCTTGGGGCAGCCGACATCGCCACAATCAAAGCCAACGGAATGCGCTTCCAGGGCTATGGCATGACCATGACCAAAGTCACCACCGACACCGACAAGGAGATTGACCCCAACGTGCTGTGGGAGGGTGAATACACAATCACCGGCTGGAACAACGGTGCCGAATTCGCTGCCGGCAAGGTTAAGGCCGGCGACATCCTGACCTATACATTTACCAATTCCGGTGCTGAAGGCGCACAGGCTCTGATCAAGGGAAGCGACTGGAGCAACCTGTTAGGCACCACCAAAATCAATGCTGCTGACATGGCCAAAGGTGATGTTATCGTAGGTGTTACGCAGGAAATGATTGACAACTGCGGTGGCAAAATCTTTGTCCAGGGTGATGGTGGTTGTGTTCTTACAAAGATTGCAAAAACCGGAACATTCGATCCCAAGAATGTTATAGCATACGGCAACCGCGTTCCCGGTGCCAACGTGTTTACAGTAATCCCAGAAGGAACTAAGAAAATAGCTGTTGAGTATACAATCGCTCCGGTCTGGTCAAATTTAAACTATACCGAGAACTATAACTGGGTTGAGTTAGAACTGACAAGCGAACCTTCCGCCGATGGCAAGATTGTTACCTATAACTTGACGGAAGAAGCAATTGCTTCTATTAACGCAGGCAAAGAAGTTGTGGTCAACACTGAAAACTCCGAGGTTGTTAAGGTATTCTATCCTTCCGAGGGTGAGGGCAGCGGCATCGCAGGTATCGCTGCCGAGAAGAAGATCGTGAACGTCTATGACCTGGCAGGTCGCGTGGTTCGCCACAACATCGACTCCGCAAACGCTGTCAACGGTCTGGCAAAGGGCATCTACATCGTCAACGGCAAGAAAGTTCTGGTGAAGTAATCCCGCATACAGAGTCTGCCTCGGAGAGGCTGTTTCTCATTAACCCCACGATGGCTGGAGGGCGCGAAGCGTCCCGACAGCCTTCGTGGGGTGTCTCATGTCTTATGACAGCTTGGTCGGAGACCATGCCGCTGTACTGCCATTCATATCACTACATTGTCCATACCATAGGCCAGAGACATGGTCTCCGACCAAGCGGTGTTCTTACGTCCTTGTCCCCACGAAGGCCGGCGCCAGCTGACGCTGTCACCGTCCATCGTGGGATTAATGAGAAACATGGTCTCCGACCAAACGGTGCCATAACCTTATACTATTTTTCTTAAAAATCGCCACCAAAACGCCCAACAACTCCGATAAGAGGCTAATTTTCACTACCGAAAGGCATTATAGCACATTATCACCATTTTTCTATTACGTCATTTTTTGCTAATTTTGTAACCGACACGTGATTATACAGAAACAATAACACGGTATATCAAAACATAAACACGATACTTACGACACTACCGCATGCCATGCAAAGGTTTAGACTAACGGTTTATGTCATTATGATTCTGACGGTTATCGGCTGCAGACGCCATGACCGCCAGACCAGCCTGTACGAAAGCTTCGGACAGGAAGTGGCCAATGAACTTGAACGCGGACAGATTGACTCCGCGCTGATGATAATAGAAACACACAAACGCAAGGCCCTCGAGGCCCGGGATTCCGATGCATTCTACGGCGCGCTGACCCAGCAGGCCATCGCATCCTACTACGGGGGCCGTCAGACGGAACTGCTGCGCGAGCTCGATTCAATCGACTGCTATCTGGCACGGGTACCACGCACGCCGATGCGCCGTCTGTTGCAGGGGAAAGTCCATTCCTCGCGCGCCGGGTATTACACACGCTTCACCTACAACCCTGACTCCAACATCTACTATTACAAGCAGGCCATCAAGGAATTCGCCGGCCTGCATGACCCCGCGACCCAATCGGACGCATATTTCAACCTGGCCGGGGCCTACCGCAACAACGGCAATTACGACCTCAGCGCCTTCTGGTTCGGACGCGCCATCCAGGTGGCGGACTCGGCAGGCCTTTCCGACCGATACAGGGTGCCGCAGTACATCGGACTCGCCTCTACCTATACCGAGCTGCTCGACTTCGACCAGAGCCGCCGGTGGTGGGACCGAGCCGCCGAGTATCTCCCCGTAATGTCGGCCGACGACCGGTTCCATTACCTCAACAACCGGGGGCACGACTACTTCGTGCAGAAAAAGTATCCCGAGTCGCTGCATCTGTTCCTGCAGCTCGACACATTCCTGATGGACAGGCCGGAACTGGAATGGGAGCGGAATTTCTGCCGCGCCAACATGACCGACCTCTACCTGCACTCGGGCCAGGACGTCAAGGCCGATTCGCTGCTGAGACTTACCGAAGATTATTTCACCAACGTGCAGCCCAGCGCATACGTGCAGGAGCATCTGCGCACCCAGCGGCTGCAACTGGAGAACATGCGCGGCCATTACGGCAACGTGTCGGCCATGCTGGCCGACTGGAAGTCGCGAAACGCCTCCCTGCGGCCCGAGCAGGTGCACGAACGCCTGGAATTCGTCAGGGATTATTACGCCGCCACCGGCCAATGGCGCGAGGCGCTGGACGCCATGACGCAATACACGCAGTACGAAGACTCCATACGCAACTACGCGCTGCGCATGAGCGCCTCCGAGCGTCAGATGCGCTTTGAACGCGACTCCCGCCTCATGTCCATGACCAAGGACCTGGAGATGCACAAGAAACTGCTGACACGCGACTACGTGGTGGGGGCCATATCGCTGGTGGTGATCGTGCTGCTGGTGATAGTGATAGTGCAGATGCGCCATGCAGCGCGCCATCGCGAGGAACGGATGCTGCACCGCATCATGGACCTCAGGCTCGAAGCCCTGCGCGCCCGCATCAACCCGCACTTCATCTACAACATACTGAACCACGAGATTGTGCGCCGCGAACAGGGCCTGCCATCACATCTCGACGCCCTGGTGCGCCTGCTGCGGCGTCAGTCGGTCATCGTGTCGGAAGTATATGTGTCGCTGGCCGAGGACCTGGATTTCGTTGACGATTATGTGTCGCTCGAATCCGACCGTGTCTCCGTGCCGGTATCCTACAACAAATACATAGAGCCGGACATCGACCCGGAGAAGGTGTTCCTCCCCTCGATGGTGCTGATGATATTCGTGGAGAATGCCTTCAAGCATGGTTTCGCTTCGCTGCCGGAGTCAGACCCGAGGATACTCGACATCGACGTGCGCCGCGCCAACGGCTGCTATGTGATAGACGTGCTGAACAATACGGCGCCCGACGCACCGCCATCGTGCGACTCCACGCGCCAGGGACTGAAGATAGTGGCAAACCTGCTGCAGATCATCAACGAGAAGAAACGCGTGCAGATACGCTTCGACATCCAGCCCTGCACGCTCGACAACGGACTTCCGGGATACCGGGCATCACTATTCATACCCACCGACTTCAATTTCAACATTCATGGCTGACACACCTCAGAAAACCCGCGTGCTTATAGTTGACGACGACGCACCCTCGCGTCAGATCGTGGCAAAAGACCTGTCGAATTACGACTGGGTCGAGGTGTGCGGCACCGTGTCGGGAGCCCGGCAGCTGTTAGGCGCAGCCTCGGCGCTCAAACCCGACCTCATATTCCTCGACATCGAGCTGGACGACCAGTCGGCCCTCGATTTTATTCCGCGCCTCAAGACGGTGGTGCCCCAGGACTGCAAGATTGTGTTCTACACCACCTACAACAAATATCTGATGCAGGCCTTGCGCATGGAGGCCTTCGATTTCCTGCTCAAGCCATACGACACCTCGGAACTGGAACTGATCATGAACCGTTACCGCATGGCCGTGTCGGGCAAGCGTCAGGCTACAGACCCGGCCGAGCGTCTGTCGTCGTCACTCATCATTCCGGGCGCACCCGCAGGGATATCGGTCACGACAATCACCAACGACCGGATGATACTGTTTCCCAAGGACATAGTATTCTTCCGCTACGACACCGACCGCAAGCTGTGGGAAGTGGTGCTAAATACCCTGCAGCACATCATACTGAAACGCAACACCACCGCCGATACCATCCTGAAATACGGGCCGCAGTTCGTACGCACCCACAAGAGCTATATAGTGAACGTGGCATACATCTCCATGATCTCGGGCAACGAATGCCGACTGGTGCCTCCCTACCACGACCTGTCGCCCATCAAGATCAGCAAGGTGTACCGCGCCCAGCTGCTCGACCTGTTCTACGACCTGTAACGTCCGGGGCACATACCACACTAATGATTTTTAGCGTTATAATACGGGTGAACCTCCCACCCGGGATGCCCTCATTGTGTCATAACAACCCGTCATGAAATTCCTGAATAAGATAAATCCGCAGGTCGGTTTCAACCTGCTGTCCATATTCGTTCTCTGGCTGATATTCATATTGTTCTCGGTCAGCGTCGGATATGAGATGCGCGTAACATACAACATCACCTACTTCATCGGCGACGCCTTCCTGCTGTGCTCGCCAATGTGGCTGATGGGCCGCAAGGGGCGCTGGTATGCCGTGGCAATCATCTGGATTCTGTCCATTTTGCTGATTGCCTCCGCATTATATTACAGGTACTGGGGCGATCTGCTGCCGTTGTCGGCCATTTTCAACACGTCGAACTGGAACCATTTTGTATTCGAGGGCGCCATTCCCCACATATCCCGGTTCGATGTCGTGATCATAGCCATTGCCGCGGCTTACACTGTCATGGTCGTCAGACTCAAAGTGCCGGTTCATGCCGCATTGTCCTTAAGGCATAAGCTGATAGCCTTCTTCGGATCAATCGCGGTATGGCTGATGACCGTATGCGTCTGCTATATCCACAAACAACGGTACAGCAACGCCAACGGCATCGATTACGATTTCTCCAAATTCGTAAAAAATTACACCAGCCCGATCGTTTTCAATAAATATCAGGCACTATATGACGGTGCCACAATGTATTTTGTGCGACAGATCCGTAACGCGGCAACCATCAACACACGGATTGAACTGACACACGAACAAACCGAGGAAATAGCAAAGACATTGTCGGATCAAGCCCGATTGAATACACTTGCCGACACTGTGGCCGCAGAATTAACCCGGAATAACAAAGACAAGAATTTGATCTTTATCATAGTCGAATCCCTGAATTCCCAAGCCATAGGTCATCTCATGAACGGACGGAGCATAACTCCGACACTTGATTCATTGCTGAAAACGCCCGGGACAATAGCTTCAACCCACATGATACCGCAGATTAAATCGGGAGGATCAAGTGACGGTCAGCTGATTTATAACACCGGCCTTCTTCCGGTCGAATCGGACATGACCGTTTTACAATTCGACAAAAACCAATATCCCTCTCTTGCGAAATTATTGAAAAAGAAATATTCAGCGGAATTCATAGTGGAGAGCGGAGGTGTGTGGAATCATGTGGCCACCAACGCAGCCTTCGGATACAACAGGCTCTACGAAAAAATGGACCTTGAATCTTCAGGATTATGTCGCGACGGAAAGGGAGATGACAACGCGGTGTTTACATTCGCGCTGAATACCCTTAAGAATATGCCTCAGCCGTTTTATGCGGAAATCACCACATTATCAATGCATTTCCCATTCGCCGATACCGGGATCCCGGAATTCAGGAACGGAGTAACGGATATTGATATCGAACAGAGGTATTACTTGTCTTTAAAATATTTTGATTCCGAATTGAACAGATTCCTCGACGGGCTGAAGCGACTTGGTCTTTATGACAATTCGGTTATCGTGATTGCGTCTGACCATGACGTGGACTATAAGGACAACGCCAACCGCAAAAAGCCCATCTGCTTCATGGCCCTTAACACAGGCGTGACGAAGCGTGTCACCACGCGCACGTGGCAGTCCGACGTGTTCCCCACGGTTCTCGATATAATGGGCGTTGACACCGCGGGCGGTTATCGCGGACTGGGACATTCGCTGCTTTCGGATTCCATTCCGGAGCGCGACGACGCCTATTGGGCACCCGTCCGCACGATGTCCGACCGGATAATCCGCTCCGATTTCTTCAATCGGAATTGAACTTAATCAGTCTCTGTCCCTACTTGGCGTGGTCTATCAGGTCGGGATGGAATACGATGTCGGATTCCGACACACCGGCGGCCAGGAAATAGCCTAAGCACATATCCCCCTCGAACATGCGCGGGCCGTTGCTGTCGGACGATATGGCGTTCAGATAGTCGTAGAATGCCTTTGAGACATGAGCCACCGTGACGCGTACTTCGTCACCGTCCACAAGAAGGTCGTCCTCGTCCTCCGCCGATTCGTCCTTGCGGGTAGTGTTCACCGTATCGTATAGGATGCCGTCTATGGACCGATCATCCTGAACGGTGCTCCATTTATAGAACTCGCCGTTGCGGTATATCCGGATCCAGTAACAGTCGCCGTAGGCCGTGGGATCGGAGTCGGCGAACGCCACTTGCAGCGCCGCCACGTCATCGTACGGCATCGAAATCCATTTGAACTCCAGCCCCTCTATCTTCGGAGCCCGGCGCATCAGGGACGCAGACGCGTATTCCTTACCGTCGCGGCTGACGGTAAGCAGGTATTCGTGGCCCGGCACCCCTGCCGCTCCCGAGCGGTAATGCCCCAGGTCGTCTGCCGTCAGCACGGTCCTTTCGCCCGTATGAAGGTCACTGAGCGTCACCTGCGCGTCAGTGAAACAGGTACGGTCCATCGGCTCGTCCATCGGCGTGGTCAGCCGTATGGTGACGTCCGCGCCGCTTTCCGTCAGCGTGCCCTCTATCACGGTCAACGCCTCTATGTCGTGATACTTGAAGTCAAGCTCCTTCTCGCATCCTGCTGCCAACACGGCCATCGCCACACTTACTAAAGCCAATGCGGTTCTATATATCAGGGTATTAATCCTCATTTCTTAAAACTTTAATGTGTATGACACCGATGGAATGAGGCCGTACAGCGACTGCTGCACAGCCCGCGTACCCGAAGGTTTGGAGGGGTCGTCCTCAAAATACACCACGTATGGATTGTAATGACAATAGGCGTTATAGACGCCGAACGACCATTCGTAGGTGAATTTTCTGCCTGTGTGCCGATACGTGGCCGAGAGGTCGAGCCTATGGGTGTCGGGGGTGCGGTAGCCGTTGCGCTCCGAATAATAATAGCAGGTCACGCCCGACAATTCATACTTCACGTCGGGTGCCGTGAGAGGCTGGCCGGAACTGTATACCCACGAGCCGGACACGTTCCAGCGGTCGTTGAACTGATAGATGGCGGTAACGGTGAAGTCATGGCGCCGGTCGTTGCCGGCGGCGTACCAACGCCCGCCGTTGATGCCCTCGATGCGCGACTGCGTCCTGGACAGTGTGTACGACACCCAGCCTGTGAGGCGTCCGGTGTTTTTGCGGAACATCAGTTCCAGTCCGTAGCTGCGCCCCTTGCCTCCGAGGACTATGCTCTCGATATTGACAGCCGAAAACATGCCGCAGCCGTCGCGGTAGTCATACACGTTGGCCATAGCCTTGTAATAGCATTCCGCGCTCCAGTCGAAATCCCCCGAGGGCGTCGCGCCGCTATAGCCCACGCTGTACTGCGTGCTGCGTTCCGGTTTCACCAGTGCCGACGTAAGCATATACCGGTCGAAGGGGAAACTGGTGGTGTTGGCCCGCAGCGCATGGAGGTTCTGTGTGGCTATTCCGGCCCCGGCCTTCAGATTATGGTTTGCGTCGATGCTGTATTTAAGGCTCACACGAGGCTCGACATTAACGTATGTCTTGGATTTGAATTCCGGCCGCGGTTCGGTCAGGGACGCGAAACTGTTGAGCCGGTCGCCTCCCGACGCCGTGAACAAACTCAGGCGCACACCTGCCTCGGTGGCGAAATGCGACCCGAACTCGCCGGTATACGTGACCCATACGCCGTTCTGAATACCACTGCGTATATCACGTTGACGATGCCCGTTGATGCGCACATCGGCCGACTTGACACGCAACAGCTGGCTTCTGAGTCCGAACTCCAGATGCTGACTGTCGTTGACACGGTATGTGGCGCCGAAGTTCAGAGAATAGTCGCGGATATATTCGAAGATGCGCTGGTCGTTCGTCATTACCGTCATGTCCATGTCGGGACTATAGTGCGTGAAGCTGCCGGTGGTCCTGAACTGCCATCGGTCGCCCGCATGTGTGCGCCACAACAGCGACGCGCCGAGATTGCCCCAGCGCATACCCATCACATTCTTGATCGCCATGTTGTCGCGCCCCGTCATGAACGACAGGTCGAGACAGTCGCCCTGACGCGGGACGAACCTTATCTTGGCCGTGACGTCATAGAAATTCATGATAGTCTTACGGTATTGGGGCACCATCTGCAGGAAGGCGTCGACATACGAGCGGCGCGCGGTGACGGCAAACGACAGTCTGTTTTTCACGATCGGGCCTGCGGCCTTGATCTTGGCCATGAGCAGTCCTACGGTCAGCGAGCCGTGATAGGCGTTCATATTGCCGGGAGCCAGATCGGTCTCAAGCGCCGACGAGGTGGCGCCTCCGTAACAGGCGGGGATGGGACCCTTGAACAGTGTGGCGCGCGACACGGCGTCGGAATTGAACGTGGAGAATATGCCCATCACATGCGACGGATTGTATAGCGTGATGCCGTCCAGAAGCACTAAGTTCTGCGACGATGTGCCTCCGCGCACCTCGAAACCTCCGCCCCCTTCTCCCTCGCTGTGGACGCCGGGCATCAGCGACAGCGAACGCAGCAGGTCGTTCTCGCCCAACATCGCCGGGGTCTGGGCCAGCTTAGACAGTTCCAGCCGCTCCATACCCGCCCGGATCTCGCGGATGCGCTGGTGGGCCGAAGTACCCGTCACCGTCACCTCCTCCAGATAACTGACATGAAGCGTATCGTCCGCGGATTCGGATTCAGCACCCGCCGCTACGGCCGGGCAAAGCAACATGGCAGCCGATATAAGGATCTTAATGTTCATGCATGTAAGTTATTTTACGCTGCAAAGTTAATAATTATGAACCGAAATGCCGTAATAATTGAACTCCTCAGCTCCACTTATTGCACCCGACTTGCCATTTTCTCCTTTTTAACACCTTATTCACCGCCCATTTGCAGCAGCGTATGGGAGCCGACCCCGTGATCGCGACCAAGACCTCCGGTACTACGGGCGCCTTCGTATTCACGCCCGCTCAGGTCGCCGTCCTCGCCTGACCGCAGTCTCAGCCGCCATTCCCTCAGAAACTATCCATCGATATTCGGTCCGGAACAGTCAGCGATTTTCGGTCCCGAACAATCAGCGATATTCTGTTTAGAATAGTCACAGGGACACGATTAGAACTAATCAACCATTGCACAATCAGAAATAATCATCTAAACCGAGCTGACATCTATCGGCCATTCATTCTGATTTTCTGTCACTTGCAAATATTGGCCTAAACTTTTTTTATAAAAAAGCAGGTGGATATTTGCAAGATTCAGAAAATCTTCCTAACTTTGCACTCGCAAAAGGGAACGACCCCTATAAACGAGGTCACCCTATCAACAATGATGGTGTCATAGCTCAGTTGGTAGAGCAAAGGACTGAAAATCCTTGTGTCCCCGGTTCGATTCCTGGTGGCACCACAAAAGACCGCTAATTCTCAATGAGTTAGCGGTCTTTTATTTAACAGAACCCCTCCGGGTCACCACAAAAGTCACCACACCTCACTTAATTTATTGATACAACACGCTTTATGTATATCACAGCGTATGCGTATTTATATGTCTTAATTTCGAACCTACTGATATTCAGTAATTGAACAACAACTATTCATCTTCGTTCACCACCGTTTAACTCCACCAAACCGTCCCGACGTCTCAAACTTTAACAGACTTTAACTATGTCGAAGCCTCAAAAATGTGGTGACCTCGGCCCAAAATCTTGCAGGGTCACCACGTTTAATCGTTAAAATCTCATAATAATTTCGTAACTTTGTGGTCGGGTTGACATAGGTCAGCCCACGACATTTTGAAAATAAGAAGCGGTATGCTCTCTTGTAATTGGAAACGTAGGAACTTTTCAGGATACAAAGATGGCATAGCGGTTCTCACGCATACGGCGTGGGCTGCCATCTCTACATCTGTATCCAAGGTTTCCTACGACCTCCAATTAAGACGTGGCGTTGCAGTCCACGCTTCTGCATTTAATAATCTGCTCTGTCGGACTGATGGGCAAAAATGAAAGATGACAATGGAAATGAAATTCTGTCAGAGCTGCGGAATGCCGCTCAACGATCATAACCACAGCACTAATGCCGACGGCACACCTAATGATGATTACTGCATCTACTGCTACAAGGACGGCAAGTTCACACAGGATATGACTATGGAGCAGATGATTGACCACTGCGCCCAGTTCACCGATGAAATCAACAAACAATTGGGACAAAATCTGACAATAGAACAGGCAAAGGAAATGATGCGCCAGTTCTTCCCTCATCTCAAACGCTGGAAGGATTGATATGTTTATAGCTATTCTGACATATAAGAAGCCTCTTGAAGAGGTGGATTGCTTTCTTCAGGCGCATCGCGATTACCTTGCGGTACATTATGCCGCAGGCAATTTCATTGCCTCCGGCCCTCAAAACTCTCGTATTGGAGGCGTGATAATGATGAAAGCCGATAGCCGTGTCGATGTTGATGCCATTATTTCACAGGATCCGTTTAATCTCAACGGAATCGCCGATTATCAGATTGTGGAGTTCAACCCGACAATGTTCTGTGACGCTGTTCTTTCAAATTTCTTATTGTAATTTGTTGGTATATGGTAAAATTAGAGGATGCTGTTGAAATAATATCTGCGCTTGAGAATGCAGGAATCAAAGTGTTTATTGATGGGGGCTGGGGAGTCGATGCGTTGCTTGGCTATCAATCCCGGGCACATAATGATATTGATATATTTATAGAATCTTCCCATAAAGATAGCGCACTCAAAATACTATACGCCAATGAATATAAGGAAATAAAAACGGACTATACTACTTCGGATCATTCCGTTTGGAAAGACAAGAAAGAACGCCTCATCGATTTACATATATTTTCATATAGCTCCAATCTCAATTTTATATTTGAAGGACAGGAATACCCAAGAGAGGTTTTCTCAGGAAAAGGGAAAATCGGGGATATAGATGTAGTTTGTATACCTCCCGAATATCAAGTACAATTCCATTTAGGCTATGAGCGTGACGTTAATGACATAAAGGATGTTTTAAAAATTTGTGAAACCTTTAACATTGAAATTCCATCAGAGATACTGAAGGAAATTCCACATTAAGACGACTAATATGCCATACATATCAATAGAGAGCGGCAAACTGACCGCTGAACAGAAGAAAGAGCTGATTGAGCGGCTGACATCCACAGCCTCCGAAATAACCCATATCCCGGAGCAGTTCTTCACCGTAACAATCAAGAAATTGCCGGATGAAAAGTTCTTTGCTGTGCAAAGCGCTAAAGCGATGACGGAATAGGCGGTAAGTCGATAGACGAAATTAAACGTAACTACAGACCATGAGCTTGACATTACGTCCATATCAACCTTCGGATGCCGCGGTGATTACGTCGTGGCTCAAAAGCGAATACCTTATGCGCCAATGGTGTGCCGACAGGTATGAGCATTATCCTGTCATGCCCGAGGATATGAGCATATACTACGATAGATACATTGACGGACAAAGATCATGCGCCCTTACGATGGTCGATGGTAATGATATTGTTGGATATATCACGCTTCGCATACCGGCAGACGACCCGACGGAACAGCGGCTGGGATTTGTCATTGTCGATGATTCAAAACGTGGTCGCGGGTTGGGCAAAGCTCTTGTTTCAATGGCAATCAAGTATGCTTTTGAAACGCTTAAGGCCACAAAAGTGTCGCTCGGTGTCTTTGAAAATAATCCATCCGCCATCCATTGCTATGAAGCGTCTGGATTCCATAGTGTTTTAAGGCATGATACCGAGAGCTATGAATGTCTGGGCGAAACATGGAACTGCATCGAGATGGAACAGCACAAAGAGCTATGAAAGCAATCGGAATATTATAAAATGAAAACCACAAAACTTGATTATCAGAATGGCAATATAGGGAAGTTATTTCGCTCGCTGTTCTTCCCCACACTGATAGGGATGCTAAGTAACTCTGTATTCCTTATCACCGACGGGATATTTGTTGGACAAGGTATTGGCCCGTTAGGACTTGCCGCAGTCAATATGGTTGCTCCAATGTTCATTCTGATTTGCGGTATCACCCTGATGTTCGGCATCGGCAGTTCTGTCGGGGCATCTATTTGTCTTGCCAGCAAACAACATCTTTCTGCTAAGAAAATAGTATTTCAGTGTTTTTTAAGTGGAGAATTACTGATATTGTTTCTTGCAACTATATTTATCAGTGATCCTAAAGGAATTGTCAACATACTTGGAGCAGATGATTCTATACGGAAGCTGTCTTCGGCATATCTGTTCTGGTTGTTTACGGCGATGATTTGCATGTTACCTCAAATCGGAGGCATGATGGTAATGCGACTTGACGGTTCTCCAAAATATGCCATGTTCTGCCAACTCATACCTGCTATTCTGAATATTGCTTTGGACTATTATCTTATATTTCAGTTGAAACTTGAAACTACCGGTGCGGCATTGGCAACTTCTATAAGTGGCATTGTCGGAGCTTTAATGGTGTTTCTTTATTTCTGTAAATGGTCTGTTAATTTCAGATTTACGAAAATTGCAGATGCATTTGAAGGAATATTGACTAATACTCGATATGCTGTAAAAATTGGGTTCTCCGCATTCTTTACCGAGGCGACAACTTGCGTAATGATGCTTACCGGCAATTATATGTTTATGCGGCTCATTGGCATCGAAGGAGTATCGGCATATTCAATTGTATGTTATCTTTTCCCGGTTTTCTTCTCTTTTGCAAATTCAATAATTCAGTCAGAACAGCCGATAATCAGCTTTAATTATGGCAATCAAGCATACGGCAGGATTGCCGCAACATTTCAACAAGCTATTGGCACCGCATTTTTATCAGGTATTGGACTATCATTGTGCTGTTTGCTGTTTAACAGACCAATAGCTGAAATATTTTTGGGAAATGGCATGGAATATGGATTGGCTGAGGCCGGCATACCATTATTTGCAATTTGCCCGATCTTCTTCATCTCTAATATGGCTGTGATTGGTTACTATCAGAGTATTGAGAAGACATGGATAGCTTCACTCATCTCCCTATTACGAGGCCTTGTGGTATTAGTACCTTCTTTTATTATCCTGCCCTCTTTGATTGGTATTGCAGGATTATGGCTGGCAATTCCAATGTCAGAGTTCATAACACTAACTGTCGCGGGAGGAATATTCCTTTTCAGACATAGGGTTGACATATTAGAGAAATCGCTGGCACGATGAATTAACAGCTATGGACCAGAATAAAATTTATCCGCGTTCAAATGATAATCAGACAGTGTATCTGAAATCGGTTGTCACACGGCCGACAATCAAGGTCGGAGATTTCACAATCTACAACGATTTTGTGAATAATCCGCGAGACTTCGAGAAGAACAATGTCCTCTATCATTATCCGATAAATAATGACAGGCTTATTATCGGCAAGTTCTGTTCGATAGCCTGCGGTGCAAAGTTTATATTCAACTGCGCCAATCACACGCTTAAATCACTTTCTACCTACACATTCCCTTTGTTCTTTGAAGAGTGGGATTTGACGAAATCGGAAGTTGCCTCAGCTTGGGACAACAAAGGCGATATTGTGATTGGCAATGACGTATGGATTGGTTATGACGCAGTCATCATGGCCGGAGTTACTATCGGAGACGGTGCAATTATCGGGACACGAGCTGTCGTCACCAAAGATGTCGAGCCATATTCAATTGTTGGCGGCGTTCCGGCAAAAGAGATACGCAAGCGGTTTGCTCCTGAAGTTATAAAGAAACTTATGGAGATACAATGGTGGAACTGGCCCATTGAAAAGATCCGAAGCTCTATTCCAGATATACAATCCGGCAATGTAGATGCATTATAAAATAAAGCCACCGAGATTGCTGATAATTCTCTCTCGGTGGCGTTATTGGTTAGTGTAGCTTTGGCCCTTTGAGGCGTTGCTTGGCTTTTTGCTCTTCGCGGTAGCGTTGGAGAGCCTCGTCAAAGGTCATGCCGGGATGTCGGCTCAGCCACAATTTGAAATCATCCGGGAGAGCTGCTCCATGAGTTAGGCCTTCATCTTGAATCGGTGCGCTGCCGAAAGACGGAGTTGACAACGTAATTCCGGCACCCGGTGATGGCGATGCCTGAGATTGCTTTGCCGCCAACTGTCGCTGGAATGCTTCAGGGATTTTGTGGTCGGAGGGATATGCCCGGCTTATGACAGGTTCTCGTTTGACGAAATCGTACCACATCCAATGGGTAAGAGGCACAACGCCTCCGGGTTCACATATTCCGATGCTGATGAACTTACCCTCCTGATATGCTTGTTGTCTGAGTGGGTCAATCTTTACGCCACATACCACATCCGGCAATGGCGGTATCACAATCGGCTCAGGCTGCTTTGGTTTGGGCTGTGACTTTCGTTGCGGTTGAGGCTGTGGCGATGTCGGTGATTGAACATTTGCCTCCTGCTGTTTTTCCCGACGAGCCTTGAATTTCACCTCAAGATTCTCGCGGCTGAAAAAGGGGTCAAGTTTCTTGTACCAGAATTCTTGCTTGCCAACCCCATAATAAAGGTTGAGACGCCCTGACTTTCCAATTTTCTGCCGCACTGTTATACCGTTTCTGCGTAACAGTTCAACGTATGATTTCCAATCGGTGACAGATGGAGTGAGATAGACTCTTGCAATGTCGCGGACAAGCTGATATCGGACTTTCTCTTTGCCTCGCAGTTTTGACACGTCGGTGTTGAGTTTGCTCTTGCCCTGTATCAGACGATGTTTCAGATTGAGAGCCTTGCATACACGTTCATTTTTCTTGAAGTTGGTTGTCTGCGTCAGAATCTTACCATCATAATCAACACGGCTGAAAACGATGTGACAGTGAGGATGTGCCTTGTCATAGTGGCGCACCACTATGTAAGGGGTATTGGTCAGTCCCATTTTCTTCATGTAGTCCTGTGCAACTTCCGTCATAAGCTCGTCCGTCATCTTAGGAGTATCGTCGGGATGAAAGTCGAGAGAAATATGCCCGACCGGGTCAGTAATTGACTTACGCTGCCGTGACGGTCGGGAGATATCGTCAGCCATAACCTTGCGGCCTTCATATATCCTTATATCGCCGGAGGAGGAGATGAGTTTCCAGTCTTTGGAAAGATGGTCTATTATATCCTCGCCTCTGTTGCTCTCATATTTTCGCTCGTCGGCTTTCTGTTGCTTTGACTGCTCCTTGCATAGCTTTTCTTCCAGTTTGCGACGGGTTACGTAATCGACACATCCGCCGAAACCGGAGCCGCCTATTATATACGCTATCATGGAAAATTAAGAGTTTAATTTGGAGAACAGTTCGCGGAACTGATTGAGGTAAAACTGCACATCGCGGGTCATGGCATCAAGCCCCCGCTGATGACATAGGCGCAGGAGCTGGTTGAAGTTGTTGCTCATGCCGGAGAGATTCCGGGCGATTCTCATTTCGGATTCATTGAGCCGTGGAACAATGTGGGGATTGAGCGTTACGGAACGGATATATTCGCTGACATTCTTCATTCCCGACCGCTTGACATTGGCAAGCAGCAGGGTGTTTTCAGCTTCGTTGTATCGGGTATGGCGGACGTATGTCTGCCGTTCTTCTTCGGGCAGGGCGGGACGGCCGTTGCGGCGTCCTGCTCCAAGATTTGATTTGCGGGTTGGGGATTTGGGCTTCATTGGCTGGGGGGATTGAGGGTTGAGAAATGGAGGGGCATAACGGATTCGGTACACCGGTGTACCGCTCCACCCGGTATAATGGAGGGTGGCGAGGGGAGCAACATGGTTGCGACGATTTTTGTGTCACAAAAATCTAACCTCGCTTAGCCCCTCCATTACCCCTGCGGATAGATACGGATGCCCCGTGAGTTACAGCACTGTCAGATGCTTAATTTCACACCTGACAGTTTGCGGTTGATAAGGTCGCGGTGTTCGTCAAAGAATGCTTTGAGGACATTGATGACGATGTGCGATGGTGCCAGATTCGGTACACCGCTCAACCGCGCAAGTGTTTCCAGAGCGTTGCGGAGTTCGAGCGGAAGGAACACTGGCTTCTTCTCACCAAGACTGGTGATGTGGAGATATTCACGAGTCAGCACATCGAAATCAGCATCAACTTTTTTGGAACTGATACGCGATTTCTTTGACTGTTCCACGCGGTCAGGTTCTTCCTGTACCGCCATCCGAAGTGTAACAGAAGCGGGAACCGTGTCGGAATTTTGTCCGTCGGGGACATCGGTCTCCGATGACGACGGCACTGATACCTTCTTTATTTCCAGCTCCGGAGTTACGGATGGTATAACAGCAGCACCGGTAAACTGGTATTGCGGTTGCACCGCATTGTCCGATGTTTCGATTAGCGTTGATTTGATTGACTGATGTTCCGGTTGACTGCTTGCCTGTGCATCTGGTTGATTGGTTGGCTCATCAGCATTGAGCTTGGCGATTATTCTTTTACATTCTTCGCCATGCTCCCGGATAAATTTCTCGATGTTCTCAGGCTCCCACCGACAGAGCCATGCGTTCAGCCCCATGCCGGAAAGCGGCGGATTCTCGTCTGTCATGTTCCAGGGAATCGAATACTCTTTAAGAAGAGCCTCCCTTTTCTGCTCAGCTTCTTTCTCCTTACGGGACTGTTCTTCCAGTTCCGCAAGAAATTTATCGGCATCAAAATCGGATGCCTTGGATGGTTTGGTTGATTTTGCCATACTAATTGGGGGTTGTAGCCACCGAGAGAAAAGTCCCGGCGACCGGGTGAGGTATTGAGTTTGATAAACTGATGAATCGAATTGGTATCAACAACTATATCAGTGCGTTACTCTTTCATCATTGTTTCATCACTATTTTTTAGGCAGTGAAAAGAAAAATTGAGCGAGGGAAAAGAAAAATTGCGTTTTATCTCGGTGCCACCCACTTTTCTTTTCATTGCCTTTCATCCTTTGATGAAATATTGATGAATAACCGATGAAAAGAAAAAGCACTGAGAAACAATACTGTATATCTCTTTTCATCAGTTCATCAAAATTCAACGAGAAAAAATTATAAATTCTCTAACATCTGACGGGTGACGGTATAGTAGCGTCCACACCGGCGTGTCTCGACGTATGATTCTTCATCGCGGAACATACCGACAGTGTAGGTGGTATAGCAGAACGAATTGGAGGCCGGCTTGAGCTTCCAGCAATCCTGCACCACCTTTCGGAGCTGTCCCCGGTCGGCCTTTACCTGACGGTAGCTGAATAGACTGAGGATGTCGTTGAAACAGAAATCAACTTCGTCGATTTTGCGTGAGTCCATTATCTCGGTCAGCAGCTCGGCAAGCTCCAGCTCCACACGGTTGCGGTTGGCTCGGATGATTCGTTGCAGGGCATCGGTGTCAATCATCGCAGGGTCGAACCACATCCGGCTTTCCTCGGCGGTTGACAGCTGCCGATAGGTCAGGGCGTGGAGAAATGACGGTATCTCGTAGCGGATTTTCTCCAGAAACGTGGTGTCGTCGGTGGTGAGCTTCGGAATCTTCCGCACCCAGTAGCGTGTCTCGCCGGGGTCGATGACTACGGGGAGATACTCGTTGTTGGAACACAACACGAACTTGGCGAAGAAACTCACCTCCTCGCGGTCGCGCCCTTTGGCTTCCATCTTGTAGTTGTACGTTGTGCTGAGATTCTTCAGACGCTCGGAGTCCTCGCGCTTGTTGAGCAGCACCTCGTCAACCACGATTATGAGTTTGCCGTTCCAGTCGTCGTTGAACTGACTGCGGAAGTTCTCGTTGGTGTTGAACGTGACATTCGCCTCAAAGAGCAGTTTTAGGAAACTGAGGAAAGTGGACTTGCCGGTGTTGCGCTCCTCCGATACCAGAAGCAGAATCGGAAGTTTCTGCAACGGCATGGTGTAGAGGATTTGCAGATAGTCAAGACCGAGTTCGTACTGGTCGCCAAAGATATGGCGCACGAGCGATTCGATGCACGGCCATTTTCCCTCGGTGGGAATGTGGCTGAGCGGCGAATACTTGTTCTTGAAGTTGCCGACCACGGGCTGATAGTCCAGATGCGAGGGAACACAGCAGAAGCCGTCGTATTTGGGGACGTTGGCAAGAAAGTCCTTGCCATAGTCCTGACGGATAGCCTCGATTGTCCACGGGATACTACGCTCTATGAGCTGTCCGGCGGCGTTGGGCTGGCGTACAATCTTGTAGTAGGTGGTGCCGATGCGCTCGAAGCGGTCTTCGGCTCCGGGAGTAGTGTCAATTTCTGTCATTGGCTCAGTCTTCATTGCGGGCGTTTATAATGTCTTGTATCTCGCGCTGGCTGTAACGTGTGCTGCCGTTCACCTTGAAGGGGTGCAGTTTGCCGGCACGTGCCATGTTGAATACGGTTGTCTCGCACACGCCGAGTTGTTCGGCGACTTCCTTTCTGGTGAGGGGACGCTCTTTCTCGGCATCCATATACACTGGGAGGATTCGCTCGCGTGTGGCTTCGATTGTGTCCACCACCAACTGATGAAGGTCGGAGAGGTGGACGGTGAGGAGAATATTGGGGGAATCAGGGTCGGACAACGACACCTGAAGGAGGTCGTATAGGCTTGCTTTCATCTGGGGGGAATGAAATTAAGTTATATCGCCGGATTGTTTACACCATCCACTGCCCGGCGACGATTAAGGCAGTGAAGATGTGTCCCCGAAAGGACATAGAAGGGGCTGTCGGCTATGTTTCGCTAAAGCCGACGGTTGTCGCTGCCGACCGTTAAAGGTCAGTGCAAGGCGTAGCTCGCCCTATCCCATACCGTGCGCATTGGCAACGGCATGAGTGGCATCCGTCCCGGATATGGAGCGGACACAAGGCGGCTGTGTCTTACCTACATAGTGTAAGGCATACGCATTTTTCTTCTTTTTAGTTGATTTTTTTCGTACAGATTCTGTACGGGCACAGTTATGGCTGTTCGCTCTCTGATTTCTGGCTCATTACGGCTCATTTATGGACACACGTCATGCTGCACCGCCTGATAGTCTGTGATTCTCGGTGAGATATGGGTGTCGCAAATGTCAGCCTGTAATGGCTATATGACAGCTCATGGCTGTGCCGGGCTTTCTTCTCTGCCGTTGTTCTTCGTGTTTAATCCGTTGAGCATCGCTTCCTTAAGGCGAGTTGTTGCCGGTTAAACCGTTGCGGTGTCTTCCGCATTCAACAGCAGGTTCTTCATAGTGATTCCGGAATCCTTGTTCCGGCCTTCTTATTGTGGTACCTCTTTCTATTTTCGTTGTTGCAATATAGGGCTTTGCATCTGTCGGGAAGCATCGTTCCATTTCCGGGCTATAAAGTTGAACGTGTCGCTTTCGGTATGCGAGGCTCTCAATCGCTATATAAAGATACGAAAAATTTTTGAGGATTCCAAATCTGCACAAATTCCCATCAGCGGAAGACCGTCTTGACAACTATCGTGTGTATGATGTAGGTGTGTCAATAGCTGCCATAAGCGTCACGCTTGAATACAGGCACCGGCATCGGTGTAAGTGTCGGGTATGTACCCGCACATCGATTGTTTCGCATAGGTTGCTCATCCGGTTACGAATTTCAAGCACACACTTTTGGGGTTGTGCGATAGTGTTCGACCCATCGGGATCGAATCTTAGTCCAGCCCACTCTTGGGCCGGGAGGTATGTATGCGGTGAGATAAAGGCGCAACCGTCACGGCAGAGCAGTCTGACGCTCCGCTATGGTTGCAAAATATGCCACCGCAACTTTCCTAACAAAGCTTTGTTCAGAAAAGTTCACGGTTTGACAAAAAAAGTTATCCATAGCCAAAAATAGTGCATTTTCGGGCACCGCAACTCGCGCCAAATCTTCTTTTCATCGGCAAAGATAAGTCGTCATTCTCAATCCCTCCCAATATTTTCCACCGGATATAGCACGAGGTTGTACAAGTATCTCGATATATACAACCCATATAGCGATTATTCCAACGTACATTAAAAAATTCCAGACGATGTCTGGAATTTTTTAATATCATTTTGCCGAAATTTCCCAAATTGGCTCACAAAGATAATACCACCTTATCGGACTTTCCAAAGTATTCCGGGTATTGTCCGTGAATATCCGTTTTGGTTCCGTTCTTTTCCGCAAGATGTCCGCAAGAATGGTTAGGACACTCTAAAATATGCTTATAATCCGTCAAATCTATGGTTTTTGACCCACTTTTGGCGAATTATATATACCTGATTTTAGTTTGTTAGAAAAACTTATCAACTTGTTAGAATGTATAGGCATCTGCGCCAGCATATTCTATAGGAAAAACGACTTTAAAATTATTTATTCCAATTATAGATCTGTCACGTATACAAATTTGAACAGGAGGTTTCAAATCAAGATACGCTTTGCCTGCGAGATATGGATATATTCGATCCTGATATTCTTTGTAATTAAAACAGTCTTTAAACTCTGCTTTAATCGCAACATACGGGAAATTTCCACCCATTAATTTTTCTGCATGTGTTAGGACCTTTTCTACTGTGACTTTAGAATCCGGAAATGTTTTCGCATAGGAGTCTCTCCAATTGGTAAACATAACAAGTTGCTCTGGCTCTAATAAATTAAGCAGCATATCCTTTGGTATGTCAACCTCAGATTTCGCAATTATATAATCTTTTCCTTTAACCTTATAAGAGACAAATCCCCAATAGTGAGCAGCGTCAATAAATGTATCCCAAAAGTAATAGCCTTTTCCCAACCAACGATCCCTAATGTTGCCAAGAAAAGGTCCATTCGCCTCAACGTAATCTACGTTATCGCGATCTTCCAATGTTTGATAAAGAACGCTCAAAATTCTCTAAAGTAATTTAGTATTAGCTTTGAGGGTTGACTGAAGTCCCGTCAGATTTAGTGTTGGAATTAATATGGGTGTAACCATATTTGCCTGCAAAGTAACAGAACTAACAAAAGCCCTTACATAAGGAAAAACAATCGCAAGGCTGTTGGGATAAAAATATTCTGGTATAGCCTCCAAATCCAAGGGTTCCTTGAATTCAAAGGTTGCTATACAATCAATGCGAACGATTGTTTTATTATCTTCGCCTTGTGTTGCTTTGAATACAAAGCGAAGAGAGAATGTTTTATTGTTTTTATCATAAACACCTGAAGGCGAAAATGACAAGTCGAGGGGAGACGCGTCTGTAAAATCTCCCATATTTATCTCAACATTAGTGAATGTATACGATCTAAACGCAAATGCAGCAGATGTTGACATGAGAATTCTTAGATAAAGAAAAATCCAGATCGTAATCTGGATTCATTTTGTAGTTTATTAATTCTTGATGATTCGAGTGCCCAGAACTCTGAATTGTTATAGCATAGACATACTGATAAGCATCAACTGTTGAGAGGCACTCCTTCTCCAGTTGGCTAAAGTCTGCCGCCTTTTGGTCAGGCGTTGCAGTAATCCTGTAATGCTCTAATGCTTCAAGTACGGGATCCATATCTTTCAGTGTTTAGCTGTGCGAAGTTACTAATAATATTTGGAATAGCCAAACTTTTAAGGGATAGTTTATCTATTCTTTCATCATTAGAACCATTTAGAGTCTTATTATGTTCATCAAAAACTTCTTGGAGTACATGATTCACCATTATAAATATTTACCTATTTCCTTTAACTAGCTCTCACCACATATCATTCTCTTTCTTCGACATGGCGGCGATTTCGTCGGCTATCTCCTCGGAGGATAGCTTGATGTAGTCCATGAAGGTCTTTTGTGTCTTGTGACCACTGACGTGCATCATCTGGAGGATGGTGTACTTGTGGCTGAGATACATATTGGTGATGCCAGTGCGTCGGGCGGTGTGACTTGTCACGCAGTCATAGCGAGGCACGATAACATTGCCGTTGAGGTCTGTCTCAGGCTCTTTCTTCTTCTTTATCAATGCCTCCTTCTGTTTCATTGTGAGCTTGGTAGGCACTTTCTCTTTCAATGACGGCAACTGCTCCGACAAGTCTTTCAGAATATCTTTGATGTAGCGGTTAAGCACCTATTCGTTGGCTTTCGGTATATTATAGCCATATTTCTCGCAGATGGTGATAAGGTTCTCGTTAAGAATGGGGATTGTCACCTCGGTCCTAGTCTTTTGCTGAACAAGTCGGATTATGCGTGTTCCCTTGCGGGTGGTCTCAAAGTTGTCGGCATTGAGATTGTTGTAATCACTCACGCGCTGGCAGGTATAGCAGCCAATGAGAAAAACATCGCGGATATGTTCTTTCTTCCCGGTCAGCGGCATTTCATAGAGGGCTTGCAGCTCCTCCTCGGTGAGATAGATTTCGACTGCCTTGTCGCGGTCTTCAATCTTCTTCTTGACAATTAGTGCCGCTGCACGTTGGTTATCGTGTACGCCGTCAATGAAGGCGGCGTTGATAAGAGCCTTAAGATTTGTAAGATGTTTGTTGACCACTTTCGCCATATAGCCGTGCTTCTGCAAATAATTTATGTAACGTGACACAAACGCGCGGTCGATGTCTGCCCATCCGAATTTGTGCAATGGGTCGAAGCCTTCATAAACACCGATAAAACTTTTCCACGCCTTGCAGGTGCCGGGTGCATAGTCATCACTGCCGATTTTTCGCGCCCCGCTCCTGATGTCATCGACAAATTGAATGAGAAACGGCCAGATAAGACGGTTCTTCTCATCCTCGATACGTTTCTTTTCCTCGGCTTTCTTGCGGGCTTTTTCTTTTGCCGCCTCCCGTTTGGCGATAGCCTTTCGCTCGGCTTCGGCAGCTTCCTCCATCGCCCGGCGTTCAGCATCAACCTTTTCCGGCTCGGAAATGTAACGCACATCCATGTCGAGTGCTTCACGGTCAAAGTTCACCTTTGCAAGATGAGCCTTAACAATGCCTTCAATCTGCGTCAGCTTGGCGTGAAGTTGATAGTTCTTCTTCTGATGTGCCAGCCATGCGCGGGGAGATGCCGTAGCCTTCTGCCAGTCGGCAACCTCGACCTGAAGCATGGTCGAAACCAGCACATCAATCTTACGGGTATGGATACGAATAAACAGAGTTGCGGTCTCTTTCCCCATGTCCTTGTTTCGGATGTGGAATGGGGTTAATTTCTTTGGAGAGGGTGTTGTTGCCATATTTTTTCTGAATAAAAAGTTTGAATGGTAGCGTTCACAGTTATTCACAGTCAGCCACTTTGGTTCTGCAAATATAACAACCCAAACCGCATTTTGTCAAGTCGGGTCACCACGTAGGTCACCACGTTTTTTGAATAAATCTGAGAATCGGCAAAATTCATTATAATTCATATTGCACTATTATTCAGCGTTTTGCCTAAATAATACATTCAAATCCATTCGCATTCATTCAGAAACTCAGGTTCTGGTGGCACCGCCTCTAAAATCGCAAAGTAATTGATTTTCAATTTCTTGGCGATTTTTCTTTCACTCAAATTTTGCCGAGTTCCCTATAAAGTTACCTATGACACACCCGTTTGAACGGTGCTGAAACGTGGTTGACGCAACTGAATGAACGAAAAATAAATCTTTTCACATTTTTTAATAAATATCGGCGAGTGAACCATTCAATCGAATTGAGGGCTTTGTAAATTGCGGGATAATTAAGTCCCGCCGTTTACATCACATAATTAATGAAAATAGAACCCCGTACAATAACGCACGAACAATTCAAGTCGCTTATAAAGGAATGGCTTGACACCCACCGCGAGGAATACTGCGCTTTTGCCGAGGAAGTGAGCAAGCGCGACCGTTCAGGTTTTCAACAGATTTTTCTGTATGCCCAATCTATCGCTCCCGCTTATGCTAATGCCGTAAAATCTCGTATGGCAGACAATAGGGATGAAGGATTTGATGATCTTGAGAAGTTATTGGAGGACGCTGACATAGGCAGAAGGATACTTAGAGATTTTCAGTCAGAAAATCCGGATACCATTGCTCCGGCAATGCTTGCATGGCTATACTTCGGCAACAGTTGGGAGCTGATGGTTTCTTATAATGAAGAAATCATACAGGATGGAAAATCCAGAGCGGACTGACCCCGTGCGCCAAGTCTTGATAGACCCCCTGGA
>CAJKBH010000022.1 GCA_905198125.1 uncultured Porphyromonadaceae bacterium
TAAAATTTCAGGTGTTTTTGAATGATGTTTTCGGAACATCAAACTGAACACCCTACTTATTGAATATTAGTATTAAGATGCTTTAATTAGAAATTAAGATATTTTAACAATTAAAACTAATGAATTAGTTGTTGGAACGAAATATTTAGTTTAACTTTGCTGCAACTAAATTATTAGTTGGAATATGTGAGTGGCTTTATTAAAAGCTGAATTGATTAGAAAGAAGCTAATTTGCATATTCGGAGCAAATAGCGTAATTAGAGTTAAAATGCTTATCAGAAAGCTGAATAGAGCCTAAATAAAAAGCTAATATATTGAAAGGAGTAGCGATATGAGAGCCGGAAGAAAGAAACAGGTATTGACGGAGAAGGAGAGCGTCATTATGAACATACTGTGGGAGAACGGGCCGATGTTCGTGCGCGAGATGCTGGAGCATTATGACGAGCCAAAACCGCATTTCAATACGGTGTCCACTTTGGTGCGCATACTGGAGGGAAAGGGATATGTCAACCACGAAGTGGTGGGAAATTCCCATCGGTTTTATGCCACAGTGAATAGATCTGAATTTCAAAAGCAGGGGATAGCCGACGTTATCAGGAATTATTTCAACAATTCGTACAAACAGGCCATATCGGCCTTGGTGGAGGACGAAAAGCTTTCTGTCGACGAATTGAAGGAAATCATCGAATATATCGAGAGTAAGAATCCGGCCGATAAATGATATTGCTATGGGAGAATTGTTTTCAATCACGCTTGTGTCGGGTGTAATGCTGCTGTGCATGTATCTTCCCTACAAGTTGTTGCTTGCCGGGGAACGGCAGCATCGCTTCAACCGCGCCGTCATAATATGCATGTATCTTGTGGCGATAACGGTGCCATTGCTGCCGAGAATTTCGTTCCCGGTTGGCGGAACTGCCAGTGAGGCCGCGACAACCGCCGTAGGCAATATCACCATCGGCCCGTTGACGGGAGGAGTATTGGCTGCCCACGCTCCCGTATGGACGAGAGTGGTTCTCTGGATCTACATTGTCGGGGTGGCGGTGACGTTGCTGAAATTCCTGTGGTCATACCTCAGACTCATGCATATTATCCGTCAGGGACATAAGGAGAAGCGAGAGGGTTATACGCTGGTGATTGCCGACGATGCCGCACTTTCGCCGTTCAGCTGGCGGAAGTATGTGGTGGTAGGCGATCCGCAGGATGCCGATGAACATAGTGCGGTGATGGTGCATGAATTGCGCCATCTCTCCGCTGGGCATAGCATAGACATTTTCATCGCCCGGCTATATGCCATATTGGTATGGTACAACCCCGTGTCGTGGCTCATGATAGACGAGCTGAAGACCGTACATGAATACGAAGCGGACGAAGCCGTGATTGACTCGGGCGCGAACCTCAAGGAATATCAGATGCTGCTAATAAAGAAAACTGCTGGCGCGCGATTGCCGTCACTTGCCAACAGTTTGAATCACAGTAAACTTCAAAAACGTGTAACTATGATGTACCAATCAAAATCAAAGTTGGCGGGAAAATTCAGCACGCTTGCGTTGCTGCCCGCCCTGGCCATCGGCATGGCCGTAGTGTCTGTCCCCTCGGTGGCGTCGGTCATATCCGATGCCTCGGAAGCCACCCTGATGGAATCCAGTCACAAAGTTAGTAAAAATTCCGATAATGCGGAAACGGCAGCGGTCTCGGCAGTGCCCGTATCGGATGCGATGGCATCGAGTGAAACAGTTGCCTCGGAAAGTATGGACGCAATCTCGGAAATGGATGAACCCGTGTCGGAGAATGTCGTGGAAGATCCTGTAGAGGCCGAATTGCCGGCGGAGAAAGAGCGGGGAGAGGTATATGTAGCCGTTGAAAAGCAGGCGGAATTTCCCGGAGGAATACAGGCCTTGATGCAATGGCTCAGTATGAATGTGCGATACCCGGATGATGCTATGAAGAACGATGCTCAGGGCCGCGTAATCGTAAAATTCGTGGTCAACCCCGACGGCTCCATTTCCGATCCTACGGTGCTTAAAAGTGTGGAACCGTCACTTGACCAGGAGGCAATACGCGTAGTTATGGCTATGCCTAAGTGGGAGGCTGCCGAAAACAACGGTCAGAAGGTGGCATCATACTTCAATCTTCCCATCGCATTCAAGCTCAGTGCCCCCGAGCCGAAGGACTCGACCGCAACAGCCAAGCCGTAATATCATACCTTTATATCGTAGTGGCGCAGACTCGGGTAGAGCCTGCGCCACCATTGTGTGGGCGACGGGTACGTCGCCCCTCCAGTCACCGGAGAGCCTATTATTATCGCTGTATGAACTTGCGGCCGTTGCTGATGACGATTCCCTTGTACGACTTGTCGACACGCTGGCCGAAGATGTTGTAAAGGGTATTGTCGGCGGAAGCGTCGGCGGCGATGCTGCCTATGCCGGAGCCGCCGATGACAGATGCGTCGTTATGCGCCATAATATTGGTGAGATAGATGGAGGGAGAATGAGGATAGTCATTGGCTATCTTCTCGCCGCCGAACTGCAGGACATTGATGCAATGCTGGGGAATCTCATTCTTCTTGGACCAGGTGAAGTCCGCGCGGTCCATGTCGATGTCGATGCTTTTCCATTCGCCTCCCTTGAGGTCGTAGACTTCAGTGACGAATTTTTCGCCGGGCCAGAAGTTCTGGAACTTGATGCACATCTGGTCGTCGTTCTGAGCCCAGATGTCGATGTGGAAGAAGCGGTATTCGCTCAGGTCGACGGTAGCCTGGAACTGCAGGGGCAGGAAGTCCAGGTTGTCGATGCGCAGAGCCGCGCCGTCGCCGCATTCATCGTCGCTGAACACGCATTTCTGTCCCCAGGAAGGGGCTGTCCAGGCGTTGGCTGCATTGCCTTTCGAGTCCTTGAACACTTCGGGAAATTTATCTTGGTCGGCGGCATAGATTACGGCCACGTCAGCCGCGTCCCATTTGATTGCGGGAGGTGTATCGGGTGTTGTCTGTGCGAATGTAGGGACTGTTACGGCCACTATGCTGGCCAATGTCAGGAATTGTGTGGAAAGTTTCATATCTTGTTATAGTTTTTATTTCTGAATATATTTTTTACCGTTACGTATCACGATGCCCTTGTAGTCGCGGCCCACGGGCATTCCGAACAGGTTGTAGGACTGCGCTGCCCCGTCATTTTCCGAGTCAATGCCGTTGATGCCTGTGGGTGTTGATGGATCAGCCGGGAAGTTCACTGTCAGTGTGGAAGGACGGGCCACGTCGGCCGGAAGATTCACGTACGCGCTGAAGGGATAGACGATATGCCAGTTTACGACCTTGCCTTTGCCGTCGGTGCTCTTGGCGCTGTCCCATACGGTGAACGTTCCGTTGTCAAGATAATGCACGGCGTCGTTGGTTTCACCGGTCGTGGTGCCGTCCGAGACATTGTGGGGCTGGTGCACGCCTACCAGCACATTGTTTTCGGATGTGCTGTCCACGATATATGGCTGATCTCCTTCGGTAGTATACGAGGCATCACCGGTCACGGTCAAAGTATATTTGCCGGCTGTGTTTGCCTTGAGCACCACGGGGGTATGTGCAGCGATGGCGTTGCCCTCGATCCTGACTGCGTCCAGCACGCCATTGTCGGCCTCGTCGCTGTATGCGGCAGGAGCCTCGGCGTTGTATGTCAGGGTGTATGCTGTCACGCCCTCGGGAAGCGTCACGTCGCATGGAGCCGCGAAAGTGGTGAATCCGTCGATGTCTACATCGATTGTCGTGGCCGATTCAACAGCAAGGCTCATCTTGGAATAGTCCAGTGTAGCCTTGTAGACGCCGGTACTCCAGTTTTTTGCTCCGGGAGTCCATGTGAAATTGTCATAATTGGACCCTACGATAAAATTCATCGTGGATCCCCTGTTGCCTTGCATACCCTTGAATTCGGCTTTGTCAGCGGGATTGTTGAAGTATGCCGTTCTTACACCTGCATTGTCGGTGGCGGGGAAATACGCCAGCGCGCGGCGGTTGGCATTGGCCAGACCGTAAGAATTGATACTCCACAGGGCCTGGACTCCCTTGGTGTTCTTGAACATGCTGACCGTGATGGTGCGCGAGCCACTGTTGGGTGCGACATAATAAGCCGATCCGTATGATACAGGCTTGAACGCACTGTTCTGAAGCGTCGGATCATAATTCGGATCCGTGCTGTCGGCGATATATAACCAATATTTCCCGGCCTTGTTGCCGGCGACCTCGTCGATTGTAAATGTCGCGGAATATATGTCGTTCCCACCGTTCTGAGCGCCGGTTGCGGTCATGTCAAAGACCCGTATGCCCTTCAGGTCGGCCGGTTCAGTGCAGTTGAGGATAACCTTCCATTGCGATCCGGCCGCGGGATTGTCACTCCCGCTTTCTTGTGCGAATGCACCGAGCGTCAATAACGCCGATGTTGTAAATAGTAGTAATTTTTTCATTCGAATAGATTTATTGGGTTGTCATTTATGTCGTTCAATTGTTTGGATGCGATCCGGAGCATGCCGTTATTACCGAATCGGTATGCAAAGGTAGTGATGCCATTACCCTGATGCATATAATAATCCGTCATTCGGATGCAAGAATCCTGCAAAAGGGATCATTTACGATGCAAGGATTCTTCAAAAAAGGTTTTATGTGCTGACCATCCGGGAATCTTACCCTGAAGACCGAGTTTCTGGGCCTGCTCGAAGCCTTTGTCATCCGGGTGCATGTCGTTGAAATATATCAGGGTCGCCTTTTCATCCAGCAGACGTTGCTGAAGGGTTTCGATGGGTACGGCCTGAACTGTGATACCTCTATCTATCGCGATTGCAGCCGCGGCGCCGGCAGCCTGGCCTAAAGCCATCCAGCAAGGCTCCATGCGCAGGGTGGAGAATCCTATGTGCGAGCCGCTGACAGGCACGGGGAGCAACAGGTTCTCCACCTCCTTCGGTACAATTACGCCGTATGGCACAGTATAGACGGCCGTAGGATAGCTGATGAATCCGTCAAGATGGGCGCGCCCTTTTTCACGTTTGCGTGCGGCGTGCGAATCGAGGGCATAATGGCTTGCTGTGATGCTTGAGGCGTGTACCGGCGGTCGGCCTCCCTCGGTGACTGGCAACGCATCCTTGGCCGTGAAGAAATACATTCCCTCGAAACGGCGTCCCTCGCGCACGTAGACCTGGCGCGGGAAGTTGCCGTTGTCGCGGTATTCCTGTGCCGACAGGCCCCAGCGCTGGATTTCCTTACGGAATTGCGGAGGCAACGTGCTGTCGTTGGCCGCAAACCAGAACAGCCCCAATGTGTAGTCACGCAGACGACGTGCGAAGCGGTCGCGCCATTCCCACGAAGCAGTGGGCCACGGCCAGTTTTCTTCAGGAAGATCAGTGGAAATGAATGCGGCGTGTTGATTGTTGGCGTCGGTCTTACCGTTGGGCTCCGTATTGATTGTCACTAATTTTTCTATTCCCCAGTTATCCCACGGGATTATGGTCCGTTCGCCACCGCGGAGCAGGTGCTGACGGTTCCGTTCCATCATTTCCGGAGTGACGTCGCGCATGGCCTTCCAGGTGTGTCGCCCGGTCCACACATCTTCGGCCAGGGATTCATATTCGCTTCGGTCATAACGTTCGGGACGGGGGAAAGGCACGAGCTGGGCCGTGTCGCGTGTAAGACACAGCCGGTAGTTGTAGGCCTGCACGGCATTGTCCGCTTGGCCGGTGCTCCCTTCGGCCGGTGTCGATTTCCAATATTCGTATGTACGGCCTGCGCCGGGCTCGTCGAACTCCCATGCAGCCTCACGCCCTATGCGGTACGGCACGCGGGCGGCTGCGCCTAAGTCTCCCTCGTAGGTGGCGTCGATGAAGATGCGTCCGCTGTAATGTTCTTCCTCGCCGTTGAGGCGATTGACCACCTTGATGGAATCGATGCGACGACCGTTGGCCGTCATGACTATGTCGTCGTCCGTGAAGTTGAACTGGCGCATGGTGCGTACATCGATTCTGTTCCCCTGCGATGCGATCATGTCGCCGAATATTTTCTCCGCCACCGACGGCTCGAAATGGAATCCGTCGCTGCAATCCTTGACCTGCTGCGAATTTTCGCCGTAGGTATCGGCATAATATTTTCTTACCGCTCCTGTGAATTCGGAGAACAATCCGGTGGTCGCGCCACGGGTGGCGATATCGGTGGCTCCGAGACCGTTTGCCGGCAATCCTCCTATATGACCGGTACGCTCAAGGATTACGGATGTCTTGCCCATGCGCGCGGCTTCGATGGCCGTCATGATTCCGCCGGGGGTGGCTCCGACAATCACGAGGTCGTAATCGGCCCCCATGGATGGTGCACCTGCTGACACTGCGGCCAGCGTCAGTGAAATCAGTCTGCGTTTCATCGTGTGGTGGGATATTTGGCCATTATGGCTACTTGCGGACGGTCAACGGTGTAATCCTGTTCGGGGTGCACGCCGAGAATGTATTTGTTCCAGCGCGCTCCGCCGGCCCAGTAGGTGCCTTCCACGCCGTTGCGGGCGAGGTAGTCCAGGAACAGGTCGAGGCATTCCAGCCAGCGGGGATCGTCGGCCGGCACTCCGTACTCGCCGAACATTCCTCGTTTGCCGTATTTCTTAAGCCAGTCGACGAAAGGACGGGCACGGTCGATGCCTATGGTTGGGTAAGCGCCTTCCTCGTCGTAACCCTTGCGGTAGATACCCGAGGCATCGCGGTCGAAATAGCAGTGGGCCTCGTATATCAGGTTGTCCGACGGGTCGCGCAGTGATTCAAGACCTTGGTTTATATCGGGCCAGCGTTCGGCCGAGCTCCAGGTGTTGCCGGCCACCACTATGGCCGTGCGGCGGTCGACGGCGCGGATGGAATCGATGGCGGTCTGCGCTATATCCACCCAGGGGCAGTCGGGAAGCATGTCGTGGGGCTCGTTGCAGAGACCGTAGCCGTAAATGGCTGGCTCGTCGCGCAACTCGCGGGCTATGGCAGCCCATGCTCCGGCGAAATGAGCCGGCTGAAGCGTGTCGCCGATCACGCGGTTGCGTCCCATGTAATTGCGTCGGCCGTAATTGTGCATGTCCAACAGTATCTTCATGCCGCGGGCATCGGCTTCGCGGAGAAGATAACGGATATACTCGAGTTCATCTGTGCTGAGAGGCCCTCCCACTTCCCGCTGCAGGCGCTCCCACTTGAAGGGGAGACGTATCAGTCTCATGCCCTTGGACGCCCAATAGTCCAACTCGCGTGTGGTGGGGTAATGGTAATCGATATTGAAGCGGCCTGCGCCGTCCATTTTCTTATGATAGAATTCCGCACCGGCCAGGTTCACGCCGAAAGGCCTGCGGTCGCAGCGCGAAGCCTGGAATTCAGTCGGAGCCCATTCACCGGGGTCGGATGTGAGTTCGTATTCGATTACGGCGCCCTGCGCGATTTCGTCATGACGGATCCATGAGCGGTTCAGGCGCTTGCCGTTCAGTGTGACCGATGCGATATACCGTGCGTCGGGAGTGCGCCGGCGTGCCGTGACCTGAATCTTCTTGCCGTTCTCCATGGTCAGGCTGACGCGCCCGAACGCCGGAGGCAGCAGGTAATAGAAATCCTGTCCCGCATTGGGAAACAGACCTATCGACGTGAATACATACCATGAACCCATCGCTCCGCTGTCCTCGTTGTCGGGGTAGCCGTTTTCGATCGAGAAACTGCGGTGTCTGATGGCGTCTATATAGTCGGCCGTGAGGTCGGGGCGGTCGCAGTGGCTGAAAACGAAGGGTGCCAGAAATCCCGGCTCGTTTGATATATCGACCAGACGGTGGTCGAAACCGTAGCGCAGACGCCGTATCATCTCCTCCTTGCCGCCGCACAGCTGTATCAGCCTTTCGATCTGCGCCGGGGTGAACAGGGTATATGTCCACGAGTTGCCTTCGTAGAAATAGTCCACCCACGGGCCGTAGACGTGTGCCGGGTCGATGGCCACACGGGTTCCGTCGGCCAGACGAGGGGCGATAAATCCCTTGAATCCGTGACTTTCCAATGTGGGGTCGAACATGTTCTCCCATGCGCGTGAGCGGGCTGACATCCGTACGGCCGTGGCGGTGTCGCCCATCAACGAGGCTATGCGCGCCAGGCAATCGTCGTTGTAGGCGTATTCCATCGTGTAGGAACACGACATCATCTTCCCTTGGCCCGGAATCCAGCCCCTTTCGAGATATTCCGGACAGCGCGCCCCGCTTGCGTTGGCCAGCATTACACCGTATGCCTTCCGGCGGTCGAATCCCTTAACGTTCTTGACAATGGCGTCGGCTATGATGTTGTCGACGTCATCCCCACCCTGTTTGTTGTCCCATTCCATCGACGCAGTGTATGTCGGGGTGCATTTGCCGTCGTGGGCCATACGGTCGATGAAGGAGTTGACGGTTTTCGCCACAAAACTTTCCTCTATCAGTGTCAGCAGCGGATAGGCCGTGCGCCAGGTGTCCCAGACACAGTAATGGTCGTCGATATGGTCGGTACCCTGCCAGTGCGGGTTGTCGCCCGAACGGTCGCGGGGCATCACCAGCGAATGATACAGTGCGGTGTAGAACAGGCGTTTCCCTGACTCGTCGCCATCGACTTCGATACGTCCGAGGGCGCGGTTCCATTCAGCCTTGGCCAAAGCCGCCACCCGGTCCACGTCCTTGTTTTTCAGTTCAAGGTAACGGTATGTTCCTGCGCGGTCAACGCTGCGCAGCGACACGCCGATTCCGACGTTTACCACGGACTTGCTCAAGTCTATGCGCGCATAGAGTTCCTTATCCCCCTTGTCGATAATCCGGACCTTGCAGTCCGGATCGTCGATGTGCATGGAGAAGTACACCCTGTAAGGCTGCTCGCTACCGAATCCGCCGGCATATTCACCCCAGCCCGACAGCACCGATGCGGCAGGGTCCCATTCAAGTGAGCCCCCATGGAACGTGCCGCGGACTATGGGAACTATATGCTGCGGAATGCTGTGACGCATATCGATCAGAAGCGACCTGTCCTTACGTTCGGGGTACGTGAACCGATAGGCCACCGCATGGCGCGTGGGCGCCATTTCGGCGTCGATGCCGTAACGGTCCAGATGCACTTTATAATAATATGATGTGGCGATCTCGGCGGATTTAGGAGAATCGTGGCCGTTTTCCTTTGCAGAGAAAGACCCGGCCTGCGGCGAAAGGAACACCTGTCCGTAGCGCGACCACCCGATTCCGGACACGTGTAGCTGACCGAATCCGCGGATCCGGTCGTGTTCATCATATCCGTTCTGTCCGCCAAGGGGAGTCTGCGGCGACGGATTGACCGACCCGTGCGGCAGTTGCGGGCCTATTACGCAGTTGCTGTTGCCCCGCACGCCCATGAACATGTCCACCATGTCGGCAGGACAATGCGCGGCAACGTTAACGACCGACGTAATTGAAAGAATAGCTGCGAGAACTGTTTTTTTCATTTTTCTCAGTGGTGAAAAGGTTACGGTAACGTGTCAGAGCCTCGATATAGTAGTAGTCGGCATAATTGATAGACGCGTCTATTTCATAGCCGGCGGGCATGTTGCCGGTGCTGTGCAGCAGGAACGCGCTGTTATGTTTCCGGCTCTGATAGGAGGCGGACGAAAGGCTGTGCAGCATTTTCTCGGCCGCCTTGATGTATTTTTTCGCGAGGGTGTCGTTGTCTTCAAGCTGTGCCAGCTCGATCAGCGCGGACGCCACGATTGCAGCGGATGAAGCGTCACGTTCGGCATCCGGTATGTCCGGGTCGTCGAAATCCCAGTAGGGCACATAATCGGCCGGCAGGCGCGACAGGTACACGTCGGTGATTTTTTCTACAAAACGGAGAAATTCCTTGTCGAGGGTCTCACGATACATCATCGTGAATCCGTAGATGCCCCAGGCCTGTCCGCGTGCCCAGAAACTGTCGTCGTTAAGACCCTGGTTGGTGCATCCACGTATGAATTTCCCGCTGACGGTGTCGTACAGGGCCACATGATAGCTTGTATAGTCTGCGCGGAACTGATTCTCCATTGTCCGGCGGGCATGGCTGACGGCGATGTCGCGGAATTCAGGCGAGCCGCCGTTGTTGGCGGCGAAGAACAGGAGCTGCAGGTTCATCATGTTGTCCATGATGGTGTTGTGCGGCCAGCCGTTGTCCTTCACGGCGTGGGGCCATGACAGTATGGTCCCGACTTTCGGGTTGTACAGGGCTGCCAGTTTGGCGGCTCCTTCCAGCAGAATCTTCTTGTATTCGCATCGGCCTGTGTTGGCGTAGGCGTGACCGAAACTGCACAGAAGCTGGAATCCGATGTCGTGGTCAGGCACGTGTTTCTTGTCGACCAGGGGACGCTGGCGCTCGGTATAGGCCAGGGCCTGCAGCTTGTCAGTGAGCTTGTCGGAATTTTCGTAATTGTACCACAGTATGCCGGGCCAGAAACCGCTGGTCCAGTCGTATGGCGTTGTGGTGAGCCATTTGTTCTTGTCGATGTCTATACTGCGCGGCAGCGCGCTGTCGTTGGGCAGTTCGGTAAGTGTACGGTCAATCTGTCGACGGCAGTATTCAAGCTGCCGTTCGGCCCATTTCACCTGTCGCGGCTTAGCCACCGCCGTTCCGGACATGCCCGGAAGGAGTGTCGCGAGGACTACGAACAGTATTGATCTTGGTGATGTCATAAACGTTGATTTTTCGACGCTAAGTTAGGGAATCGCTTTATGAGGGGATGCTAAAAGATTTCAAACCGATGCAAGGATATTTCAAATTACCGCATCCACGCTGCATCCGGCCTTTTCGTTGGTCGGGACAAGCACTTCGCGGTCTCCTCCCGGCGTGGATATCCGCAGCAGATAGTGGCGGCGTGCGGGATCGCTGACACGCAGATGTCCGTCGCGTATCATCATCATGCAGGGCTGCCCGGCACCGAATCGGCCTGCCGGGGTGTCGACATATCCCTTTTCATAGAACACGATATATATCAGTGAGCCGTCATTGCCGGCCACGGCCTGTACGGACGGAGTGTTGGCCAGTATGCGGAAAGAGTGTCCGGCAGGTTTCTGCGCGCCGGGAACCACGGCGTATGCGTATGACGCCTGTGCGGGCGCGACGCCATGCGGGATGGCCAGCGAGAATACGTCGGCGTCCATCTGATTGTCGGCATATTCCACGTTAGCCACACAATTGTTCCATGCGCCGTGTCGGTGCGTCACGGAGCCGTATGCCTCTCCGTCGATTATGTGGTAGCCTGATCCGGCATGGAAGTACCAGTCGCCGTTGCGGCTCATGGAGGCGTCGGGCGAAAGACACTGCTCCACGGTGGTGACTATGCTGTCGGGAGAGGTGGAGCTGATTCCGCTGCCCATGCACAGATATTCATGGTCGAAGAAGAACCATGCCTTGCGTGCACGCAGATCGGAACGCGGACTGATGAAGTCGAACGCCACGGCGCCGTAAAGCGAATCTGTCACTGCCCCGGCGAAGCGGGTGGGGTTGTCAAGTATATGTACCGAACCCCAAGCCTCCAGCGGCTCGTATGGAATCATCGGGGTTGTCGCGCCCGGAATCATCCGGAAATCCATGACAGGCGCCATGTCGGCGTATTCACGGCCCGTGACTGAAAGCATGCAGGCGCCGTCGCCCCTGAAATGATTGCGTATGCCCTCGCTGTTGTGGGCGGCTTCGGAATTGGCGTTGCGCTGGGAATGAATACGGACGGCGGTCTGGAACTCCGGTCGTGAAAACACGAAATAGTCCGATTGCCAGAAGTGATGTGCGTATGAAGCTTGGTGTGTCGCCTTGCCGGCCTGTACGTCGGCGAAATGGCGCAATTCGCCGCTGCGGTATCCGTCGGACACCGACAGCAGCTTCTCGGCAAGCCGCGGCGTGATGACACCCTCGCCGGGGCGTGCTATCTCACGGTTCATTATAGATGGCTCGGCATACCGTCCCGCTACCAGATGGCGGCATACGGCGTCGAGATAATAGTCGATTACGAAATTGACGCCCGTGCTGTCGAACCGACATTCGGTGTCGCGCAGCAACGCGGCCCAGTATGAAAAGAATTCGGGGAGCTCCATGCCGTAGGTGAGCGTTGAATTCACGCGGTCGCCCCGGTGATGGAACGTCATGTCGGCCTGGACGCCTCGTCCGGCCGCCATATACGTGTTGCGCACAGCCGGACCACCGGTGGCGTCGTACATGATTTCTTCGAGCGGAGCGATGCGCGCCTCGTTCTCGATTTTCCTGAATATTGATGCGGCGTCCTTATAGTCGCGGCGCCAGACGAGTACTTTTGCATGGTTGCCCAGGACCTGGATGCGGTCGCCTCCCGGACGTGCCGGGAAATCCTCGGAATCTATGGCCGACAGGGATCGGTCTACCGAGTCGCGCAGGGCGGAGGGAAGGTCATTGTCAAGAATATATGCCAGGGCCAGCATACGGCGCGGCACGCCTATTTTGCCGTACCACCAGTTGCTGTTGCGGTAGCCGGCACCGAACCAATGGCTCAGACCGTTGACAACGGCCCGATACGTCTTTTTGTCCTTTTTGGGGCCTTGTTCGTAGGCAAGCGCCATGTCTACAAGGCGGTCCAGGTGTTTTTCAAGCTGCCATAGCGAACGCGAGTCATCGGAATAGTCTATGTCGGGCCAGCGGCCGTCGCGCCCTATCGCGGAGACCCATCCCGGAGTCTGAGCCGACGGTGGAACGGAAAGGTATTCGGCACGTATGGCGTCGCGCACGCCGTCCAGGGTCGCTCCGGCAGCATGAATGACTGCAAAGGTTGTGATTATTGACAGAATCAGACGTCTCATCGTGTTTCCTGATTGGAGAGGGGAAACCATATCAGACCGGATGTGTCGGCCTGACATGGTTTCGCATATAGAAGGGTTATTGATTATTTCTGAATGTATTTCTTACCGTCGCGTATTACGATGCCAACATAATTCTCGTCGACTTCGACACCCATCAGGTTGTAGGTGCGGCCGTCGCCGGTTTGTGAGACTGTCGTGTCGTAGCTCGGGATGCCGCTCTGCTGTGCCCAATCGTTGAAGTACTTCTCCAGCACCTTCATCGTCGACTTCTCGTTCTTGGCCAGATAATTGCCGAGGGCGCTCTTGTCGGGCTGACAGGTGAGGGAATTGCTCTCGTACATGGCGCCGGCACACCAGTATGTGGCGTTCATGCCGTATTCGCGGAACAGCTGGAGCGCGCCGTCAAGAATATCCATGTAGCGCGGATCGCCGCTGGAGTGACCGTTGTAGGGAACGCCGAACTCGCCGATCAGGCCTTTCACGTTGTTGGTGCGGCACCATTCCAGGAACGGCAGGAAGCGCTTGCGGTAGTCCACCTCGGTGTATCCGTTCTTGTATGTGCCGGAATTATCCTTGTCGAAGTAACCGTGAGCCTGGAACACAATCTTGTTCTGCGGGTCCTTCAGCCCGGCAAGCAGCCAGGGACTGTTCTCCTTGTAGCTCCATTCCACTTCGGTGCTGTAGCCGGGATAGTTCTTGTCGGCGTGATCGCCGTAAATCCATTCGTAGGCGGAAGCCCAGTTGGTGCCCTCGACGATAATCTGCGCATTGGTGTCGACCTTGCGTATTTCGTCGATGGCGGCCTGGTAAGCCTCGACCAGTGTCTGCGCGTTTACCTTCGGCTCGTTCTGCAGGTCATAGCCCCAGATGTTCTTGTAATCCTTGAACTCGTTGGCTATGGCGCCCCACATCTTGGCGAAACGCTCGATGGTGTACTCGCCTTCGCCGATCTTGTACTGCGTGCCGTCGATGGTGCGCTCGGCATAATCGTGTGCGTCGAGGAATACCCACATTCCGAGGCGTTCGGCTTCGGCCACTACCTCCTTCATGGCGGCTACATCGCTCTTGGCGTTGGCGTAGTCGGGCGCGGGATTCTTCAGGTCCTCGATGAAGCGGGCGGCGCGGAAGGGGAGACGTATCAGACGCGCTCCCTTGGCCTTGAAGTAGCGGAGGTCCTGTATACGGGGATACATATAGTCGAAGCCGAAGGTGCCGGGCACGCTGCCGCCGGAAGCCGACGAGAGGTTGACGCCTAACATCGGTGTGTTCATGTCGGGCAGTTCGCCGGGAGTGTCATCCTGTATGTCCTCGTCACCGGGAACCGGGGGATCGACGGGGCCTTCGCCGGGCTTGCCCCAGAAGTAGACGTTGTCAACATAGAGGGTCTTGCCCGAGCCTCCCTTGCGCAGACGAAGCACGGCCATCTGCGTGGCGAAGTCGAAGTCATGGAAGTTGGTGAGAGGAATGTCGAACGAGTTCCATTGACCCGGTACGAGCGCACGGTAGTTGAAGTCCTCGCCCTCGATCTCGTAGGCCGAGCCGTTGGCGGCGTTCCAGTTCTGGAAGCCCACGTTGACGGAAGCCACGGCGTCGGAAGCGGGTGTGTACATGTCGAAGTGAACGTATCCCTTGTCGGAAACGTCACGCTGTCCCAGGTTGACAGGCACCCAGTTGAAATTGGTGATGCGGCATACCTGCTGTCCTTCGGCCTGATCGAGTATCTCCACAGTGCCTTCGCCGTAGTTGGCGATCTCGAACTTGCCGAACAGATTGGGATATGCGTCGGAGAAGAATGCCTTGACATCGGCCGCATCCTGAGTGGGAACGGGGGCGACGGGGATATTGTCGGGGTCGGGATCGGGATCGGGGTCCGGATCCACCACAGGCGAGCCGTTATAGAAGTATACGTTGTCGAGGTACACAAGGCCGGTCTTGCCGGCGGGATCCTTGAAGGTGATGTTGTTTACCGCCGACAGCCCCACATTCTTGAAATCCTGCATCTTGAGGTCGACGCTGACCCACTTGCCGGGGGTAAGATTCTGTTTGCCCGAATAGGCCTCTTTCTTTGAAGCCACGTTGTACATTCCCGGCTGTATCGCGGTAGTCACGTTGTTTTCCGGAACATATACATCGAAATGCACGCGCTCCAGACCGGAGAGATCGACGGTGCTGACGCCGGCTTCCTTGCCAAGCGCGAAATGAATCCAGCGGAAATCCTTGATTTCCAAGACATGCTCGCCGGGAGCTATTTCACGCGAGGTGATCTGGCAGCCGTTGTTGTTGTATCCGTTGAACTCGAACGAGCTGGTGTACGCGTCGCTGTAGCATGACCGCACGTTGGCCGCGTCGATTTTGGGCGTCGGCGCCGGTACGGCAGGCAATGTGTTCTCAGGCTCCCTGGTGGTGTAGAAATACACGTTGTCCATATAGAACGTGTTGCCCGGAGTCTTGGTCATGGTCATGCGGAACACCTGGGCGTTGGAGAAGTCATAACCGTTGAAGGCCGACAGGGGGATGTCGATAGAGGTCCATTGGCCGGCCGGAGTGTCTGTGTTGTAGGCGTCGGCGTATTTTTCGCCGCCGCTGAACAGTGCGAATCCGAAGCGTACCTGACTCACGCCTCCGGTTTCGGGTGCATATACGTCGGCGTGCATGTATTCCATGTCGTTGAGCTTACGTCCGCCCACGCTCACGGCCACATAGTCGCCGGTGAATTTCAGGATATGGTCATCGCCGTTGATAGTGATGGTCTCCATGGTCGCGCCATGCTGGCGGTCCCATTTGGTGAAAGGAGAGTAGGCATCGGAAAACGACGACTTCACCTTGTCGGGACTGTGTGCCGGCGTGGGTGCCGGCGTAGTCGGTGCCTGGGCGAACGCCGGAATCGTTCCGGCCGCTATCGCCAATGCGAGTGACAGTGATTTGAGTTTCATAATCATTATTTAAGGGTTAAATCAAAAGTATCTGAAAACGGTTTGAATCGCGAAGGTTAACTTTGATGTCGCAAGTTAGCCTAAAATCGCGGCATGGAATACAATTATCCTGTAATCGTGTGCAAGAATCCGTTCGTCACCGGAGCATTCCATATTTTTGTATCACTGCATGTCGTATCGCTTGATGCTGATGACTCCCCCCGACGTGGCGCGCAACGAATTGATGTATATGAATGCGCGGTAACGTCCGTCGGCCGTCTCGATCCACATTCCGCCTTTCTCTTTCATGTTGATGCAGTAGTCGGGCATGTCCGACAGTTGTATTGTCTCGAAATCCACGTCGTCGATATATGTCCCGTAGTCGGGCTCGTCGGTAAGATGTCCGTCTATTATGCCCCATTCCTTGCGTATGTGCAGGTCTCGGTTCATCGTTTCAGGCACCTCGAGATTGTCCAGCCATTCGCGGTCGGCCGCAGGGGCGGCGAAGGTGTGCCCGAACTCCACGCCCTGGTTGGTTTTGTTGCGCCACAGATACACGAGGTCGATACGTTCGGGTATTTCCCGGGCTTCCTCCAGGGTATAGGCCTTCATGTCGCTGAGCGAAATGTAGCAGCGGCTTCTTGACAGGGTGATGTCGCGAACCATATACTGCTTGCTGATGGCATACGGACCCATGTCCATCGACACGGTGCGGCCGTTGCGGGCTTTGGCCGTGAAGTGGAATTTTACCTCCTTGCCGCGCGCCTCTTCGGGAATGCGGTAATAATAACGCAGCGCGGCTGCACAGGTGTCGGTATTGAACGTGACCGTAGTGACCGTACCGTCGGTGACCGACGGCGTTCCTACAGGCACCGCCACATCGAAGCCGGAGGAATTGGTGTGGTACGAGTTGTGTTCCAGCCATGTGCCGTCCGCTCCGGGGATTGACGCCTCGACGGAGCAAGTCTGAAGCTGTCCGGAGCCGTAGGGCATAGCCATGGCATAGACGAAATATATGTCGTTGCCCACGATGTTGGGCCCTTGCGTGCGTTTCAGGCACTTGTTGTTTATGGGTTTTATATCGTTGTCGTCCCGGTCCGTGCAGGCGGCGAACGCCATGCTGAACAGGACAAGCGTTATCAGGGAATATATCTTTTTCATGACTGCGATGTGGGTTGCTGGACTGTTACGTAAACTGTATATGTCTTTCGGACGCGGCGGCTGCCCGACACTACGGTGTACTGCCGCGGGTTGTCGAGGTCGGAGAAGTCCGTCATGCCCTCGACCTTAGGTTCGAGAATGGCGTCGGTGACAAGCGAGAACCGGGGGTAAAGATGCCGCAGGTCGGTTCCGTAGGCCACGGTGACGTGTATGGTGCAGGCGTCGTTGTCGATTATGGCGTCCCCCACGCGCACGGTCAGATGGTCCGTGCCGGTCAGGTCGAAGTTGCTGACATAACATTCGTCGCGGTCGGTGATCAGAAGCCCGTCGTCGTCAACGGGATTGTCGTAGCATGACGCCGTCACCGTCAGGAAGGCGACGCATACCGTCAGTATATTGAATATTGTCTTTATCCTTTTCATGATTATTGTTTTGGATTCGTTGTGGTTATCTCCAGGGTTTGTTCTGGGTCAGGTTGGGATTTCTGTTGCGTTCCGATTCGGGAATCTGGAAGATGTAGCACTGTTCGTAGTGGAGCGACGGAGAATTTACCCAGAATTCGTTCTCCAGGGCGCCGAATATGTCGAACCATTTGTAGCCCTTGCTACCGATTCCGCCGTAGACGTGTTCCAGACGACGCCAGCGGCGCAGGTCCCATATACGGTGACCTTCGGCAAGGAGCTCGACGATGCGCTCCTGCTCGATGGCGTCGAAGAAATTGTCACGGTTATTGCATTTGTCAGGGGCGAGAGCCGGCAGGTTGCCACGGTGACGCACACGGTTCACCAAGGCGATGCTTTCAGCCGTCGGGCCGTTTATTTCGTTGTCGGCCTCGGCATACATCAGGAATACGTCGGCCAGACGGATCACCGGCCAGTTGAAGTCGCCGTCGGTGCGTTCCTGTCCGGCATAGTTGCGCACGAACTTGCGGAACACATAGCCGGTAGTGGACAGAACGTTGTAGGTGATGTGCTTGTGTTCGGTCACTTTGCCGTCGTCACCCACGCTGAACGAGGACAGGGCGCCTTCCCAGTTCTTGTATTCATACTGAGTGAGTCCTGTTTCCTTAAGGGACATCATGCCCATGCACTGCTCGTAGTTCCACATTATGGATGCCTTCATGCGGTAGTCGCGGTTGGCGTACGACTGCGGATTGAGAGTGGAGTTAGGGGCGTTCACCGACTTAATGCCGGGCGACATCTGCACCATCGGCGTGCAGAAATCGCCGGTGACTGTGCTCTGGTAACGGTCGGCTATGTTTGCGCGGGGATTGACCCAGGATTGGGAATACTGCACGGTGCGGCCCGCGAAGTCGCGCATCAGCTGGTCGCCCTGGCCCGTGCTGGTGCCGCCATGCTCGAATGTGAACACGAATTCAGGGTCGCCGTTGGCTGTGGGCAGGAACAGGTAGAAGTAGTTGGGCAGCTTTTCGGCGCCGCCGAAATTTTTGACGCGTCCCGACAGGTCGACGCCGTCGATGACGGTGCCCTCGGGCCACATCTCGGCCGGAGCGTCGCATTCACCGGGTTCGCCGCCGCGGAACAGGTCGAGTCCGAAATCATTTATGACCGATCCGAAATCGGCCCGCGCAGCCTTATAAGCGCGTTGCGCCTCGCTTTCGGAGGGAGTGAACGTGTCCAGCTCGGGCCAGCCGTAATGGTTCCACGAGGCCCAGAACAGGTTGATCTTGCCGCGCAGGGCTATGGCCGCCGGCTTGCTGTAGCGTCCCCGTATTTCGGCTTTGTCGGGCAATGCGGGAATGATCTCGTCGAAGTCTGCCATCAGGGAGGCGTATATCTGCGAGATGGGAGTGCGCGATATGGATGCCACCTCGTCGTTGCTCTTGACGTTCCAGTCTATGTAGGGCACGTCGCCCCACCATGAGATGAGCCGGAAGTAGACCAGGGCGCGCATCAGCTTGCATTCCGCTATGATGGTGTGCAGGTTCTGACGCTCCTCGTCGCTTTTGGCATTCGGAATCATGGCCTCCACGTTCTCGATTACGTAGTTGGCGCGGTTCACTGCGCCGTAGCAGTATTTGTACATGTTCTCGAAATATCCGCCGAATCCCCAGGGAAGGTAATCCCAGCGGCCCATATATGCGCGCCCGTTGTTGCCGTTGTTGGCCAGAAAGGAGTTGCCGCGCATCTTCACGTATTCGCCCAGTCCGTCCAGATAATAGTCCCGGCAGAACAGATATCTGGTGTCGGACAATACTCCGGCCAGCGCCGAGGTGGCGTCGCTTTCGTTTTTCCAGAAATTTTCCTTTGACAGTGAATCGGTCGGTTCCAGATCCAGAAGGTGGTCGCGGCACGACTGCAGCGACACAGCCGACAGCAGAAGCAATGGTATGATATGTCTGTATTTCATCTTGATGTCGTTAGAATGATATGTTGATGCCCAGTGTATAGGTTCGGGTGGTGGGATACAGGTCGCCGGAGTTGGCGGGTTTCTCGGGGTCAAGACCTTCGTATGAGGTGAGGGTCAGGAGGTTGTCGGCGCTGAAGTACACGCGCAGGTTCTGTACCCAGAATTTAGTGGTGATTTTGCGCGGCAGGGTGTATCCGAGCTGAATGTTCTTAAGCCGGAAGTAATCCATGCGTCGCAGGTGGAATTCATTCTCGGTGGGATTTGTGGCGTTGCCTCCGAGTCGTTCCCATTCGCCGTCCCGGTTCTCCCACGACCAGGGTTTTGTCAGATGGTTGTCGGTCGGAGTGTACGACTGCGTGGGGAGGATGCAGGTGTTGTATTTGTTGATCCAGAAGTCGCGGCGACCGGCCGAGCCCTGCCACAGCATCGCGAAGTCGAATCCGCGCCAGTCGGCCTTGAAGTTGAGGGCGAAGTTGGTGGTGGGCGCGTCGCGGAGGCTGTTTACATCGGCCACCTTGTCGTTGCCGTCTATCACTCCGTCGCCGTTAGTGTCCAGGCGGATTATGTCGCCCGGCTTGGCTCCCTGGTCGGCGTAGTCGTAGGTGTCCTGGAAAGTCTGTGCCAGTCCCGGAAGCGTGGGCATATAGTAGGTGAAATGATAGGGCATGTTCAGGTAGACGTATCCCTTGTCGAGGAATTCGCCCCATTTCTCGAGGTTCATGCGGTTGTACGATACGTTGGCGTTGACCGAGTAATTGAAATCGGCGGCGTGGTCGCGCCATGTCAGGTTGACTTCGACGCCACGGTTGCGCAGGTTGCCCAGATTGGCTTTGGGAGCCTCGTATGCGCCTGTCAGATGGATTGACATCTGCGAGTTCTGCAGCATTCCGGTCGTGAGCCGGTCGTAATAGTCCAGTTCGGCCAGCAGACGGGAATTGAGCATGGCCAGGTCGAGTCCGAGGTTGAACACGCGTGTCTTCTCCCATGTCAGGGCGGTGTTGAGCATTTTCTGATATACGAAACCGGAAGCGATGGCACCGTCGAACATATAGTTGTTCTGTGCCATTATCTCTCGTTGCTGGTATGCCCCGACACCGCTGTTGTTGCCCAACAGGCCGTACGAAGCTCGGAATTTGGCGTTGTCCAGCCATGACTCGACATGGGGCTTGAGCCAGGGTTCCTCGCTGAGACGCCAGCCGATGGAGCCGGAGGGGAAGAATCCGTATCTGTGACCCTTCAGGAACTTGGAGCTGCCGTCCACACGGAAGTTGAATTCGGCCAGATAGCGGTCAAGGGCGTTGTAGCTGACGCGGCCTATGAAGGAGCGTAATCCTTCGCGCGACGAGGTGCCGGATGTGGTCTGGGTCGTGGTCAGCGCCGAATTGATTTCGGACAGCGATGGGTGTATGCGGTTGCCGCGTCCCGTGGTGTTGGAACGGCTGTACCAGTATTCCTCGCTGTAGATGGCCATGATGCGGAGATCGTGCGCGTCGCCGAACACATGATTGTAGTTCAGACGGAAGTTCAGCAAGGTCTTGTAGCCGTTGTTGTTACGGTCCGTCACGCCGGCGCTGGGCTGGATGTACCACAGTTCCTTGTAGCTGTCGGTCTGGAAGTCATAGCTTTGCACCGGCATGGGGGCGTCCTTGTAGTATTGGTTGTAGTAGCGCAGCGAGTAGTCAAGCCTGGCGGTGAATCCCTTGAAGGCGTTCCACTCCAGGAAAGCGGTTCCGTTCAGTTCCTGCCGGTTCTCCTTCTTGACGGCGTTGTTGTAGACACACAGGGGATTGAACGCCTCGGGGAGCTCGCCGTAGGCCATCGGGCCTCCGTAGTGTCCCGTCTCGGGGTCGTAGGGATATATGCCGGCCACGGCGTTGCCTATGCGGTTGTCCTCGCCGTTGAAACCGTTGCTCTGGCAGTAGGAGTATTTGCTCCAGCTGCCGTCCATGCGCATTCCGGCCTTGAGCTGACGCAGTATCATATAGTCGAAATTCATGCGCACGTTGAAGCGGTCGTAGTCATTGTTGATCTGCAGGCCTTTCTGGTCCATATAGCCCACGGAGGCGAAGAAGTTGGCCTTGTCGTTGCCGCCCGTCGCCGACACGTTGTATGTCTGCAGCGCGCCGGTGCGCATGATATGGTCGAACCAGTCGGTGTTGGGATAGCGCACGGGGTCGATCATGCCCAAGGCAAGCCATTGGTCGATGGTGCCTTCCTTATAGTTCTGCTGCACACCGTTGGTGCCGGGGTTCGTGGCGGCCGAGAGCTGGTGCAGGTGCAGTGCCGTGGCGTAATCGCTGAGCAGGTCGTATGCCCGTGTGGCCTCCTGCCATCCGTATGAGGCCGAAAAGTTGATCTGTGTGGGACGGTTCTTGCTGCCGTTCTTGGTCTTGATCAGGATTACGCCATTGGCCGCGCGCGATCCATAGACGGACGATGCCGTGGCGTCTTTCAGCACCGAGATGCTTTCGATGTCGTTCATGTTGATTCGGTTGATGTCGACGTCGGGCATGTCGTCCACCACGACCAGAGGGGCGGAGTTGTTGATCGTGCCGAGGCCGCGAATCAGAAGGGTCGCGCTGTTGTTGCCGGCCATGCCGGTGCTCTGGTTTACCGAAAGTCCCGGTATCAGACCCGAAAGGGCAGCCGACACGTTGGGCACGGAGCGAGAGGTCATGTCCTTGCCGACGGACACGGAGGCCACGGATCCGGTGAGGTTGACTTTCTTCTGTGTGCCGTAGCCTACGACCACTACCTGTTCGAGGGCCGTCTGCGAGGACTCAAGGGCCACGGTGAGTGTCTCGTGTCCGTCGACTTTCACGCTCTTTGTGCTGTAGCCCACATACGAGAACTGCAGCGTGGCCTTGTCGTCGGCTACAATCGAAAAGTGTCCGTCAAGATCGGTCACGACACCGCGTTTGCTGCCTTTGTCTATGACCGAGACTCCGATCAGCGGCTCGCCGTCCGAGGCGTCGGTCACCGTTCCGCTGACGTTGATGTCGCGGGCCGCGACCGGCAGGCCCGTGACCGCCGCCATAAGCAGGACAATGAGATTTTTTGATTTCATAAGTATGGTTAGTTTAGTTTGAGTTATCAGGTGGATTGCCGACTCTATTTGTTCAGGTCGTTGATATAGTCCTTGGGCAGTTTGCCGAAATGCTCGAAGAAGCATTTTGAGAAGTAGGAGGGGGTGTTGAATCCCACCATATAGCATACCTCGACTATCTGGTAACGCCCTGTGGCAAGGAGTTCGGCGCTCTTGCTGAGGCGTACTATCCGGATGTAGTCGTTAGGGGTTTTTCCTGTGACGCCTTTGACGCGTTTGTGGAAATTAGAACGGCTCATCAGGAACATACGGGCAAGGCCGTCGATGTTGAAATCCTCGTTTGTGAGGTTCTCGAGGATCAGGTCGTTCAGTTTCTTGACGAATTCGGCGTTTTCTGCTTCGCGTGTGTCCTCGGTATGAGGCTTCTGATAGAAATCAAGAGGAGACTTTATAAAATTCTCCCTGAGCCGGCGCCGGCTGTCAAGAATGCTTGAGGCTTGCGCGCGCAGCTGCTCGATGGAGAAAGGCTTTTCTATATATGCGTCGGCTCCGATGTTCAGGCCCTCCACTTTGGTCTCGATGTCGGTCTTGGCCGACAGCAGGATGACCGGGATATGCGAGAACGAGGGATTGCCGCGGACGGCCCGGCACAGCTCGATGCCGTCCATGTCGGGCATCATTATGTCGGAGATGATGATGTCTACGTTCCTGTTTTCAAGAATGGCGAACGCTTCGACACCGTTTGACGCCGAGAGGGTATTGAACGCATCCGAGAGATTGTCGGCGATGAACGAACGCAACTGGTCGTTGTCCTCCACTATCAGCACCGTGGGCATGTTGCGGTCCTCCGTGCCGGATGCGGCGTCGGAATCCGCGGGTCCGTTTTCATCAGTCGATTGTGTGCCGGATGTCCTGTCATGCTCCTGAGTGTCGGCCTGCAGCGTCGTGGGGATTGTCAGGATGAACCGGCTGCCGTGGCCGTATTCGGACTCGACGCTGATCTCGCCGTCGTGCATCCTGGCGAGACTTCGGGCCAGCGGAAGGCCAAGTCCGGAGCCGGGATGTTTACCATGGTCGTCCACCTGATAGAATGACTCGAAGATGCGCTTTATGTCCTTTTCCTTGATTCCGGGGCCGTCATCGGCTATTTCAAGACGAAGCGCTTGTCCCTCCCGGTCCAGGTGCATGGACACGGTGATGCGTTTGTCGGCGAATTTCATTGCGTTCGACATCAGGTTGCCCACGATTTTCTCGAAAGCCTCGGGGTCGAGCACGCATTCTATTCCGGGTTGAATGCCGCTCCGGTCCAGTCTGATGCCGTGCAGACCTGTGAATTCCTCGTAGCGGTTGCAGATGCCCTCCACTATTTCCGAGGCGTTGCACCTGGTGAAACTCAGCCGCATCAGTTGGGACTCCACCTTGCGGAAATCCAGCAGCTGGTTGATAAGCTCCAGCAGCCGCTGCACGTTGCTTTTCATCACCACGAGGTTACGCCGGGTGCGTTCGTTGCCGTCGCCCGATTTCAATATGGTGTCCAGCGGAGCGCTGATCAGCGAAAGGGGCGTGCGGATCTCATGGGCGATGTTGGTGAAGAACCCAATTTTCGCCTCATACAGTTCCTTCTCCTTGGCGTGGCTGAATTTCACCATCTTGCGTCGGTGGGATGCGTCGATACGTCGCTTCAGGAAGTACATGGCCAGTCCGAAAAGCAGGATGTACACCACCAGCATCGTGTTGGAGAGCAGGAACGGCCTTCTGACCACGAGCCGGAGTTCGATCGGCTCGCTCCATACTCCGTCGTTGTTGGCGCCTTTGATCTGAAGGGTGTATTTGCCGGCGGGGATGTTCATGTATCCGATATGCCGCTCGGTGCCCGGCAGGGTCTTCCATGTCGAGTCGAAACCTTCGAGACGGTAGGCTATCTTGTTCTGTTCGGGGGAAAGATAGCTGAGACACGCCACGTCGAACCCGAATGTAGATTCGGACGAGGCAAGTTCAATTTTCGCGCTCCCGTCCGCAGAGCGCCGGTCGCGTCGGCCGTTGACGTAGAAATCCGTGACACGCACGGCGGGAACCATGTCGTTCTTGCGGATGGCGGCCGGATCAAAGGTGATGAAACCGCCCGAACCTCCGAAGTAAAGCATATCGCCTTTGCCCGAACGCAGTGAGGAATTGTGCGTGTAGTGTATCTTAAGGAGATTCTCGAGGTACCGGAAATCCCTTACGGAATAGTCGTCGGCCGAGATCTTCACGAGGCCGCCTCCCGTGGACACCCAGATGTTCCCGTTCATATCCTCCTGCGTGGAATAGATTATGTTTGACGGGAGTCCGCCGCGGGCTTCGGTGAAACGCCGTTCCACCTTGCCGGTGGAGGGATTGAACAGGGCCAGACCTTCGCCTTCGGTGCCGATCCACAATTTGCCGCGCGAGTCAAGAAATATGTTGTTGAGGTTGTTGCCGGGCAGCGACGAGACATTGCCGGTACGGTGGACGTAGTTGGTGAACCGGCCGTCGGGACTCATGCGGAACAGCCCGTGGAAATGTGTGGCGAACCAGAGGTTTCCTTCGTAATCCTCAAGAATCTTCATCACGGACGCCGACTGCAGGGCCGGGATGCGGTTGAATCTCGAGCCGTCGAATACGGCGGCGCCGCGCGAGGTGCCGGCATATATGCGTCCGGTGGAGGCGCGGTACATGACGTTGACCACATTCGAAGGCAGTCCGTCGGCAGTGGTATAGTTGGCGGTGATGTTGCCGGACGGGTATCCGGCCACGGTTATGCCCCGGTCATAGTCGCTGATCCAGAGCCGGTCGCCGACAGCCAGGGTCCCTTGAATGTTGTCGGAAAGTCCCGCAACGGGAAATACGGATGTGGTGCGTGTGGCCGGATTGAATATGTTCAGGCCTTTGCCGCTTGAGGTCAGCACGATGTTTCCGTCAGGCACCTCGACTATGCGTTTGACAATGTTGTTTGTCCGCGCGTTGCCTCCGTCGTTATGTCCTGCCTGATAATAGGAAAAGGCGTTGATGCGCGGCGAAAGATAACATACGCCGTAAAAATACGTGCCGAGCCACAGACCTCCTTCGTTGTCGCGCGTGATGGCGAAGATGCTTTTGTCGGGCAGATTGTCGTATGAGCTGCCATCGTCGAATGGCCGGAGCGTGTGCGTATTGCGGTCAAGTCTGAGCAGACCGTTTTCCGACCCCATTATCAGCTCGTTGGGACTATATGGAGTAAGGGCCTTTATGTCATGTACGGGTGCATTGGAGGATGTGGTGTGGGTGATGCGCCTGACTGAGTTGGAGCGTGGATCGAAATGAAACAGGCCGTCGGTCAGAGTGCCGGCCCATAGCGTATTGTCGCTCTGTCGGTACAGGGTCTGTATGTTTTCTCCGCAGACAGGAGTGGACGTCGTCTTGCCGGTGCGGGGATCGAGGCGGAAAAGACCGGCGTTGTCGGTGCCGACCCAGATTGCGCCCGAAATGTCGGTGTCCATTGCGGTGACGAAGCGCGACGGCAGATGTCTGCCGTCGTAATGGCGCAGGACATTTAGCCTGGAATCCAGACGGTATATGCCTTGTCCGTAGCATCCCACCCATAGATGTCCCGTTTTGTCCGTCACAAGACAGTGTATGCTGTTGCGGTCGTCGCCGAACCGATGTCCGTCAAGAGCCACATGGCGGAAACTGTCGCTGTCGGGACTATAGCTGTATAACCCCTCCTTGGTGCCGACGAGTATGTCGCCGCCGGGTGTCTCCAGCAGACAGTGGATGAAATTATTGCCTAAGCTCAGACTGTCGTTGTCTACACGCCGATAGACTTTGAAGTTCAGTCCGTCGAACCGGTTCAGTCCGTCGTTGGTGCCGAACCATAGGAATCCGCGGCTGTCCTGCATCACGGCCCACACGCCGTTGTGCGAGAGTCCGTCGTCGGTCTGATAGCTGCGGTACAGCGACGCTGCGGCATGCAGTGTCATAAAGGCAATTATAATGAATGTGAGGATCAGTTTTTTCACGGTGGTTCTTTTAATGTTGCAAATATATATGCTTGATGCTCGAGGACCATGCAATAATATTGCAGGCAGATGCAAGATTATTGCAAAAGACTTATCCTAAACGTATTGTTGTACGGTTTTTGAAGATTGTCGTATGCCGGCATGTATCGCGTATTTAATTTTGCAGATATACGTAATATTTGACAGACGTTAACAAACAATATAAAATGAATAACCGTTACCTTGCTTTTTTAAGTAATTCAACAAGTACGCCGGCTATAGTGGGCTGGGTTCTTCTGTATGCCCTTTCATTGTCGTTGCCGTCAAATGCCGAGGATGCGGTGCGTTTCGCCAATTTCAACCGATACGCCGATGCCAACGCCCAACTGTCTTCGCTTCCTCCTGTCCCAGGCCGGGTGGTATTGATGGGAAATTCCATTACCGATTTCTGGCCTGCACGTGCTCCGCATCTTTTCCAGACACATCCCGAAATAATCGGCCGCGGCATAGCCGGACAGACAACCTGGCAGTTCCTGTTGCGTTTCCGTGCCGATGTCATTGATCTGAATCCGGAAACAGTGGTTATAAATTACGGGACAAACGATATCGCATTGAATGCCGGCGAGTACGATGAGGACGCGACATTCGGGAATGTCCGCTCAATGGTGGATCTGGCTCGGGCCAACGGAATCAAGGTGATTTTGGCGTCATGCCTGCCGGCTCAGGGATTCATCTGGAGGCCGGAAGTGAAGGATGCCATGGATAAGATCCGGAGACTCAATGCCAGGGTTAAGGCGTATGCCGAAGCTGAAAACATTCCGTATGCTGACTATTTCAGTGCATTGGTCAACGATTGCGGGACATCGATGGATCCGGCGTATTCCGATGAAAGCCCGGCTGTCCACCCTAACGCAGCGGGATATACAGTCATGGAGCGCATTTTACTTGATGCGCTCCATGAAGTCCACATAAATGATGTCTGTACCTGCAAGACGATGCGTTGAGGATATCTATGTTTAGGATATCTGCAAGGAGTGATGTCGGTTACTTGAAGGTGACGGTCAGGGGCGGCAGGGCGAGGGCGTCGGACCGGGAGCGGACTATGTCGTTCCACTGCGCGGCGTCGGGCACGAAGCCTTTCGACCAGCCGGAGCCCCAGTAATAGGTCATGCGGTCGGCGCCTTCGGGCGCGGAGAGTATCACATGGCCCACGGCGTCGCCGCGTGGCGCGTCAAACGGTATGTAGCGCACCTTCATGGTCTTGTCGCCGCATAGGGCTAAGTAGATCTCGCCGTTGTTGGCTCCCGGCTCCTGTGTGTAGTCGGTGTAGGTTACAAAACCGTTGCCGAAGTCGTAGCCCTGCGGATTGGAGTCGTGCACAACGATGCCTGCTATGGAGCGGGCGTCGGCAGGAAGGTTGTCGTACCAAACCGTGGTCTTGTTGAGGCAGTCGCCGGCATCAAGCGTGATAAGGCGATGCTCGATTACATCGTTGCCGCCTATCCTTACGGGATTGTAGGTCAGCTCGGCGGTGAAGCGCAGGGGGCCGTTGTCCAGCACGCGGGCCTCGGCCCAGCAGTAGGGCATCACGATGCTGTCGCCCGGCAGCATCAGGGCCGATGTGCCGCCTCCTAACGTCGGACCGACGGCATATACGTCCATACCCTTGCCGTGGTCTATATGGAACGAGATGCGCTTTACCCGGTCGTCATAGAAGCGCTGTTCCAGCACCGGCTCGGTCACGCTCTTGGTCCACACGTCGTAGCCGTAGGCCTTCTCGCCGCTCTGCTGCAGCGCAGGGCCGTAGGCGCGGAACGCGCCACGGTCGTTCTCCCACGCCAGGTCGTCCTTGCGTTCCGGGAATATGCGGCCATAGCAGATGGTGTCGACCGGCATCGGAGTGCCCGGCACCAGCTTGTAGTCTATGCCGGCTTTTGCGGGAATGGATACGCGGAAGATTATCTTGCCGTCGTGGGTGATCTGATACGGCACCTCGTGGCCACGGGCATCCATGAGCAGGAAGGGTGTGGCCGGAGCCTCGGCTATCTCCACCATCTCGTTGCGCGCCATGTCAGACGGATTGGAGACGGTAAATACAATGTCTTTTGATTCCTTGGCGTTGCCGTAACCTATGGCTACAGGATTGGCCGCATAGGCTGAGCACGGCGCGAGCGCGGCTGTCAGAAGCAGGATTGAAGTGGTTATGTTGTTCATGATAAATAGGTTAATTTGCAATTATACGGCTTGAATAACGAGGATGGAGATATAGAGTATATAGCATAGAGCCATGATGGCGCCCTCGATGCGGGTGATGGTACGCGTCTTGAAGAACCATCCGAATAACCAGAACAGCAATGCGCTGCCGGTGAGCACACCGAGGTCGAAAGTCGAGATTCCGCCGAAGGGGAGGGGACGTATTGCCGCGGCGCAGCCCAACACCAGGAAGATGTTGAATATATTGCTGCCTATCACATTGCCCACGGCTATTCCGGAGTTGCCCTTCACAGCCGCTACGAGGGATGTGGCCAGTTCGGGGAGGGAGGTTCCGGCGGCCACGATGGTCAGGCCGATTATGGCGTCGCTAACTCCCCATGACCTGGCTATGGCCGAAGCCTTGTCCACAAACAGGTCGCCGCCATAAATCAGCGCGGCGAGACCTCCGACGACCATTATGGCCGACAGCCACATCCTGGGCTGCGGTTTGGCCCCGGCGGGCTGCCCGGACCGGTCTTGTTTGGATTCCCGGGCCTGTGAGAAGATGTAGCGCATGAATATGACGAAAAAGAGGAGCAGCAGGATGCCGTTGACGCGCGAAATTTCGGGCGCAGTGCCGTCCAGCCACGGCGAGCAACCCATGGCCAGGATGGCCACGCTGGCCAGTATCACCAACGGTATCTCGTTGATCATTATTCCTTTGCCTATATGTATGGGACGGGCCAGAGCCACGGCGCCGATTATGAGCAGCGTGTTGAAGATATTGCTGCCCACCACGTTGCCGATGGCCATGCCGGTATTGCCGTCTACGGCCGACATGACGCTGATGGTCAGTTCCGGAGCCGATGTTCCGAACGCCACGATGGTCAGGCCCACGATAAGGTCCGACAGACCGAACTTGCGGGCTATCGCAGCGGCGCCGTCAGTCAGATAATTGGCCCCGCCCAGTATCAGTACAAGGCCTATGATCAGCAATACATAATTCATCGGATAGTGGAATTTTCAGTTATAATACGTTTGTATAACGTTTCGGACTCATTAAATATTCAAACCGCAACGGCATTTATCCATTGGTGTTCGCTGCTGGAGATTGTCTGCGTTGTCATTGTCGGACTATGGCTCGTTGAGCAGAAAAGCCATATACATAGGCAATGTAAGCAGATTGTCTTTCATGCCGACATTATAATCTCCAAGTTTAACGGCCATCTCCACCTTGTATTTTTCGGGGTGGTTAAGAACAGTACGCAACGACTTGGCATTACCGGTTGTAGCCTTGCATTCTACCGGCGTACACCGTCCTTTGTGGCGTATCAGAAAATCCAGTTCTATGCCGCCGTTTTTATGATAGTAATATAGCTTACGTCCCATCTTGCTGAAAATATCAGCCAAAAGGTTTTCGTATATAGCTCCCTTATAGCCTAATAAGTCCCCTTCCAGAATATTTGACTGCGTCCCTTCTTCAAGCATTGAAACCAACAGTCCTATGTCAGCCATATATACCTTGAACTCACTTTGAATCTTATTGCCATCAAGTGGCAGCTCTGTAATGTCCACATTATAACATCTGCGGATAATGCCTGCATCCTCTATCCATTGAAGACTGCCTGCATAGTCCCTGCCTCGTGCTCCGGGCCGTACGGCGACATACGCGAACTTTTTATATTCGCGGGCGAGTTGGGCGGGAATGGATTCGAAGCATTCCCGTATTCTCGATTTATCTGCAGGTAGTGCATACTTGATCATATCAGCCTTGTACTCATCGATGATGCGGCGTTGTATGTTCAGGACTTTCCCGATTTGTTTTGTTTCAATGAATGTCGTAACAGCTTCAGGCATGCCGCCAACTATTACGTATAGTCTCAGCAGTTCGCGGAATCTGTCGTGAATGGCTGTATCCACCGGAGTCAGATTGGCATAGCATTTTTTCAGATAGTCTACATGCATTTGCCTTATTCCATTCGCCCACAACCATTCTTCAAAATCCATAGGGTGCATATTGACTATCTCCTCAAAACCCACTGGTATTGAAGATTCCGCTTCTTCTGCCTGCTCCTCGCCGGTTTTATATCCATTTACCCCCAGCAACGACCCGGTGCACATCACTTCATATCTGCCGTCAAGATGAAAATATTTAAGTGCACCTCGCGCCCGAGGGCAATCCTGGACTTCGTCAAAAACAAAACAAGTGTCATGCGGTTCAATTATTGCAGCAGGCATAGCTGCAGTGAGACGCATTATAATAGAATCCACATCTAAATTAGGGATGAAAAACTTCTTGTATTCCGGATGCTCTCGAAAATCGAGATATACTACATTCTTGAAGTGTTTCTTGGCAAAATCCTTTACGCTGCTTGTTTTGCCACATTGACGCACTCCCTTTATTATGATTGGTTTATGTGCTGAATCTTCCAGCCAAGACTCAAGTTGGTACTCAATTTTTCTCTTAAACATACTATTGTGATTATATTATTGTTTATTAACGTATTATGCGAATATATACACGTTTTATGCCCGAGTATTTGCCATATATTACACATTTTATACCTGAGATTTGCTACAAAGTTACACATTTTCTCAGAATTTAGCAACACCTCTATCGGGCATTGCTTTTCGGTAATTTGGGTAAGGAGATAAGTATTTTGGATAATTGGAATATTGGGAAAAGATTATAACTTTGTAATTTGAAACAATTAACCGCATTATGAAGATGAAAAAGATTGTAGCATTCTTAGGGATGGCGCTGATGGTCGGCGCCTCAGCATTGGCTCAGAGTACGGTGTATCTGACCCGCGAAATCAGTCCGGAGGCCCTGATCAAGATATATAAGGCTCTCGGCGTTCCGGCCAAGGGGCGCGTGGCAGTCAAAATCTCGACGGGCGAGGGCGCGAATCCCAATTATCTGAAACCTACGCTGATAGGTCCGTTAGTGAACGAGGTGGGCGGCACCATCGTGGAATGCCGTACGGCCTACAAGGGCGACCGCATGGAGACGGCCGACCACTGGAAGGTGATACACGAGCATGGCTTCGACAGCATCGCGCCCGTTGACCTGATGGACGAGTACGACCAGATACGCATACCGGTGCGCGACAAGAAGCACCTGAAATACGACCTCGTGGGCGGTCATTTGGCCAACTACGACTTCATGGTGATGCTTAACCACTTCAAGGGTCACCCGATGGGTGGCTACGGCGGCGCGCTGAAGAACATGAGCATCGGTTGCGCCAGCCGTGACGGCAAGGCATACATCCACACCGCCGGCGCCACTTCCGACACCGACGAACTCTGGAGTAAAATCGCAAAGCAGGACGACTTCCTGGAGTCGATGGCCTCCGCAGCCCAGGGCGTGGCCGATTACTTCAACCGCGAGAACGGCATAATCTATATCTCGGTGATGAACAACATGACCGTGGACTGCGACTGCGTGGCCCATCCAGCACCCGTCAAGCTGGAGGATTACGGCATCCTCGCATCGACCGACCCGGTGGCTCTGGACCAGGCCTGTGTGGACATCATCAACCAGCAGAAAGTCACGGCGCATAACGACCCCACCGACCTGATACAGCGCATCGACAAGCAGCATGGCACGCACACCATCGACCGGGCCGAAAAGATCGGCCTCGGTTCCAAGCAGTACAAGATCGTGAACATAGACGGGAAATAACACAGGATGACAAATAACATAGCAGGCAGATTGTTGCCCGCCATTGTGATAATGGCGGCAACGACGATACCGGCAGGCGGTCTACGGGCCGCTTCGCCGGCGTCGGGACTTGACAGCGTGCAGTCCATCCCCGACTTGGTGGTGACAGGCACGCGCGACCGCACCGACGTGCGCCATTTGTCGCAGACGGTGTCGATAGTGGGCCGCGAGACCATAGAGCACAGCATGGAGCCGTCGCTTCTGCCGGTGCTTTCGGCCGAGGTGCCGGGACTGTTCGTCACCGAGCGCGGCGTGTTGGGTTACGGCTCGTCGGGAGGCTCGGCAGGCGGAATCTCCATACGCGGCCTGAGCGGCGGCAACGCCCGCATGATGGTGCTGATAGACGGACATCCGCAGTATGCCGGCATATTCGGCCATCCCATATCCGACTCTTACCAGTCGCTGCTGGCCGACAAGGTGGAGGTGCTTCGCGGTCCGGCGTCGGTGCTTTACGGCTCCAACGCAATGGGCGGCGTGGTGAACATCGTGACGCGCCGTATGCACGGCGATGGCGTGCGCACTCATGTAGGCGTGGGCTACGGATCGTACAACACGCTTGAGACCGAGGTGACCAACACCGTCCGCAAGCGCGGCTTCAACAGCGTGGTGAGCGCGTCGTACAACCGTACCGACGGCCACCGCAAGGACATGGGCTTTGAGCAATACGGCGGCTACGCCAAGATAGGCTATGACTTCAGCAGCCATTGGCAGGCCTTCGCCGACGTGAACGTGACGCATTACAACGCCCACTGTCCCGGCCCGGACTATGCGCCGCTGGTCGACGGCTACCAGCGCATCACGCGCGGCGTGGCGTCGATGGTGGTGTCGAACGAATACGACCGCACCTCGGGTGCCGTCAGCTTCTTCTATAACTGGGGCAATCACCGGATCAACGACGGCTACACGCCGAGCAACGGCCAGACCGGGCAGGACGGCCGCTTCAAGTCGTACGACGACATGATCGGCGTGTCGGCCTATCAGAGCACCCGATTCTGGCAGGGCAACCGCATTACGTTGGGTTTCGACTGGTTCCGCTACGGCGGCAAGGCATGGACCGACTATGTGGCCGGCCCGCAGGAGGGTACGCGCCGCGACCTGGTGAACAAGCATGAGGACGAATACGCCGGTTATATGGATTTCCGTCAGGATCTGTGGCAATGGCTGTCGCTGAACGCCGGGGTGCGTGTGGACCATCACACCCGCGTCGGCACCGAATGGGTGCCGCAGGTCGGATTGGCGTTCCATCTGCCGCGCACCATCGAACTGAAGGCCTCGGCGTCCAAGGGATTCCGCTATCCGATACTGCGCGAGATGTATATGTTTCCGCCGCAGAATCCCGACCTGAAGCCCGAGTCGATGTGGAATTATGAAATCGCTATGTCGCAACAGCTGCTTGGCGGCCGGCTGCGTTACGGCGTGAACCTGTTCTATATCGACGGCAAGAACCTGATAGTGACGCTAAGGAATCCCAACGGAACGGGTATGCTGAATCAGAACACCGGCAGGGTGAAGAACGCCGGCATGGAGCTTCAGGGAGGCTACCGCATCAGCTCCGCATGGCGTGTGAACGCCAACTACAGCTATCTGCACATGAAGAATCCCGTGATAGCCGCTCCGGAGCACAAGTTGTACGTAGGCGCCGAGTTCATGAAAGGCCGCTGGTATGCCGCCACGGGCGTGCAGTATGTGGCCGATCTCTACACGGCGGTGGGCGACAACCCCAAGAAGGAAAGTTATGTGCTGTGGAATCTGCGCGGTCAGTACCGTATCGCCAAGTGGGTTGACGTCTGGGTGAGGGGAGACAACCTCCTGGCGCAGAAATATGAGATCAACGACGGCTACCCGATGCCCCGCGCCACGGTTATGGCCGGCTTCAGGTTCAATTTTTAGTCTTTTTTAGACCGATATTTTAACTTTAAACTAAATCCACAATAGGATACGTTAACCAAAAAAACATTACGAACTATATCTAAAGAGTACCATGAACCGTGGAATGATTCTCGGCCTATGCTCGCTGGCGAGCGCAGTGGCCGTAGCCGCGCCGGTGGAACTGACCGGTCCCGGCGACTCGCATGTATTTGAGAACCAGCTGTGCTCCGAAGTGAACACAGCCGAAATAACCATAGCCGGGCGTGCGTTCGACGCGGCGCGCGACCGGCTTTCCATCTATGGCAACGGCTCGATTGTGATAGCCGACGGGTGGAAGGAGCCGCTGACAATATACAGCGAGCCGGACTGTGGAGGCACGGCAAAAGTGCTGGAGCGTGACCGCTACTATCGCGGCGAACTCCAGGGTGAAGCATCCTTCCTGCCTGAGGAGGAATTGGGCGATTTCGACAACCGGGTGCGATCGTTCCGGCTGAAGAAGGGCTTTATGTGCACGCTGGCCAACAACCCCGACGGCACGGGATATTCGCGGGTGTTCATAGCCGACAACGAGGACCTGACAGTCAACGTTATGCCCGAAGGACTTGACTTCGTGTCTTTTATACGTGTGTGCCGGCATGACTGGGTCGGGAAGCGCGGCATCGCCGGCGGCGACATCTGGAAGCTGACCCGCTCGTCATGGTTTTACGACTGGGGCGCCAGCGCGGTCAGCGACACGGACTGCGAATATGTGCCTATGCGCCACAACCGCTGGTGGGACGGCTGGGATAAGATAAATTCGCGTGTGGACGGTGCCAATATGCTCGGCTTCAACGAGCCTGACCATGCCGACCAGTCGGATCTCGGCACGGAAGTGGCCATCGATATGTGGCCCGAATATATGAAGTCCGGCCTGCGCGTGGGATCGCCCGCTCCCGACTGCATCAACAAGGCATGGCTCAAGGAATTCCTGGCCAAAGCCGATTCGCTGAATTACCGAGTGGACTTCGTGGCCACGCACATGTACTGGAACTCGCAGGATCCGTACAGGCTGGCCGACGACATCGCAAAACTGTGTAAAAACACATACGGCGGACGCCCGATGTGGATTACGGAATGGAACAACGGCGCCAACTGGACTAACGAATGGTGGCCGGACGCCAAAGGCCCGAAGCGTGATGCGGAATTCAACATCGTGCTTGACGAGAACGGCAAGCAGACGGAGGTGAGCCGACCGCACACCGAGGCCAACTCGGCCGTGCAGAAAGAATGGTTGGGCAAAGCCCTGGACGCATTCGACAAATGCGACTGGCTGGAGCGTCATTCTTTCTACAATTGGGTGGAGGATGCCCGCGCGGTGGAAATAAACGGCAAACTTACTCCTGCCGGCAAAGTGTTCACGGAGTTCAACTCACGCCCGGCGTTCAACCGCGCCACGGAGTATGTGCATACCTGGAAGATAGCGCCACCACATATAATGGCCATCAAGTCGAACCGTACCCGTGTGCGCATCGACTTCTACGACCATAACGGCGAGACGGCCGAAGGCTATAAGGTGGAACGCCGCATCAATGGCGGTGAATGGAAGGAGATAGCCTTCATCACCCCCGACAACGGCTACAAGATGGGGCAGACCACTTTCTTCGCCGACAAGGATGTGGTCGGAGGCTTTATGGAATACCGCATGAAGGCCGTGTCGTACAAAGGCACGGAATCCATCTGGTCGCGTGTCATCGGCAAGGAGGTGAAGGGATCGGGAATAGAAGATGTCGATATGTCGGAACTGACCGTCAACGCCCGTCCCGGCGGCTTCGTGATAGAGTCTGAGGAATCCGGAGAACTGACTGTGTACGCCATGGACGGCCGCGAAGTCAGGAAAGTACACTTTACCGAAGGCTTCACGACAGTAGAGGGTCTGGACAAGGGCGTATATATCGTGGGCGGCAACAAGCTGCAGGTGAAATAACTGCAAGCTGCTGGTGAAATAACTGTTTGAATTAAGGAACATACCCTTAATGTGATAAAAAAGTAACGCTTCCGGAGCCTGGCTTCGGAAGCGTTTGACAATAACAACTTTATACCTTAATAACTAAATAACTTGAATGACTAATGCATGCCCTCACGGGTGTCCCAATGTAATAACGACTCTGTAGATTAAAGAGTCACACCATCTATAAATCACCATTTGCCCTATAATACGGACATGATAAAACAGACACTCAACGGGCAGGGTGTTAAAAATAATATCTAATTTTGAAAAAGTGCAAAATATTTTTTAATTTTGCAATATACGCCCTTTAGGCATTCTCTATGCTTATGCGACTGATCAGACGTGTATTGACCGCCATATTGTTAATGCTGGCTTTCGGAGTGACCGGGAGTCGTGGCGAGGTGCGTCAGTTCAAGACACTGACCGGTCGCGACGGTCTGAGCGACATATTGGTCAATACGATATATAAAGACTATCAGGGCTATATCTGGCTGGGTACAGAATCGGCCATAGACCGTTACGACGGCAACTCGATAGTGTCGTACCCTCTGACCGACAAATCCAAGGGCCTGGGTCGCGTCAACGCCATACTGCACACCAAGCAGGGCGACCTGTATATCGGCACCACGTCGGGCCTGAGCGTCATGCCGGCCGGCACCGTGCAGCCCAAACGCATACAGTCCGACAGGATAAGTATGCCGGTCAACGCCCTGGCCCACGACCGCTCAGGCAACATATACATCGCCACTGACCAGGGACTGTTCAGGTACAATACACGGCAGAAGCAGCTGGACAAGATCTCGACCGAGGCAGACCTTCGCCGTCCCGACACTAAGTTCATGGACGTGCTGGTTCAGGACGACCGCATCCTGTGGGCCGCCACGACGCACACGCTGTACCGCTATGTGATCGACACGCAGCAGATACGTTCGTTCCCGATGCCCGGCGGCGGAGAGTGCACGCACATAGCCATGGCCGGCAACCGGATATATATCGGTATGCGCAACGTGGGCTTAGTGCCTTTCGACATCGAAAGCCAGCGCATGGGCGTGCCGGTGCAGACAGGCAATAACCTTATTACCGACATAGCTGTAGACGGCAACAAGGATCTGTGGATCTCAACCGACGGCGAGGGCGTGTTCCGCTATTCTCCCGCCACCGGAAGGGTGGAGGAGAGGCTTTCCACGTCTGAAGGTCCGGTCAGATTGAAGTCGAATTCCGTGTATTCCGTAATGGTAGACAACCTCGGGCTGCTATGGGTGGGATATTACCAGATGGGACTGGACTATACGCCCAACAGCCACAATTATTTCAACACCTATACGTATCCGGCGTCGGGATTCGACAGCAACCGCTATGCCGTGCGTGCGATAGCCTTTGACGGCAGCACCAAGATAATAGGCACGCGCGACGGACTCTTTGTGGTGGACGACACGCGCGGCACGTTCCGGCATCACGCATACCCGCAACTGCGCTCCAACATCATATTCTGCATCGTCCCTGTGGGCAACCACCGATACTTGATCGGCACCTACAACGGCGGGATGTACTGCCTCGATTCGCAGACCGGCGACATCAGCGACTTCGACAGCAACGGGGCCATTCCCGGCAATGCCTCGGTGTTCAACATAGCGCAGGACGACCACGGCGACATCTGGGCCGGCACGTCCGAAGGACTGGTGCGTTTCCATGAAGACGGCCATGCCGATGTGTGGACCAGCCGTAATTCCAGGCTTCCGGCAGGGAATGTGTACGAGATATTCTTCGACAGCGCCGGCCGTGGCTGGATATGCACCGAGAACGGTATGGCGCTGTGGAACGGCGAAAGTCTCGACACGGAAATGTTTCCTAAAGACTTCATCCACAAGCAGAAGATACGCGACATATACGAGGACAGCAGTCATCAGCTGTACTTCGTGCCCGACCGTGGCAGCGTGTACCGCTCCGACCTGCAGATGTCGAAGTACGGACCGGTTGAATTCGGTGCCGACGAGAATGTGAACACCATGTTTGTGATCGAGGACCGCGACCGCTGGCTGTGGCTCGGCACCGACAAGGGACTGATACGCTACGACCGCAAGGAGAACTTCCACCACTTCAATAACGCCGACGGACTCCCCAACCAGGTGTTCACGCTCTGCGCCCCGATCCGCGATGCAGCCGGCAACCTGTGGATGGGCAATTCGTCCGGACTGATAGAGCTGGATTTCAACCGGTTCAAGAAGACGGCCATCGACCATCACCGGCCCGTCACCATCACTGACCTGAAATCGCGTGGCAAGAGTATAATTACGCGAATGCGCGACGACAACGACAACCTGTCCATCTCGCTGACCGGCAAGGAGGACGACCTGGTGATATACCTGTCGGACTTCAGCTACAAGCCGTCGGAATACTTCGTGACCGAGTACATGCTCGAAGGCACCGACGGTAAATGGCACCGGGCCGAGGGATCGGAGCCGATACATCTGTACGAGCTGCCCAGCGGCAAATACACGCTCAAGATGCGCGTGCAGGACAACGCGCACACCCAGACCGTGCTGACCATACGCAAGTCGTCCAACATCAGCTGGGCCATGATATTCATAATCGTGGCGCTGACCGGTGGACTCTGCTACACATTGTATATATTGTACAGGAAATTTTACCGTCACTCCAAGGACGCGGAAGTATATATCGACGCGGAAGACGCAACTAACGAAATTCCGGCCGCAAAGGAGCCGGAGCACATCAGCTATAAGACAACGCGCCTGAGTGACGAGGAATGCAAACGACTGTTGAAACTTCTAACTAATGTCATGAACAACGAAAAGCCCTACACCAATCCTAATCTAAAAAGTTCTGATCTGGCCGCGTTGATCGGCACCAAGAGCCATTCGCTCTCGTTCCTGTTCAACCAGTACATGAAGAAAACCTTCTACGACTATGTGAACGAATACCGCGTGGAGGAATTCAAACGGCTGGTGAACGAAACGGACATATCCCGCTATACGCTCACGGCATTGTCCGAAAAGTGCGGGTTCTCGTCGCGGGCCAGTTTCTTCCGCCATTTCAAGGCGTTCACGGGCATCACTCCGTCGGAATACATCAAGAACAAACTGCACTGATTTTTGCAAGGATATGAGACGAAACGAGTCTCACATTCTTATGCAACTAAGAATCTCAATCTCTTAAGTAATTGGGTATCAACTATTGCGACTAAACTTCATCCAAATTTATTAAGAGAGATATAAACGGGGTCAAAAAAATTTTTTTCGGCAAATTCGCGTGGTAATTTTGCAGTGTCCGCAATGGACATGAACCAACAACACTACAAAGGCCATGAACGAACCAACCGACAGCCGGGCTGTCATTATCAAATCCTACCATGAGAACTTCGAACGAGTCCTTCACTTCATCGTGTCGCGCATCAACAACGTAGAGGATGCCGAGAACCTGGCGCAGGACGTATGGGTGCGCGTGCTGACGCTGAGCCGTCCGGTGGAGGAGGAGACGCTGACGTCCCTGATCTACGTGATAGCGCGCAACCTCGTAAACGACTATCTGCGTCGCCTGTGCCACAGCCGTGCGTACAGCGAGGAAGTGCTGGAAAGCGGCGAGGAGCGTTACGAGATGTCGCCCGAGAATCTGATTTCGGCATTCGAGATAGCGCGCATAGAGCGCGAGCGCGTTGAGTGCCTGCCTGCGCAGCGCCGTATCATATATGAAATGAGCAGATACCAGGAGAAGACACCCGAGGAGATAGCCGGGATGCTGTCGCTGTCCAAGCGCACGGTAGAGAATCACCTCCGCCTGGGGCGCCGCGATGTGCGCAGCTGCATTGCCGCCGTAGTGTGAATGATCCGGTTCGGTCATGACAGACATACGCAATTATTAACTAAATACCATAATACAATACCTAACATTTATGAGCATTCGACTTAAAAACACTATGCCATGGAAGAGCATACTGCGGGTGGGTCTGATTGCCGTGATGGTGGCAGCCGTCACGCCATTGGTGGCGTACGCGCAGCACGCATCGTCGTCGGCAGCCGTACCCGGGCAGGTCACCGGCGTGGTACTTGACGAGACGGGAGAGCCCCTGATCGGTGCCACCGTCATGGTGAAGGGAACTACTAACGGCGCGACCACCGACCTTGACGGCAACTTCTCGATCAAGGCATCGAAGGGCGCCACACTCGTTGTGTCGTACGTCGGTTACAACTCGCAGGAAGTTAAGGCCACTTCCGGCAACATGAACATCAAGCTGAAACCCAACGACCAGGTGCTTGACGAACTGGTGGTAGTGGGTTACGGCGTGCAGAAGAAGGCATCCATGACCGGATCCGTCACGGTGGTGAACGACGAGAAACTTAAGGACAAAGGAGCCCTGGCCAGCCCCGTCGAGGCATTGCAGGGCCAGGTGCCCGGTGTGATCATCACACGTTCGTCTTCGGCTCCCGGCGAGGAGAACTGGGACATGAAGATCCGTGGTTCCGTGTCGAAGAACAACTCCGCACCCCTCGTGATCATAGACGGTATCGAATATGAAGGCGTGGGCGCGCTGAACCAGCTGAACCCCTCGGATATCGAGTCGATGAACATACTGAAGGATGCCGCCGCCTCCATCTACGGTTCGAAGGCTGCCGGCGGCGTCGTGCTGATCACCACCAAGAAGGGTAAGGACGACCAGGTGCGCGTGGAATACAACGGATCGTACACCCACAAGTTCGTGGGCAACACCCCGAAGACCATGAGCATCGACGAATGGGCCGACGCCCAGATCGAGGCATATCTGAACGATGGCGATCCCACCAACGGCTGGATCACCTACGCCAAGATGATGAAGGAATACAAGGGCCAGTTCATCGACATGCGCAACGGCAACCCGCTGAACGGCATGTTCTCCGATACGCAGGACCTGACATTCTTCGACACCGACTGGAACGACGTGATATGGGGCGACTCCTGGAGCACCAACCACGACCTGGCCGTGTCCGGCGGCAAGAACGGCAACACATACCGCGTGTCGGCCGCATACATGTACGATGACTCTCCATTGAAATGGGGCAACAACCACAACAACCGTTTCAACATCCGACTGAACAACACCTTCAAGTTCCACAAGCGTTTCTCGCTGACCTCGTCGATAGCGCTGAACCGCCAGGACCAGGTGTCGCCCACACAGATCGGCGCCTGCCTGAGCACCAGCACCGCACAGCCCGGCTTCCCGACGTCGACGATCGACGGCAAGCCTTACGGCTGGGGAACATGGCGCGCGCCCAACTGGGCCGCCGAGCTTGGGGGCGACAACCGCTACAAAGCGCTGTCGGTCAATGTGAGCGAGGCATTCCGCTATGACATCATCGACGGACTGAGCCTCAACGCCGTGTTCGGTTACAACTACCGTGGCAACACCCGCGACGCAAAGACCCTCTCCGTGGACTATTACAACTACAAGGGCGACACGAAGGTATTCTCCAACCCCAGCCAGGACGACACCAAGTACGAGAAATGGTGGGACCGCCGCGAACTCTTCATGGGCCAGGGCTATCTGGACTATACCAAGACATGGAAGGACGTGCACAACTTCAAGGCCATGCTCGGTGTGCAGTACTCGTTCACCGACTATGAGTCGAACACCAACACCGCTATGGACATCAACGCTCCGTTAGAGGTTGTGAACGGGACGGGAACCATCACCACGACCGGAGCCAAGTGGCAGGAGGCCCTGCTGAGCTACTACGGTCGTGTCAACTATGACTTTGATTCAAGATACCTGCTGGAAGGCCAGGCACGTTACGACGGCTCGTCGAAGTTCCAGGCCGAGAACCGCTGGGCGTTCTTCTGGGGCGTATCGGCAGGCTGGCGCATTGGTCAGGAGAAATTCATGGAGGCCGCACGCAGCTGGCTGAGCGAACTGAAGCTCCGCGCATCGTACGGCAACGTGGGTAACCAGAACGGTATCGACCGTTACTCGGGCGTGGCCCTCTATAACTTCAAGCCCAACCAAAACGTGATAATCGGCAACGGCAAAATCTCCTGGATCGACACCAACGGCAAGCTCGTCAGCCTGGACCGCACCTGGGAGCGCGTGCACAACTACAACGTCGCCCTTGACTTCGGCTTCTTCAACAACCGCCTGACCGGATCGGTCGAGGCATACTGGAAGCGCGTCAACAACATGCTGATTGACGTGATCTATCCCGCCATCCTCGGTGACAGCGCGCCGACGGCCAACAAGGGTAAGTTCAAGGCCTGGGGTTACGATGCCAACATCAACTGGAACCAGACGATAGGCAACGTGACATACCACGTAGGGGGCACGTTCACCTACGCCGACAACAAACTGCTGGACAACGGCGGTTCCGGTGCCATCCAGGCAGGTGTGCGCTCCGACCGCGAGGGCTATCCCCTGAATTCCGTATGGGGCTACCGCTACTGCGGCAAGATCCAGAACGAGGAACAGCTGAAGAAATACATCGACCGTTATAACGGCACGTCGACTGTGGCCGGCAACATCTCCAAGCTCCGCGTGGGCGACAACATGTTCGAGGACGTGAACAAGGACGGCAAGCTGACCTTCGAGGACCTGGTGTATCTTGGTTCCGAGGATCCGAAGATCCAGTTCTCGTTCAACTTCGGCGCCACCTGGAAGGGACTTGACATCGACTTCGTGTTCCAGGGCGCGGGACGCCGCACCGTATGGCGCCGCGACGGCAACAACAACGCCGATATATGGCGCATCCCGACCCGTACGGCGTACATGAACGGCTCGAACCACTTCATCGGCAACGTATGGAGCGAGAGCAATCCCGACGGATACTACACCCCGCTGACCCACCAGAGCGAGATAAACAACTACAACTACCAGTGCTCGTCGTGGTCGGTCGAGGACGGCTCCTACCTGCGTCTCAAGAACGTGACCATCGGCTACACGCTGCCTCAGAACATACTGAACCGTCAGAAAGTGCTGTCGGGCGTGCGCGTCTACCTGACCGGCACCGACCTCTGGGAGACTTCCAAGATCAAGGACGGCTGGGATCCCGAGTCGTCGGGTAAAGTCAGCAACGCCAACCGTTATCCTTTCCTCCGCAGCCTTACAGTGGGCCTGCACCTAACATTCTAACCACATCATGAATACAGCAATGAACAAGATAATAAAGACCATATCGGCCGCAGCGGTGGCGTTGCTCCTCACGTCCTGTCTGGACCTGGAGCCGAAGGACCAGATGGCCGACACCAACATGTGGGCCACATCGAGCGACTTCCAGCTCTTTGCCAACAGGTTCTACGACTGGTTCCCGTCGATACAGAGCATGTACAACGGCGACAAGGAGAGTGACTTCATGGTGGACAAGAGCGGTTTCAACGTCATTTCCAACGGTACGAACGCCGTGCCGGCGAGCGACGGCACCTACGGAGGCTGCTACAACCACATACGTCGCTGCAACATCCTGATTGAGCGCGCCGACAAATACAGCGGCACCCGCGAGGACATCGCCAAGCCTGAGGGGGAGGCATACTTCTTCCGCGCATACAGCTATTACACGCTGCTGACGCGTTACGGCGACGCCATCATCGTCACCACACCCATCGACGTGGACGACCCCGCCATGCAGGCCAAGCGCAACGACCGCTCGGAGGTGATCAAGCTGATACTCGAGGATCTGGACAAGGCCGCCGAGCTGCTGCCCAGCACCACCGACGTGGAGAACGGATATGTGGGCAAGGAGGGCGCCCTGGCGTTCAAGGCACGCGCCGCCCTGTTCGAGGGCACGTGGCAGAAATTCCGCGGCAACGAGGCCGCAGCCAAGCCCCTGCTGGACCAGGCCGCACAGGCCGCCAAGGCCGTGATCGACTCCAAGAAGTTCCAGCTGTTCTCATCGTCGGCCTTAGGTACGGAATCCTACAAGTATCTCTTTATCCTGGAGGACACGAAGTGCAATCCCGCCGGACTGACCAAGAGCGCCAACAAGGAATATATCATCAAGCGCTGCTATGACATGACCAACAAGCAGATAGGCGACAACGTGACTGTGGGCGTGCTGAACAACGCGCAGCTTATGTCGGCCAAGGTGGCCGATCAGTATCTGTGCTCCGACGGCCTCCCCATCGACAAGTCGCCGATGTTCCAGGGCTACGCCAACGCCGACTCCGAGTGGCAGAACCGCGACAACCGTATGGCCAACACCCTGATGAAGCCTCACGGAAAATACTGGAACGGCACGAACCCGAACTATTTCCGCGACTTCACCGACGCCGACGCCAACCGCGCGCAGTATGCCGACTATATGCCGGGCAGCGGTACGGGTTATTTCCCGCAGAAGTGGGCGTGCGAGCGCCGTGTCACCTCCACCGAGGAGAGCTACGACATGCCTATCCTGCGTTATGCCGAGGTGCTGCTGGCTTACGCCGAGGCAGTGTTTGAGCGTGACGGCAAGATTTCGGACGAGGATCTTGACCTGTCGCTGAACCTGGTGCGCCGCCGCGTCAACCCCGCCATGCCAAAGCTGAGCAATGCCTTCGTAAGCTCCAACGGACTGGACATGCGCACCGAGATACGCCGCGAGCGCAGCGTGGAATTCGTGTCGGAGGGCTTCCGTCTCGACGACCTGAAGCGCTGGAAGACAGCCGAGGTGGAAATGCCCATGGACTTCGCCGGCGTGCACGTGGACGGCACCGAGTATGGCCGCCGCAACTTCCCCGCCTTGCGCAAGGACGCACAGGGCCGCGTGGTATGGGAGACAGGCCGCAAGTGGGCCGAGCGCAACTATCTGCTGCCGCTGCCCACCGACCAGCTCCAGCTCAACCCCAACCTGGGCCAGAATCCCGGCTGGTAATCCGGATCACTAACATTAATCCGATTAAAGAAAGATAACATGAACAAGAGATATACAGGCGTCATCGCATCGCTGGCAGTCTGCGGCATGATGGCCGGACTGACCGGATGCAGTGACGACAAGCAAATGACACTTGACGGTACGGAGGTAATCATCCCGACGTCCATCACATTCGAGTGTACCGAGACTCTGCCCCTGGCAGTGGGAATGGACTCGCTGTTAGTGTACACCGTAGGCCCGGAGGAGGCCGAGGACAAGACCCTGCTGTTCCGCAGCGGCGACGAGAGCATAGCCACGGTGGACGAGAACGGCCTGGTACACGCCGTGGCCGTGGGCGAGACCACTGTTTCGGCAGTGCCCAAGCGTCTTGGCGCCGGAACCACCGCATCCATCTTCGTGCAGGTGATTCCCGAGATAATCAAGGCTACAAGCATTGACGTGGAGAGCCAGACTCCTCCCAGCGACGAGGGTAAATATTACGTGACCGACGAGATCCAGCTCAGCAACACCATCTATCCCGCCGACGTGACCTATCAGCGCGTGGCATGGGTATCGTCCAATCCTGAGATAGCCAGCGTGGACGAGGCCGGCAAGGTGACACTGCTGAAGGAGGGCGACGTGGAGATTTACTGTGTGGCACAGGACCGTTCGGGCGTGCGCGGCGAATTCAAGCTGCACGTGGATCCCTTCATCGAGGTTCAGAGCCTGACCATCAACAGCAAACTGGAGAATCTGTCGCTGCCTTCGGACGGCATCAGACTCGACGTGACCTACACTCCGAGCAACGGTACGGCCGGATCGGTGCAGTGGGAGTCTAACAACGAATCCGTTGCCACAGTGAACCGCGGCGTGGTAACGCCCGTAGGCTTCGGCTCGGCAGTGATCACCGCCACATGTACCGCCACCGGCCAGACGGCCACCATCGAGGTGACAGTGGCCAACGGCAAGTACTTCTGGAACGGAGCCAACGGATTCAAGGGCTGGATCTGCTCCAACGACCAGGCCGATGAGGAACGCACCGCCGACTACTGGCGCGTATTCTTCCCCGATCCCGGCACAGGCAAGTGGCGCCGTGACATCAAGCTCGACCTGTCCAAAGGCAACCACGTATGGCACAGCGACTATCCCGTTTACGCCATCAAGACCAACCTGCAGAAAGGGGGCAACAACACGTTCGACATCCGCGACGCAGGCAGCCCGAAGGACAACAACGGTACGGAGCTGAGTGACGGTACGCGCCTCATCATGTGGGATCCCACAGGCAAGTGGACCGGATTCCATGAGTTCAACCTGTTCCAGGTCAAGATAGCCGACATCCCCAACGAAAACGTCGACAAGTCGCAGCCTTACTACGACATATTCTGGATCGGTTCGTTCAAGAACAAGCAGGAGGCCATCGACTTCGCCGAGAATGAAATAAAGAACAAGAAGTAAATCCCAACATACCGCCGGGGCGATTACGGGTCGTCCCCGGCGGAAGAAAAAGAATAGTCATGAAAATCAACAAATATATATACACTCTGGCTGTAGCCACGGCAGGTTTCGGCTTTGCTTCCTGTTCGGAGATAGAGCACGGCACCACCGACATCGACAGCTGGGGCGACACCTTCGAGAAGTTCGAGCCCCAGACCTACACCCTGAACCATCCCTGTATGCTTCACAGCCGGGAGGATCTGGACTATGTGAAGGCCCACTTAGGCCAGAAACCCTGGTCGGACGGCTATCAGAAGCTGAAGACCAGCGGATTCTGCAACGAGACATACAAGGCCAGTCCGGTGAAGTATCTGGCGCGTCTTGACGCCGGCAACTGGGGCGACGGCGGCGGTCGCTGGGACGACGCGGGCCTGCGCGACGAGTACTATCCCGGCATCCACAACAACTACACGCAGTTCTTCCGCGACTGTCACGCCGCATATCAGCTGGCGCTGGAGTATCAGCTGACGGGCAACCTGCAGGCAGCCGCCACGGCCGTGAAGATCATCGAGGACTGGGCCGCCGTGAACCGGGGCATCCTGCTGGGCCGCGACAAATGGAAGGACGATGTGATCGACTCCAACGAGTATCTGATCATGTTCCAGATACACCAGATAGCCAACGCCGCCGAGCTGCTGCGCGACTACAACGGCTGGGGCGAGTCAGAGCAGTTCAATAACGTGTGCGTATGGCTCAAGACATACTTCGCGCCCTTCTGCTCGAAGTTCATCGCCACCAACGCCGCCAACCAGCACTGGTGGCTGAACTGGGACCTCGCGTCGATGACGGCGCTCCTGTCCATCGGTATCCTGACCGACGACCAGGACATGATAAACGAGGCAATCTTAGCCTATAAGATGGGTGCCGGCCCCGGCTGTATGCTGCGTGGCTCGGTGATCGAAGTGTTCGACGATCCCTCCGGCACAGGCGAGAAATTAGCTCAGGGCCAGGAGTCAGGACGTGACCAGGGCCACAACACGCTGACGGGCGTCTTGGCCGGCTATTTCTGCCAGATGGCATACAACATCGGCGACGACCTGTTTGCCCTTGGCGACAACCGCGCCATCGCCTTCGCACAGTATATCTGCAAGTACAACCTGGTGAAGCCTTCGCTCGGCACCAACTACAGCGGAACCCTGTCGGACGCCGACTTCAAGTATCCCGAAAGCTCCATGCCCTTCAAGCCTTACAAGTGGGGCGACATGCAGATGGACAAGATCAGCGCCGACGGCCGAGGCACCATCCGTCCGGGATGGGACCTGTGGTACGGCTACTGCGTGAAGAAAGGCATCAAGGCCACGTACATCAAGGAGATGGCCGAGCACTTCCGCGCCGATGGCGGCGGCGGACATTACGGTCCCAACTCCGGTGGGTTCGACCAGCTGGGATTCTCCACACTGATGTATTACCGCGAATAATACCCGATATCCGTATAAGATAATGCATGGGGCGGACAGTCTCGCGACCGTCCGCCCCTGATTATAATACGGAATATAAAAAACAGCAATTACAATGAATCAGAGAGGAAATAAGACAAGAGCGGCAGTTGCGGCTGCGCTGCTGACCGTGGGCTGCATGACGGCCGGAGCAAAAGTGGTGACATACCCCGCCGGCAAGGATGTGCCGACCATCCATGATTTCGCCGTCGAGGTGCGCCAGGACGATGCCGCCGGCCGGTGGGAGAATGTGGACGCGTACCCCGTGACATTCCAGGAAGTGAAATTGGAGGATGGCGTGGTGAAACGCAAGGACCAGACCGCGTCGTACGCATACTTCGACTTCGACGGCCCGGTGCAGGTGCGCGTGGTGTCGGCCAAGCCGGTGCGGAGCGTGCGCGTCAGGCCGCTGTCGTACGGCATCACGCCTGAAGTGAAAGGCGACACCATCTGCTTCACTCTGAACCGTGCGCGCAACCTGTCGGTGGAGGTGAACGGCGACATATTCCACAACCTGCACCTGTTTGCCAATCCTCTCGACTCGCATCGCCCCACGGCGAAGGAGATAAAGAAAGCCCTTAAGAACAAGAAGGGGAACCTGCTTTATTTCGGCCCCGGTGTGCATAAGTTTCCCGGCGACACCCTTCGCCTGAAATCAGGTACGACGGTATATGTAGACGGCGGCGCGTGGGTACAGGCCACCATCATAGCCGAAGGCGTGGAGAACGTGCGCGTATATGGCCGAGGCACCGTGCGTCCCAAGGGACGCGGAGCGGGCGTGGAGATACGGCGTTCGCGCAACATCGAGGCCGACGGCATCGTGCTGTCGCAGATTCCGGCCGGCGCCTCCGACGGCGTGAAGATAACCAACGTAAAGTCGATGACCCATTACGGCTGGGGCGACGGCATGAACGTGTTCGCCAGCAGCAACGTGCATTACGACGGCGTGTTCTGCCGCAACAGCGACGACTGCAACACCGTCTACGCCACACGCAAGGGGTATGTGGGTGGCTGCAAGAACATCCTGATGGAGAACTCCACCCTCTGGGCCGATGTGGCGCATCCCATCATGATCGGACTGCATGGCGCCGCCACCGAGATCGGCGTGGACGCCCCTTCCGACACGATTCAGAACCTGACATACCGCAACCTCGACATCCTGGACCAGATGGAGCTGCAGAAGGACTATCAGGGTGTGTTCGCCATCTCGTGCGGCGACAACAACATAGTGCGTGACGTGACGTTCGACAATATAAGGGTGGAGGACTTCCGCTGCGGGCAACTGGTGAACGTACGCATATTCATGAACGAGAAATACTGCAAGGCTCCCGGCAAGAGCGTCGACAACGTCTTGTTCAAGGATGTGACCTACACCGGCCGGAACGCCTCGACATCGATAATATGCGGATATGACGACAACCGTCAGGTGGCCGGACTGACGTTCGAGAACCTGACCGTGAACGGCGTGAAGATAACCGACGACATGCCCGGCAAACCGAAATGGTACAAGGCCGGCGATATGTGCGACATCTATATAGGCAATCACGTCCGCAACGTCGTATTTAAATAAAAGGAATATAACTACCACATCATGATAATGAAAAAGACAGGTATAGTGGCGGCACTCGTGGCGGTGGTCGCGATGGCGGTGAATGCGGGGGACATAAAGCATCCGTCGCTGCTGTTCACGCCCGCAAAGGTGGCGGCGGCCAAGCAGCGGATGGCGCACGACACCGTTCAGGCCAACGGCTGGAAGCTGATCAAGGAGGAAGCCGACAGGCAGGTGAAGAAAGGAGCCAACGTGCGCAAATTAGAGTATCCGGCCCTGGCGTGGCTGATGACGGGTGACACGGCGTATGCCAACACCGTGAAGCGCGAACTGCTCAAGACCGCCGAGATCAAGTCGTGGGGCGACAGGGAAATGATGGCCCGCAAACCGGCGTGGCGCAGCGAACTGCAGATGGCCCACAAGGTATACCAGCTCGCCGTGGCCTACGACGCCATCTATGATTGCCTTTCCGCTTCGGAGCGCAAGAAGATAGCCAACGGACTGTACTGCCTGGCCGTGGAGCCGCTGCTCGGCGACTGGGTGAACGAGCCTACGCGCATACATTCCCTCAACTCGATGGGCCACAACTGGTGGACATCGTGCGCCGGTATGGGTGCCCTGCTCGGACTGGCCATAAGCAACGAGATGCCCGAGGCCGCCAAGGGCGCGGAGGCGGTGATGGAGGCCATTCCGCAATGGTTTGACTTCGCCGGCGACGTGATACAGCACAAGCCCAAGACCTTCGACCGCGACGGAGGCATGTACGAGAGCATCAATTATGCCAGCTTCGGCATAACGGAGGCGCTGCTGTTCCGTCAGGCATGGCTCAACTCGCATCCAGGCGCCAAGCTGGAGGAGATTCCGCAGATGGGTAAGCTGGCGTCGTTCTTCTGCAACGTGGCCTATCCGCGCGACGGAATGCTGTACAGCATCAACTTCGGTGACAGCCACAAGAACGTGACCGGCGAAAGCTCCATGATACTTGCCTACAACCAGGGTGCAAAGGATCCCGCCACGCTGTGGTACATCAACCAGCTGGAGTCGGGTCAGCACCGCGAGGGATTCCCGCGCCATTTCCCGATGGGCTTCCTCTACACCCCTGACCTGAGCAACGCCCCGGCCGAGCCGGCGCTTGCCAAGTCGCACCTGTGGAAAGATTTCGGCTGGGCCACTATGCGAGACTCGTGGGACAAGGACGCCACGATGTTGGCCGTTAAATCGGGCATGACGTGGAACCACTCGCACGCCGACGCCAACTCGCTGATAGTGTTCCACAACGGCGCCGACATCATCAAGGACGCCGGCAACTGCAGCTACGGCAAACCGGAATACCGCAACTATTTCTTCCAGACCGACGCCCACAATGTGGTGAAGTTCAACGGCGAGGGTCAGCCCACGTATCAGCAGTATCACGGCTCGATGCTCCCCGGCTCGGTGAGCGGACTCCTGGACGGCGGCAACATCAAGTATGTGCTGGCCGACGGCACCGGCCCGATGTCGCACGCCTTCGACCGCAACTTCCGCTCGTTCCTGTGGATTGACGACATAATCTATGTGATAGACGACATACATTCGCACAAGCCGGGCCGGTTCGAATGGCTGTGGCATCCCGGGGGCAAAGCCGAGAAGAAAGGCTTCGACCTGAACATCACCAACGGCGAGTCGGCCGCTTCGATACGTCCGATATATCCGCGCCCCCTGGCTTACAGTAATTTCGTACACGATTATCCCGAGGATCTGCGTTGGGAGGTGCGTCAGGGGCCGACCGAGGACCTGAAGGGCACCGAAGAATATTACGCCTTCATGCTGCCGGGCGACACCGACCGCGTGAAGGGTCTGACTGCCATCACGCTCAAGGACTCGCCCGCGCAGAAGGACATGCCGCAGTTCGAGACTCGCGAGGGCAAGGACTGGATCGGTGTGCGCGTCACGTACAAGGGTAAGGTGACCGACCTGTACATCAACCAGCTGGCCGACGGACGGCTGATGCATCTCAATTCGTGGATCGATGCCGACGGATGGACCACCGACGCATATATGCTTGCGGTGACATACAAGGAGGGCGGCGACCCCACGAAGCCCGAGGAGGTGTTCATCAACCACGGCAGCTCGCTGCGCCGCGGCAACGAGGTGATATTCTCGTCGCTGGCCAAACTGAACGTGATAGCCAAGCCGGAAGGAAAGTGCATGAACCTGTGGGTCAACGGCCAGCCGCGCGTCAACATGAAGTACCGCAGCTCGCTGCCCGCCCTGAAGGTGAACGGCAGCAGCGTCAATCCGCAGCGTCAGGACGGAATGATGAAGATAATTACAAAAATGGACTGAAGGCGTTAAGTGTCAACGAAAAGTCAAACGTATTCGGAGCAGTAAACGGAAGTTGTTTACTGCTCCGGATTGCTTTTATGGGACTGCGGGCTTTCGCTAAAGCTCAAGCCAAAAACAAAAGAAAACAAAAGAAAACAAGCCTAAAAAAAAGAACATGGCGGAAGCAAGAGGGGCGTACGTGAACTCAAAACAAACTATAACTAATACTATAAACCTATGAAGAAAGTGTTTACTCTTATAGCCGCGTTGCTGGCCGGAAGCGCCGTCTCGTCGGCACAGGTGTTTATCGGCACCACCGAGTATGAGTCGATCAACGCAGCCGCTGATGCCGCTGCCGAGGGAGACGTGATCGAGGTAAGGTCGGACGTGACCGTCAGCAACCGAGTGAACTTTGACAAGGTGGACAACGTGACCTTGCAGGCTGTGGAAGGCGTGACCATATCATGTCGTACCAAGAACAAACTCGCGTTTCTGGTTAAGAAGCCGACCACGCTGAAGAACCTGACGTTGGTGTACAATGACGATGCGTCGAATCAGCCTCTGATCGAGGCCAGCTCGGGCAGCGGCAAGCTGAACATGGAGAACTGCTCCATGAGCAATTTCAGCGGCACCAACAACCAGGGTCTGATCAGCATCAAGAGCAGCGGAAGCGCCGTGCTGACCAATGTGACATTCTCCAACAATGTACTGCCCGAGGGGCGTGGCGAGGTGTTTATCGGCAACACCGGTTCGACCGTGGACGGCACCACCAACGCCTCCATATTCATCGAGAAGAATCTGAGCGTGGCCGCAGGCGAGAACTTCAACCCCTCCAGCCCCTGCCGTCTTTTCATCGACGATGCCCGCACGTTGGGCAGCACCTTGGTGACCGGCACCGAGGACGTGGCCAAGTTCAACCTGATGAGCGACAAGTATAGCCTCAAGGCACAGGACGGCAACATCGTGACCGGCGAGTTTGTAGCCGGCGAGGGTGCCGTGACCATCGGTCAGCTTGGCTTCGGCAATCTGACGGACGCTTTGGCAGCAGCCAAGGACGGCGACATCATCACCATCAACGAGGATATCACCATCAGCAATACGGTTAACTTCAAGGATGTGAACAGTCTGATTCTCACTGCCAAGGAAGGCGTGACCATCTCCTGCCTGGTGAAGAATAAACTGGCGTTCCTGGTCAACAACAGCGCTATGCTGAAGAACCTGAAGATGACCTATACGGAGCAGGATGAATCGACCGCTACATTAATCGAGGTAAGCTCTCCGGGTTCGAAACTGACGATGGAGAACTGCGAGATAAATGATTTCAACGGCACTAACAAACAGGGCATAATCTCTGTGAAGAACAACGGCAACATCACGCTGAACAACGTTACTGCCGAGAACTGCACCGTTGCCGATGGTTGCGGCGAGCTTTTCTTAGGAGGCAGCGGTTCTGCCATCAACGGCACGACCGACATGTCTATATTCCTGGAGAAAGATTATAATGTGACCGCAGGCGCCGAGTTCGCACCCGCCAAGGCTGTGAAACTGTTTGTAGACGAGAACCGCACGCTTGGTTCCATCATAGTGGCCGGCACCGAGGACGCGACTAAGTTCGAACTGCAGGGCACAGCCTTCAGCCTCGAGGCCAAGGACGGCAACTTAGTGGCAGGCGAGTATCAGGGCGGTTCGGGCATCGCCGGCATCGCCGCCGACGAGAACGCACCCGTGGAGTACTACAACCTGAACGGCATGCAGGTAAGCGCCGGCAACATGACGCCCGGCATCTATGTACGCCGCCAGGGCAACACCGCCGTCAAGGTGCTGGTGAAGTAATCGAACGGATCGACACAATCGGCGGGCTGCCCCCACAAGGGGCGGCCCGCACTGTTTAGAATGGGCTTTAAGGACCTTAGGGTCTTTAGGGTCCTTAGGAAAAGAGGCTGTGCAGATTTTTTTTGAATGGGGATTGAGTGTGTATGAAAAGTGGGTCGTATAAAAGGATGTAAACAGTAAGAAGCTGTTGACAGACTCAACCACTGATTACGAATCAAACCACAAGCCAACAAACAACAAACCAACAATACAAACCAAACTTAACAACCCATGAAAAAAATCTTTACGCTACTTGCCGCCCTCCTCGTCGGCGGTACGGCCTCGATGGCGCAGGTGTGGATTGGTAGCACTGAGTATGCTACTATAGAAGCAGCTGTTACAGCCGCAACAGCAGGAGACCTTATTGAAGTGAAGGGCGATGTAGAAATGAAAACAGGAATCACTCCTGACAAGAATAACCTCACCATACAGGCTGTTGATGGAGTAACAATATCATGCTTACTCAAAAATAAACGTGCCATTACTCTTAATAATAACGGAAATCTGACACTTACCCTCAAAAATCTGCATTTCGTATACACAGAGAAAGATGCATCTGACAAGCGATTGATGGAGGCAAGTAAGGGTACGCTGATAATGGAAAATTGCAAAATCAGCAATTTCAGAACTGCAAATTCAGGCCATGGAGTTATCAATGTAAGTTCCACAGCAAAACTTACAAATGTAATTTTTGAGAACAATGAAACTAAAGATCCTGGAGAAATCCGTGTTAGTGCCAACGACAAATTGACCCTAAGTGGAACTACCAATGGATCGATATATACAGATGGTACAGATAGAAATTTCGCCGTTGAAGGTGCGTTTAATCCATCAGCTGCTATCAAAGTGTATATACCTGAAAACCGCAAGGTAGGTTCGATTCTTGTAAAGAACTGTACGGATTTAACAAAATTCGATCTTCAGAATGATGCTTTCATTCTGAAAGTCGATGGGGAAAATATTGTTATGGCAATAAAGCCTGTAATATATATTGGAGAAACACCCTATGACACTCTTGATGCTGCGGTCAATGCCGCTCAGGAAGGTGATGTGATTATGGTGAACGGTGACGTTGCCATAGGCTCACGTGTTAATTTCTATAAGAAAAATGTAACGGTTCAAGGTAAAGAGGGTGACACCAGAGTGAAACTCTCTTACGGATTGAACAACAGTATTGGATTTCTTGTAAAAGATGCAGTCACAATCAAGAATGTGGATATTGTCTACACTAGAACAGATGCTTGTAGTAAAAATCTTGTAGAAGCAAGTAAGAATGGAACCATCTCGGTTGGAGTTCTGACTCTTGAGGATTGCGAAATAAGCAATTTCATATCTTCAGATGACAAAGGTGTGATTTGTGCCAAGGATGGAGGTAGCGTAAATCTCCAAAATGTTACATTCGAGAATTGCGTAGTTCCTCGGAGCGAAATATTCTTCGGAGCAAATGGCTCAAGTATTGATGGTACGACCAATGGTTCTATTTATGTAGAAGGCTCCTATACCTTTAGTTCCAGCTCTACTTTCAATCCTGCACCCAAAGCTATGCCTGAAACAAACTCCATGGAAATGGCTCCTGCAGCTAATGCAGTGAAGTTGTATCTGCAGAATCATGGAGAGGGTAGTACTGTCGTAATCGGTAATCCAAGTCCCTCAATGTTCGACTTTTCGCATGAGACTCTTGAACTTGTAGAGAAGGACGGAAATCTGGTTCTTCAGAAGAAGCAATCTACCGGTATCGCAGGCATTGAGGCTGACGAGAATGCGCCGGTTGAGTACTTCAATCTGAACGGCGTTCAGGTGAAGGCCGACAGCATGACTCCCGGTGTATATGTTCGCCGCCAGGGCAAGAACGTGACCAAGGTTATGGTGAAATAATACGGCATAACGCCGCATAACGCGATATAACACGACATCATGAACATATCCAAGGGGCTGTGCCGACCGGCATGGCTCCTTTTGCCGTAAATAACGGGGCGGCGACTGGAGGGGCGGTGTCCCCACCGCCCACATGCTGACGGCGGGGACGCCGTCACTCCAGTCAGACACGCGTTGGGTGGATGGGAGGGGTGGAACGTACTATAAGCGTAATAGCTATAAGCACAGCTATAAACACAGCTATAAGCACAGCGATAAACTCGATTAAATCTCATCCTATAAACTCGATGACATTCATGAAGATTTCTCTCAGGGCCTTAGCGGCATTCATAATAGCGGGCGGCGTGGCCGGCGGCGTCGGCGCCCAGTCGGTGTATCCGGGCCAGCATCGCGGTAAACTGAAAGTGGCCGACACGGCCCAGTCCAAAGTCAGGGCGTTCGACCTGAAGGACGTGCGTCTGCTGCCGGGCCGCGTGCACGACAACCTTCGCCGCGACTCGGCATGGATGGCCAATATAAGCATCAACCGGCTGACCCACAGCTTTAAGAACAATGCCGGTATTTTCGCCGGTCTGGAGGGTGGTTATGAATCCCTTAAGAAATATGGCGGCTGGGAATCGCTGGACTGCGATCTGCGCGGCCACACCACCGGCCATCTGATGTCGGCCTATGGCATGATGTACGCCGCTACCGGCGACCCGCTGTTCAAGCTGAAAGGGGACAGCATCGTCAAGGTGTTGGGCAAGGTGCAGGATGTTCTCGGCAGCGGTTATGTCAGCGCCTTTCCAGAGGAACTGATAAACCGCAATCTGCGCGGCGAGGGGGTATGGGCGCCCTGGTACACGTTGCACAAAATAATGTCCGGCCTGATTGACCAGTACCTTTATGCCGATAACAGGCAGGCGCTGGAGGTGGCCGTGAAGATGGGCGACTGGGCTTACAACAAACTGCATGGCCGGAGCGAGGAGACGCGCCGCAAGATGCTGCGCAACGAGTTCGGCGGCATCAACGAGGCATTCTACAACCTCTACGCCATCACCGCCGACCCGAAATACCGCGAGATGGCCGAATACTTCTACCACAACGACGTGATAGACCCATTGGCCGAAGGCAATACCGATTTCGGTACGAAGCACACCAATACCTTCATCCCGAAGGTGATAGCCGAGGCGCGCAACTACGAGCTGAGCGGATCGCAGCGCAGCCGCGACATAGCACACCTGTTCTGGAACGAGATGACCGACAGGCACTGCTACGTCAACGGTTCGCTGAGCCAGAAGGAGCATTATTTCGACCCGAAGAAGATGTCGAAATTCATCCCTACTCTCAACCGGCAACTGCAAAATTAGCGATTTCTCGGAAAAAGACAATCTT
>CAJKBH010000023.1 GCA_905198125.1 uncultured Porphyromonadaceae bacterium
CCACGCCGATACCACCGTAGTTCTCGGCATCGCTGGCCTCGGGATCGAAGAACGGAGCCTGCAGGATGCCGGCGGGGAATACGATCTCGTTGGCCAGCGGGCTATAGTATGCGTTGATGGTCTGAGGAGTCATGCCCCATTCGGACTTGTCGACGGGTTTGCCCCATTTCTCCAGATAACGGTCCTGTGCCCACATCGATGCATTGTGCATGTTCTCGTAGTAGGAGAGGGCCGGGTCTATCTCCAGCAGGGAGTAGTCTTTCCACTTGTCGGGATAACCGATCTTGACGGTGAAGGCGTTCAGTTTCTTCATGGCCTGCACCTTGGTGTCGTCGCTCATCCACGACAGGTTGATGATATGCTTGCCAAGAGCGTTGCGCAGGTTCTCCACCAGCTGCAGCATGTATTCCTTGGAACTCTCGGGGAAATACTTCTCGACATAGAGCTGGCCGATGCCTTCGCCCATCACGCCCTCGACGGCGCGCAGGGCCTTCTTCCAGCGGGGACGCTGCTGCTGAACGCCCGACATCACCTTGTTGAACTCGAAGCTTGCGTTGGCAAAGTCATCGCTCAGGTAGGGAGCGGCACCGCTGACATACTCCCACAGGTAGTAGTCCTTCTTCTCGCGGTCGCTAAGCGTCTTGATCAGTTTGTCGGCCTGCTTTACAGTATTGATTTCGGTAACAATCACCGTCTCCGGCGCGTCGATGTTCATTGTCTCCTTGAACCAGCGGTTCCAGGGAATATTGGGGTACATCTCCTGAAGTTGGGCCATAGTGCGGATATTGTACATGGCCGGGATGTTGCGGCTCTGCTCGCGGGTCCATGTGGAGTCGGCCAGCAGGGTCTCGATCTTGATCACGTTCTTGGCGATGCGTTTGGCGTCCTTGGCGCTGTAGCCGGCCAGCTTCATGTCGGTCTGGATCAGCTTGTCGTAAGCGTTCAGGATGTCCTTGTGCTTCTTGTCCTTCAGCAGGTAATAGTCGCGGTCGCCGAGACCGAGTCCGGTGGAGCCTACGTACATGGCGTAGATGTTGCTGTTGCCAAGGTCCTCCTGCGGAGCGGCGTTGAAGAAGGGCGAGCCGTAGTTGCGGTGAATCCAGATGAGCAGATTCTCCATATCCTCGGGCTTGGTGTTCTCGATCTTGGCCAGGTCGGCCTTGATGGGAGCTGCGCCCTCGCGGTTGCGGCGCACGGAGTCCATGGCCAGCTCATAGATGTTGGCGATCTTGTAGGCGTTGGTGCCCTTGGCGGGGTTGGTGGCCGCCAGACCCATCACCAGACGCTGCACACGGTTGTTGCTCGAATCGTTCAGGATGTTGAACTGACCGTAGCGGCTGTACTCGGGGCTGAGGGGGTGATCCTTCATCCACTTGGAATTCACGTGGCCGTAGAAATCCTCCTTAGGCGAGATGTTGGGGTCGAGGCCTTTGCCGTCGAGACTTTTCAGATGCTCCTGTGCCATGCCGGGAACGGCAGCGGCTGCAAGTGCAAGTGCCAATAATGCTTTGGTTCTCATAGTTATGTTGTTTGGTGTTGTGTTTGCTAAATGGGGAGAGCGCCGGAGGCGCCGGAGCGGAGCTCCTTACGGAAACGGCTTCGCGACGATATGGGGAGGGAAAAGAGAGGTGAGGGTGGAGAGCTTGCGGTCTATCTCAGCCCATTCGGAGGCGGGGTCGGACTCGGGCATGATGCCGGCGCCGGCGTACAGCACGGCGCGGTCAGGCGCGATATGGGCACAGCGGAGGGTTACGAACAGGCTGAAGCTGTCATAGCCATTCCACGGGCCACAGTAACCGCCAAAGAAGGAGCGCTCGAAATGCTCCTGTTGCGCTATCGTCTCGGCGGCGAGTTCGCGCGGCATACCGCATAGAGCGGGAGTGGGCGCTAATGTGTCTATCAGCTGAAGCACATCGAGAGTGTCAGAGGCCGGGACGCTGATGCGCGTCATCAGATGCTCCACGGGACCCGCCATCTTGGTGACAGGCTTGTCGGCAACCGGCCAGAGTCCCGAATTCGTGAAACAGTCCATTATGTATTTCGTCACCACATCATGTTCCCGACGGTTCTTGGCGTCCCAGTCGTCGGTGTCGTTGTCGCGGTGCGTGCCGGCCAGTGCCATGGTGTGCAATTCCTTGCCGTCATTCTCCAGCAACAGCTCGGGTGATGCCCCGATCCATGTGCCCGATTCCGGCGATGTGAAAAGATACACGAACGCATCGGGATAATTCAGACACAGTGAGTCGAACAGCGAGTCTATGTCGGCGGGTGCGTCCTGAAGCAGACACCTTGCAGCCACAGCTTTTGTGAGCTTGCCTTCACGTTCCAGTGTCTTGATGGTCTCCACTTCGTCGGCCAACTGGTCGGGAGTGGTGGATGCCTCGGGGAACGGGGCGCAGAGGCCATGTCCGTTAAGGCGTAGTGCCTCACTGAAGGTGTCGGACTCGCATTCGCGGTCGGCCGGTATGAATATCATGGGAGAGTGCGGCAGGAAGGGTGCAATGACAAAGCCGCGACCTCGTGGTTGTTCCAGGCAATGGTCCGACATTCCGTCGCAACATTCAGTTGCACCGGGGAGCCTGTACTTGAACGCGTAAATGTGTTTAGTCATTACTTTTTAATTCTTTAGCCACGAAGTCGAATGGATATGCCTCGGTGATTTCAGCCTCGATGAAGTCGCCGGGGTGTGCGTCCGAACCATAGACGGTATAGGTCATGTCAACTTCCGGGCTGTCCCATTGCGAACGGCATATCAGTTTGTCGCCTTCACGTTCGTCTACAAGCAGGCGTACTTTCTGACCGACCATTTCGGAAGTTAGCTCGTCGCTGATATTTTCCTGCAGTTCCATCAGACGGTCCAGACGCTGCTGCTTGGTCTCCTCGGAAACGTTATCCTCATAATGCAGCTGGGCGTAGGTGTCTTCCTCCTCCGAATAGGCGAATGCACCCATGCGGTCGAACTTCTGCGTGCGCACGAACTCCATAAGCTCCTCAAAGTCGGACTCGGTCTCGCCGGGGAAACCGACCATCAACGTGGTGCGGATCTTGATGCCGGGTACACGCTCGCGTATCTGCTTCAGCAACTCTAAAGTCTTTTCCTTGTCTATGTGGCGGCGCATGGCCGTCAGCACATTGTCAGAGATATGCTGCAACGCGATGTCCAGATACTTGCACACATTGTCGCGGCGTGCCATCACGTCGAGGATGTCCATGGGGAAGTCGGCGGGATAGGCATAGTGCAGACGAATCCATTCCACACCGGGCACGTCGGCCATTCGGTCGATCAGCTCAGCGAGGTGGTGTTTGCCGTCAATGTCCATGCCGTACGATGACAGATCCTGGGCTATGACGTTGAATTCCTTCACGCCTTTTGACACGAGGTCCCGGACTTCGTCGATAATCTCGTCGGCGGGACGTGACTTATGACGCCCCGTTATCAGGGGGATGGCGCAGAAGGCGCAGAAACGGTTGCATCCCTCCGAAATCTTGAGATAGGCGCTGTGCGGAGGGGTGGTGAGGTTCCGTTCCCATACTTTGGGAGTCTGCTGCCCGGCAAGGTCAGGGAGCGAGTCGATGAATCCCGTCCAGTCAAACTTGCCGTACCATGTGTCCACTTCAGGCATCTCGGCAGGTAGCGAGTCGCGGTAACGCTCGGAGAGGCATCCCATCACCACAATGTGGCCTATCCTGTGTTTCTTCTTAAGCTCGGCCAGTTCCAGCAGCATCATCACCGACTCCTCTTTGGCGTCGCCGATGAAGCCGCAGGTGTTCACCACCACATATTCGCCGCTCGGGGTGTCGGGATCGTGTTCGGTCTCGTAACCCTTCGCGGCCAGGCGGCGCAGCAGACGCTCCGAATCAATCAGATTCTTGGAGCATCCCATGGTCACTATGTCTATCTTGTTCTTCCTGTACATCTAGTATCAGATAGCGTTGCCGAAAAGCGAGCGTACGAATTCGTCCGGATGGAATATCTGCAGGTCCTGTATCTTCTCGCCGAGACCGATGTACTTCACCGGAATCTTGAACTGATGGCTGATGCCAATCACGACACCACCCTTGGATGTGCCGTCCAGCTTGGTGATGGCCAGGTTGTTTACTTCGGTGGCGGCCACGAACTGACGGGCCTGTTCGAATGCGTTCTGTCCGGTGGAGCCGTCCAGCACCAATAGGATTTCCTGCGGAGCGTCGGGCACCACGCGCTTCATTACGTTCTTGATCTTGGTGAGCTCGTTCATCAGGCCGACCTTGTTGTGCAGACGGCCGGCGGTGTCGATTATAACCACGTCGGCATCCTGAGCTTTGGCCGAGCTTACAGTGTCGAAAGCCACGGCGGCGGGGTCGCTGCCCATCTTCTGCTTCACGACCGGCACGCCCACGCGCTCGCCCCAGATGTCAAGCTGCTCTATAGCGGCTGCGCGGAACGTATCGGCTGCGCCAAGCACCACCTTGTAGCCGGCTTGCTTGTACTGGTAAGCCAATTTGCCGATGGTCGTGGTCTTGCCTACGCCGTTGACGCCGACAACCATTATGACGTATGGCTCGCCCTTGGTGTCGGGTATTTCGAAGTCCTCGAGCAGGCCGGCGTTCTCCGGCTTCTCCAACATGCGGGTTATCTCGTCGGCCAGGAGAGTGCGGAGTTCTTCGCTGCCCACGTACTTGTCCTGGGCCACACGTTTCTGCAGACGGTCTATTATCTCCAGAGTTGTGTCGGTGCCGACGTCGCTGGTCACGAACGCCTCCTCAAGATTGTCCAGGACCTCGTCGTCCACCGAGCTCTTGCCGGCGATGGCATGCGAGATCTTGCTCCATACGCTTTCCTTGGTCTTGGTCAGACCGCTGTCCAGGGTTTCCTGCTCCTGGCGGATCTGCTCCTGGTCTTTCTTCTTACGCGAAAAAAAATCTTTAAATCCCATAATATTTAAATAAGGGTATGTTGCCGAATAACCGGCCGAGGCCGAAGGTCAGCTTCGGTCCGTGCCGATTATTACAGGGCTTTTAATCTACAAAATTAATTAAAAGAGACAACATATCAAAATAAAGGTAAATTCGGGATTGCGTATGAGCTTCCTCCTGAACTGAACGGCTCCGCGAGGGAGGATTACATCGAGATTCCGCCCTGGGCTTTGGCTGAGGAGGTGTCGTCGGGGTTGATGTTCAGGCCGGACTCCTTGACCTTCTCCTTGAGGTGGCCGAAGTTCCAGCTCAGGGTCAGGGCGATGCTCGGACTCCAGTTGGACCAGGATGCCGAACTTCTGGTGTCAGGTGTGTTGGTGTGCCATGTGCCGCCCTGATATGCGCGCAGGAAGTTCCAGGCGCTCAGTCCTACAGTCAGGGCGTTGTCCTTCAGGAAGCTCTTGTTGACGCCGAGTCCGTAATAGTAGTATCCGGTGCTGTATCCCTGCGAGGTTATCTGATGTATGGTCTGGCCGCCGCCTACATTGAACCTGAATCCCTTCGGGGCACTGTAGTTCCAGTTGATGCCGTAGTTGCCGCCCCAGCCGTGCGAACGCTGATTGATCTTGCGGGCGTTGATGTCGGTGTATCTGATGTCGCCGTTGACCGAGAGCGACATGGAGTTGGTGATGTTCCAGTTCAGAAAACCGCTGAGGCTCGTTATTCGGCGCCGGCCGTAGTTGCCGTACGTCTCTATCGCAGTGATGCCCTCGTATCGCGTATAGTTTATGATGGAATTGTCGGTCTGTTCGTAGCTGAGCTTGACGTTGCCGCCTAACAGGCGTCCGAAGTTGGTGTATGTGAGGGACACCACATTGTTGTGCTCGCTGGTCAGGTCCGGATTACCGGTCTGTGTCATCTGGTCAGAGAGCTTGGTGACATGGGGATTTACCTGCGACAGCGAAGGGCGCGATATGCGCATCTGGTAAGCCAGACGCAGGTTGGTGGCCGGTCCGAAGATATAGGTCACGGCAGCATTGGGCACCCAGTCGTTGAGATGCGAGGTAAATCCTGTCTTTGCGGCGTCATGATATTCCAGATTCATTACGGTATGTTCGTATCGGATACCGGCTGTAAGTCCCACCTTGCCGCCGAACGAACCGTTATAGGCCGCATAGCCGGCGTATATGTCCATGTTCTGACGGATGTCGTCGCTATTGTCCGAGGCGGGCCGCATAGTCTCCATGCTGTCGCCGACGTTAAACTGCGAAATGGCTGAGTTGCGGCGGAATATTCCCTTGAATCCCGCGTCGAGCGTATGGGTGCCGTTGCCGAACGGATTGGAGTAATCGGCCTGTACGGTATGCTGGCGTGTATATTCGTGATTGATGTTTTCCCGCCAGGGCGTGAGGATGGTATAGTTGTCGCCGTTGAAATCGTGGTTAGTGAAGTCCAGGAAGTTCTTGCCGAAATCGAACATATACGCAAATATGATGCGGTGCGAGGCCATGTCGTTGAATCCGATGCGGTAAGATGCGTTGGCCGATGCACCCTGGTTCAGGATACTGCCGCGAGTCATATCGGTATCATAGCTCCACCGTTTGGCTCCCGAGGCATCGTACATGGTGCTGGTGCCGGAGAACTGCTTGATGTATCCGTTGACGTTGTTGAAGCTTCCGCCCATTGTGAAAAGATGACGGGCCGACGGTTCCCAGCTCATGTTGAGTCCGGCCTGTTCGTAACCGAAACCGAATTTCTGTTTCATTTTGCTTTTCAGAAGTCGGTCGGTTTCGGAGTTCAGATATGTGGTGGAAGTTTCGTTGATGTTCTTGTTCGGCATGATACCATCCATCGCGCCGGTAGCGTTGAGGCTTATCATCACCTTATCGGCCTTGATGGTGCCGTAAGCGCTGAGATAGGCCTGCTTCGTGCCGTATCCGGCCGCCAGGGTGCCGGAGTAGCCGTCGCGGCGCTGCTGGGTCTCTGTAATCAGGTTCAGGATTCCTCCGAAACCCTCGGCATCATATTTGGCGCCCGGTTCGGTAAGCACCTCTATTTTCTGTACAGACTCGGCCGGCATGGCCTTGAATATCTTCTGGTAGTTGGCTTCCATCATCACGTCTTCCTTGCCGTTGACATAGATCTTGAATCCGGAATTGCCGTTGATCTGTATGTTGTCCTGGGCATCGACAGTGACCATAGGCACCTTCTTCAATGCGTCGAGCAGAGTCTGGCCTTTGGCCGACTCGTCTTCGCTTACATCGTAGGTCAGCTTGGCGCCGTCGGACTTTATCACCTCTTTCTGTGCCGTTACCACGAAATCGTCGAGGTTGATGGAAACTTCCGGTTCCGGAATCGTGTCCGCAGACTCCTGTGCCAGGGTAGTGAGGGTGCCTGCCGACATCAGCAATGCCGGTAACAAATATATGCTTTTCATTTAATTTCAGTTATTTAGTGGAGTTTGCAAGGAAATCGGTATAAGCGTTCATCAACTGTTCGGGCGAGATGCCGAACGATGAGAGTCGGTCGAAGAAGTAGTTTGCCTCGTGGTCGAAGAAATACTCCTTGCGCATCTGCAGTATTCTGTCGGCGGCATTGGGAGCGACAAAATATCCGATACCTCTTTTCATATAGATGAGCTCCTGTTGTTGCAGCCAGACGAAGGTGCGCATAACGGTGTTGGGATTCACGCCCGCTTCGATGGCGTAGTCGCGCACGGAGGGTAGGCGGCTCTCGTCCGGCAAGTCCCCGCGGACTATGGAATCCATCAGCGAATCCGCTATCTGCAGATATATCGGTTTGTTGTCGTTGAAATTCATCGGCCTATCACATACTGTTTCTTAAATGTGTAATACGTCAGCCAGCAGAACAGGACAGTGCCTGCAAATACGGTGCTTATTATGATCCAGAACCGGACTGTATGCGACACGAGCCATTCCACCTCGTAGCCGTGCGTGAACAGATAGCTTACCGACATCCCTATGAGTACGGCGCATACGAATATGAGCGCTACCCAGATTCCGGACGTCTTAAGGAAGGAGAGTCTCGGCCATTTGATTGCTCCAAAGAAGTAAGTGGAAAGGATGAACGACATAATCACAGCGTTCCTGATGAAAGCGGACCATGAGGAGGAGAATAGTTCATCCTGCGGCCAGTAGAACCCGGCGAACTCGTGGAACATGATCAGTGATCCTATGTTGCGTCCTATCTCGATCATAGGGTAGGCTACGGCTATGAGCAGGAAGCCCCCCACGAATACGTTCAGAAACGCTACCCAGTATTTGTCGGTATTTGAGGCCGGAGTCATCAGGGTGTTGAGGCGTCCTCCCTTACTTTTCATTGACGAGAACACCATGGACGCGACCACTATCCATGTAATCATGCCGAATCCGATATACAGCTCTATTACTCCGTGCGGATCGCCCGATGAGCTGAGAAGCCCGTTTATCAGTCCGATTCCCATCCACGCGCCCCAGAATATGAGCGTGCGCATCACAATGGCTTTCCTGTTTTCGCAGAACTGTTTTCGCGCCAGAGCCATGAAGCGGCTGAAGCCATCCATTTCCTTATATTGTACTGTAGTTTCCATAATTTACTGATCTAAGTTTATTTTTCGATTTTAGATGCTCCGCTGCTCTGGGTGTGCATGTCATTGCACTTCAGCTCGGATATATCGGCAAATGAGGCTCCGGCCAGATTTATGAATGCGTGTTCATATTCTCCCTTGACGTCTACTTTGCCGGCACCGTTCACGTTTATAGTCAGAGTCTCGCCCTGAATCTTGTCCATATCGACCTTCCCCGCACCGTTGATGGTGACCGTGTTGTTTGCAATTTTGCTGTCATCGATATCGATGTCGCCGGCTCCGTTGGATTCCATATACAGTATCGGCGTATTGATGTTCTTGATGTCCACGTCGCCGGCCCCATTGACCCGAAGCAACGTCAGGTCTGGAGCGCTTACGATTACGGTTATCTTACGGTTACGAGCGCTGAACGATCCATGATGATCATCCTCTATCTTAAGCAGACTGTCGTTGACGCTTGTGATGACATTTTCGCCTATCTCTTTAGGCATCGTCACCGTAACCGAATAGGGACCCTGGGTGTATTCCAGGTCACATGCGCCGTTCACCTCAATCTTGTTGAAGTCCTTAAGGTCGAGCCGGCGGGTTATTGTCTCTACGTTTTTATTAACCTTTACGATCCTGCATGAGGAAAGGAAAGGCATCGAGCTGATTGCCATGGCTGCGACAGCCAAGTATACTATATGCTTTTTCATGATTTTTCTACGAATAATTGGTTGATAAGGTCGGGATTGCTGTTGGTAAGCTCGAACAGAGTCTCGAGGTTTACTTCTGTTTCGCGGTCGGGATTGTCGAGGAATTCCACGACGTTGAATCCTCCCGGCATCGGAATGGAGAACAGGGCGCGTTTTGCCTGCTCGGGATCCTGTGTGTATCCGAAACGCAGTTTGGTCTGTATGTCGATCATGGGCCGGTTCAGCAGGATGCGGTTGTTGTCGGCTATCACGACATGGTCCAGGATGTTCTCCACATCATATACCTGGTGGGTGGATATGATTATGGTCTTGTCGTCGGTCATAGCCGCGGTGATTGCCGCGCGGAACATTCGCTTGGCCGTGATGTCAAGCCCGTTGGTAGGCTCGTCCAGAAGCAGTATGGATGTGTTGCATGCCAGCGCGAAGCTCAGGAACGCCTTCTTTTTCTGACCCAGGGAGAGAGCTCCGAGGTTGATGTCGGCAGGCAGGGCGAATATCTCCAGAATGCTGTGCATCAGGTCGAGGTTGAACTTGGGATAGAACACGCTGTTGATGCGCACATATTCATCGAGGGTGATGGGAGGGAGGTCAAATTCTTCGGGGACGATAAATATGTCGTTGAGGAAATTCACCTGACGGTCGGAAGGGATGTAGCCGTTGCAGAGCACCTGTCCGGAACGGGGACGGAGCAGACCGGCTGTGAGGTAAAGCATGGTGCTTTTGCCCACGCCGTTGCGGCCGAGAAGTCCGCATACCGTGCCGGGTTCTATCTGAAGCGACAGATTGGACAGCACCGGAATATTGCGGCGGTATGAAAAACATACATCTTTAAATGCTATCATAGTGTATTAGTGTATTAGTACACCGCAAAATTAATACAATATTTTTAAACCGCAAAATTTTCCGCAAAATTCTTTCAAAAAAACGCACAAAAAAATCACCTCCGTGTCCGAAGGTGATTTTAATATGCTATGACTAAGTTGTTTAGACTTTAATCAGAAAATCATGTCAGCTGATAGTTTTTTACATCATGCCGCCCATACCACCCATACCGGGAGCGGGCATGGCGGGTGTGTCCTCCTTCTTATCGGCGATGACGCACTCGGTGGTGAGGAACATACCGGCGATGCTGGCGGCGTTCTCAAGAGCTACGCGGGTAACCTTGGCGGGATCGATCACGCCGGTCTCGAAGAAGTTCTCAAACGTGTCGGTGCGGGCGTTGTAACCATAGTCACCCTGTCCTTCGCGAACCTTCTGGAGGATTACGGCACCCTCGACTCCGGCATTGGCCACAATCTGGCGCATCGGTTCCTCGATGGCGCGACGGATGATGGCGATACCCGTGTTCTCATCGTCGTTGTCACCCTTCAGCTCGTCCAGAGCGGGGAGGCAGCGGATGTAAGCCACGCCGCCGCCGGGCACGATACCCTCGGCGATGGCTGCGCGGGTTGCGCTCAGGGCGTCGTCCACGCGGTCCTTCTTCTCCTTCATCTCCACCTCGGAGGGAGCGCCGATATAGAGCACTGCCACGCCGCCGGCCAGCTTGGCCAGACGCTCCTGCAGTTTCTCCTTGTCGTAGTTGGAAGTGGTGGTCTCGATCTGAGCCTTGATCTGGTTGACGCGTGCCGCGATGGCATCGCTGTTGCCGCCGCCGTTCACGATGGTTGTGTTGTCCTTATTTACTGTCACCTTCTCGGCAGTTCCCAGATCCTGTACGGTGGCCTGCGACAGCTGCATTCCCTTGACCTCGCTTATGACTGTGCCGTTGGTCAGGATGGCGATATCCTCAAGCATCTCCTTGCGGCGGTCGCCGAAGCCGGGAGCCTTGACGGCGCAGATCTTCAGAGAGCCGCGCAGACGGTTCACAACCAATGTGGCCAGAGCCTCGTTGTCGACATCCTCGGCGATGATCAGCAGAGGACGGCCCGACTGAGCGACAGCCTCCAGTACGGGAAGCATATCCTTCAGGTTGGAAATCTTCTTATCGTAGAGCAGGATGTAGGGATTCTCCATCTCGCACTCCATCTTGTCGGAGTTGGTAACGAAGTAGGGGCTGATGTAACCGCGGTCGAACTGCATACCCTCTACAACTTCTACCGAGGTCTCGGTGCCCTTGGCCTCCTCGACGGTGATGACGCCCTCCTTCTTGACTTTCTTCATGGCCTCGGCGATGAGACGACCTATCTCCTCGTCGTTGTTGGCTGATACACGGGCCACGTCCTGAATCTTCTTGATGTCGTCGTCAACCTCGACGCTCTGGGCCTTGATGCCCTCCACTACCTTTGACACGGCCTTGTCGATACCGCGCTTCAGGTCCATGGGGTTGGCGCCGGCTGCAACGTTCTTGAGACCTACGTTCACGATGGCCTGTGCCAATACGGTAGCGGTGGTTGTACCGTCACCTGCCTGGTCGCCGGTCTTGGAGGCTACTTCCTTCACGAGCTGGGCGCCCATGTTCTGGAACGGATCCTCCAGCTCTATCTCGCGTGCTACGGTCACACCGTCCTTGGTGATGTGAGGTGCGCCGAATTTCTTTTCGATAATAACGTTGCGGCCTTTGGGACCGAGTGTAACCTTCACGGCGTCGGCCAGTGCGTCAACGCCGTTCTTAAGCTCCTCGCGAGCTTTGATGTTGAATTTTATTTCTTTTGCCATGGTTTTGCTAAATTGTAATCAGAGTTATCAGAGTTATTAGAGTAATCTGCTTGTTGCAGCTCTATCAGTCGATGACTGCGAGCACATCGCTCTGACGCATGATGAGATATTTGGTGCCCTCGAGTTCGATTTCTGTTCCGGCATATTTGCCGTACAATACTTCGTTGCCTGCCTTGAGAATCATGGGATCGTCCTTGGTGCCCTGTCCTACAGCCAATACTTTGCCGCGAAGCGGTTTCTCTTTTGCTGTGTCGGGAATGATGATGCCGCTGAGGGTCTTTTCTTCTGCTGCCGTCGGCTCGATCAGAACGCGATCGGCAAGAGGTTTGATATTCATATTATATATATTTAATAATTTCGTTATGTTTCCGCCGTCGGGGACGGAATCTTTCGGTTGCTACTGTATGTACAAAATGCGTGCCAAATGGTTCAAATCCATAGGCACGCATTAAGACTCTTTAATATAGGCATATCCGCGGGATATGCCCACAGTTGCCGTGTGATGGGGCTATATGCTTATTTTGTCAGGATGTAGGAGCGGTCGGGGGAGAGGGCGCCCGTAAGGCGGCCTTTCTTCACCTTGAACTCCTGGCCGTAGACCTTGTCGCGGTATGTGCCGTCGGGCAGTCCGGTGGGGAGATTGACAAAATTGGCAAAACTGCCGACATTTACCACAGCCGCGCCTTTCTTGCCACGGTTCACCAGCCATACCTGACCGTCTTCGGAGAACTGCAGGTCTTCCTTCTGCCCGCGCATGACGTGACGGAATTTGTTGACGGCCGCAACTTCCGGGTGCTTGAACTCGTCGTTGCCACGTGCGCCCAATACATTATTGCCGAAATAATTGTCGCGGGTAGATCCGGCAGGACGTGAGAAGAACAGGGGAGTACCGTTCTGACGTGCCGTAAGGAACACCCACGCCGTGCGTATCTGATCGTCGGTGAGGTGCGCAGATTCGTTGGCGTTGCAGTAAGTGTCGTGGCTCTCCACCCATGTAGTCAGATATTCAGGTGCTGCCTCATGGTGCCAGTTTTTCAGGTCGACGCCGCTTGCCGAACGTTTGTCCAGAGCCTCACGCAGCACATGACCGTATGACGAAGCCGTCTGACCCATATAGTCGGCATATTCAGACTCCGGAACACCCTTGTCCTGCAGCACCTCGCCATAGATGAACAGCGAGTCCTCGGGCAATGCCATGCGGACTCCCTTGACAGCCTTGCGGCCCAGAGCCACGTCCCAGAAATCGTTTTCCTTCACGCCCTTGTCCTTGGGGTCGGAGTGAACGCCTATGTGCTTGGCCGTGTCATAACGGAAGCCACGCACGCCCATGCGGAGCAACTCGTTGACGAACTGCATGTAATATTTCTGGAAATCGGGATTCTCGGTGTTGACGTCAGGCAGACCGCCCACGCCCATCAGCGTGCATTCCGTACGGTCCTGATAGTCGGAGATGGGACGCAGACCGTTGCTGTGAAACATCTTGTCGCGGCCGCCTACGGCCTTATAGAACTCCGGCGACACGGCGTCGATGTCAAATGCAGTGTGGTTGGGCAATACGTCCACTATGACGCGGACATTGTACTTTGCAGCCGAGTCGAGCATGGCCTGCATCTGCTCCTTGCTGCCCAATATCTTGTTGCCTACCTTCCAGTCTGTAGGCTGGTAATAGTAATACCAGTTGCCTTTCTTCACCTTCGGGTCGAAAATCTCGACGCACGATCCTTCTGGAGCGTAATGCGGCTGGACAGGCGAGGTCTGGATCATGGTATAGCCGGCGTCGGCAATCTCGTGCATACTGCGCGCTATCTCGGGAAAGTTCCACGACCATACGTGCAATATCACATCCTCGTTGGTTGCATCGGGATTGACCGTGATGCGGTCCTTGGACATGGCCGGCACAGCTGCCACAGCGGTAGCAGCAATAATCAATGATATTTTTTTCATAGGTTGTTGTTTTGGTTTTTCATTGGATTCACAAATGTAGTCACAATTTCAGAAATATGCAAATATTTGTATATATTACCAATAAGGAGTAAATTTGCAGTGGTTTAAACATCCATATTGCCTATGGAAAATCAAAAACAGAGATATTCGCGCCTTGTGTCCATACCGGAGATAGGCGAGGAGGGCGTGAGGAAACTCAATGCGTCGCATGTGCTGATGATAGGGTGCGGGGCGTTGGGCTCGATGTGCGCCATGTACCTTGCCGCCTCAGGTGTGGGACATATCACGATAGCCGATTTCGATACCGTCGACATATCCAACCTGCAGCGTCAGCTTTTCTTCACAGAACAGGACTTGGGCAAGTCCAAGGCACAGGTATTGGCTGCAAGAATCGGTGCTCTTAATTCCGAGACAAAGGTGTCGGTTCTTGAAAAACTGATACGCACGCCACGGGATTTAGGTGACATAACCGAATACGACGTACTAATAGATGGCAGCGACAATCCGCATACCAAGCTGCTGACCGACCGCCTGAGTGCCGATTCGGATGTGCCGTGCGTCATAGCCGGCGTGCGCGGGTTTGAATGCCAGATCATGACATGTGTGCCGGGATCGGTGCGGTATGCCGATGTGTTTGGCGAGGATGCCGCCTGCAGCGGCTTTACGCCTTGCAGCATCGGCGGCGTACTCGGGCCGGCTGCCGGAGTGGCGGCAAGCCTGCAGTGCGCAGAAGCCGTGAAACTGATTGTGGGTGCCGGCAGGCCGCTGACCGGCAGACTGCTGGCCATGAACCTGCTGGACATGTCGGTGAATGTATTAAGTATTTAAATCACAGAAAGGTGAACGAAATAATAAGCATATCGCATTACTCGGAGAAATCCGCAAGAGTAAAGATTGCGAACCGTGTGGTTGCATCCAAGGTGCAGCCAGGTCAGTTTGTGATAATCAAATTTTCAGAAACCGGTCAGCGCATCCCATTCCCGGTAGTGGAATGCGACGGAGAGACCGGAGAGCTTGACATCATCATACACCGTGCCGACGGGCTGGACGAGATACTGGGCCTGATACAGGAGGGCGGGGTTTTGCCCGACCTGCTGGGTCCGCTCGGAATGCCGGCGGTGATAGACGAGAACAAGGCAATGCTGTTCATCGGCGACGGCGCCGGCTTTGTGCCGTTGCTGCCGTTGATACACGAAGCCCGCAGGAAGGGGTGTCAGGTGCATGCCATCGTGTCCGAGCAGTCGTCGCAGACCAAATGCCTGCTCGGCGACATCAACAGCGCCTGCAACGACCTGACAGTGGCCAGCGAGGACACGGTGCCTGAGATAGTCAGGAAGTGGATAGAGATGTACAAGCCCGACAAGATGGTGTTCTCCGGCCCCACGATGCTGATGAAGAATCTTACGGCAATTGCCCGTGAGCATAATATCCCTGCCGACTGCGTGCTGAACATGCTGATGATAGACGGCATAGGAATCTGCGGCGTGTGCCGTGTCATGATAGGAGGCGTGCAGAAGCAGACCTGTATAGACGGCCCTGTATTCAACGCCTGGGATGTGGATTTTGATTATATATTGAACCGTCAAAGATCATTCGTATGAATTCGGATATAGAGGAGATATTTGACCGCGGCCGCGACGAGCAGTGGCGCGTGGAACTGCGCCAGACCATGACGCCGAAACAGCGCACGGCCATTCCGCGCGTCAGGATGCCGGAGCTGGATCCGGCGTTCCGTATCAGCAACAATCGCGAAGTAGGCGAGGGACTGAGCGTGGAGCAGGCCGTACTGGAGGCCACGCGTTGCCTGGACTGCGCCAACCCCGGATGCGTCAAGGGATGTCCGGTGCACAATGACATTCCCGGTTTCATCAAGAACTTGGAGCGGCGTAATTTCCGTGAGGCCATCAATGTGCTGCACCGCACCACGGTGCTCCCCGCCGTGTGCGGCCGTGTGTGCCCGCAGGAGAAGCAGTGCGAAGGCAACTGCACATATCTTAAAATGGGCAAGAAGGCAGTATCTATCGGCGCGTTGGAACGTTTTACGGCGGACATCAACCGTACGTTCGACCGCTTCATCCCGCAGCCAACTTCCACGGACGACGGAAGGAAGCGCCCCACATATCCCATCAAGGTGGCTGTGGTCGGCTCCGGTCCGTCGGGCCTGGCATTCGCCGGCGACATGGCCCGCAGAGGTTATAAGGTAACGGTGTTCGAGGCGTTGAGCCAGTTTGGAGGCGTGCTTAAATACGGTATACCGGAATTCTGCCTTCCCAATAAGATTGTAGACCGCGAGATCCGGAAACTGCGTGACATGGGCGTGGAATTCATAAAGGATTGCTTCATCGGCCGTACGCTTAGCTACGAGGACCTTCACAAGCTGGGTTACAAAGGTCTGTATCTTGCCACGGGTGCCGGCAAGCCCCGGTTCATGGGTATCAAAGGAGAAAACATACCGGGCGTGATGACCGCCAACGAGTATCTGATTCGCCTCAATCTGCTTGGCAACGCCATGTTCGGTAAGAATTCCGTGGCTGTCAACGGCAAGCGTGTGGCTGTGATAGGAGGTGGTAACACCGCCATCGATGCGGTGCGTTTCGCGGTGCGCAACGGTGCCGAGGAGGCCATGATAGTTTATCGCCGCAGCATGGAGGAGATTCCTGCGCGCGAGGAGGAGATCCGTCACGCAAAGGAGGAGGGTATCAAATTCTTTACCCTGCACAATCCCGTGGAATATGTTGCCGACGAGAACGGCCGTCTGTGCAAGATGCTGCTGCAGCGCATGGAATTAGGTGAGCCGGACGAATCGGGACGCCGCACGCCGGTGCCGGTGGAGGGCGACATCGTAGAGGTTCCCGTAGACATCGTTGTGGTCAGCGTGGGCTATCTGCCCAATCCTCCTGCATCCATACCGAACATGATAACCCGCAAGGGGGGGCAGATCGAGGTGGACGACGAGACGCTGAAGTCATCGTCCAACGGCGTGTATGCCGGTGGTGACATCGTACGCGGGCCGGCCACAGTGATTCTGGCGATGGGCGACGGCAGAAAAGCCGCAGCCTCAATGGCCGCGGCTTTCGAGGAGGCTATGGACAAAATCAGGCTGTAAGCCTCCGTAATTCTATGGAGTTTCAGGCGTTGTGATCCAGATGCACGTCCATCTGCGGGAACGGGAAACTGAAGCCTTTCTCAGGAAGCTCCTTGTATATCCGCTCGTTTATGTCGAAATAGAGCGGCCAATAGTTGGAAGCATGAGTCCACGCACGGACTACGAAATTGATTGAGCTGTCCGCCATTTCGTTCAGACCGACGAATGGCGGACGCTCTACTTTATTCTGTACGCTCACCACGCGCTTGTCTATCAGGTTCTGCTGCTTGTACATCTCGTCGTCCTCGATGTATTTCTTCACCACACGCGGGTCGCTCTGAACTATCTCCATCAGTGCCTCCTTCGCTTTGTCCAGATCGGTGCCGTAAGCCAGGCATACGGTCCAGTCCACACGACGGTACGATTCGAGCGAGTAATTGTTGATCGAGCCGGTGGAAAGGGCGCCGTTGGGCAGGATGATGGCTTTGTTGTCAACGGTATTGATCACGGTGTTGAACAGCTGGATGGACTTGACGGTACCGGTGTATCCGTTTACCTCGATGAAGTCTCCTACCTTATAGGGTTTGAGCAGCAGGATCAGGACTCCGCCGGCAAAGTTCTGGAGCGTGCCGCTCAGCGCCATACCGATGGCGACGCCGGCCGAGGCGAAGATGGCCAGGAAGCTGCTGGTCTCCAGCCCAAGGATGCCGATGATGCTTATGACCAAAATGAAGTACAGCACCATCCTGATGAGTGACAGCACGAAAGTTGTCAGGGACTGATCTATATGGCGGTGTGTCATGACGTTGTACACCATCTTGTATAGCTTGCGGATGATGTAGCGACCGACGTAGAACACCAGGATGGCTATACCGACTTTCAGACCGAACGAAATCAGACCGTTCACCATTTTCTGAATCAACTCGTCGAAACTGAGGCCCTCCAGTCCTTTCCAGAACGATTGCGTTGAGACTTCGGACACCGGTATCTGCGGCGTGGGAATCTGTTCTGCCTGTGCCGACAGAAAGCTTAATATGCTTGCTAAGTTCATATTCAATTCAACGGGGTTATGTGTGTGTTTAATTATCGTGATTAATCCTGATTTATCGTGATTAATCCTGATTTAAAAATCTCGGAGCTGAAGGCGCACCACGTTCTCCACATGATGGGTGTGGGGGAACATGTCGACGGGCTGTATGTCGGTGACTTTGTAGTCGTGGTCCAGCAGGGCGAGGTCGCGGGCCTGCGTGGCGGGGTTGCAGCTGACATAGACCAGTACCGACGGCTTGGCGCGCAGTATCACGTCCACCACATCCTGATGCATTCCGGCACGGGGAGGGTCGATGATCATGATGTCGGGACGGCCATGAGCGGCGACGAAGTCGTCGGTCAGAATGTCCTTCATGTCGCCGGCGAAAAACTCGGTATTGTCCAGTCCGTTCACTTCGGCATTGACGCGGGCATCGGCCACGGCCGCCTCCACATATTCTATACCGATCACTTTGCGGGCCTGACGCGCCACGAAGTTGGCTATGGTGCCTGTGCCGGTGTACAGGTCATAGACCAGCGGCTTTTCAGCTTCCGGTATCTCCTTGTCAAGACCGGCAAAACGGCGTGCCACCTTATATAGTTCGTATGCCTGGTGTGAGTTGGTCTGATAGAAAGACTTGGCGTTGACGCGGAATTTCAGACCCTCCATTTCTTCGAGGATGTAATCGCGGCCGTTCCAGACAACCACTTCCTGGTCGGCGATGGTGTCGTTCACCTTAAGATTCACTACATACAGCAGCGACGTAACGTCGGGGAAACGTTGCTGAAGCGAAGTCATTACCTCCGAAATCCGCTCGGGATTATCCTCGCCGAAAGTCACGACTATCATCTTCTCTCCGGTGGAGGCGGTGCGGATCATCAGCGTGCGGAGCAGTCCGTGATTCTCGCGGATATTGTAGAAGCTCCATCCTTGTTTCCCGGCCTCGTCATAGATGAAATTGCGCACTTCGTTGCCGAAATCCTCCTGCAGGTGGCAGGCGTCTATGTGCAGCACTTTGTCGAATGCACCGGGTATATGGAAGCCCAATGCGTCGGGACGGTCGGTAAACTCCCGGCCTGACTTGATGTCTTCCCAACTGCGCCATTTCTTGGAACTGAAGGTATATTCCATCTTGTTGCGGTAACACCAGATGTTTTCCGAGCCGAGGATGGGCGAGACGGGCGGAATCTCCACTTTGGCGATGCGCAGAAGGCAGTCCTCCACCTGCTGCTGTTTCCAGCGCAACTGTTCGGTGTAGGGGAGATGCTGCCATTTGCATCCGCCGCACAGTCCGAAATGCTCGCACTTCGGTGTGACACGCGATTCCGATGGACTTATCATGTTGGCGATATGTCCCTCGGCATAGCTGTGTTTCTTGCGGTCTATCTGTATGTCGGCTATGTCGCCGGGCGCACCGTATGGTATGAACACCACGATGTTGCCCTCGTCTTCGGGACGCCATTTCACCTTGGCTATGGACTTCCCTTCAGCGGCGATGCCTGTTATCTCGATGCCCTCCAGCAGTGGCAGCGGTTTCTTCTTTCTTCCCATAGTTTGATTAGCTGTTATCGCGGAATATTCTCTGCAAAATTACTATAAAATTTCCAAATATAATAATACCGCATCGACTCTCGTTTAATTATGCGATAACCCCGAGTGCTTGCTACCTCGTTAAAAACAAGAAACATGACCGACAACCAATCTACGCCCCGCAAAGGCAAACCCCAGTTTACCCTTTCCTTTCTCCTCCTGTCCGTAACTTTCTGCGTATGTATCATCGTGGCTAATCTGATAGAGATCAAGACCATTGATGTGGCCGGCGTCACGCTGACTGCAGGCATGATAATTTTCCCGCTGAGTTACATCATCAACGACTGTCTGGTGGAGGTCAATGGCTTCCGCAAGGCGCGCATAGTGATATGGCTCGGATTCGCCATGAACCTGTTCGTGACGTTGGCGTTGCAGTTGGCCATCATACTGCCCGGCTCGGCCGACTGGACCTCGCAGGAAGCGATGGAGGCTGTTTACGGCGGTGTGCCGCGAATATTGTTCGCATCGTTTGTGGCGTTCGTGACCGGTTCGCTGGCCAATGCCTGGGTGATGAGCCGCATGAAGCTCGCCTCCGGCGGCAAACGCTTCTCGTTGCGAGCCATCGTAAGTACGATAGTGGGAGAGGGCCTTGACTCGCTGATATTCTTTCCGATTGCTTTCGGCGGCATTCTCCCCTGGAGCGTCGTAATAGGCCTGATTGTAGCCCAGACCCTGCTGAAGACTGTCTACGAAATTCTTGTGCTCCCCGTCACCATCTACACCGTGCGCCGTCTCAAGCGCCTCGAATCCCTCGACACCTACGACACCGACCTCCACTTCACGCTGTTTAAGTAAAAACGGTATCAAAGGTTTGGACATCGGTTTTGTCAGGCGACAAAACCGATGCGGGGACGCGTGGTGGCGAGGGAAAGCGACGGCAAAGGAGACGGGATGTCGGCGGCCTGGATCTCGGTGAGGGAGGCGTCGTCGGAGAGGCCGGCGGTGATGACACGGACTGCCATGGAGGGGAGGATTTCGGTCTGGATCATGTTGATGACATGACGGGCGTTGCCAAAGGTCTTGTCTCGCCGCACATAATCGGCGCTGAGCCGGCGGCTCAATGCCAGGCGCGCATCGTCGGAGAGGACGTAATTGTTGCGTTCCAGGTATTTTTCTGCTATCTCCATCAACTCTGATTCCGTGAAATCGTCAAAGACGTAAATGTTGGAATCGGGAATGCGAGACTTGAAGCCGGGATTCATGTCGAACATCCGCTTCATCTGCTCGGAATACCCGGCCAGCACCAACATCCAATCGCGGTTGGAGTCATCGGCCAAGGCCGTCAACAACGTCTCAATCACGAACTTGCCGGGATCGCGCGGGTCGTTTGGCTGACAAAGCTGGTATGCTTCGTCTATGAACAGTATGCCGCCCTGGGCTTTCTCGATGGCATCAAGTGTCTTCTCGGCCTCGGAGTTGTAGTTCTGTCCGAGCAGCGTGGCACGCTCGCGCACCACTACATGGCCCTTGGACAGCATCCCGGCTCGATGTAGCATCACACCCATCATCTTGGCGACGGTGGTCTTGCCGGTTCCCGGTGAGCCGAGGAACATGGCGTGAAGCGGGGAAGCGGTAGATGGAAGTCCTCGTTCCGAGCGCATTTTGTTGAAGCGCACCACACGCTCGTAGACAGTGAGTTTCTCCTTGACCGAACGCAGGCCGGTCAGATGGTCAAGTGCCGATAACAGTGACTCGTCGTGTTCTGGTTCATTATCAGAATCCGTATCGGATTCATTCGTATCTGTCTCTGTCTCAGACTCTGTTTTCTCCTTCTGTCCGGCGATGAAATCGTCAAGCAATTTGTCGAAATCCATTGTCTCGGCCTGCGAGGAGTGTGATTCCGGGTGTCGGATGGCAATCCATCGGTCTATGACCGCATCGGGCGAATATTCGTCCAGCGGCTCAATGTCGGTGCCATACCATTTCCCGGTTTCGGTTTCCACATCCGTGGCGAATACAAAGCCGGCGATGGGATATTCCATGAACAGCAATTCGGCATAGAACACACCGTTACGGTCGTAAGCAGTGGTGAAGGGATATTCCACATACCAGATATTGTCCTTGAAATCATCGCTGTTAGTGCAACGCGGTTCGGCGAACATGACCAGAGGTTGCTCCTCGTCGGGCACGTAAAGCCGTAGCTCAAGTTCGGGCAATACCGACGGCAATCTATACCCAAGCTTCTGCTCGATGTTGAACCGGACGTAATACTTCTGTCCGTCATCGGTAGTGAGTGACTTATACAGCTTGTCTTCCCAAGCCGGACGGACACCTCCGTCGCAGACGCCATACCAATCCGCGGGATGCGGCATGGGGGTGGCGTCAATCAACCGGAATACACGCCGGTCTATGGTATGCGAGGCAATCGGGTCGTCTATAATTAGTTTGAAGGTATGGCCCGGTATTATGCCGTCGGCGGGGAAGTGGGCGTAGTAATCCTTGAAGCATTCCTGTCTGCGCAGGATTATTTTCAGGGGTTGGGAGGCTACCTCGCAGCGTGAGGTGACATCCACCAGTGTCAGCGTGACGTTGCGGCGCACGCCGCTGTCGAAGCGCTCGTTGGTGGCACAGATCTTGACCGCGATGCCGGCCAACGAAGGATCAGCGATAAAATCGCTGCGGTCGTCGAAAGGAAACTGATTGATAAGAGCCAGATCGTCGACCTGGTCCTGATTGTAGGTATAGAACTGAATCTGACCTACATAAATCGGTGATTTTTTGTTCATACAGTTTTAATTAGTTTAGATAGTTAAAAAGTTGATAAAGTTAAGAGAATACCAAGACTTGCGAAAGACTGACTATTATCCTAACTTTTTTAACTACAATATTATATCCACTATTTTCGCAAGTAAATTCTTGCGAAAAATCCGGAGGCCTTCCTCCGGAGCCGTTTCCATTACGTCATGGTACTATCTGTCCCGATGGCCTGAGGATACGTACGGACGCACCACGGGCTGTCAGGGCATTTCTGCGGTTGGAAAACGTAGGGTGAATTTCACTATGCGCGCCACATCTCCGCGTCGCCGGGAGGGGCGACACCGCCGAACTTGCTGTTGTCGAGATGTTGTTGCTTCATAGCTGTATAAACTGTATGAAAACGAGTCGCGCTACAATGGTCGATACTCATCGTGGCGCAAAATTAATAAATAAATCATTTACTGCAAAAAATCGGCTATTTTATTCAATAATATTATATTTATGTGCGCTCGGAGCGCTCACATCATTATTCTTATGACCCGGAGTCAATAAAATATTATTTTTTGAGTTTAGGTAGAATGGGGGTGTTGGGTTGTTATACAGAAAGTGAATCAACAACCACAAGATAATAATCAAGTACGAAACAGGTAACGTGGCTATATGACACCAAACAGACATTATGCCGGACTGACGGACTCGCAGGTAGCCGAGAGCCGTAAGATACACGGCAACAACATCCTGACACCACCGGCCCAGGCCAAGTGGTGGAAGTTGTTACTCGAGAAATTTTCAGATCCTCTCATCATCATCCTGCTGATAGCGGGTGCTCTGTCCATCGGCATAGCGATATATGAATACATGCAGCTGGGTCAAGGTCCGGAGGTATTCTTCGAGCCGGTAGGCATCTTTATGGCCATTGCGCTGGCCACGGGACTGTCGTATATATTCGAGGCACGTGCCAACAAGGCGTTCATGATACTGAACCAGGTGAACGACGACGAGCCAGTGGAGGTGGTGCGCAACAAAATGGTGACCACCATACCGCGCAAGGACGTGGTGGTGGGAGACATCGTGATGCTGAATACGGGCGACGAGATTCCGGCCGACGGCGAGCTGCTGGACTGTATCACGCTGAGCGTGGACGAATCGTCACTGACCGGTGAGCCGTCGGCGCGCAAGACCATTGACCCCGAACAGTTCGACAAGGATGCCACATACCCGTCCAACCACGTGATGCGAGGCACCAAGGTGATGGAAGGTCATGGCGTGATGCGCGTGCTGAAGGTGGGCGACGACACTGAGATGGGCGGCGTATTCCAGGAAGCACAGATTGACAAATCGGTGAAGACGCCCCTAAACGAGCAGCTGGACCGGCTGGCCAAATGGATTTCGAATGTCAGCTATATAGTTGCTGGCCTGGTGATTGTGGGGCAAATCATACATCTTGCGCCTCAGATGGGCGACATGAGCTTGCCGCAGATACTTGCACATGTGTTGAAGACACTGATGATAGCCGTGACGCTAATAGTCGTGGCGGTGCCCGAAGGCCTGCCTATGGCGGTGACATTGTCGTTGGCTTACTCCATGCGTCGCATGCTCAAGACCAACAACCTGGTGCGCAAGATGCACGCCTGCGAGACGATGGGTGCCACCACCGTGATATGCACCGACAAGACCGGTACGCTGACCCAGAACCAGATGCAGGTATATAAGGCCGACTTTTTCGGCAATCCATCGGATCAGGTGATATATGAAGGCATTGCAGCCAACTCCACGGCGCAGCTCGACGTCTCAAAAGAGAAGCCGGTGGTACTCGGTAATCCGACGGAAGGCGCCCTCCTGCTGTGGCTGCGCGAAAGGGGAGTGGACTACACCACGCTGCGCGAGAATGCCGAGCACCTTGAGGAACTGCCCTTCAGTACCGAACGCAAATACATGGCCACGGTTGTGAGGTCAACGGACGGCAAACGGATATTGTACGTAAAAGGCGCGCCTGAGATAGTATTCGGCATGTGCGGCGACACCGCCGGCGTGACCAAGGAGGAAATAGACGCACGGCTGCTGGAATATCAGGGCATGGCCATGCGTACATTAGGATTCGCATACAGCGAGCTTCCCTCCGACGGCAATGAAGTGCTGAACAATGGAAAGATAGAATCCGGCAACCTGACATTCCTCGGCATTGTGGCTATCTCCGATCCGGTTCGTGCCGATGTGCCCGATGCAGTGCGTGAGGTGCTGAACGCAGGCATCAAGGTCAAGATAGTGACCGGAGACACTCCCGGCACTGCCAAGGAGATAGGCCGTCAGGTCGGCCTGTGGGACGATGCCGTGGATTCCGACGTCAACATCATCACCGGGCCTGAAGTGGCCGATATGAGCGACGAGGAACTGCGCGACCGTGTGGGTGAACTAAAGATAATAGCACGCGCGCGGCCCTTGGATAAGAAGCGCCTGGTGGAAGCCCTGCAGGCCAACAACGAGGTCGTGGCCGTGACCGGCGACGGCACCAACGACGCTCCGGCTCTGCGGGCCGCGCATGTGGGCCTTTCTATGGGCGACGGCACGTCGGTTGCCAAAGAGGCCAGCGACATAACGATTATCGACAATTCGTTCTCGTCTATAGGACGCGCCGTGATGTGGGGCCGGTCATTGTATCAGAACATACAGCGCTTCCTGCTGTTCCAGCTCACGGTGAACGTGGCCGCTTGCCTGTTGGTGATGTTCGGTTCGTTCTTCGGCAAGGAGTCGCCGCTGACCGTGACGCAGATGCTGTGGGTGAACCTTATTATGGACACCTTCGGCGCCATGGCTCTCGCCTCGCTGCCGCCGTCGCCCGGTGTGATGAAGAACAAGCCGCGCAATCGCAACGCCTTCATCATCAACCGTCCGATGTTGTTCGAACTGATTGGCGTCGGAGTGATATTCTTCGCGTTGACGTTCGGATTCTACATCCTGTTCAATCACGTTGACATCAAGTCGCTGAGGGATCTGCAGCACTTTACGTGGGGTCCTGAGGCTCCGATGTCGGTTTACGACATGACGCTGCTGTTCTCGATATTCGTATGGACTCATTTCTGGTACATGTTCGACGCCCGCGCGTTCGAAACCTCCAAGAGTCTGTTCCGGCTCAAGATGAGCCAGGGCTTCTGGACCATAGTGTTGATTATCGTGATCGGTCAGCTGTTCATCACCGAACTTGTGCCGAACTTCTTCAATGTGGAACCGATGCTGCGGACGGCCGATTGGAAGTGGAATCCCTCAGGTGCCGAGGACTTGGGCATCATAATCCTGGCGTCGTCGGCGGTGGTTTGGGTACGCGAGCTGTACATCCTCGTGACGTGGCCATTCCGCAAGAAGAAATAACGCAGACAATGAGCACAATTAAAACACCCCGCTGCCGGTCGGCAACGGGGTGTTTCAAGTTATGAAAGGGTCCTATTGTAATTGTTGCGGATAGTTCAACTCCGACAAATTGCCTTATGGCAATTTATTGTATTCAGCGTCGCTGACAGGTTCAAGCCATACGTTCTCGGTGTTCTCGCCCGGGACACTGAAGGCAAGGTGAGCGAACCAGCTGTCGGCAGCGGCGCCATGCCAGTGCTTTACATTGGCGGGAATATGGATGACGGTGCCGGGCAGTATCTCCTGCGCGGACTTGCCTTCCTCCTGATACCAGCCGCGACCGGCCACGCCTATCAGCATCTGGCCGCCTCCATTGGTGGCCTTATGAATGTGCCAGTTGTTGCGGCAGCGGGGTTCGAATGTGACATTGGACACGTTGACCTGCTCGTTGGAAAGGGGAGCCAGGTAACTGTTGCCGATGAAGTATTTGGCGTAAGCGGTGTTTGGTTCGCCGATGGGGAAGATCATCTCCTGCTGGAAACGCTCTTTTTCGGTCTCGGCATCATCGTCGGCCCATACCTCCTTGGCGATGCGGAAGCCTGCCCATGCGTTGGGCCATCCGGCGTAGAAAGCGGCCTGTGTAAGCAGTGCGGCTATCTCCTTACGCGTGATGCCGTGCTTCTTGCCCATCATCAGGTGGGAGCGGAACGATGAATCGATCATCCCCTTGCCAAGCAGGATGGAGATGGTGACCATGCTGTGATCGTGAAGCGATAGAGTTGAATCGTTCCATACAGCCTCGCCAAATAGAACGTTATCGTTAAGTTCCGCGAATTTGGGCGCGAAGTCGCCGAGCGCGTCATGTCCGGCTGTCTGTATAATTTTCTGTTGTGCCATAACATTGAATGTTAAGATACCGAGTAATAATGCTGAAATAAGTTGCTTCATATCGTATATCAATATTGCGGTATGTAGTTATTATCTACGATGCAAAATTACAAAGTAATTGTCAAGATGTCAGTATCCCGAATACGGAATAAATTATCACTTTTACGGATTATGGTCAGATGTAGTGTGGTCGGGCTCCTGATATTTGCCGTCTACCTTGACCGGCTCGATGTGTAGGCCGATGAAGGTCTTGTCGCCGAAGCGTTCGCGAAGTTTGCGCTCGATGTTCGAGGCATGCTCGTGGGCATGATACAGGCTGATGTCGCCCGGCAGACGCAGGTGCATGGTCATTGCTATGTTGTTGCCGATGCGGCGCGTGCGCAGATGGTGTATGTTGGTGACGCATGGTTCTTGCTCTACAATCTGCATTATCTCGTTCTCCACGTCATCGGGGAGGCTATGCTCCAACAGTTCGTCAAGCGCCTGTTTAAGAAGTTTGAGGGCAGTGCCGACGATAAAGAAGCTGACTATCACAGCAGCGATGGGGTCGAGTACTGTCCACTTTGCGCCGAGAAACAATGCGCCGCCTACGCCCAAAGCCGTGCCGAGCGACGAGAACGCGTCCGAGCGGTGATGCCAGGCATTCGCCACAACGGCCTGCGAACCGGCCTCTTTGCCAGCCTTGACGGTGAAGCGATATGCCCACTCCTTGAGGATGATGCTGAGGATGGCTGCGGCAAAGGCAATGAAGCCGGGGCGAGGCAGAGGATTGCCTATGATGGCCTGATATATCTTGCAGACGCCGTTGCAGCAAATGGCGATGCCGACGCCAAGCAGGCCCAGGCCGATGATGGCCGTGGCCAATGTCTCATATTTACCGTGTCCGTAATCGTGGTCCTTGTCGGCCGGCTTGCCCGCGATGCGGACAAACACTATTACGACAATGTCAGTGAGGAAGTCGGAGAGGGAATGCACCGCATCGGCAATCATGGCCGCCGAATGGCCCAGGATACCGGCCACGAACTTGAACACCACGAGCACGGCGTTGATGACGCTGCCCATCAGCGTGACGCGATAGATCTGCCGCTCGCGGTTGGCGTCGCAATCTACGATATTATTGTTCTTTTGTTTGATTTCTGTCATAACGTCAAAGTATTAACCCTAAAATTACGAAAAATCTTCGGATGGACAAAATCATGGATTTTCCGGCCAGGGGTGTTTGGGGTAACGGCGGCGCAGTTCCTTGCGGACCTCGTGGTAGGTGGTGCTCCAGAAACTTGCGATATCCTTGGTGAGCTGAACCGGCTTATAGCCCGGCGAAAGCAATTCCATGAGCATAGGCCGTGTGCCCCCGTCAACGCGCGGTGTCTCCCGGATGCCGAAGCAATCCTCAAGACGTGCACTCAGAACCGGTGAGTCTGCGCCGACACGATAGTCCAGACGTACGTTACGTCCATTCGGTAACCGATAATGCGACGGAGCGATGGCATCCACCGACTGTTGCCGGTCGTATGTCAGGAATCCCCATACCACCTGACAGATGTCTATGCGTTTCAGTTCTCGGACAGTCATGGCATCACCAATGTATAAAGGTAGCCACTCGCCGGCTGTTTCCAATAGTCTGTCGACCGATACGTCCGGCAAATCCAGTTCAGGATGCCAGCCTGCCACGGTTTCTATCCGCTGGATAAGGCGCGTTACGTCATCGGTAAAATCGAACATGCTGCGGCCATCCTTTACGGCAGCCGCACATATAGCCTCGGTAATCTGCGCACGGTTAACGGAATCCGAAACGGCCGTGTCAAGCAATAACGCGCCTAAGCGTAGTTCGCGGCGCGCTACCACGCGCCCCTGCTTGTTGTCCCAATGTAGCTTTTCGTTCCATGTGCCCATATTCCTCAGCACCGTCTCGTCAACAGGGGCGGCCAGAAATATTCTCTTTCCTAATGAAGCAATCGCCAGGAATTTCCTGGATGACAACACATCTTCGGCATTTATGCGCACCTCGTCGCCGTTGGCCAACCTGTAACGACAGTCGGCCACCATCATGGCCGTACGCTCCGGATATGCCAGGGCTACGAGTGCGCCTATGGCGGTCTGGTCAGGGATTGTATTGTCTCCCTGAGCGTTGACCAGGCGGCGATACTGCTCCGCAATCTTTATGATGCGGCCGAGTCTTCCGCCATTGCCATGGCGACGCGCCTCGCGCAGCAATATTATGCGCGTGGTTATGTCGCAGTCGTTCTCATCGTTAAACGGATCCTTCTCATCCAGAATTGCCGCTATGTCGGCACCCAACGCCTTCGTGGCATTGTCATCGGCTACGGTCAGCATCTGCGCTATGCGAGGATGACATGGGATACGGGTCAATTTTCTGCCGTGGGGTGTAATTTCGCCTTTGTCGTTGACGGCACCGAGGCTGCATAACAGCTGATGGGCCTTGAACACCTTGTCGCGAGGCGGAGGCGTGAGCCAGGGTAAAGCGAAGACATCGCTCTCGCCCCATGCGGCAATGTCCAGTGCCATTGACGATAAATCGGCTTCTTCGATTTCCGGCACGCGGCTTTCTTTCATGCGCAGTTCCACAGGGTTGGACCACAGACGATAACATACACCTTCCGACAGACGCCCGGCACGGCCGCTTCGTTGCCGGGCCATGTCGAGCGATATGCGCATCGTTTCCAGATGACTGAGGCCGCTTCGGGCATCAAATACCATACCTTTGTAGAAACCCGAATCGACTACAGTGCGGATTCCTTCGATGGTAAGTGAAGTCTCGGCAATAGGAGTGGAGAGCACAATCTTGCGTGTGCCGGCAGGGGAAGGAGCCAGGGTGCGCCGTTGCTCCTCAAACGGCAGCATTCCGTAGAGAGTGCGGATGTTAACATCAGGTGGCAGGTTGGCGAGAAGGTCCCTGCATTTCATTATCTCGCCCTGGCCGGGGAGGAAGGCAAGGATGTCACCCGACTGTTCGCGTAATGCGCGACGGATAGCCGAGGCTGTGTCGGCCACGCAGGTATTGGCGTCGGACTCGGCCGCGCGGATTATCTCCACATCGTAAGCTCGTCCCTTGCTTTCGATCAGCGGAGCGTCAAAACGCCTGCATATATAATCTGTATCGATTGTGGCCGACATGATGACGATTTTCAGGTCCGGACGTATCAGTCGCTGGCCTTCGAGGAACAGGGCGTATGCGATGTCGGAGTATAGGCTGCGCTCGTGAAACTCATCGAAAATCACTACGGAAATGCCGTCAAGCGTGGGATCGTCTACCAGCATCCGCTGCAGGATGCCTTCTGTCACGACCTCGATGCGTGTCCGGGCTGATACGCGGGACTCGAAACGGATGGTGTAGCCTACGGTCTGTCCGACACGCTCGTCGATCATGTCGGACATGCGCTGGGCCACCTGTCGGGCTGCCAACCGCCGTGGTTCCAGCACCAGAATTCGGCCCTCGGGCGTGTCGGTCATAATGGTTAGCGGCAGCAGTGTGGACTTGCCCGCACCCGGCGGTGCCGTGACCACCACGCGCGGCTTATGCCTCAGGGCCGCGTTAACCTCGGCTGCTACTTCTCCAACCGGCAGCTCGTGTATGTATTTATCTATCGTTCCTCTTAATTCCACCATAATTCCGCTAAATTACATAATAATTAGCATATCGGCATAATCTATGTTGAAAAATACTGAGGGTTTTGCATTGCAGGAGTGATTTGATTAATTTTGTAGAGAAAAAAAGATTAGGGATCCTGTAAGGGTATGATATATGCAAGATTTTGTAGCTATAGATTTTGAAACGGCCAACGGACGGCGTTCAAGCGTATGCAGCGTCGGGATCGTCGTGGTGCGCGGCGGTGAGATTGTAGACAAGTTCTACAGTCTGATACAACCGAAGCCGAATTATTATACATACTGGACTACCGAGGTACACGGCCTGACACGTCTCGATACAGACGGTCAGCCTACTTTCCCGGAAGTGTGGGCACAGATAGAGCCTCGGATACAGGGACTGCCGCTTGTGGCGCACAACAAGCCGTTCGACGAGGGCTGCCTTAAGGCCGTCTTTGCCGAATATGACATGGAATATCCCGGATATCAGTTCTACTGCACACTCGCCGCATCGCGTCGTTGTCTGAAGTTGCGCAGCCATCAGCTGCATCTGTCGGCAGCCGCCTGCGGTTACGACATGGAGAATCATCATCACGCCCTGGCCGACGCCGAAGCCTGCGCCGCCATCGCCATGAAAATACTGTAAATGTTATGATGGATTTCTTTAAATACATGCAGTGGAAGGAGAGGACCGAGCAGAGACTTGAGCCATACTACCGTAATAAAGTTAACAAACGGTTGAAATATGCCATGTATGCGTCAATCGGGATATGTATTATTCTGCTGGTGTCGCAGTCCTTTTTCCTGGATCCGATGGATTACAGGAAATATACTGTCTTTTTATGGTTGCGTGGCTTTGCCGGGGTATTCGGTATTATCTTTTTTATATTGACAGGGATATTGGTTTATCGCGTCAATGCCGAATATTATAAGGACAGGTGGAAAGCCGGTGATAAGACGGAGTGACGAGTAAGGGGGACGTACCGTTGTCGCTGAAGCTCCGAACTGAAACAAAACAAGACTGCACATCAGTGCTGAACGGGCCGGTTTGTGAGTGCCGGTTTGTGAGCAAATTTTGGTGGTGTTAACATATTTTTATAATTTTGCAGTCTGAAAAGATTAAGGTTTATAAAGATTAAGGTTAATAATTAGGGGAAGCCGGTTGCGAGAAAGTGATTGATCGGCTTCCAATTGATGTTTTATGAAAGCAGTAGGACGTTTGGATTTTCATCCCGCGCTGATAGCGGCATGCCGAGATTACAGCATGGAGAAGTTCCGCAAGGATCTGGTTGCGGGAATTGTAGTAGGAATTGTGGCTTTGCCGCTGGCAATCGCCTTCGCCATAGCAAGCGGCGTTAGCCCGACAGTCGGTCTGGTGACGGCTGTAATAGGCGGTTTCATAGTAAGCGCCTTCGGCGGTAACACGGTGCAGATCGGTGGTCCTACGGGTGCATTCATCGTAATTATCTACAACATCATTCAGGTTTACGGTCTGACGGGCTTGGCAATGGCCACGTTCATGGCCGGATGTATCCTGTTGCTGATGGGACTGTTCCATCTCGGCACGGTCATCAAGTTCATACCGTATCCTATCGTGGTTGGCTTCACGGCCGGTATCGCGCTGACGATATTCTCCACCCAGATGCCCGATTTCTTCGGACTGCATATCACCGAGCAGGTGCCGGGCGATTTCATCGGCAAATGGCGTGTGTACATCGCTAACTTCAACACCATAGACATCGCGACTCTCGCGGTGGGATTGTTGGCGTTGCTGATTAATATTGTCACTCCTAAGATTTCATCAAAGTTACCGGGCGCATTGACGGCAATTGTATTGGTGACGCTGGCGACATGGATAATGCGCGAATTTATGGGAATAAGCGGTATAGAGACAATCGGGGACCGTTTCGGCAATCTGTCGCCGTCGATGCCGCCGGTGGCCAATCTCGGATTCAATATGCAGACTGTCAATCTCCTGTTGCCATCGGCCTTTACCATAGCTATGTTGGGCGCAATCGAGAGTCTGCTGAGCGCCACGGTTGCCGACGGTCGTACAGGCGACCGCACCAACTGTAACACCGAGCTGATGGGACAGGGACTGGCCAATGTGATAGTTCCTATATTCGGCGGCATACCCGTGACCGGAGCCATAGCCCGCACCATGACAAACATCACCAACGGCGGTAAGACCCCGGTGGCCGGTATAGTTCACGCGATAGTACTGTTAGGCGTGTTCATGTTCGCCATGCCGTTGATCAACATGGTACCTATGTCGTGTCTGGCGGCAGTGCTGATCATGGTCAGCTACAACATGAGCGGATGGCGCACGGTCGTGGATATGGTTCACAATCCCAAGGGCGACCTGTCGGTGATGCTGGTCACGTTCCTGCTGACAGTGGTGTTCAACCTGACCATCGCCATCGAGATCGGCCTGCTGTTGGCTGTGGTGATGTTCCTGCGCCGTGTCACCGAGAACACTACCATCAAGGTTTACGGCGAGCAGCTTGACGCCGCCGAGGACACCGACCTGTCGAAGCATGAGGTGCTGAATCTGAACCCCGGTGTGTCGGTATATGAGATAGACGGGCCGTTCTTCTTCGGAGCCGCTACGAAATTCGACGAGATGATGCGTATCACGCCGCAGGAGAAACCGATAGTGCGTATAATCCGTATGCGCAAGGTGCCATTTATCGATTCGACAGGTATCCACAACCTGAAGCTGCTGATAGAGTCGTCGCATTCCGAAGGAATTCTGATAGTATTGTCGGGAGTGCGCGACAATGTGCGGGCATCGCTTCATACAGCCGGTGTAGACGGACTGATAGGCGACGAGCATATCTGCAACCATATATCAAGTGCTGTCGTGGTGGCTAACAAGATAGCCGCGGCACACAGTGAACAGATGGCAGATATCAGATATTAGTGATGGCTATGAGAGGGGAAGGGACCGACGCGCTTCTTGCCCGGATACGGCAGGGATCCGCGATGACGACAGGGCAGAAGCTACGCCTGGCGATGCTGCTCAGCGTGCCTGCCGTGATTGCCCAGCTTTCCTCCATAGTGATGCAATATATCGACGCCTCCATGGTGGGACATCTCGGCGCCGAGGCATCGGCCTCCATAGGGCTCGTATCCACCAGTACATGGCTGTTCTCAGGCTTATGCGGCGCGGCTGCGACCGGTTTCTCGGTGCAGGTTGCGCACCGGATCGGGGCCGGCGACATGCACGGTGCCCGCGCCGTGTTGAGGCAGTCCATGATAGCAACGTTTGCATTCAGCCTTATGCTGGCGTTGATTGGCGTTGCAATCAGCGACATGCTGCCTGTATGGCTGGGCGGTGACGCTTCGATATGCGGTGATTCGTCGCTGTATTTCATGATATACGCGGCATTTCTGCCGGCGATGCAGCTGAACTTCCTTGCGAGCAGCATGTTGCGGTGCAGCGGCAACATGAAGGTGCCGAGTATGCTGGGAGTGACGATGTGCGCGCTGGATGTAATATTCAATTTCCTACTGATATTCCCGTCGCATCATTGGAACATAGGATTCTTATCGTTGACGATACCGGGCGCCGGATTGGGCGTGAAGGGAGCCGCGTTGGGTACGGCTGCAGCCGAAACCGTGGTGGCGGCAATACTGATATGGTATCTGTCGGCGCGTTCCACGGAGTTGAAACTTACGGGAGAGCACGGCCGATTCCTGCCAAGACGGGAGACTATACGCAAGGCACTGAACATCGGATTGCCAATGGGTGTGGAGCATGTGCTGATCTGCGGAGCGCAGATACTGACCACTGTCATAGTGGCGCCGTTGGGAGTATTTGCCATCGCAGCCAATTCATTTGCCGTCACGGCCGAGAGCCTATGCTATATGCCGGGCTACGGTATTGCTGATGCCGCCACTACGTTGGTGGGGCAAAGCATCGGAGCAAAAAACAGAACTCTGACACGCAGTTTTGCCCGTATTACAGTCGGAATGGGTATGGTGGTGATGGGCGTGATGGGTGTGCTGATGTACATATTTGCGCCCGAGATAATCGGATTGATGTCGCCTGTGACAGAAATAAGGAATCTTGGTGTGATGGCTTTGAGGGTAGAGGCTTTCGCCGAGCCGATGTTCGCAGCATCCATAGTGGCATACGGAGTATTCGTCGGCGCCGCCGACACGCTGGTGCCTTGCGTGATGAACTTGTTCAGCATCTGGGCGGTGCGTCTGACATTAGCTGCACTGTTGGCTCCGACAATGGGCCTGAAAGGCGTGTGGGTGGCTATGTGCATCGAGCTTTGCTTCAGAGGACTTATCTTCCTGATATACCTTAAATGGGAACGGTGGATGCGTAAGGTCAAGCCCAAGATGCAGCCCGATATGGAATAATGGTAATTATTTCATAAATCCAGATATCAAATACAGCCGATTTATTTGTAATTTTGCGACGTGCATTGAAGGTACAATGACCAAGCCTTAAATTGAACTATACATCAGGATATGAAAACGATAAAAGATACGGAATTCGGAGGCGAGCGACCGCTGTTCGAATCGCACGACCTGCGTCTGGAGAATGTGACCATACGCGAGGGCGAGTCGGCCATAAAGGAATGCAGCAACATCGAGGCCGTCAACTGCCGGTTTGAGGGTAACTACCCTTTCTGGCATGTGCATGGATTCAAGATAGACCGGTGCTACTTCGATGTCGGGGGCCGCTCGGCGCTGTGGTACTGCGACCATCTGAAGATGACCGACACAGTGATAGACGCGCCGAAAATGTTCCGCGAGATGAACGATATAGACATCGAGAACGTGACGATGAACGATGCCGACGAGGTGTTCTGGCGTTGCAAAAACATACGCATAAAGAACCTGAAATTGCACGGCGGCACATATCCGTTCATGTTCAGCAGCGACATATATGTTGACGGCCTGGAAAGCGACAGCAAGTATGTATTTCAGTATGTGAAGAACGCCGAGATACACCATGCCAAGATCACCACGAAAGATGCCTTCTGGGAGGTGGAGAACGTGACCATATACGATTCGGAGCTTAACGGCGAGTACTTGGGATGGCATTCACGGAATCTGCGTCTCGTCAACTGCCATATCTCAGGCGAACAGCCTCTGTGCTACGCGCATAACCTGATACTGGAGAACTGCACGTTCGATCCGGGGTGCGACCGTGCGTTTGAATACAGCGAGCTTGACGCAGACATACGCGGAGCCATCACCAACATCAAGAATCCCCGTACAGGGCGCATCGTGGCCGACGAAATCGGTTCAATAACGATAGACGAGAACATAAAGGCACCGGCAGACTGCAAGATAAGTATAGGTCATAAGTCATAGTGACGAGGTAAGAACAGCAAGTATGAAATACGATTTTGACGAGATTATAGACAGGCGCGGGACTAATTGCGTCAAGTGGGACAGCGCGGAAAATCCGGACGTGCTTCCCATGTGGGTGGCCGACATGGATTTTCGTACCGCTCCGCCCATTATAGAGGCATTGAGTCGCAGGGTAGACCACGGAGTGTTCGGTTATACCCGTGTGCCGCAAAGTTACTATGCCGCCGTTACGGGATGGTTCGCACGCCGTCATGGATGGAACATCGATAATGACTGGATTATCTATACTTCGGGAGTGGTTCCGGCTCTTTCGGCCATCATAAAGGCGTTGACTGCGCCCGGCGACAAGGTGCTGATTCAGACACCGGTCTACAACTGCTTCTTCTCGTCAATCCGCAATAACGGATGCGAGATAGTAGAGTCGCGATTAGTATATGCCGACAAAACATATTCGATAGATTTCGAGGATCTGGAACGCAAGGTATCGGATCCGAAGGTAAAGGCGATGATTCTGTGCAATCCTCACAATCCCACCGGAAGGGTATGGAGCCGCGATGAACTGATCAGAATAGGAGAGATCTGTATTCGCCATGATGTTGTGGTGATTGCCGACGAGATACATTGCGAGCTTGTGATGCCGGGTTATGAGTATACGCCGTTCGCTTCGATTTCCGAGGAATTCAGCCGGCATTCCGTCAGCTGTGTGTCTCCGAGCAAGGCGTTCAATATCGCCGGACTGCAGATAGCCAACATTGTGTGTGCAGATGCCGGGCGTCGTGCCAAGATAGACCGTGCCATAAACATCAACGAGGTATGCGATGTGAATCCCTTTGGCGTTATTGCGTTGCAGGCGGCATACAACGAAGGCGCGGAATGGCTGGACCAGCTCTTAGAGTACATATATGGCAATTATGAGTATATGCGTAGGTTCTGCGAGGAACATCTGCCAGATTCCCCGATTACAAAATTAGAGGGAACGTATCTGGTATGGATGAACTGCCGCAAATTCGGCATGACATCGGCCGAACTGGAGAAGCGATTGATAGAGGAGGCCGGATTATGGCTGAACGCCGGCACTATGTATGGTCAGGACGGCGAGGGATTCATGCGCTGGAACATAGCCTGTCCGCGAGCCCGTATGATCGAAGGCCTTAAACGTTTCGAGAAATTCGCCAAAAACTTCTGAATGGCTCAATGAATAATGAATCCCGGCACCGTCGAGTGTCGGGATTCATTGTGTCTTGATAGTCAGGAATTGTATCGTGATGGTGTGGATTAGTTGTTAACGGGATTTCTCCATCTGTTTGATTTCGCGCCGGATGTTCTTTTTCAGGTGTCTGGCAAGTTTCTCGCCGGCTTCTTCCATGGCGTCGCCAAGCAGGTTCATGAACGAACCTACGCGACCGTCTTCGGCTTCCATATAGAAAGATGCCAGCACATCGCCCGATTCCTTGTCCCAGAACACGAAATCGGCCCAGAACTGACTGCCGTTTGTCACAACCTTGCGTACGTTGATGTCAAGACGGGTCTCCACGCGGCGATTCACTGTGAGACGTATAGGACTCTCAACATCGTTGAATTCCTCGATGAAATCGCCGAGCAAGTCCAATATGTCTTCCTCGTAATCCTCGCGAAAATCCTTTCTGGACCTGTATCCGTCATATTCGGCAAATTCTATGAATGGTATTCCATCGACAGTGGCCTTGGAGAAGTCAATCTGCGCACAAGCTGTTCTGATACCGACCAATGCACGATACGAACCTTCGGTCAGTTCCTGAGCCTTTACAGTCAAGGATGCGGCGAGTGTGACGGTGCCGGCAATTAAAATCGTTCTGATATTCATGTTGCTATTGCATTTAGTTACCGCAAAGTTAACATTTTTTGATAGAAAATCAAATAAAAAGTTGACGGCGAGGACGCCGTCATTCCAGTCCCCGCCGTTCGTGTAAGAGTTTGTATAATAATGTAATCAATCGGTGATGCCCGGAGGCAACGGGATGCCGAGGCGTTTGCGGCGCGCTATGAGAATGTCGTAGAAATCCCGGGGCAACACGACATTGTACATATCGAGGGCACGGTCGAACAGCGGAGCTATCTGCTCCGGCGTGAATCCGGCTATGCCACATCCTATACGTGTGACCAGAAACGTGTTCTGGTCCCATTCATACGCCAAGTCAAGGAATCGATCGACGTATGGCTTGATTGTCTCCACGCCACCCTGCATTGTGGGAATGGCGTAACTCTGACCCTGGATTCCTTCGCCTTGTCCCCACTGAGCGCCGAAGCGGTCCAGAGCCACGCGGGCCGCTCCGCCACCGTGATGGCCGGCAAGATTGCTCCCGAACACGAATATCTCGTCAGGAGCCAGTTCCTTGATATTATCCGGTGTGAATCTCATCGTATGAAGTTTGTGGCCTGACGCGGTTCGGGCGCGGGATGTGGTACATACTCACCGTTCAGGCATTTCAGCATCCATGCCATATTGCGGCCTAACGTGCGCATGGTCTGGAGGCCTTCGGCATCCAGACTTGCCTCGCCCGGGTCGCGGCCATATACAATGTTCCAGTACTGCGACGGTACTACGGGCATGTTGTTGATGGTGAAATATTTGTTCAGACGGTCGAACGAAGTGGCGCCACCGCCGCGGCGGCACACGTTGACGCTTGCCGCAGGCTTATAGGCCATGAAACGTCCGGCGGAATAGAACAGACGGTCTAGCAGAGCGCAGAGGCTACCGGCCGGACCGGCGTAATATACCGGAGACCCGATGACATATCCGTCCGCTTCCCGGACTTTGGTGTAAAGGTCGGCGTAAGCTCCGGTATTGAACACGCATACACCCGTCTCATAGCATTTGTAGCAGGCGATACAGCCGGGAATCGGATGATTGCCGATCCAGTAAATCTCGGTTTCAATCCCTTCTGCTTCAAGCGTCTTGGCTACCTCTGTCAGAGCGATATGTGTATTGCCCTCTTTATGAGGCGAGCCATTAATCAATAATACTTTCATAATCAGTAATTGGTTTATGATATCAATCTCAACGAAACGAGCGTTTGTTATAATAACGGTAAATAATCAGAATACGTTTATAGATGAAGAAACAATTAGGATTCATAATAATGTTGGCATCCTGTCTTATGGCGGGTTGCGGCAACAAAGAATTAGAGAAGGAGTCCGCAAGGATGCTGTCTATGTACGGCGAGAATCTGCCGTTACCGGCTCGGGATTCCACGGCATCATATTCAGTCAAGACATATAACGGCTATTATATAGGCAAAGCGACAGACAGCGTGCTGAGCTACAAGGGCATTCCTTACGCTCAGCCCCCGGTGGGAAGGCTCCGCTGGCATGCGCCGGAGCCTGCACCGGCCAGCAACGGTGTGTGGCAGGCATATTATTTCGGCAAATCGTCCATTCAGAGTAAGGACTTAGGTTGTCTGGGATCATTATATCCGCAGAGCGAGGATTGCCTCACGCTGAACGTATGGACAGCACAGAACGACAGTGCTTCGCTCGGACGTAGGCCGGTGATGGTTTACATACATGGCGGCAGTTACGGCTGGGGAGGATCTTCGGACCCGATGTTTGACGGACACAACCTGGTGAAAGCGCATCCGGACATAATATTGGTGACAATCAATTACAGGCTCGGAATATTCGGATTCCTGGATCTTTCGACTCTGAAAGGAGGAGAGGACTATTCGGAGAGCGCGAATCTCGGTCTTTTGGATCAGATAGAGGCATTGAAGTGGGTGCGTAGGAACATCGCGGCATTCGGAGGCAATCCTGATAACGTAACCATCTTCGGCGAATCGGCGGGTGGCGGCAGCGTGTCGCTGTTACCGCTGATAGACCGATCCAAGGGATTGTTCCGGCGTGTGATAGCCGAAAGCGGTTCGGTGGCATTGACCAGCAGTCGGAAGCAGGCCGAGGAACTTACAGATCTGGTGGTGAAGGAAACCGGTATAGACAATGTGGAAGGCTTGATGGAGCTGAACCAGGACCAGTTGGCCGAGCTAAGCATGAAAGTGGATGCCCATAACCGATTCCCCATGCGTGACGGTAAGCTGATACCGTTGGATCCATACAAGGCTTATCGAGAAGGGAAAGCCCGTGACATAGACTTCATGACAGGAACAAACAGTGATGAGGCAAACTACTGGATAGGGGGCATGGGAGGCATCATACCGTTCAAGATAGCGATAAATGTGTGGTATGAGAATATTATGGAAGAACTGCCGCAGGCTGAGCGCGAGGCTTGCAACCGTTTTACTGATGACTATTCCAAAGGCAGAACCTGGGGCCGCGTGGAATTTATAACGGATCTGATGTTTCGCATTCCTTCTACTTTCACGGCCCGATGTCATGCAGAATCAGGAGGCAAGACCTACAACTATTACTGGACCAAGGCGTCGGCGCTACCAGACAGGGGTGCCTGTCATACGGTTGAACTACCGTATGTTTTCGGGAATCTGAACGAGAACAGGTACACCGGAAATAACGTCGATCCGAAACTCTCGGCCACGGTGCAGGAGATGTGGACTAATTTTGCTCGCACAGGAGATCCGAGCTTACCGGGTCAAATATGGCCGGAATATAACGATTCCACACGAAAGACGATGGTTATCGATGATACAATGAGGGTTGAAAGCGACATGCTCGGCAAACAGTACGCTGTTATTGCTCCGCTGGCCGACCTGTATATCAGTCCGTTGCACGACAACATCAGTCTGAATGTGCCGTATGTGCATGTCATGGCCGGATGGGTGCTGTTGTCGTTAGCTGTAATCGTAGTTATAGTAGTTGTAATCCGGAAATCGGTGCGTAAATGCAAAAGGAATCAGAGGTCGGACATGGCGTCGTAGATTTTCTGCAGATAAGCCTTTGCGCGGTCAAGAGCCTTATCGGGATTCTGCCCCTGCATTTTGATTGGTTTGTCGGATTCGATGCTGTATGTCACGGTGTCTGTGGCCGATACCAATCCGAAGTCCGAGGGTGATGTAAAGAACGCGTAGTGTGGTGCTACGGAGTCCATCAGATTTGTACTGAACTTGAAGTCCTGATGCTGAATGGCAAGCGCGTCAAGCAGTGTGGCGGCAATATCGGTCTGATCGCCGACAGTGGCAATAGTGCCACGGCGCTTCAGTGCGCCTCCGGTCATGATCAACGGCACGCGATGACGGGCCTGCGGATCGGTGAGATTGTCGGGATACACGCCGTAATGGTCGGGCACAATCACGACAAGCGTACGGTCCCAGCGGGACGATGTGGCAAGGCTGTTGACAAACGTCGCAATCGCATTGTCAGCGTATGCGAAAGCATTGAGGCGTTTGTCCGTAAATTTGCTATGGAACGGCACCTCAAAAGGCTCGTGGCTGCTGGATGTCTGCACCACGCGGAAACGGGGGCCGGCGACGGTGTCCGCGGCATTCTCTGCAATGACGTGAGCGAACAGGGTATGGTCGTGCGCACCCCATTTGCTGGCCTTTTCACTGATGCTGAAATCCTTGTCGCTTACAATATGTCCGAATCCGCAGTTTACCAGATAAGCCAGCATGTTGGTAAAATTGACGTCACCGCCATAATAGTATGCGCAATCGTACCTCACTTTACGCAAAGACTGCGGGATTGAAGGAAGATGTTCGGCTTTCTTTACATACTTCATCACTGAGGTGTTGGGCTGTCCGGGGAATCCGCTGAGAATAGCGGGCAGTGAGCGATCCGTGCGGAAGCTGGATGCGTAAAAGTTGGTGAACAGCAGTCCGGAACGTGCGATGGAATCGAGTTTCACGGCTATGGGTTCGCCACCGAGTGACGGCATGAGATGTGCCGAAAAACTTTCGGCGATTATGATCCATACGTCGGGGCGGTAGGTGTTGAGCAAAGTGGTGTCACCGGTGAATCGGGTGTCGGTCAGTTCTGCGGCAATGCGTGTGGCCTCGTCGTTGTCAAAATAACGGAACTGCTTGCTGAAATCCTTCTGCTGGTTTAGCGAATAGAGCAACGAGAATGCCGGATTGACGGCGGCATGATTCAGACGTTGGTTCTGGCTGAAATATGCGTAGCTGACGTTCATGGTTGAGACCGTGACGCCACCGCGTATAGGGAGAAACAGGAGGGCGGTCATAAAGAGTGCGAGAGCCACGCCCCAAGGTTTGCGCTTTTTAGATAAAGGACTGACCTTGATACGCAAGGATGTGAAATGGAACGCGATATAAAACAGAGCGGCGACAGCAAGCCACAGAAATACGCCTCCAATTACCTGCCATGTAGATACGCTGGCCATAGCCGCCGACGGTGACGATGCGAAGTAAAACAGGGGAGTGGCGTCGAGCTTGAAACCCCAGTAACCGTACAGTACGGTGTCGCCCACGAATATGGCGGCGAGCAGCAAAGACACGATTATGAAGTAAATGCGTGCAATTATGTCTGTTACCCGCGAACGTACCAAAAGCATTACCAGAATAAGCAGAGCAGGAATGACGGTAAGGTATCCTGAAACGGAAGCATCGATCAATAGGCCATGCCATATCACGGAGAAAACGTCTCCGATGCCTATGCCCGGATATAGAGATGAATAGACGATCATGAATATGGGCTTTTCAATGATGAAAAGAGCCATAAACATCAGAAATGTAACAATATACCGTAAAATCGCCTGTTTCATGATTATGTAAAAGTTCTATTTTGTAAGCAAAATTACTAAAAAATAAGGAATAAAAGCAGTAATTTTGCACCGGTAGAACATATATGACATGGATTTCAAGACAGTAAAATATAACGGACGTCCCACGGAAGGGAATGAGTTGCGAACGGAAGCAGAACTTGAGGTATACGATTTCCTGGACAACTTAGGCGTGAGCTACACCACCTTGTGCCATCCGGCTGCCTTCACAATGGAGGAGTGCGAGATGGTGCGCAAGGATGCCGGTGCTCCGGTGTTCAAGAACCTGTTCCTGACCAACAGACAGCAGACCGACTTCTATCTGCTTATGATACCCGCCGACAAGCCGTTCAAGACCAAATATCTCAGCTCGCAGTTGGGATGCGCCCGGTTATCGTTTGCCGGAGCCGAACAGATGGATCAATACCTGCACATTCATCCGGGTGCCGTATCGCCCATGGGTCTGATTCATGACAAGGATCATAAGGTCAGGCTGATAATAGACGAGGACCTGAAGCAGTGCACCACATACGCATGCCATCCGTGTGTGAATACATCAAGCATCGTGATGACACTCAATGATTTGCTTGAGAAGGTGATTCCCGCCACCGGCCATGACCACACATGGGTGGCATTGAAGCCTGAATGAAACCGTCAGATGTCGTTATTTGACGCCAGCATGGCGTAACTGCCAGAATGCAACAGCGGCTGCCGCCCCCACATTGAGGGAATCTACCTGATGATGCATGGGAATGCGGACGGTATAGTCCGCCTCTGCTATCGTAGAGGCTGGAAGGCCGTCGCCTTCAGTGCCGAGTATCATGGCCAGCTTGTCAATATCACTCAGCAATGGATCGTCGATGCTGACGGAGTTATCGGAAAGAGCTAAAGCGGCTGTTTTGTATCCGAGGCTGTTCAGCTCCTGCAATGGATGGTCAGAGAATGTCCAAGGCACCAGGAAAATGGTGCCCATCGACACGCGGACGGCACGTCGGTTCAGGGGGTCGCAGGAATCGGACGACAGCACTACGGCATCAATTCCCAACGCGACAGCCGAACGGAAGATGGAACCTATATTGGTGGTATCGGTCACCCCATGAATCACGGCGACGCGATGGCTCTCTGCACAAATCTGCTCGACTGACGGCAACGGCTTGCGTCGCATGGCACAAAGCACGCCGCGAGTCAGCTTATATCCCGTTATAGTGGTCAGCAAGTCGCGTGAGCCGGTGTATATGTCGATGTCAGGACACGACTGAATTATGTCGGCTGCGTCGCCAGTGATGTGACGTTCCTCGCAGAGCATTGAAATCGGTTCATAGCCGGCGCTCAATGCCACACGGATTACTTTGGGACTTTCCGCTATGAAAATGCCCCGGTCGGCATGCAGCCTGTTACGCAACTGGGCTTCCGTCAGGCCGACATACGGCGCGATGCGGGAGTCGTTGATGTCAGTTATCTCTATAATCATGTCAAGTATGTTCTAATCTAATAAGTCAGTATTGATTGCAATTATTGTTTTACGGTCAAAAAATATTACTTTTGCAATGTTATGAAAGTGATATGTGCGTTCGATTCGTTTAAGGGTTGTATGACCAGTCTGGAGGCCGGAGAGGCAGCCAAGAGGGGCGTCATGAGTGCTAAGCCCGGTTGCATGGTGTCCGTTATGTCTATGGCAGACGGAGGGGAAGGCACAATCGATGCGATACGTAGCATGACAGGTGGGCGTGAGGTGCCAATTCGGGTGCTTGATCCGTTGTTGCGCGAACGAGAGTCTGAATATGTAATGGATTGGGATGGCGAGACCGCATATATAGAAATGGCGCAATGTGCCGGATTGACCATGCTGACTCCCGATGAACGCGATGCCATGCGCACAAGCTCGTACGGATTGGGTATGGCTATGGCAAAGGCAATAGAAGCAGGGGCGAAGCATATCACGATATGTCTTGGCGGAAGTGCCACAAACGATGCGGCGCTTGGAGCGCTTCAGGCACTCGGACTGAAGGTATATACGAGGGATGGAATTTTAAATCGACCCGTAACCGGAACCGACCTGATTGACATTACTGACATAGATGCAACCGAGTTGGATTCACTGAAGATACAATGCGACATAACGGTGCTTTATGACGCCGATATACCGTTCTGCGGGCCGATGGGTGCTGTGAGGCTCTATGCTCCTCAGAAAGGAGTCAAGGCAGAGGATCTGGATGGGCTGGAACGAGGTATGAAGAATGTGCGTGAAGTGGTTGAACGGAAAACAGGCATAAAAACCACATCGGTGAAAGGCGCCGGAGCGGCAGGTGGCGCAGGGTATGGACTGGCGGCTATTGCGGGTGCTAAGATGGAATCAGGTATAGACTATATGCTGTCGCTTTCAGATTTCGATGCAATACTTGATGAAACAGCCATAGTATTGACAGGCGAGGGGAAAGCCGACAGCCAGACGTTGCAGGGAAAGGTGTCGGCCGGCATCCTGAGTCATGCCCGGAAGCGGGGTGTGCCGGTATGGCTTTTTGCCGGAAAAGTCGAGGACAGGGAAGCGCTGTTGAATTCGGGATTTGAGAAAGTGATAGACATCAATGCCGACCAGGATACCGCTCAAGATCCGATGAACAATGCTACTGCCAGACAGCGTCTGGAAAATGCCGTGAGATGCACGGCGGAGGATAAAATAAAAGAGCTCCGGAGGCAGTGCGACCGGAGCTGAGGATGTGTGTATTATTTCTATAATCGTTTATCAGATTACATCGTAATCCAGACCGATGTAATGCTGATACGGATGGTCGCATGCGGGGCATACTTTGGGAGGTGTGAGGCCTTCGTATACGTATCCGCAAACCAGGCATTGCCACTTGATGGGAGTGTCGCGTTTCCAGACCGTACCATCCTGAACCTGTTTCAGGTAGTGGTTGAAGCGGTCTTCGTGACGCTGTTCGATTGTGGCGATGGCACTGAAATGATCGGCTATTTCGTCGAATCCTTCTTCTTTGGCTGTTTTGGCGAATCCTTCATATAATTCCACGCCCTCGAATTTCTCCTCCTTCGCGGCGATGGCCAGGTTTTCGGCAGTAGTGCCGATCACGCCTGCGTCCGCTGCCATAGGCACCGATACCGAGCCACCCTCCAGATATTTGAAATATACTTTGGCGTGACGCATCTCGTTTTCGGCCGTTGCTCGGAATATCTCGCCGATGGGGAAATATCCCTCTTTGTCGGCCTGCTGTGCATAGAACATGTAGCGGGTGTATGCCGATGATTCGGCAAGATAGGAGATGACCAGATTGGCTTCGGTCTTGGTTCCCTTTACACTTTTCTTTGTGTCTGACATATCAGTTTGTTTTTATAAGTAGATTACACGTTTTGTGACAGACGGATATCGGTTTGCCGACATCCGTCAGCCTTTACTGTATCAACAAATAAAAACTGATATTGTTTCCTTTGATTTCGACCCGAGAAAAGGTCTGGATCAGCCTTTGTATTCAGCCTTGGATTCGCTTTCGTACTGGCGCTCAAGGAAAAGCTTGACCTCTTTAAAGAGCCGGGATGCGAACACAAAGTCATTCAGTGACTTGCTCTTGGACCGGAATATGGTCTTGTCATTGCCGGTCCAGTCGCATCGGCCTTGATTGATGAACACGATGTTCTCGCCGATACCCAGCACCGAGTTCATGTCGTGGGTATTGATTATTGTAGTGATTTCGTATTCGTGCGTGATGTCGCTTAGAAGCTCGTCAATAAGGATAGAGGTCTTGGGGTCGAGTCCGGAGTTTGGCTCGTCGCAGAACAGATATTTGGGATTCAGTGCGATGGCACGTGCTATGGCCACGCGCTTCTGCATACCTCCGGAAATTTCGCTCGGGTATTTGTCATCGGCGTTTTTCAGGCCTACGCGGTTGATGCAGAACCGGGCACGTTCCAGCTGCTCGGAATGGCTTAACGGGCTGAACATCTTCAGCGGGAACATCACGTTGCCAAGCACTGTCTCGTTGTCGAACAGGGCCGAACCCTGGAACAGCACGCCGATTTCCGTGCGCAGCTGACGCTTCTGCTCTATGTCGAGCGACCGGAACTTACGTCCGTCGTATAGTATCTCGCCTTCTTCGGGTGTCAGCAATCCGATAAGACATTTCATAAATACAGTCTTGCCTGAGCCTGACTGCCCTATTATCAGATTGGTCTTGCCGGTCTCGAACCTGGCCGATACGTCAAACAGGATCTGCTGACCGTCAAACCATTTGGATATGTTGTGAGCTTCGATCATTGCAACAGAAGTTTAGTGAGAATCACATCGGCCAGCAGAATCAGGATAGAACTCGACACCACGGCCTTGGTGCTGGACTGACCCACTTCGAGCGAGCCTCCCTTGACATAATAACCATAGAAGGCTGCCACCGAGGTGATGATGAAAGCGAATACCAGACATTTGATCAGCGAATACCAGATGTACCATTCGTTGAAGAATGACTGCAGACCGTATACGAAATGCTCGTAACTGATCATATCGGTAAACTCAGCGATTATGATACCTCCTAATATTCCGAAGAACATCGAGAGGATGCCGAGTACGGGTATGAACAGGATGAATCCGATAATCTTAGGCAGCACAATGAAGTTGGCCGAATTGATTCCCATGATTTCCATGGCGTCAATCTGTTCGGTGACACGCATGGTGCCGATCTCTGACGAAATATTGCTGCCGACCTTACCGGCCAGGATCAGACACATCATGGTGGACGAGAATTCCAGAATCAGAATCTCGCGGGTGGCCAGTCCTGTGGCGTATGTGGGAATCAACGGCGATACGATATTGATGGTCATCTGAATGCATATCACGGCACCGATGAATATGGAAATGATGATGACCAGGGGAATGGAGTCCACACCCAGCTTATATATCTCCTTGACCAGGCTTTTGAAAAACTCCCTCCATTTGTCGGGAATGCGGAATACCTGCGTCAGAAAGAGGCAGTATTTCCCAAGAGTCTTTATTGATGATGCAAACATTGTGATCTGTCCAAAATTTATGCAAAGTTAGTAAAAAATTTGGGGTTAAGGGTATAATTTTGTAATTTTGTAGCTAAATCTTCACAACTTTCGAAACATAGAACAAAGATGTTGGTAATAGGTATAGCGGGCGGCACAGGCTCGGGCAAGACCACAGTGGTCAGGAAAATCATGGAAGCGCTTCCTCCGGGTGAAGTGAGCGTGATTCCTCAGGATTGTTACTATAAGGACAATGCCCATATACCGTTGGAGGAACGTCTGAAAATGAACTATGACGAGCCGGCCTCGATAGAATGGACTTTGCTGACCAAGCACTTGCAGGAACTGAAGGAAGGCAAGACCGTGCAGATGCCTACGTACGATTTCATCACGTGTTCGCGCATGAAGGAAACCATCACGCTGCGCCCCACGGAAGTAGTGGTGGTGGAAGGTATACTGGTGCTGACGGACAAGACCCTGCGCGACATGACGGATGTGAAGGTGTTTGTAGACGCCGAGGCAGACGAGCGCCTGATTCGTGTCATAAGCCGCGACTGCATAGAGCGCAACCGCACTCCGCAAATGGTGATTGACCGCTACCGCGAGACGCTTAAGCCCATGCATGAACTATACATAGAACCGTCAAAGCGTTATGCGGACCTTATCGTGCCACAAGGCGGTCATAATATGGTGGCTATCAAGTTACTGACGGATTACATCAGATCTTTGCTGAAATGAGGATATTCGGGTTCGGACATAAGAAGTTGAACAGGAACGTTGAGGAACGTCCCGATAAGCTCACACCCGAGGAGGAGGCAGACCTGGAAGGCCGCGTCCCGGATCAGGAGACCGTGACGGTGGCGTCTGCAACGGAAGTGACCACACCGGAAGGCACAGAGGTAGTGGAGACTGAAACGGAGGAACCGGCTCCGGGTATATTAAGAACCCAGGATCTTGTTAAGAAATACGGTAAACGTACCGTGGCCAACAAGGTGTCGATAGAAGTGAAGCAGGGTGAGATTGTCGGTCTGTTAGGTCCTAACGGGGCAGGTAAGACCACTACGTTCTATATGACTGTGGGCCTGATCAGTCCGAATAGTGGCCGCGTGTATCTTGACGGTCACGACATAACGGAATATCCTGTATACAAGCGTGCCAAGATGGGTATAGGTTATCTGCCGCAGGAGGCTTCGGTGTTCCGTACGCTAAGCGTGGAGAACAATATCCGCGCTATTCTTGAGATGTCCGGCACCAGCAAGGAGTATCAGAAAGAGAAGCTGGAACAACTCATCAGGGAATTCAAGCTTGAGCACGTGCGCCGCAACAAGGGCAGCAATCTGTCCGGCGGCGAGCGCCGACGCACGGAGATTGCCAGGTGTCTGGCCATCAACCCTAAATTCATAATGCTTGACGAGCCTTTCGCGGCTGTCGACCCGATTGCCGTGGAGGATATTCAGTCAGTGGTATATCACCTGAAGGAACGCAACATCGGCGTGCTGATCACCGACCATAAGGCAGACTCAATCTTAGGTATCACCGACAGGGCCTACATGCTGTTTGAAGGCAAGGTGTTGTTCCAGGGTACCAGCGAGGAGCTTGTGGCCAATCCAGTTGTAAGGGAGAAATATCTGGGACGTGACTTCGTGTTCATCAGGAAAAAATTCGAATAATTACGTGAATATCATAAAGAAGACAATATATCTGGCGTTAACTGCTGTCGCAATATGTGGCGGCGTGGCCGATGCTGCCCGCAGGACTACGCAACAGCCGGAATTTACAGTCGTGATAGATGCCGGGCATGGCGGTCACGATACAGGTGCGGTCGATAACAACGTGCGTGAAAAGGACATAAACCTGGGCGTGGCCAAGAAACTGGCTGCCCTGATCGGTAAGAAGATGTCGGACGTAAAGGTTGTGATGACGCGCGACGACGACAACTTCATATCACTGCAGGAACGGGCCAATATCGCGAACCGCAATCGTGGCAATCTGTTTGTCTCGATACATACCAACTCTGTAGACAAGAGCAATCCGAATCGCCGCAAGGTGGCCGGTTCGTCCGTATACGCGCTCGGTCTGCACAAAGACGCCAATAACCTTAAGGTAGCCCAGCGAGAGAACTCGGTGATAGAGCTTGAAAGCAACTACGAACAGAAATATTCTGGCTTCGATCCCAAGAAGGATGAATCGTATATCATATTCGAGATGGCTCAGAAAAAGAATCTGGGTCAGAGCCTGAAGTTTGCCAACGAGGCGCAGAAACATCTGGTGTCCGACGCCCGGCGCGCTGACAGAGGTGTGAAGCAGGCCGGATTCTGGGTGCTGTGGGCCACTTCCATGCCGGCGGTACTGGTGGAACTCGACTTTATATGCAATCCCGAGAGCGCGAAGTTCATGGGTAGCGAGAAAGGCCAGGAACAGCTTGCATCGGCTCTGTACGCTGCAATAGAGAGCTATGCCAAGAGCATGAAGCCACAATTGAGCGTTAAGAATGATTCCTCGGCCGACAATGTGAAGGAGTCGAAAGAGACAATCACAAAGAAGGACTCGCGCACTTCAAGACGAAGCAATAAACGCAGAAGCAAAAAGACCGATGACGTGTCGGAGACTACGGAAACCGCCGTGGTTCCGGAAGTCACTGCAAGCGATGCGGCCATACCTGTACTTAATGTGGCCGGCTCGAATTCCGGAGACCGAAAACAGTCGGCACCTGCCGCCAAGTCCGAGGAAAGAAGCTATAATTATGCCACGGTGCACAATCGTACGCTTCCTGTTGGACAACGTCGCCGTCGCTCGGCCTCATCGAAAAAACTGAGTGACCAGCGACAGATAGATAACGGCGAGATTCTGATCCGGAAGGAAACGGATTATCTGGCCAAGGTGGAGGAACCCATAGTTGAAAAGAAAACCATTCCGGAACCCCAACCGGAAGTCAAAAACAAGAATACTAAAAACAGCAAGGACAAAAATAAGAAGGGAAAAGACAGGAAATCATCCTCAAAAAATGTTAATAACAGTGAGAAGGGGAAGAAGCGCATCGTGATAAATTCCTCCACCCGTATGGCAAAAGCTGAAAACGGTAAGAAGCGTGGATCTGAGGCAAATGCTCAGACGGAAGCCGGCGGAAAGACTGTGGCCGCGGCTCAGGTTGCAAAACAGACTGAACCTCAGGCCAGCAGTCACAAACGCCATACGTCGTTGGCAAAACGTCGGAAGAACAGTGGAAAATAATTCACGATCAATAAATTAAGATAACGAATTGACATGAAAAAATATAACAAGGAGTTTATAATCGGCTTGTGTGTGATAATAGCCGGGCTGGTGCTGTTTTTTGGCATCGACTATCTGAAGGGGATCAATCTGTTGAATCCCACCCATTTCTATTATGCCGAGGCTACGGATGTATCGGGCCTTGAAAAGTCAGCTCCTGTGACGGTCAACGGTTTCAAGGTAGGACAGGTCAGAAGCATCAAGTATGATTACGACCATCCGGGAAAGATCAAGATATTGCTGGCCGTCAACGACAAGCTGAATCTCCCCGAGGATTCGTATGCACAGCTTGCGTCCTCGCTGTTAAACGGCGGATATATAAACCTGGTGGTAGGCAAGAGCGCTAACCTTATTCCAAACGGCGGACTCGTGCCTTTGCGCAGTGAGAAAGGAATAATGGATGCCGTTACCAATGACCTGGTGCCTAATATCAACAAGATGGTGCCTCATATCGATTCGCTGATCAACAATCTTAACGATCTGGTTTCGGATCCTGCCCTCATAGCATCCATACGTCGTCTGGACGGCATTACGGAAAATGTGCTGACAATGACAGGAGACCTTCAGGGCACGGTGAAGCGTGATGTCCCGCCGTTGATGCACAATGCCAGAAGCCTGACGCATAAATTGGATTCCGTAAGCTACAACCTGATGCTGCTTTCGCACAATCTGAACCAGCTGCCCATCAATTCCACGATGGACAATGTGTATAAGATAACGGATGAACTGTCACGCTTCAGCACCCAGCTTAACGAGGAGAATTCCACTCTGGGACTTCTCACCAAGGACCCTGAACTTTATAATCGTCTTAACAGAGTGGCCGCCGATATTGACTCGCTGGTGCTCGATGTAAAGAAAAATCCCAAGCGTTACATTTCGATCAAGCTGTTTTAAATGAAAGTATTGAAATTCGGCGGCACGTCGGTTGGCACCATAGAAAGCCTGCGGAATGTAAAGAGAATAGTGGAGTCGCTTGATTCGCCGGCCGTCGTTGTCGTATCTGCGTTGGGAGGACTGACCGACCGGCTTATCGCTACTGCCAGGGAATCGGCTGAAGGTAAGGATACGCGTGTCGAGGCCATGGAGGGTTTCGCCAAGCGTCATCATGACATAATCCATGAGCTCGTGCCTCAGGATAAACAGGGTGAAGTGCTGGAAAAAGTCGACGCGATGCTTACAGAGCTCGGCAATCTTTATCTGGGCGTATCGCTGATTAATGAGCTTCCGGAACGTACGTTGGACAGGATAGTAAGTTTCGGCGAAAGGATGTCGTCGGTGATAGTGGCTGCGATAATTTCAGGAGCCTGTCACAAGGATTCGCTTCAATTCGTCAAGACCGAAAGGTGGATGGACAGGAACATAGCCGACCGCAAGGCCACCGAGCAGTTGATACAACGCAACTTTCCGTTGCCGTTGGAACGGCATTGTGTGACAGGAGGCTTCATCTCCCGTGATAATAATGACGGCACTATCACCAATCTGGGTCGAGGCGGGTCGGATTATACCGCGGCATTGGTGGCCGCTGCACTTGACGCCGATATGCTCGAGATATGGACCGACGTGGACGGATTCATGACGTCCGATCCGAGAATCATCAAGGACGCAAAGGTGATACCCGATATGTCGTTCGTGGAGAGCATGGAACTATGTTCGTTTGGTGCGAAGGTGATCTATCCGCCTACGATTTATCCGGTATTTCACAAAAACATACCGATCAAGATATTGAACACCCATCGTCCCGAGATGCCCGGCACGTTGATAACGGACAATGCCACACGCTTGCCCGACGAGGTGAGGGGAGTGTCGTATGTGCGTGATACCGCTACAGTCACCATACACGGGAAGGTGGTGAAGGACATAGAGGAAGTAAATACACGCACGTACAACGCCATGGCACGAAACGGCATATCGGTAATGCTTGCCACCGGCGATGAGGATGCGATGGAATTTACGATATCGGTCAAGGCCGCGGATGCACGAAAGGCGTTGGAGACCGTGCGCAACGAGTTCTCGCCTGAAATCGGCGCCGGTGACGTGCTTAGCGTGTACCTGACGGAACATCTTGCCATAATCGCTGTTGTAAAGGAAGGAATACGCCGAATGCACGGTCTGGGCGCAAGGCTGACCAGTACGCTGAACCGCAACGGAATTACCGTCAACGGATTGTCGGAAGGGACGTCGGATTCGACTTTGGCGCTGGTAGTGAACGACGATAAAGCGGAACAGGCCCTGAAGCTGGTTCACGATTCGGTGATTCCGGCATAAATTGGAAGATATGGAAATCAAGAATCCCAAATTCGTGATAAGTTCACCGGATGTTTCCAAGTGTCCGGAGGTCGATGCGCCGGAATATGCCTTTATAGGAAGGTCGAATGTCGGCAAGTCATCGCTTATCAATATGCTGGTAAGGCGAAAAGGCCTGGCCAAGACCTCTCAGACCCCGGGCAAGACGTTGCTGATAAATCATTTCAGCATCAACGACGGGGAGTGGTATCTGGTGGATCTCCCCGGTTACGGCTATGCGCAACGAGGAAAGGCACAACGTGACCAGTTGCAGAAACTGATTGAGGGTTATGTGCTGGACCGCCGACAGCTCACCAATCTGTTTGTGCTGATAGACGTGCGTCATGAGCCCCAGAAAATAGATATGGAATTCATGGACTGGCTTGGTGAGCATGGCGTCCCGTTCTCCATCATCTTCACTAAGGCCGACAAGCTGAGCAATGTTGCCGTGGAGCGAAATGTGGAGGCTTACAAAAATGAACTTAAACTAAGCTGGGAGGAATTACCCAAGATATTCATTACTTCGTCTGAAAAGCCCCGTGGCCGGGACGAAGTGCTGGATTATATAGACTCCATCAATCGCGAAGTGCGGTCGGAATGCGAATCTGTGAATTAGAATCTGATAATCAGAATATGAATGTCGCTAAAAGCGAATATTAAACGGATAAGTTATGGAGAAAGTAGCGTTTTGCAGTGATCATGCAGGATATGAGATGAAGCTGCAGATGATTGAATACATGAAGTCGAAAGGCTACGATGTTCAGGACTTCGGTACATACAGTTCGGAATCGTGCGATTATCCTGACTACGCGCATCCGGCAGCATTTGCCGTAGAGCGCGGTGAGTGTGCGTTCGGCATTGCATTATGCGGCAGCGGCAACGGCATAAGCATGACGCTGAACAAGCATCAGGGCATTCGGGCCGCGCTGTGCTGGCTGCCCGAGATAGCCGAACTGGCACGCAGACATAATGCGGCTAATTTCGTGGATCTTCCGGCACGGTTTGTGACAGTTGACGAGGCTAAGGCTATTATTGACGCTTATCTCAACGCACAGTTTGAAGGTGGACGTCACCTGCGCCGTATAGAGAAAATACCGGTATCAGTAATGTAATGGAATGCTTCGTAATCCGGCTTAACGACCTGAAGTTTTACTCCCGAATCGGAGTGATGGACCAGGAGCGTGCAGTGGGAAATGAATTTGTGGTGGATGTGGAAATCAGGTATCCGGCCGATCAGTTTCGAACAGAGGAGCTGTCTACTACAGTGTCATACGCCGATGTCTATGACACGGTTGCCCGTCGTATGACTCAGTCATGGTCGCTGCTCGAATCCGTGGCCAAGGCCGTGTCCGATGATCTGCAAGCACGTTATCCCAGGATTCAGAATCTGGCTGTAACAATAAAGAAAACCTCGGTGCCAGTGCGCAATATGGATGGCACCGCTTCAATAACCCTGTTGTCATGAAGTCCGCATTAGGACTGAACGTAAATGTTTAAGAATTATTCCGGTTTGTGGCTGTTGCTTGCCACAGCGCTTGCTGTTATTTTTGTGGTGGCCTTTTCCGATGACATCGTAATAGGTAATTATACGGTCAAGAAGGCCCCGTTTGACAAGACATTGCTTGCCAGTGAATCAGATGACTTGCCCGGCGATTCATTGATAGTGCCGCGGGATTCAGTAGTGCAGGTCAAGGCTGAGACCGATTCGCTGCCTCAGTCGTTATTCATATTCGGCGATTCCATGACGTGGAACCTCGCCCTCAGGCTTGCCCAGTATGCCAGGGCTAACGGACACACCATTCATTCTGTAAACTGGGATTCGAGCAATACAAAGATTTGGGCAGACTATGACACACTGGCCAATCAGATTGCCAGGTATAAGCCTACGCAGATCTTTATTTCGCTCGGAAGCAATGAGCTGTATTTCAAGGATCCCCGCGCACGACTTCCTTATATCAGGAAGATTCTGGAAGTAATAGATACGATTCCATACGTATGGATTGGTCCGCCGAACTGGCAGAAGGACTCCGGTATCAACGATTTGCTTGAGGCTACGTGCAAACCCGGAAGTTTCTTCCGGTCCGAAGGTATGCATTTCGACCGTAAGGCCGATCACATTCATCCTACGCGCAAATCATCGGCACTGTGGATAGATTCAATAATGCGATGGCTGCCTAAATCGGCGCATCCTTTTGTTGCGAATGTGCCGTCTGATTCAATAGGAAAGATAAATCCTAATATCGTTTTCCTTAAAGCTCTGAACAAGTAATAAATTCAAGTGATGGAAGATGCTTCGACTATGACATGGGATGCTCTGCGCGACAACGCGGCACTGGCTCTTAACAATTTCGGACAGGCGTTCGCTTACGATTCCTCGGCTCCTATGCTGTTCTCAAGCGGACTGTTCTGGGTGCTGTTCATCCTGTTTCTGCCCGTTTACGCCTTGCTGAAGAAGAACAAGTTGCGCATGACTATATTTGTCGTGCTGTTCTCATTGTATTTCTATTATAAATCGTCAGGCCTGTTCTTCCTGATGTTGATGGCTACATCGCTGATTGACTGGTCGGTGGCCCGGTGGATGGGTAAACTGAAAACCAAATCGGCGCGCAAAACTCTGATGTGGCTTTCTATTACACTGTCCCTCTCAATATTGGGATACTTTAAGTATGCCAACTTCTTCCTTTGGAACTGGAACCAGATGGTGCAGGGGAATTTCCAGCCTCTTGATATAATCCTGCCTGTCGGCATTTCGTTCTATACGTTCCAGTCCATCAGCTATGTTGTGGATGTGTATAAAAGGAAGATTGAACCCACCGAATCCTGGCTCGATTACATATTCTTCCTTTCCTTTTTCCCGGCATTGGTGGCCGGACCTATTGTAAGGGCCGACTATTTCCTGCCGCAGTTGAAGGAAAACCGCAGGGCAACATCCGATGAAATCTGGGCAGGTCTGTGGCTGATTATGTGCGGTGTGATCAAAAAGGCACTCATAGCCGACTACATCGCGCAATATAATGACCTTATATTCAATGAGCCGACACTTTACACAGGCGTACAGACCATGATGGGCGTGCTTGGATATACCATGCAGATATACTGTGACTTCTCCGGATATTCGGATATGGCCATAGGCATAGCGCTGATAATGGGTTTCAAACTTGGTATCAACTTCGATTCTCCCTATCAGAGTCGGAACCTGACGGAATTCTGGCGCAGATGGCACATCTCGCTCTCCTCATGGCTTCGTGATTATGTATATATTCCTTTAGGTGGGAACAGAAAGGGTACCGTACGTACGTACGTCAACAATTTCCTGACCATGCTAATTGGCGGTCTGTGGCATGGCGCCGCATGGAAGTTCGTGTTCTGGGGTGCCATGCATGGTGTCGGACTCGCCGTTCACAAGATGTGCAGGCCGGTGCTTTCCAAAATACCCGACAATTGGTTCACTATTTTCGTCAGCTGGCTGATTACATTTATATATGTGTCATTGCTGTGGGTATTCTTCCGTGCTGCCTCGTTCCAGGACTCTGTGTTGATTATCCAAAACATTTTTGTAGACTTCCAGTGGAACCAGTTCCCGCAATTTTTCCAGGCGAGGATGGTGTGGTGTATCATGATGCTGTGTCTGATAGCATTCCACTTCGTGCCGCAGAGCATTGCTGACAAATGTCAATCGTTGTTCGTCAAGTCCCCATGGATTGTGAAGCTCATCGCTTTCATTCTGGTAGTGCAGCTTGTAATAGAGTTCATGTCGGAGGAAGTAGCGCCGTTCATCTATTTTCAGTTCTGATATTAACAAAACCAAACATAATTTAACATTTATTGATTCCACGGAATATCAACGAGTTAAACGGATAAGTAAGGGAAATTTGAAAAAATATCATGAAAGTACTTGACAACGGCTGAAAAACATACTAATTTTGCATTCGCGTTTCGGGGGCAACACCCTGGGAACAGCAAGGAGAACAATGACATTTTGCCACAAGACAGAGCAGCGTAAAAAGTTGTTTTGAGAGTACAAGGGATACATAGTTATCCCGTACAATTCCTAACAAACTATAAGGAAGGCCAGGCCAACAAATATTTTCGTTATATTGAAGGAAAAGAAAACAATATAAACAGCGGAGAGTTTGATCCTGGCTCAGGATGAACGCTAGCGGCAGGCTTAACACATGCAA
>CAJKBH010000024.1 GCA_905198125.1 uncultured Porphyromonadaceae bacterium
AAACACGAAAGCAGGAGATAAACACCTGCGATTTGTGTTTACCTCCTACTCGATTGTGCTTCAGAATTTACTTTCCATACTGGTCAATATCCCAGTCATATTCATCCCAGGTGAATCTGAGAGTCTCGGTCTGACCGGACTCTGCATCTACATCATCGGCCGACTCGGTAGTAGAAAGATAAACATTACCCTTCATGGTGAATACGTTGTTCCTGCTGCTGAAGTCCTTGAGGGCCGGAATGCCGAAGAATACAAAATAATTTGCCTCGTCCGTTTCATCTTCCCAGTTGTTGCTCATCAGACCGGTGTACTGGTATGTCTGGTCCATTCTGTCAGGTTCGTTATATCTGTCAAGAACAAACCATAAGTCATAACCTTTTTGAGCATTTGCAGGGTCTATGGCATTGAACGGGCTTACAAGACGGCACATCTTTTCTCTCTTTTTAGGCCAGTTTGTGGCTACCTGGACGACTACGTCAACCGTCTGGCCTGTAGGAGTGGCATATATGCCGGTGCTGCTCAGTTTGGCGGTACCTGCGTTAACCCAGTTCATCTCGTGGTAAATGGAGAATGTCAGCTTCGTATCATTTTCATTCTCTTTGATAGGAGCGTCTTCAGCGACTTCAAGTGTCAACTCGGCGGTATAATATATACCCGCATCTGTACCGGGTGCGATGTCGATCTTGTAGTCGGCCACCATGCTGCCGGCAGGGAATGTCACGGAAGGACCGCCCGACAGGAACTCGGAGGTAGTAGTGCACTTTACCGGGAGAGTCACCTCAGGGCCGGCTGTGCTTCTGCGCACCTGAACTGTATATGAGGATGGCATTTCTTCGTCAGAGGGTATGGTCACGGTCTGAGACGGCTTGGCGAAGCCATATACACCTTCAGGCGAGGGAACTCCGTCCCAGTATTTGCCTTCGGAACACGACGCCAGGGCCATACCGGCCATCAAGGCAAACGACATCAATATTTTATTCAGTTTCATAATCTTTCTCTTTGCTTAAGGTGATTACTTGTCATCGACAGGAGTAGGCTTGCTCCACGGCGCGTTGTTTTCGCCGATCAGATTATTGGTCTCCATTTCGCCGGTAGGAATCAGGAATGGTTTAAGCGGAGCCTCGATATTGTAAACCCAAGTGGGATCGATGCCGGTGCCACGGCGGTCCAGACCCTTGTTGAGACGCAGCAGGTCGAAGTAGCAGAAACCCTCGCCCCAGAGTTCGATACGTCTCTGGCGCCATACCTCATTCTGAAAATCTTCCGCGCTTATGGCGTCGCATACATACGACGGATCGCGATATGTTTTTACGAAATCCTGCAGCACTTTTACACCACCGGGCATATCGCCTGACATACCCAATGCCTCGGCCTTGTTCAGATACATTTCCTCAACACGCATAAGAGGCCAGTCGTTGGCGTTGGTGGTGGTGTTGATCTTGCCTTCGTACGGTCCGAACTTAACCTGGGTGTAAGGCTCCGCTTTCTGCTTGGTCAGGTATGCCAGTTGTTCCGAGTTGATGTTTTTGCTGCTGCCATTTCCATCCAGGAACCATCCGCGACGGCAGTCGGTTGTCGGGATTGTGGCGAACAGAGTCTTGCTGATTTTCTTCCATACCTGTACCTGCGATGCGTAGCCGCTTGTGAACGAACCCATCATCGAAGGCCAGTTGCAGATACCTGTTGTTACAGGACGGCTGCTTGCGTCGATGTATATACACCACATCCAGTTGTGCTCGTCGGAAGTGACGAAAGTAGGCTTGGATGCCTCGGCGATGCTGAAGGGGGTGGCACCGGACAGAGTGATGGCCTTGTCAGCGTCTTCGGCGGCTTCCTTCCATTTGTTCATCACCATATAGACGCGGGCGCGGAGACCGTAGGCTACAGCCTGGGATACCGAACGCTTGGAACCGACAGCCGCGATGTCCTTGACAGTCTTGCCTGCGGCCTCGGCCTTGCCCAACATGTCGATGGCTGTTGTCAGGTCGCTCACTATCTGAGCGTAAGTCTCCTCGACAGTGGAACGGGGACAGCCGTTGGCGGCGGCTTCGACGGCGTTCTTGTCAGTCAGCACCGGTACGCAGGGGAGGGATTCGTGTCCCACGTAAGTGTACTGGAATCCCTGAGCCAGGGTGAAGTACATATATGCGCGGTAGGCATAACCCTGGGCTGCGTTGAGCAGGAGCAGAGGATCCTCGGTGCCGGCAGGGATGCCGGATATCACGTCGTTTGAGGTCTTGATTGCCCTGTAGGCATAGTACCACATCATCTGGTTGGCCAGATTGGCGATGGTGCCGAAGGAATAGTCGCCCGACGACGAGAACCAGTTGTAACCGCTCTTGGCGCAATACTCGTCGGGACCGATCAGGTCGAGGGTCATCATCAGTGCCGGCCATCCGAAGTCGGCGTGGTTGTCGGCGAATACAGACTCGAACTGATTCAGGTTGCTTGAGATACCCACCACACCGGCTGCGGCAAGACCCGGATTCTGTGACAGGGCCAGTTCCTTCTGGCCGGTGGTCACATAGTTGGTCTGGGGCATCGTGTCAAGATCGTTGCAGGCCGTAAGCGAAGCGCCCAGCAGCAGCGATCCCGTTGCCATATATATTATCTGTTTTTTCATTGCTTTTCTGTGTTTGAGGTTTACAATACCTTAGAACTCGATGCGGATGCCGCCCGACAGCGAACGGGAACCCTTGTAGGTTGCTCCGTCTGACGAAACGAAGCTCTGGCGCGGGTCGAGACCCTTGCGTGCCGAAGCGAGGAACAGGTTCTCGCCCGCGAAGTAAACGCGGATGTTTTGGAGACGCAGCTTGTTCACCACCTTCTTGGGCAGCGTGTAGCCGAGGGTCAGGTTCTGCAGCGAGAGGTAGTTGCTCGAAACCAGGAATCGTGTGGACATCGCGTTGGTGAACTCATCCTCGGAGCTGAGACGGGGAACGTCGGAGTAAGGATTTTCGGGAGTCCATGCCTTCAGGATATCCTTGTGCCAGTTCTGGCCCATATCCTGTGTGCCGCCGCCGTGCATCAGCGAAGCGTACGAGTTGTCGTAAACCTTACCGCCGAACTGGAATGCGAACTGCATGCTGAAGTCGAAGCCGAAGAACTCTACCGTAGTTCCGAAACCACCGTATGCCTTGGGCAGCAGGCTGCCTGTGGACTGACGGTTGTAGTTGCGGGCGTATGTATAGTCGGTAGTGGCGTATTCGTCACCTACGATATAGTTGCCCTTTTTGTCTTTCATCACATCGCCGTTCTCGTCCTTCTTAGGATCTGCGGCCCAATACAGCGCCTTACCGGTGACAGGGTCAACACCGGCGTACTTCACCATATAGAGCTGGTACATGGCCTCGCCTTCGCGGAAGATACGGCTGCCGCTGATCAGCTGGCCGTTCAGGTCCGGGTGGAGCTTCAGCACCTTGTTGCCCACGGTGGTGATATTGCCGAAGATGTCCCAGGTCACGTTCTTGTTGTGGATGGGGCGTACGTTAAGCTCTATCTCCAGACCGTTGTTACGCATCGAACCGATGTTCATAGGAATCGACGAGTAACCCAACGACGGAGCCACGGGCTTGTTGTAAAGCATGTTCGAGGTCTGACGGTTGAAGTACTCGATGGTACCGCGGACCATACCCTTCAGGAAGCTGAAGTCGAAACCGATGTTGAAGTTGTTCGATGTCTCCCAGGTGATGTCGGGATTACCCTTGCGGTAGAGCACGCCGTCCGACCATACGCCGTCGTTACCGGCGATGCTGTACTGGTCCTGCCAGGGATAGTTGCCTCGGTTCAGGTTGTCGTTACCCTGCTGGCCGAACGATGCCTTGAATTTCAACTGGTCGATCACGTTCTGTACGCTTGCCATGAACTTCTCGTTGGAGATGTCCCATGCGCCGGATACGGACCAGAACGTACCCCAACGCTTGCCGGGAGCGAAACGCGAGGATGCGTCGCCACGGACACTGGCGCTGAAGAAGTAGCGGTTCTCGAAGCTATAGTTGGCACGACCGAACACACCGCGTGTGGCATATCTGTCGACCGAACCGTAAGGCAGTTTCTTGTCGGAAACGGCCACGTTGTTCATTACCCAGCTGTCGGGCATGTAGAGGTCGTAACCCACGCCTTCCAGCATCTCGGACTTCAGGTCGTATGTCTCGTAACCCACCAGCAGGTCGATGGTATGGGCGTCCTTGAAAGTCTTCTGATAGTTCGCCAGGGCCTGGAGGTTGATGGAGTTTGTGCGCGACGACATCTGTACCGCCGAACCTCCGTAGGGAGCGCTCTGTCCGTAGAAGGGGTTGCCCAGGCTGTGGTAGCGTGTATGGTCTATGAAATAACCCAGTGTGCCGGTGATAGTCAGGCCGTCGATGGGATTGAGCTGCAGGTACCACTTGCCGTTGAAGATGTCCATCAGGTATTCCTCGGTGTTGTAGGCGAGGTCACCGGCGGGGTTGGAGTTGCTCATCCAGTTGCGGACAGAGGGAGTGGACTCGATCGTACCGTAGTCGTAGATGGGACGGCCGGTGTGGGGGTCGCGGCGGAGCGAACCGTCGGCGTTGCGCACGTACATGGGATAGTAGGGCGCGATCTGGTCGGCCATAAGGAAGGCATTGGCCGAAGACGCGCCGTCGGTCTGTCCGTCAGGATAACCGTTGTTGATGTACGAGTAGCTGATGTTCGTGCCGATCTTCAGCCATTTCTTGACCTGATAGTCAACGGCTGCACGTGTGGAGAAACGACGGAAGTGCGAGTCCTTGATCAGACCCTGGTCGTCGAGGAACGCACCGGAAACGTAGTAGTTGAAGCGGTCGTTACCGCCTGTCACGTTCAGGTTGTATTCCTGACGCAGACCGTCGCGCATCTGCTCCTTGTACCAGTCGTCGGGTTTATAGTAGTAGTCTCCATCTACATAACCGAGCGTGGCGTTGGGGTTCAGCTTGCCGTCCATGCCAACCAGGCCCTCGCCGTCGGGCAGAGTGTAGACCTGGTATCCCAGACGACGCGTGATGTTGGCGTTGGCGCGGTCGTGAGCCACTTCGGGAGAATATGACATGTTGTAATAGTAACCGTTGCGCAGAGCCGTGTAAGCGGTCTCAACGAAGCTCTGTGTGCTTCCCAGCACGTCGTAACGGGGCACGGCACGGTGGTTGACACCCCAGCGGGCGTCGACGGTGACCTTGGCATCGCCGGTCTTACCCTTCTTGGTAGTCACCATGATGACGCCGTTGGCACCACGCGCACCGTACAGCGCGGCTGCCGCTGCATCCTTCAGCACGGTCATGGACTCGATATCCATAGTGTTTATGTTCGACAGGTCACCGTCGTAGGGCACACCGTCAAGCACGTACAGAGGACTGTTGTTGGCGTTGATGGAGCCGATACCACGGATCAGGACCGTAGGCGACGAACCCGGCTGTCCGTTGCTGCTCTGCACCTGCACACCTGAAAGTTTGCCGGCGAGAGCATCGGCGGCGTTGGATACAAGAGCGTCCTGCAGCTCGCCTGCCTTGACCACGGATGCCGAACCCGTATAGGCCGACTTCTTGGCTGTACCGTATGCTACCACCAGCACTTCGTCAAGGTCTGCGGTAGACGAGGACAGCTTGACTACCATGCCGTTCTGCAGGTCTACCGTCTGCTCGGCATAACCCACATAAGTCACCTTGGCCTTGTGAACCTTGGCCGGTATGGAAACCGTGAACTTTCCGTCTACATCGGTAGCGGCGCCCTGGCCTCCACCGATAGGCATGACTGTGGCGCCGATCAGCGGTTCGTTGTTCGCTGCATCGACTACCGTGCCGCTTATGGTGCGGTTCTGAGCTATCGCTGCCCAGCTAACGCACATCAGCGTCACCATGATCATAAAGAGTTTTTTCATACCTTTACTATTTTAATGTTATTTCTCTCTTGTGTATGTGTTCGTCTCTCTGTGTACCGTAGCCCTGTGGCTCCGGTTGAATCCTGATCGAAGACCTGTTAACCTTAATACCGCTGAGGCTTAGATATTTGGATTCTTGATAATATTGTTGTCCTTATGTTAAAAAGTGTGCACTTGTATTAACATTTTGCAAATTTAGACTTTTCAAACCATTTTTCCAAATAATTTGATGTTTTGGAGTCTAAAATGTCATAAAAAACCGCGATTTTAACATTTTGTGCTAAGTTGTGCGTACAAAGACATGGTCTCCGACCAAGCTGTCAGACTCGGATAATTGCCCCACGAAGGCTTCCGGCTGCTTCGCGCCGTCAGCCATCGGTGGGGTTAATGAGAAACAGCCTCTCCGAGGCATTCCCAATTATGGGTCTCTATTAGAATGCGTTGATTATGACCGGACTGGCGGGCAGTCCGACGTAGGGATAGTCGCTATGTGTGTTCTTGAATCGGCGCGACATTGTCTTGAGGGAATCGAGGCTCCGGGCATAGTCGCTGATGGTGTACCATTTGTTTTCAGGTCCTTTCAGCCAGACGGCACGGGGATAGCCGGCCTGCTGCAGTCGCTGGGCGTTGGCCTTGGCATTGGTTGACATTCGGTATACTCCCACGGCCAGCAGCCAGGGTGCGGGGGCGCGTTTGGAGTCCTCGGTGCGCATTATGGCGCGCAATACATAGATGGAATCGCCGTCTACGACTCGCAGCTGCGGGCCGTCGTCGCTCTGCAGGCCCTGTGCCGGGAGCATCTGCTCGCGCGCGGCGGCCTCGCGTTTGTTTTTGGCTGCGTCGTATGCAGCCTGATAACCCTTCTCAGTGGGCTTGCAGCCCACAAAGAGAAGGGTTATCAGTATCGGGTACAGCAGTCGTTTCATAACTCTGCCTGTATGTTCGGTTTATAATGTCAGTCAGTTTGTGGAATCGTCTGCGTGCGTGTCAGTTGATCTGGATCACGCAGTAGGAGCTGAGCTGCCAGAACTTCTCGGGATTGGTGATCTCGATGGTCTTGGGGCCGTCCTTCTCGCCGACGATGCGGTAGGAACCTGCGGGAACGTTGGTCCAGATCTTCACGTCCTTGGCACCGGTGGGAATCGACTTCAGAGTGCGGCGGTCGGCGGCGGTGAAGTAGCTTGCGTCGAACTGGCCCTTCAGCACCTTGGTCGAGCCGAGGAACTTCTTCTCCAGCAGACCTTTCTTCTTCAGTTCCTTGTTCGAGCCGATGGCATAGTAAACCTTGTTGGCCTCGTTGGCTGCGGCGGTAGCCTCGGCAGCTGCGGCCTGAGCTTCCTCCTTGGCGGCGCTTTCGGCCTTCAGGTCTTCCTGAGTCCGGGCCACTGTGGTGTTAAGCGTGTCGATAGTTGCCTTGGCACCGGCCAGCTCGCTTTCCAGTTTGGCTATCTTGGCGTCCTGCTGCTCGATGTGGGCGCGCAGCTGGGCTATGGTCTTGCTCTGTACGCCGTTGGTCTTGCCGCTGGCGTTGACCTTAGCTTCCATCTCGGCCAGCAGAGCCTTGTTGGCTGCCAGACGGGCCTTGATCTGCGACAGGTTGTTGCGGATCTCCTGACGACGGTCCACACCTTCGCCGTTGTTCATGTTGTACAGAAGTCCCTCCTGCGTGTTGATGGAGTCGAGACCGGTGTAGATGTCGCCCATCAGAAGCATCAGCGAGTCGTTGAAGTCCGTAGCCTCCTGATATTCGGCTGTCAGTTCCTGGATACGAAGCGAATCTTCGTCAATTTTCTTCTGGTTGCCCGAGCAGCCGGCCAGCAATATGGCTCCGACGCCCGCAAATAACATTAGTTTTTTCATATCGATGTTTATTGATGATATTCGTTTATAATGTCTTTTATTCAATCGGATTAAGGTCGTTTTCGTCACAGGCATGGTTTTTGCCTTTGCAACCTTCGATTACAATAACAATTTCTCCCTTGGGTTTGTTCTGCTCGTAATGTTGGGCCAGGTTCTGGAGTGTGTCTCGGCGGTTCTCCTCATGTAGTTTTGAAATCTCGCGTGCCACGGCCGCCTGGCGGTCGGGTCCGAAGACCTCGGCCAACTGGCGCAATGTGCGCGGCAACCGCAACGGAGACTCATAAATCACTATGGTCCTGGGGTCTGCGGCAAGTTGCTGCAGACGGGAGGCCCGCCCTTTCTTGAGCGGCAGGAAGCCTTCGAACACAAACCGGTCGCATGGGAGGCCACTGGCTACCATGGCCGGAACGAAAGCGGTGGGTCCGGGCAGGCATTCCACGTCGATACCCGCCTCGCGGCAGGCGCGTGCCAGCATGAAGCCGGGGTCGGATATGCCCGGTGTTCCCGCATCGGATATGAGTGCCATCTCCTTGCCGCTTTCCAGCTCCTGCACTATGCCGTCCACACTCTTGTGCTCGTTGTTGCGGTGATGCGCGCGCAGCGGGGTGTGTATGTCATAGTGGCGCAGCAGCACGGACGAGGTACGCGTGTCCTCGGCCAGCACGACGTCGACTTCCTTAAGCACACGCAGTGCCCGGAGAGTGATGTCCTCGAGATTGCCGATGGGGGTGGGAACGATGTATAGCTTGGCCATCGCAGTTGGTAATTAGCAGTTGGTAATTAGGGAGAAAGCCTGATAATCGGGGAAATTATTCGTAGTAGTTCTGGAGGATGTCGAGGAAATCGACTACTTCGGGATCGTCGAAGTCGGCGTCGCATTCCTCGATGAGATAATCGCGGGCCGCCTCGTAGTCGGGAAGCTGAGCTAACTTCTCAAGAATGGCGTCGAAACGGTTGCGGTCGTTGCCGGCCAGCACGCGCGTGAAGCGGAAGCGGTCGTTAAGGCAGAGGGCCGGAGCTTTACGCGCAGCCGGCTCGGTGAAGTCGGCGCTGTCGGAGTAGCCGGAATAAACGGAATTATCGGCGCTGTTAAAGGCGGGAGGGTCGTTAGGGTCGATAAGGTCCTTAGGGTCATTAAGCTCCTTTGGGTCATTAATGTCGATAAGGTCCTTAGGGTCCGCAGGGATATTGGAGGGGGCGGATGTCTCCGGTTCCTCGGTGTTCAGTCGGGTCCAGAGGCGCGAAATCTCGTCGACGCGCTTGCCGATCAGGGGGTACAGGTCGGATTGCTTGTCAGGGCGGTGGCTCAGAAGCTCCAGAAGCCCTTCCAGTTCGTATACTTTATTTTTCAGTTCGTCCATAATTCCGGGTAATTGTTTGTGAAACCTTTATCGGATTCGTTATTGTTTATGGAATCTTTATCGGATTCTTTTTATTATAACGCCGGGCGTTAGGATATAGTCTGCACGGATGGGCCGATATATTCCATAATCAGAACAGGCGTTCCAGCATGGTCTGCAGATCGGTGCGTGCGCGTGCGCGGTTTTTTAGATTGTTCATCATCACCACCACTACGTGAGTGGGGGCGTAATCCTCGTTGATCTTGTATCCGGCGTATGACTGTATCCCGTTCATCGAGCCTGTCTTAAGGGCTACATAACCTTCCAGACGGCCTCCGCACATGAAGCGCTTCAGCGTGCCTTCCTGGCCGGCGAGCGGGAAGAAGCTGGCATACCAGGGGTCGTGCGCCATTTCCCCCAGAACCGAGCCTAAGAAGTCGGCGGTAAGACGGTTGGAGCGGGAAAGCCCGGATCCGTCCACAATCCTGACATCCTTAAGCGGAGCGCCTTTGTGTTTCCACAGCTTTATCTCCTCGTCGGCTCCGGAGGCGGTGGAGCCGTCGCGACCCTTGAGGTGCGAGAACGTGCGGAGCATGGCCTCGGCATACTGGTTGTCGGAGCGCATCATGCAGCTGCGCATTATGTCCTGCACCTCGGCCGAGCGGTGTGTGCCTATCAGGCGGCGCCTGGTGTCGTTGGGAATGTCGCGTCCCAGCACGGTTATGCCATTGGCTTTCAGGGCGTCCGTGAGTCGGCTGCGGAACCTGGCGCCGGGGTCGCGCACGGAGGCGTTGCCCGAGGCGTTGTCTTCGAAATTGAAGCCATGCGTCCCCGTGCCGTAGGCGTTGGGTAGGTCGCCCGACGCCCATGTGGGGTTGATGGCGGGACCGGCGAACCGGTGCTCGTCCACAACGATGCTGCCGCGGACCGTGTCGATATGTTCCTGGCGCAGAGCCTGTACTATCTCGTCGATAATGTTGTCCGAACCGGGGTCATGCCGTGTGTTGACCGATGGGTCGGCCGACGCTTCGACCAGGATGTTGCCGTCCAGCACGCCCTTGCGTGTATTGCCCGTGATGTAGACAGGGGTCTCGTAGCGCCACTTGCGACCCGCGCGGTCCAGCAGGGAGGCGGTGGTGACGCACTTCATGACCGAAGCCGGCACCAAAGGTTTCGAAGCGTTATGCGTGGCAATCGTCTTGCCGGAGTTCAGGTCGTAAATGTATATCGAGGTGGCCTCCGGGTCAATGCCCGGCGACTGCAGGAATGCTGCAACGGGGTCGGTGTCAACGGCTTGCGCCCTGTCGGTGTTCTGGCCCGGGGCCGTGAACGCCAACAGAACCAGCATCATCAGGAGTGTGTTCAGCTGTTTCATCATTTACAAAATTAGCAACCATCGCCGGTATTAGCAAAAAAAATCGTAACTTTACGGAAAATTGTGTCCTCTTTTACGTTAATATAAATAGTTAAAAAAGTTAAGAATCGCGGACTGCACCGGCAGCCTTGATTCAATAAAACACACAATATGGACGAGAACGAAGTAACAGAAGAAGGTCGGGAGGAACGCGCGCGTTACCAGCGGCGGCCATTTACGTTTGACCGCACCGTCCGCATATTTTTCACCATAGCCGTAGTGCTGGCCGTGCTGTGGCTTGTGGGCTATCTGAAGGGCGTGCTGCTTCCGTTCGTGGTGGCCTGCCTGATATGCTATATACTTGAGCCTGTGGTGAAATGGAACATGCGGTGGACTCGTTGCCGCAAGCGTTTCCTGCCGGTGATACTCACGTTGCTGGAAGCCACGGTACTGATAGGCGGCCTTATAATGGTTACGGTGCCGTACCTGGTGTCGGAATGCCAGGACATGGCGTTGACCATCAAGAAATTCGCCACCACGCAGATCAGCATACCCTATCTGTCGGAGTCGTGGCACAGGATAATACGCGAGAACATAGACTTCGACGAGCTGTCGCGCTTGCTGTCGCGCGACGAATGGAAACAGCTGGCCAAGACCGCCATCTCGTCGTCATGGTCGTTCCTCACATCGTCGGTGGCATTCATAGCCGGCGTCGTATCATGGCTGATTGTGGTGCTGTATGTCATATTCATTATGTTGGACTACGAGCGCCTGATGCTTAGCTTCAAGCAGTTGGTGCCGTATTCGCACCGTCAGCGCACGTTCCGCATCGCCGGCGACATCAAGAACACCATGCAGCGCTATTTCCGAGGTCAGTTCCTGATCGCCATGCTTGTGGGACTGATGTTTGCGGCCGGTTTCCTGCTGATAGACCTGCCTATGGGCGTGGCGCTCGGCCTCTTTATCGGAGTGCTGAACTTAGTGCCTTATCTGCAGCTTATCTCACTGCCGATCACCGCCGTGCTGTGCATGATATGGACCATGACCACCGGCGGATCCTTCTGGCTGATATTCTGGGAGGCTATGGCCGTGTACGTGGTGGTGCAGTGCATCCAGGACCTGCTGCTGACTCCGAAAATCATGGGCAAGGCCATGGGGCTGAATCCGGCCGTGATATTGCTCAGCCTCTCCATCTGGGGCTCGCTGCTCGGCTTCATGGGTTTCATCATCGCCCTGCCGCTTACCACGCTGATTCTTTCATATTACAACCTGTACATAATTCAGAGAGGGGATGATATACCTGCCGATAGCCGACGGATACAGTGACGTACCGTCCACGACCGTAGCCAACGAAATGCAGACCCTGGAACAGACCATCGACTCCGGGGATAAGCCTACTGCCGAAGAATCGCACACCAACGGCCTGATAGCCGACCTGGCGTGGATTCTGTTGTTGGGCGCGCTGGTCACACTGCTGTTCAAGAAACTGAAACAGCCTGTCGTGTTAGGATATATCCTGGCAGGCTTCTTAGCGTCGCCAAAGTTCGAGTATCTACCCTCGATCTCCAATCTCGACAACATCACGTTCTGGGCTGACCTCGGAATAGTGGTGCTGATGTTCAGCATCGGACTGGAATTCTCGTTCCGCAAACTGATGAAATCCGGCTCGTCGTCGGTGGTGACGGCGCTGATCATCATCACCGGCATGACGTTCGCCGGTTTCGGCGTCGGCTACATACTGCATCTCAACATGATAAACCGCATATTCTTAGGCGGAATGATCTCGATGTCGTCTACCACCATCATCATGAAGGCGCTGGGCGATCTGGGCCTGAGGCAGAAGAAGTTCGCGCAATTAGTGCTGGCGGTGCTTATCATCGAGGACCTGTTCGCGGTGCTGATGCTGGTGCTGCTGTCGTCCATGGCAATGGGCGACGTCAAGGGGATGGAGCTGCTGTTCAGCATCGGCAAGCTCGCCTTCTTCCTTATTATATGGTTTGTGGTGGGAATGTATATATTCCCGACATTCTTCAACAAGGCGCGCGCCTATCTCAACGACGAGACTCTGCTGATAGTGGCCATGGCCCTGTGCTTCTCTATGGCCGTGTTCTCGGTGGCATGCGGCTTCAGTCTTGAACTCGGAGCCTTCGTGATGGGTTCGATACTGGCCGGCACCATGGCCGCCGAACGCATGGACCGTGTGATAGCGCCGGTCAAGAACCTGTTCGGCTCCGTGTTCTTCATCTCGGTGGGCATGATGGTGGATCCGGGCGTGCTGGTGACATACTGGTGGCAGATCCTGCTGTTGGCCTGCGTGGTGATAGCGGGCATGATACTGTTCGGCACCCTCGGTATGCTTGCCACGGGCCAGACGCTGAGAGTGGCTATCGAGTCGGGATTCACCCTGACGCAGGTGGGCGAGTTCTCGTTCATCATCGCCTCGCTGGGCATGAGCCTCGGAGTGCTGAACGAATCGCTGTATCCCATCATAGTCGCCGTGTCGGTGCTGACCATCTTCACCACTCCTTATTTTATAAAGATGGCCGATCCCGCCGCCACATGGGTGGAAAAGCATCTGCCCGGGTCGCTGACATTCCTTATAGACCGATACTCCAGACAGACCTACGACACCAACGAGACACGGCGCCTGTGGCGTGCCGTCCTGGGACGGTATGCGTGGCGCATCGTGCTTTATTCGGTCATACTGCTGGCCGAGATCATGGTGTCGCGCATGTTCCTGTTTCCTTTTGCCGAAAAGCTGCTGCCCAAGGCCGGACATCTCGTGGCTACGGTGCTGACCGTGATAGCGATGCTGCCCTTCTTAGTTGCGCTGTGTTTCAGCTCGACGCATCCTACCGAGAAGATGAAACTGCACCAGACCGCAGCCTTCTACGACGTGCCCCTGCTGGCCATGAGGATCATCAGGTATCTGGTCACACTGTTCTTCATAGTCTATTTCATCACGGTGACGTATTCGTCGCTGGTGGGATGGCTTGTCGGGGTGGCATGCTTCGCGCTGATACTGGTATTCGCCTCGTCCCGACTGCTGAAGCGTTACAGCAAGATGGAGTCGAAGTTCATATCCAATCTGAACATGCGCGAGAACATGCGCATGGGTGTTGGCAACGACCTGGTTGACGACATGCACCAGGCTTTCATCGAGATAGACAACAACTGTCCCTTCGTAGGCGACAAACTGAAGGACTCCGGACTGCGCTCGGACTACGGCGTGTCGGTATCGTCGATAAGCCGCGGCGACGACTATATGCCCCTGCCGTCGCCCGAGGCCCGCATATTCCCGGGCGATGTCCTCGGCGTGATAGGCAATGACGAACAGCTCCGCAAGCTGAACGAAGACCTCGACGCCGCCACCAAGGCCGGCATAATGCTTAATATCAAGCAGAATCCCGTAGACTTGTCGTCGATAAGGCTTGAGGCCGACAGCCCGATAGTGGGAGTGCCGCTGAAGAATACCGACATTCTGCACGACTACTATTCGATGATAGTGAAGATAAAGCGAGGCGACGACTTCATTCAGCCGCTGCCCGACGTGTCGTTGCAGCCCGGTGATGTGGTATGGGTAGTAGGCGATCCCGAATTTGCCGACCGCATGAAGTCCGGCAAAACTTAATAATAATCCCGATAAATCCCGATAAATCCCGATTAATCTTGATTAATCCCGATAAATCCCGTCAAAATTCAAAACTCAGATAATTATGAAGAAATCAGCATTTATCATAGCTGCGGCCGCCCTGACGTTGGCAGGTTGCTCCGGCAACAAGAAGGCTGCACAACCCGCCGCCGACACCGACTCGGCATTCATTCAGGAGGCCGAGGCCGCCATCGACAGCATACAGACCCCCACGCTGACGGCGCAGGGAATAGGCGACGTGCGCATAGGCATGGCCCTCGACTCCGTGCCTCAGGGCCAGATCAACCTGTACGACAACATAGTGGCGGATGACAGCGGCGAGTTCAAGGCCCTGAACTTCAGGCTCGGCGACAAGGATATGTTTACCGTCACGGACTATGACGACGGCAAGGTGGACATGATTTCGCTGTACACCTCCGGGGTGGGTGTGGCCGTGCCTAACGACACGCTCAGAATCGGCGACCCATTCACCAAGCTGCTGAAGCAGAGCGGCGTGACCACCGAATTCGTGTCGATGGACGACATGGGCGTATGGTACTGGCGATACAAGGACCTGTGGTTCTGGCCCGCCGAGGAGGGGATGAGCCAGGCACTGAGCAACGCCATGAGCGAGCGCAGGAATCCGCCGTCGGCAACCATGATAGGCGACGGGGTCAAGATCGGATATATCGGAACCGGCGTGCCATTTTAAGGGCCGATTCATTGTAAAATGCCGATAATTTCGTAATTTTGCACCTATAATATAAGGAACAGTAATAAGTTCAAGATGAAAAAGTCACTGATAGCGGCAGGACTGGCCCTGATTATGCTGGCCGGATGCGGCGGCAAGAAAAAGGGTGAGGGGTCGTTCCCCGAAAACTTCGGCACAATAGGCGATGCCGGGCGTGTGGAATACATGATGCGGAATGTAAGTCCCGACTCGTTGGCCGGATTCATTATATATGGATCGTTGGGCAAGGTGGAGGGCGCCAGAATCGACACGCTGGCCATAGCCACCTCGTATGCCTACGACCACCTGAAAGGCGAGGCGCTGGATCAGTTCGGCGCTCGTTATGACGCCATAGTCAATACGCTGCAATTGGCGGACAAGATGAAGATATACGCCCAGGCCGGCATCGAGGACCCGCAGGGACTCGGTTACAGGTTAGGGCTGGAATATCTCTCCACCATCCGCGACAATCATCTTGACGTAAAAGCCATAAAGCAGGAACTGGAGGCGTTCCGCAAGGCATGCGCCAACGATACGGATACCTACCGCCGCTTCATGATAGGATTCCGGACTGTGCTGAAAGTGGACAGCGGCCGCGATGTGAGCCGCGAAGTTTACGATACATTCACCAACCTATAAGCCTCAAAGGCCTTATAAGTTTACGAAACATTAAAAATGAAATTGTCAGATGCGAGCGCCCTTGTGGAGGGCGCGTTGAAAGAAGTGAAGTTGCCGGGCGGAGACCTGGCGGGACTGTATGAGCCGGTGACCTACGGGCTGAGTTCGGGCGGCAAGCGCCTGCGTCCGGGTCTGCTGCTGATGACGGCCGAGGCTTTCGGCTCCGAAAGCGCCATAGAGAAGGCCATGCCCGCAGCCCTTGGACTCGAGATGTTCCATAACTTCACGTTGCTTCACGACGACGTGATGGACAACAGCGCGATGCGCCGCAACCGTCCGTCGGTCCAGGCTAAGTGGAACGTGAACACCGCCATACTCAGCGGCGACACCATGCTGACACTGGCCACCCAGAATATGATGCAGGTGCCCGACGCCCTGTTGCGCCCGGTGCTGGATGTGTTCAACGACATGGCCATAAAGGTGTACGAAGGCCAGCGCCTCGACATGGATTTCGAGACTCGCCAGGACGTGACCACCGATAAATATATAGAGATGATCGGCGCCAAGACGGGCGCTCTGCTCGGAGCGGCTTCGAAGATAGGCGCAATGCTGGGAGGTGCGTCGGATAAGGATGCCGCGCAGATGGAGAAGTTCGGCTATCTGTTGGGCCTGGCGTTCCAGATCCAGGACGACTGGCTGGACGTGTACGGTGATTCCAATACCTTCGGCAAACCGATAGGAGGCGACATCAACAACGGCAAGAAATCGTTCCTGCTGCTCACGGCCCTGGAGAGCGGCACACCCGAGGCCTCCGCGCTCAAGGTTGCCATGGAGATGCCCGCCGGCGACACCAAGGTCAAGACCGTGACCCGCATCTACGAGAAACTGAACCTGAGCGAGACCGTGCGCAAGCAGGTGAACCATTACAGCTCCGAGGCTCTGAGCGCGCTGAAGAAAACCAGCCTGAGCGATGCCGCCAAGGAACCGTTCAAGGCACTGATCGACAAACTGACAGGACGCAAGAAGTGACCGACACCCATACTCATCTATACGACGAGCCTTTCAAGGGAGAGGAGGATGAGGCCGTAAAGCGAGCCATAGCCGCGGGCGTACACACGATGGTACTGGCCAATGTGGACGCCGCGAGCATGGAGCCGATACGTCGGCTGCACGAAGCCTTTCCCGAGAACACTAAGATGGCAATCGGGGTACATCCCACAGAATTGGGACTGAACCCCGACGCCATGCTCGACATGATGGAAGAAGAACTCCGCGCGCACCGCGACGATTATGCCGCGGTGGGCGAGGTGGGACTTGACCTCCACTGGCCCGACAGTCCGGCGCTCGCCGAGCAGCAGCGCACCTTCGAACGGCAGCTTGGCTGGGGCGTGAAGTACGGACTCCCCGTCATTATCCACAGCCGCGATGCCCGCGACGAGACGCTGGAATCCATCGGGAGGGTGCGTCAGGCATCAGGCAAGCTCCCGGTGATGATATTCCATTCGTTCACCGGCACGCCCGAGGATGTGACAGAGATACGTAAGGTGTGCGACCCGTACTTCGGAGTGAACGGCGTGGTGACCTTCAAGAATGCCCCGAAGCTACGCGAGGCATTGCCGCTGATAGGCACGGACCGGCTGGTGCTGGAAACCGACGCTCCGTACCTCGCTCCGGTGCCGCACCGTGGCGAACGGAACGAGTCGGCATACATACCGCTGATACTCGACGCCTGCGCCAAGGTGCTGGACATCCCGCCCGACAGGCTGGAGGAAGTGACCGACCGCAACGCCGCCTCGATCTTTAATTAACGATACCATGACATGATACACAACACTATCGCCATATTCCTTATAGTACTGTTAGTGATACTGGTGGGCTCCGTGCTGTTCAAGAAACTGAACATCCCGTCCACCGTGGGCCTCATAGTGGCGGGAATCGCGATAGGACCGTTCGGATTCAACCTGCTGGAGCGGGACGCGTCGTTCCGCATTTTCGGCGATGTGGGAATCCTGTATATCATGTTCCAGGCCGCGGTGGAGATAGATATGTTCCACCTGAAGGCCCAGCTTAAAAAGGGAATACTGTTCGGAGTGCTGACCGCACTGCTGCCGATGGCGGCGGGTGTGCTTGGCACTCATTATCTATTAGGGCAGAGCTGGCTTACGTCGGCCTTGGTGGCCTCGATGTTCACGAGCCATACGCTGATCACCTATCCGACGGTGTCGAAGTTCGGACTGCAGAACACGCGCCCCGTGGTGATAGCCGTATGCGGCACCATCGTGGCCGTGATGGTGGCCCTGCTGGTATTGGCCGGCGTGTCGCAGATCAGTGCGTCGGGGCATTACTCCGTGCAGCAGCTGCTGACCATGCTCGCGCTGACAGCCGCCTTCATGCTGACGGTGGGATACGTGTTCCCGCCCGTGACGCGATATTTCTTCAAGAGTACCACCGACCCCGTGGCTCAGTATATATATATCCTCGCCATGGTGGTGATAGCCGCCTTGCTTGCCAAGATTGTCGGACTGGAAGGGATATTGGGCGCGTTCTATGCCGGACTGGTGCTGAACAAACTGATACCGGGCCGTTCGCCGCTGATGAAGAACATCCGGTTCGTGGGTGACGCCATCTTCATTCCATACTTCCTGATAGGCGTGGGTATGCTTATCAACGTCCACGTGGTGGTGGAAGGGTGGAGCGTGCTGTGGGCCGCGTCCATCATGTCGGGGCTGGCTCTGGGCACGAAATGGATAGCCTCGTATGGCGCGCAGAAGATACTCAAGCTGAGCCGTGTGGACCGTGAGCTGATATTCGGACTGACCGGAGGCAAGGCTGCGGCCACCATCGCCGCCGTGATGATCGGTTATGAGGCGCACCTGCTGAACGAGGACATGATGAACGCGTCGGTGGTGATGATACTGATATGCTGCATCATCGCCTCGGTGCGCACCGACCGCTCCGCACTGCAGCTGCGCAAGCAGGAGACGGCGCGCGGTCTGGACCGCGAGGAACTCGGTTCGGTGGAGATGGCCCGTCAGGTAGTGGCCGTGGCCAATCCGATCACGGCCGAAGGCCTGATGCGTATGGCGCTGTTCATGCGCAAGCGGCAGAACACCAACCCGGTCACGGCACTGTTCGTGCGGCACAACGACGACAGCGCCGCCACTGTGATGGGGCGCGACTCGCTCGAAGCCGCCGACTCCATTGCCGAGGAGATGGACGTGCCGTGCAATGTGGTGGAACGCTTCGACCTCAACGCCGTGTCGGGTATATGCAACCTGGCGCACGAGCAGAAGGCCACCGAGATCATGATAGGCATGCACCGCAAGAGCTCGGTGGTGGATACGTTCTATGGCTCGTTTATCGAGAAACTTGTTACCGACTGTCACCGCATGGTGATGCTGAGCCGCTGCTTCATACCCGTGGGCACCATATCGCGCATCCGGGTCATAGTGCCGCCGGGCGCCGAGTATGAGACCGGATTCCACCTGTGGGTGACGCGACTGGCCATGCTGGCGTCCAACATCGAGGCGCGCATCACGTTCCTGTCGCGCGAGGATTGCGGCCGGCTGATACGCACCGCGATAGCCGACGACGGCATCGAGGTGGATGCCCGTTACGGCACGCTGAACGCCTGGGACGACTTCATACTGACCAGCGGTGACACCGAGGAGGCGGACCTGATAGTGCTGATAACGGCACGCAAGGGCTCCATATCGCATACGCAGGACCTGGATCAGATCACGAATTACCTCAGCCGGCATTTCCGCAACAACAACCTGCTGATCGTATATCCCAAACAATTCTAAAATTAACTTAAAAAACAGGGGGTGCGCTTGGAGCGACACTCCTTTTTTATTACATTTGCAATACCGCAACAGCAATTGCGGCATACAATAACAGGAGAACGAGATGAAGAGGATTGGTCTTATTGCAAGTGTAGTGCTGACTGCGGCAGCGATGCTAACCGGTTGCGTCAATTCGCGGCCTGACAACAGCGATGCCATCGAGGTGATAGCCGAGAAGGTGACCGACCGCACTCCGGTGAGCCAGGAAGAATACGGCATAGCGATAAAATATCTCAAGTCGGCATATCAGGATTTCGACAAACTGCGGTCGCATCAGAACGAAGGCGCCAAGGAGATGATGAAGCTGTCGCAGGAATACGACAAGAAGTATCCGCACCTGGAGGAGATGCGCAAACTGCTGGACGTGGAGCCGGCCGACCTGGACGACACGAACCGCAAGCTATATAAGGATATGAAGGAAGTGCGCGCCCGGGTGATGGAAAACGGCCTGCGCCAGATGGGACAGTAATCCGTCATATTAATATGGAAAAAGACATAAAGTAGAGCGGCGTCTGACAAAAATGCAGTCGGATGCGCTCTAAATTTGTGTAATTCAGAATAAAATGCTATCTTTGCGCGCGGAAAACCATACCCGCCCGCGCGGGATGGCTTAAAACCGGTAAAACGGTTTCCGAGAGAGTAGAAAAGTAAAGTTTATTTATTAACCAAATTAATGACTGAAAAAGTTGTAAGCCCGATCGCAGATTTCGATTGGGATGCCTATGAAAACGGCAACACGGCAGGCAGCAAGAGTCGCGAGGAGTTGATCGACACCTACGACAAGTCGATGCAGTCGGCCAAAGAGAATGAAGTAGTGACCGGTACCGTGAAATCGATCAGCAAGCGCGAGGTGCGAGTTGATATCGGCATGAAATCCGACGCCATCATTCCCATCAGCGAATTCCGCTACAATCCCGACCTGAAAGAGGGCGACGAGGTAGAGGTATATATCGAGACACTGGAGGACAAGAACGGCCAGCTCCGTCTGAGCCACAAGAAGGCTTGCCAGACCCGCAGCTGGGACCGCGTGAACCAGGCCCTTCAGAACGACGAGATCATCAAGGGTTACGTAAAGAGCCGCACCAAGGGCGGTATGATCGTGGACATCTTCGGAATCGAGGCCTTCCTGCCCGGTTCGCAGATCGACGTACGTCCCATCCGCGACTATGACGTATATCTGGATAAGACAATGGAATTCAAGGTTGTCAAGATCAACCAGGAATACAAGAACGTGGTGGTAAGCCACAAGGCACTGATCGAGGCCGAGCTGGAGGCTCAGAAGCGCGAGATCATCTCCAAGCTGGAGAAGGGTCAGGTGCTCGAGGGCAAGGTGAAGAACATTACCAACTACGGTGTGTTCGTCGACCTTGGCGGCGTAGACGGACTGGTGCACATCACCGACCTGAGCTGGGGCCGCGTACAGGATCCCCGCGAGGTTGTGGAGCTGGATCAGGACATCGAGGTCGTTATCCTGGACTTCGACAACGAGAAGAAGCGCATCGCGCTCGGTATCAAGCAGCTGATGCCCCATCCCTGGGACAATCTGGATGCCAACCTCAAGGTGGGCGACCATGTCAAGGGCCGCGTAGTGGTAATGGCCGACTACGGTGCATTCGTAGAGGTACAGCCCGGCGTAGAGGGTCTGATCCACGTCAGCGAGATGAGCTGGAGCCAGCACCTGCGCAGCGCTCAGGACTTCCTGAAGGTAGGCGACGAGGTAGAGGCTGTGATCCTGACTCTGGATCGCGACGAGCGTAAGATGAGCCTCGGCCTGAAGCAGCTGAAGAAGGATCCCTGGGAGGATATCGAGCAGAAATATGCCATCGGTTCGCGCCACACGGCCAAGGTACGCAACTTCACTCACTTCGGCGTATTCGTCGAGATTGAGGAGGGCGTAGACGGCCTGATTCACATCAGCGACCTGAGCTGGACCCGCAAGATCAAGCACCCCAGCGAGTTCACGCAGGTGGGCAACGAGATCGAGGTACAGGTGCTGGAGATAGACAAGGACAACCGTCGTCTCAGCCTGGGTCACAAGCAGCTTGAGGAGAATCCCTGGGAGGCTTACGAAGGCACATACGGCGTAGGCACCATCCACGAGGGTGAGATCACCGAGGTTCTGGACAAGGGCGCGGTTATCAGCCTTGACCACGGCATCGAGGGCTTCGCTACTCCCAAGCACCTGGTTAAGGAAGACGGCACACAGGCCAAGCTGGGCGAGAAGCTGCAGTTCAAGGTGATTGAGTTCAACAAGGACAACAAGCGCATAATTCTGAGCCACAGCCGTATCGCTGAGGATGCAAACCGCAGCGAGAAGCGCGAGAAGGCACCGCGTCGCAGCGACAAGCCCGCAAAGAGCGAGGCCATCGCATCGCAGCCGCTGGAGAAGACCACTCTCGGCGACCTCGGCGCACTCCAGGCTCTGAAGGAGCAGATGCAGAAGGAAGAGGGCAAGTAATCCCCGTCCACTGTGACATAACAAGAGGGCATGACGGAATTTCCGCCATGCCCTCTGATTATATTTGATAAATTCAAATAGTTTTTGTAATTTTACGGATAAATAACGAAGCGATGAAACCGAGACAGACGATAGTCGGGCTGATGATAATGCTGGCCATGGCCGGCAGCTATGCCCGTAGCTGGGAGACTGTGAAGGTTGAGCGTCAGGACATGCGCCTTGTGATGCGCGAGAGCGAGGTGGAAATCAAGACCGCCCCCGGCATAATCCAGGTGGCCACCAACCACAATGTCGGAATCAAGATATTCACGATATTGGGCAGACTGGTCAGCTCGGAGAATCTTGCGCCGGGCGTGTTCCAGTTCCAGGTGCCTGTTCACGGCGTGTATATAGTCAAGGCCGGCGACCTGACCTGCAAGGTGGCAGTGTAGCCCGGCGACAATCGGTGTAAATCGTGACGGAAATCTAAGAACTATGAGCACAAAAGATCTTAAGTGGTCGGAGCTTCCGTTCGGCTATGTAAAGGCCGATTACAATGTGCGCTGCACATTCAAGGACGGGAAATGGGGTCCGATTGAGGTTAGCGATTCAGAGTATGTGCCGTTGCACATAGCCGCCACCTGTCTGCACTACGGACAGGAAGCATTCGAGGGTCTGAAGGCCTTCCGCGGCCAGGACGGCAAGGTGCGCGTGTTCCGCATGGACGAGAACGCCAAGCGATTCCGGGACAGTGCCCTCGGTATCGCGATGGAGCCGCTGCCTGTGGAGAAATTCGAGGAGATGGTGAGACTGGTCGTTAAGCTCAACGGCAATCTTATACCGCCATACGGATCGGGTGCAAGCCTCTACATCCGTCCGCTGGAAATCGGCATGTCGGCACGTGTGGGTGTAAGCCCCGCCGACGAATACATGGTGATAATGCTGGTAACGCCGGTAGGCCCGTACTTCAAGGCCGGCTTCAAGCCCACCAAGGTGTGTCTGAGCCGTGAGTACGACCGCGTGGCTCCCAAGGGAACCGGCGCAATCAAGATCGGCGGCAACTACGCCGCATCGCTCGTGGCCGGCAACAAGGCCCGTGAGCTCGGCTACAGCGTGATGCTCTATCTCGACCCGAAAGAGAAGAAATACCTGGACGAGTGCGGCGCAGCCAACTTCTATGCCGTGCGCGACAACAAATACATCACCCCGAAGTCGGAGACCGTTCTGCCCAGTATCACCAACAAGAGCCTGCGTCAGCTGGCGCGTGACCTCGGAATGGAGGTAGAGGAGCGTCATATAGCATACGAGGAGCTGCCCACGTTCAGCGAGGCCGGTGCCTGCGGTACGGCTGCCGTCTGCTCGCCCATCGGTCAGATCGACGACCTGGACAACGGCACAACCTTCACCTACGACATGAACGAGGCCGGCCCCGTCACCAGGAAGCTGTACGACACCATCCGTGCCATCCAGCTCGGCGAGATCGAGGACAAGCACGGCTGGACCGAGATCCTGGAGATCGAAGGCGAGGAGTAGTCCGGGAAATAGTTGAAAAAGTTTAGAAAGTTGAAAAAGTTAAGAGGAATGTAAAGCCTTTTAACCGAAAAGAGAATTAAGTTCCATGAAGCGGCGCAGGGTATCGTCCCCGTGCCGCTTCATGCTGTTTATGACGCGGTCCAGGGGCTTTTCGATCCGATAGTCGCCCGACTTGCTGAAGAATTTGTCGGCATAGCATATCAGCTTCTCCTCGGTGGTCTGCGGCGTCATGTCGCGGTGTGGCAGCGGCAGGTTCTGGTCGATGATGTCCTGCACCGTCAGACCGGCTCCCGTGTGTCGCACACACACCAGTGCATGGTGCGGAAGGCCGATGGAGTCAAGCATCCCGCGGCCTATTATTCCATGACATATATAAGGCTCCGCGCCCTCGCACAGAATGTCCGGCGCATCACAACGCACGATGCCGATGTCGTGCAGCATGGCTGCCTCGTACACGAAGTCGCGGTCGATGTCGAGATTGCGGCGGTCGGCGCATTCCAGTGCTTTGCGGGCCACCAATTCGGAATGGGTGCGCAACAGCGCGAGCAGGGGAGACCCCTGCTCGTACCAGCGCGAATATATTGATTCGATATCCAGCATAGAATTTACTTATTGGTTTGGACTACATTTCACGTGTAATGCTTTTGCGCCGACTACATTTCGCCGCCGTTGTAGTCCTGTTCCATCGGTTCTTCCGCCGATTGCTGACGCGATTTCTTAGCCTTCATGTTGCCGAAGCTGTACTTGATGGTCAGGCGCAGGGTGCGTCCTGCACGCCAGCGCTCACTGCGCTCCACGTATCCGATACCGTTGACGCTGTTCTTCCATTTGCGCGAGTTGAAGATGTCGCGGCAGTTGAGCGAGAAGCTCCAGTTGCCCAGGGTCTTGCGCAGGCCGGCGTCGACCGACCAGCCGCCCTGATGCGATCCTGTGGCCGTCTTATGCTCCGAGCTGTAACGGCCCGTGGCCTGGAAGCTCATCTCCCAGGGCAGCTTGACGTTGGCCATGACGCGGGCGTCCCATGCGAAGCTGTTCTGCTTCTTGCCGCTCATGGTCACGGTCTGGCCGGAAGGGGCGGTCAGCGAATAGTCCCAGGCGCTGATGTGGCTGTTGTAGAGGTTTACCGTCGTGGTCAGGTCGAGATAGCCCCTGAACAGCTGGTTCTTGCCCACTAACTCGACGCCGCTGTTGATCTGGCTCGAGACGTTGGCCCAGGTGGTGTACATCACGTCGTTGTCCATGAACGAGACATGGTTCATGATGTCGGACGACTGGCGCAAGTAGGCCGACACCGAGATCATGTGGTATGTCCACGACTTGAGGTAATTGAGTTCGAAGCTGTTGGAATACTGCGGCTGCAGCTCGGGGTTACCGTAGCTGACGGAGGTGGGATCGGAAATGTTCTTGAAGCTGTTGAGCTGTCCGCCCCAGGGACGGCGTATGCGGCGCGTGTAGTTGACCTGCAGCTCGTTGTCGCGGGGCAACGCGAACGACAGATAGACCGATGGGAACAGGCTGAAGTTATTCTTCTTGAACGGCGTCACGTCATCCTTGCTCTGACCGTAGGTGAGGCTCCGGGCCTGAATCTGCCAAGCCTCGCCGCGAAGTCCGGCCGAGTAGCTGAAGATGCCGGCCTTGCCGCCGAGGGTGAAGTAGAGGGCCGAGATATTGTTGGTGTAGATAAACCGGTTGTAGAGGGCCTGGTCGAGTACGGCCGAAGCCTCGTCAACGCCGCGGTAGGTGGTGTTGGGGGTGTTTTCGTGGCTGTAGTTGCCGTTGAAGCCGGCCTCGACTTTCAGGTATTGGTTTATGACGTTCGAGTAGTCGATTTTGGCTTCCCAGGAATTGGAATTGATGGGCATTTCCTGGCTGCGGTAGGAGGAGACGGTGGGGGCTTCGGCTTCGGCTTTGGCTTCGGCTTCCGCCTCAGCACTGTTGGGGCCGGTGGCGGGCCAGGTTTCAGTCTCCTCGTAGGAGTTGAAGCTCGGGCCGCCCCAGTGGTTGTAGCTCACTACGGCATCGAGGGTGTGGGTGTCCGACCAGCGGTGGGTGTAACCGAACTCGCCGTGGGCGCCGCGGTTGTCGCTGCGGTTGCGGCTCAGCTGGAAGTCGGTGGCCCATTGGCCGGGGCGGTTGGACTCGTAGTCGCTGCGCGTCGAGCCCCAGCGGTGGCCGAACATGCCGAAGCCGTTCAGATAGAACTCGTCGTTGTCGGTGAGGTGGTAGGTGGCGCCGAGACGGAAGAAGATGTTGTTGCCGTGGTTGCGGCTGCGGCCGTTGCTGTGCACGAAGGTGCCGTCGTCGAAGTCACGGTTCATCAGCGAGCCTCCGTTGTTGTGGCGCATGCGGAAGCCGACGCTGGCGAAGGTGTCCCACTTGCGGGTGTTCCAGTTGATGTTGGCCGACACGTTGCCGCCGCCGCGTGTGTTGGCGCTCAGCTCGGCGCTGCCGAAGTAGCCGCCGCGGCGGTCCTTCTTCAATATGATGTTGATGATGCCGGCGGTGCCCTCGGGATTATACTTGGCCGACGGGTTGGTGATGACCTCGATGCGGTCGATGCTCTCGGCGGGAATCTGTTCCAGAATCTGGGCGCGGTTGTCGGCGGTCAGGCCCGACTCCTTGCCGTTGATCCAGACCGTGACCGAACTGTTGCCGCGCAGCGACACCTCGCCGTCCTGGTCCACCTCGATGCTGGGTATGGACTCTAACAGCTCGCTCGCGCTCGAACCGGCCGAGGCGATGTTGCTGTCCACCTGGAACACCTTGCGGTCAAGCTCGAAGCGCATCTGGCTGCGGACTCCCTCCACAACCACTTCCTTCAGCAGCTTGGCGTCGTCGGCCAGGTTGACGTTCCCTACGGTGACATCGGCCCCCTTTACCGTAACGGGACGTTCCTGGTTGACCGAACCGACATTGGTGATCTTCACCAGATACGATCCGTCGGGCACGTCGCGGAGCATGAAGGAGCCGTCGTCGCCGGTCACACCGTTGATCTGCAGAGGCTTCTTGCCCGCCGCATCCCACAGCTGGACCGTGACGAAGTCCATCGGCTCGCCCGTCTCCTTATTATATACTTTGCCCGATACATTTCCTTTTGGGTAACAAACGCCGGACACGACAGTCACTGCGATGCCGGCAAGACATAACGCTTTTTTAGTAAATTCCATATCACTTATGACCCCGCTAAGGGTCTATAAGATTAAAATGAATTGTGTTAAAAAATGTCAATCGTTTTCATCGGGCTGCGGCTCTTTAGGCAGCGAGAAGTGCAGGGCCACCCAGCCGAGGATTCCGGCGAGAAGCGAGCCGACAAGGATGCCGAGCTTGGAATCGTTGAGCAGTTCGGCCAGATGGGCGCCGGGACCGGAGAACGACAGGTTGGCGATAAACAGGGATACCGTGAACCCGATACCGCCCAGCATGGCCACACTGGCGAGACTGAACCAGCTTGCGCCGCGCGGCATGGGCGCCCATTTCAGCAGGATGCAAAGTGCCGAGGCCGCGAATATACCTATGAACTTGCCTGCAACCAGGCCGACGATTATGGCCGGGGCTATGCCGTGGAACAGCTGGTCGAGGCTCATGTCGCCGAAGTATATGCCCGCGTTGGCGAAGGCGAACAGCGGGATGATGATGTAATTGACCAGGGGATGCAACGAGTCCTCCATGTCCTGCAGAGGGGAGATTACCTTATCGGAATCGGACTCGATTTCCTTCAGCCAGTTCATCTGGTCCTTGTTGAGTATGGTGCGCGAGTTCAGGCGTTCGTCATCCTCGTGGGCGAAATGACTGATGTTGCGGCGTATGTTCTTTATATATTTGTTCGGGGCATACACGGGCTTGGCCGGCACGCAGAAAGCCACGAGCACACCGGCGATGGTGGGATGGATGCCGGCGTTGAGGAAGCAGAACCATACCAGTGCGCCGATGGTGAGGTAATAGATCTTGCTGAGGATTCCTACCTTGCCTCCGACATACAGGGCCGCGAGACCTATCAGCGACCACGCCAGCAGCCACCAGCTTATGGACGTGCTGTAGAATATTGCGATGACGATGATGCCGCCTATGTCGTCCACCACGGCAAGAGTGGTGAGAAACACCTTCAGCCCGATGGGCACGCGGTTGCCGAGCATGGCAAGCACGCCGAGCGAGAAGGCGATGTCGGTGGCCATGGGGATAGCCGCGCCCGAGGCGTAGTCCGTGCCACGGGCCATGAGCCAATAGAACAGCACGGGGATGGCCATGCCGCCGATGGCGCCCACGATGGGCAGCAAGGCATTGCGGAACGATGAAAGCTCGCCCACCAGAATCTCGCGTTTGATCTCAAGGCCCACCGAGAAGAAGAACAGAGCCATCAGGGCGTCGTTGATGAAGGCCATGATGGACATAGGCTCCCCGTGGTGGCTGAACAGGTTGAAGCTGCCCACCTGCAGGGCTATCTCGTGGGTCCAGAGGTTGTTGTAGATGTCGCGGGTCCAGGGCAGGTTCACCACAATCAGGGCCAGTATTGTAGCGCATATCAGAACATTGCCGCCGTTGGCATAGTTCTTTATCGTTTTGCGCGCGGTATAAAATACGGATGACATAATTTCTATTTAATCAACAGGGTTATATTTCTTAAACGTTTATTTATTAAATTATGTTATGAAATATGGGTTGCAAAGACGCAGGCCATGTTAATTATTTGGCTAATTCGGGGAGTTTGGTTAATTTTGTAGCTTGTAAACGAACATTCGAACGTAAATTTCGGAACGTAAGTTGAAGAAGCTGTTGCTATATATCGCAGTGCTGACGGCCGTGGGTATAGGATACTCCCGGCAGTCAGGTAATGAATTGCCCGAGCGTATGCCGCGGGCCACCGACAGCATTCCCTCGCCTTACGATTCATTGTCCGGCGTCGAAGGCCTGAAGGCTCTGGAGACTCCTCTTGAATTTCCGTTTGATTCACTTCCGCCCGAAGACGGCATAATCAGGGACTCGGTGGTATTGACCGACACCACCAAAGTGCTGCTGGACACCACGCGCACCCGCTTCTCGAAGATAAACCGCGACGCCCCCGACATCAAGAGCACCGTGACATTCAGCGCCAAGGACTCATTGGTGATGAACAAGGGCAACGCCGCGCATCTGTATGGCGACGGCAACGTGGAGTACGAGGATTTCAAACTCAATTCAGCCGAGATACGCATGGACCTGGATTCCAGCACCGTGTATGCCAACGGCGTGCCCGACTCGGTGGGCGAGCTGGCCAATACCCCTATATTCAAGGACAAGAGCGGCGAGTATGAGTCGAAGACCATGAAGTATAACTTCAAGAGTCAGCGAGGCTACATCACCGGCGTCATCACCGAGCAGCAGGACGGCTACCTGACCGGCGGCCGCGCCAAGCGTATGGACGACGGCGCCTTCTTTGTGGAGGACGGCAAATACACCACCTGCGAGGACCACGAGAATCCGCACTTCTATTTCCAGCTGACCAAGGCCAAGGTGCGCCCGCAGAAGGATGTGGTGACCGGTCCCGGCTATATGGTGCTGATGGGCGTGCCGCTGCCGCTGGCATTGCCGTTCGGCTACTTCCCGTTCAGCGAGAAATATTCGTCGGGTGTGCTGTTCCCCTCGATCGGCGAGGACTACAACCGTGGATTCTACCTGCGCGACGGCGGTTATTACTTCGCCATCAACGACAATGTTGACTTGGCTATCCGCGGCGAGATATACACCAAAGGCTCGTGGGGCCTCTCGGCTTACTCCAACTATGTGAAGCGATACAAATACCGTGGCACGTTCGACATCTCGTTCCTGCAGACTGTCACCGGCGACAAGGGAACGGCCGACTACCAGAAGATGCGCAACTTCCAGGTGATATGGAGCCACAGTCAGGACGCCAAGGCAAATCCCAACCTGTCGTTCTCGGCTTCGGTTAACTTCGCCACTTCAGGCTATAGTCGCAACGACCTGAACTCGTATTACAACAGCTCGTTTACCGAGAACACCAAGTCGTCGACCGTCAACATGACGTACCGCTTCCCCGGCACGAAATGGAGCCTTTCGGCCACGGCCAACATCACGCAGCGCAGCCAGGACTCCACGCTGGCCGTGTCGTTCCCCAACCTGACCGTCACCATGTCGCAGTTGGCGCCGTTCAAGCGCAAGAAGTCCGTAGGCGGCGAGAAATGGTACGAGAAAATCAAGATGTCATATTCCGGCCAGTTCCAGAACTCGCTGACATCCGGTCAGGACGAATTCTTCAAGAAAAACATCATCAAGGACTGGCGCAACGGCATGAAGCACTATGTGCCCATCTCCGCCACGTTCAATCTGTTCAAATACCTGCACATCTCGCCGAGCGTCACGCTGAACGACCGCATGTACACCAGCAAGATCAAGCGTCAGTGGGACTCGCAGGCCTCGCGCGAGGTGCAGGACACCACATACGGATTCTACAACGTGTTTGACTTCAACGTCGGCATGAGCTTCGACACGAAGCTGTACGGATTCTGGAAGCCGATGAAGTTCTTAGGCGACAAGGTGCAGATGATACGCCACGTCATGACGCCTACGGTCAGCTTCAACTACGCGCCCGACTTCGGATCGCCCGGCTGGGGCTACTACAACTACTACATGATGACCGACCAGGCCGGCAACCAGACGCGCCGCGACTACTCGTATTTCAGCCACGGCATATTCGGCGTGCCGGGACGCGGCATGAACAGCGCCGTCACCGTGGCCCTGGCCAACAACCTGGAAATGAAGGTGAAGTCCGACAAGGATTCCACCGGCTATAAGAAGGTGTCGCTGATAGAGAACCTGAGTCTGTCGCAGAGCTATAACTTCGCCGCCGACTCCCTGAAGCTGAGTCCGCTGCAGATGAACGTGACGATGCGTCTGGTCAAGAACTTCAACCTGAACTTCAACACCACGTGGGATCCATACGTGTACCGTCCCGACGCCAACGGCTCGGTGCGACAGATAAACAAGTTCCGCTGGAACGCCCATCAGGGATTCATGAAGCTGTCGTCGTTCTCCACCAGCTTCAGCTACACGCTGAGCAACGACACGTTCAAGCGCAAGAAGGATGCCGACAACGACCGTGACCGCGAGCCGGGCGAGGATGACGACGAAATAACGGAGGAGGACAGTTTCTCGGACATGGCCACACGAAAGAGGTCCAGACAGAAAAGCCAGCCGGAGAGCAACAGCGACAACGACGGCTACGAGAAATGGCAGTTCCCCTGGAGCCTGTCGCTGAACTATTCGGTAAGCTACGGTTACGGCGACTACGACTACAAGAAACTAGACTACAAAGGCCGCTGGATGCAGAACCTGTCCATCAGCGGCTCGGTGCGCCCCACGCCCAACTGGAACTTCTCGTTCTCGGCCAGCTACAACTTCGAACTGCACAAGCTGGCATACATGAACTGCTCCATCAGCCGCGACATCCACTGCTTCACCATGTCGGCAAGCTTCGTGCCCGTCGGCCCGTACAAATCCTATAACTTCCACATCGCCGTGAAGTCCAGCCTGCTGAAAGACCTGAAGTACGACCAGCGCTCGCAGACGTCCAACGGCGTGCAGTGGTATTAAGTATTTTGCGGGTTCGGTAATTTTTTGTAATTTTGCGTGATTATTTCGAGATAAAAATTACATGCAAGACATTCGCAACATCGCCATTATAGCCCATGTGGACCATGGCAAGACTACTTTGGTGGACAAAATGCTGCTGGCCGGACACTTGTTCCGCGACAACCAGAACACCGGAGAGCTGATACTTGACAACAACGACCTCGAGCGTGAAAGAGGTATAACGATTCTTTCCAAAAACGTGTCTATCAACTACAAAGGCACGAAAATCAATATAATCGACACTCCGGGACACGCCGACTTCGGCGGCGAGGTGGAACGCGTGCTGAACATGGCCGATGGCTGTCTGCTGCTGGTCGACGCGTTCGAAGGCCCGATGCCCCAGACCCGCTTCGTGCTTCAGAAAGCCATCCAGATGGGACTGAAGCCCGTGGTGGTGGTTAACAAAGTGGACAAGCCCAACTGCCGTCCGTCGGAGGTGAACGAGATGGTGTTCGAACTTATGTTCAACCTGGATGCCACCGAGGATCAGCTTGAATTCCCCACCATCTACGGTTCGGCCAAGCAGAACTGGATGAGCACCGACTGGCAGAAACCTACCGAGGACATCACGGCGCTTTTGGACGCCATCATCAAATACATCCCCGCGCCTACGCAGATAGAAGGCGACCCGCAGATGCTGATCACCAGCCTGGACTACAGCAGGTATGTGGGCCGTATCGCCGTGGGTCGCGTGCACCGCGGCACACTGCGCGAGGGCATGGAAATCGGACTGTGCAAGAAAGACGGCACGGTGACCCGTCAGAAAATCAAGGAACTGCAGACATTCGAGGGAATGGGCCGCACCAAGACCGACCATGTGGACAGCGGCGACATCTGCGCCATCGTGGGTCTGGACAACTTCGAGATCGGCGACACCGTCACTCTCTATGACAACCCCGAGCCGCTGCCCCGCATCGCAATCGACGAGCCCACGATGTCCATGACATTCACCATCAACGACTCGCCCTTCTTCGGCAAGGACGGCAAGTATGTGACCTCGCGCCACATCCAGGAGCGTCTGGAACGCGAGCTGGACAAGGACCTGGCGCTACGCGTGCAGAAAGGTGACCGCGAGGATATGTGGACCGTATTCGGCCGCGGCGTGCTGCACCTGTCCATCCTGATCGAGACCATGCGTCGCGAGGGATACGAGCTGCAGGTGGGACAGCCGCAGGTTATCATCAAGGAAATAGACGGCGTGAAGTGCGAGCCTGTCGAGTCGCTGAGCATCAACGTGCCCGAGGAATATTCGTCGAAGGTCATAGACCTGGTGACACGCCGCAAGGGCGACATCCTGTCAATGGAGACGCGCAACGACCGTGTGGACATCGAGTTCGTGATACCGAGCCGCGGTATAATCGGACTTCGCAACAACGTGCTGACCGCCACCGCGGGCGAGGCCATCATGGCACACCGCTTCCTGGAGTTCCAGCCGTGGAAGGGCGACATAGAGCGCCGCACCAACGGTTCGCTGATAGCGCACGAGAGCGGAACAGCCTACGCATACGCCATCGACAAGCTGCAGGACCGCGGACGCTTCTTCATCTTCCCGCAGGAGGAGGTCTACACCGGCCAGGTGGTGGGCGAGAACGCCAAGGACAACGACATCGTGGTGAACGTGACCAAGTCGAAGAAACTGACCAATATGAGGGCCAGCGGCGCCGACGACAAGGCCAAGATAGTTCCGCCGGTGGTGTTCTCGCTTGAGGAGGCTCTGGAATACATCAAGGAGGACGAGTATGTGGAGGTGACGCCCCACCACATACGCCTGCGCAAGATACTGCTTGACGAGAACGACCGCAAGCGCGTGGCCCGTCAGAGCTAAGCACGTTACTTCCCGATACGGGATAGAATGATAGAATATGGGTTTGGGGAAACAGGAACGCCGAGGGATAGTGATATTAGTGTTTGTGACACTTGCCATCACGTCCCTCGGCTTCGTTATGCGCTATTGCGGCCGCTCCGGCGACGCCGCGTCGCAAGTGCCGGTGCAGAGCGTCATCTACCGCCCGGCAGCCGACGACGCCGGCGAAGATGAAAACTACGAAAGGGCGTCGCGTCATAAAAAGAAATCCGCGCGCAAAAAGACCGGAAAAGGAACCGAATCAAAAGTGGGGGCATCAGACGGGCCTCGACGCGATTTCCTGAGAGATACTATTCCGGTGTCAAGGGATTATAGATAGGCGGATGCATATTTGCAATCGGAAGGACACGAGGACTAAGACGGTATCTTTATATAGCTTCGGATAGGACTTCGGATATAGCTTCGACTTCCGTTTCAGCACGGAAAAAGAGAGATGCGAAAACTGCGGCGGTGCGTCATGAGGCATGACACACCGCCGTTATGTAGAGTGTTTCAGTTCAATTAAACCAGCGCTACGACAATGTCTTCGTCGTTGGTGGTCAGGGTAATCTTGCCTTCGCGGCCCAGCCATCCGAGGGCGGCCATCAGCTCGTCTTTCTTCAGCTTAGTGGCTTTCTTCAGACCTTTCAGTCCTAAGATTTTTGTGTCAGCCGACTCCAATGCTTTGTAAACCTCGCCGGCCCATGTGCCGATTGATTCGATATTCATTGCTTTTAAAATTTAGTGTGTTATTTCGTATATCGCTCTTTTTCACTGCAAAGTTCACTCTTTTTTAATTAAAATCAAAATTTTTTAATTAAAAAGCGGTCTTTTCGCGGCAAAAAAGGTAAAAATCATCAATTTTAGATTGATTTTCTTATTATTTAACAACTTCAGATGGGAGTTTGTTATAAAAAGTTGTAATTTTGTTGTAAAGGAACGATGCCTGAACCGCGTCCGCTGCAGAATGACGCGATTCGGGAACGAAGCCTAAGTAAAAAGATGTCGAAGAAGAAAGGAACAGAGAAAGAGAAGGAGACCGCGCCCCTGCGCAAAGGGGTGGTGGTGAGAAACACCGGCAGCAGCTACATGGTGAAGGAGGAGGAAGGCACGGAAACTGCCTGTCGCGTGAAGGGCAATTTCCGCATCAAGGGAATACGCACCACCAATCCCGTTGCTGTTGGCGACCATGTGCTGATACAGCATGCGTCGGACGACGCCGATTATATAGTGGCTGTCGAACCGCGCCGCAATTATATAATACGCCGTGCGTCCAACCTGTCGAAAGAATCGCACATACTCGCCGCCAATCTTGACACGGCCTATCTTGTGGCGTCGTTGCGCGACCCGCTGACTCCCACCACCTTCATCGACCGTTTCCTGGCCACGGCCGAGGCGTATGACGTGCCTGCCGCCCTGATTCTGAACAAAAGCGACCTGTGGGACGAGGATGACCGGGAATACGGCGAGGCTGTGGCCGCACTTTACCGCCATATAGGCTATCCTGTGTACATCGTTTCGGCCAGGACCGGCGAAGGCCTGGATGCCTTGGACGAGGCGTTGCAGGGAAAGGTGTCGCTGTTCGCCGGCAATTCCGGAGTGGGGAAGTCGTCGCTTATAAACGCCCTCGTGCCCGGCGCCGACCTGAAGACAGGCAGGATTTCGGACGCGCACCACACGGGAATGCACACCACCACATTCTCAGAGATGATTGACCTGCCCGAAGGGGGCGGAATCATAGACATTCCCGGCATACGCGGATTCGGCACAATCGATTTCCAGCCGGCGGAGGTGTCACATTATTTTCCGGAGATTTTCGAACACGGCAAGAACTGCCGTTACAGCGACTGCAAGCATATAGACGAACCGGGCTGCGCCGTAATCCCTGCGGTTGAGGACCATCTGATATCCGAATCCCGCTATGCCTCATATCTCTCGATAATGGACGAGATAAAGGACCCGACCAAGTATCGCAAGCCTTTCTGATTCAGAACGGATATCCGATAGCTAAGTGGAACGCGAACGCGTTCTTGGGCTTGATGTTGAAATACCCCGACATTCCTGTGTCATACGGAGCGTGGAGGCCGTAGCCGAGGTCGCCGCGAATCACCATCATGCCGATGTCCACGCGCAGGCCTACGCCTGTGCCAAGCGCAATGTCCTTGCCGAAGTTTTTGGCCGTAAGCATGCCGCCCGGTCGCGCCGGATCGTTCTTGAACAGCCAGATGTTGCCGGCATCGACAAACAGGGCGCCGTGCAGGATGCTGATGATGGGGAAACGGAACTCGGTGTTGACCTCGAACTTGAATGCGCCCGTCTGGTCGAAGTAGCCGTTACGCAGTTCCCTCGGTGCGCGGTAGCTGCCGGGTCCGAGCGAACGCACGGTCCATGCGCGCAGCGAGTTGGCGCCTCCGATATAGAACTGCTCGGAGTATGGCACTTCCGACGAATTGCCGTATGCGTGTTCCGCGCCTACCAGCAGGCGGCTAACAAGCCAGAGGTCGTGGAACCGTGACAGCCGGCGCGAATATACCAGCTGCGCCTGTGCCTTGACGAACTGCGAGAACGGCATTCCGAACAGTTCCTTACGCCCCTTTACGCCGCAGGCGCGCCACAGACCCCAGAATATGTTGCCTCCCTCCATCACCGTCGTGGTGAAGTTGATGCCGTTAAGGCGTTCGCGTTCCAGCCACTTGTCGAAGGTGTAGGTGTATTGCATCACGGGAATGAACTGGCTTTCGAACGACAGTCCCACGGCCGGATTCTCCTGCATGATGGAGTCGAACGTGTGGGTGGTCTTGAGCAGCTTGGAATATGTCAGCTTGAACGGGGTGAAGGAATTCACCACGTTGCGCGAATGGTTCCAGTCGTAGGTGATGCCTAACTTGACTTCCGCTATACGGAAATAATGCGGACGGTTCAGCAGGTCTCCGCTCAGGGTGATGGTGGTCCAGTTGAGGTCGCGGCGCGAGCGCTTCACGAACTTCGGGGCGAGCAGACGCGGGAACGCCAGGGAGCCGGACAGCCCTATTTCGTACGAATTCATGGCGTTGTTCCGTTTTTTGCCCGTCTCCCACTCGTAACTGCCCGACAGCTGTATGTTCAGTTTCTCGGCTCCGCCGAACAGGTTGTTGTGGGTTATGCCGAATATCAGTCCCGGACCGAGGTATGAGTTGGACTTCGAGGTGATGTTAGCCTGCAGTGTGGCTTCCATCGGACGGTCGAACTGGCAGGTTATGAGCACGTCGAGGCGCGGGTCATATTCCGATGTGTCGACCGGCAGCGCGCTGATGTTGATGTTGCCGAAGATGCCGAGTCTCGAAAGTCGGGTCTGCGTGCGGTTCATGTCGCGCACCGAGAACAGCTTGTTGTGCCTGAACGTGATGCATTCCGGCAGCAGCCCCTTGCGCAGCCGGGAGGGACGTTCCACGATTACCTCGCCGCGGCTGGTCTGGAACGTATCCACGTTGTTGGTGCGCCGGTTGGAGCGCCGCTGAACCAAAGTGGTGACGGTGCCCACCCTATACTGCAGGGCGGCCATGCGCGGCATATTCTCAACAAGACTCAGTTTAAGCGCGATGCTGCCCGGATTGATCAGACTGTCGGCGAGGAATTCGATGTATTCGGGCCGGAAGTAGAACCAGCCCCGGTTGCGCAGTATGTTGGTGATACGCACGCGTTCGGATATGAGCGAATCGACGTTGAACTGCTCGCCGACCTTAAGGTAGTCGCTTTTTTGGGCCACGGAGTCGATGTAATGCCCCAGGGTCCGCATCACATGGTCCTCGCGGATGCGTCCCGCAGTGTCCTGGGTGAGGTATATAAGCGAGTCGATCAGATACGGCCGGCCTAACTGCACGTCGTAGCGCAGACCCGCGATCTTGTCGTTCTTCTTCTTGTACTGTATCTCGTAGTCGGCGCGACCGCTGAAGTATCCGCTGTTGTTCATCACGGTCTTGAGCATCTGCAGGCGTACGTCGGGACGCACGTCGGAGAGCAGCACGGGGCGTTCGCCGAGCTTGTCGTAGATCCACTTTTTCAGGCCACGGCAGGAATCGCCCCAGGCATTGTATATCCACAGGCCGTATGGGAAAGGACTGCGTATGTATGGGCGGAGGAAAGGTATGGGATTGTTGGGCCTGACATCCACGGCTTTGGTCAGGTCGCTCTTTACGCCTGCCGGCACCTTGTCGTAGCCTGCGGCCGTGATCTTGATCTTCATGCCGTTGTACAGCACTTCGTCCTCGCCCAGACGCTTGGTGGTGGAGCACGACACGAGGGCCGCGGCCATCACGGCCGTGACCAACAGGGTCAATATGCGTGTCAGTCTGCTCATATTGTGTGTCAGCCTATTCATCTATCGTATCCTTTCCGACTGTAGAGTCTTTTTTGACGGCCTCGAACTTCGGCGGCATCAGTGCGTTCTGGGTAGGCACGCCGTGAGATTCGGCGGTGGAATCGAGCACAACGGTGGCCGTGGTGGGTTTCTTGCGGCGGTGGAACCTGAAGAAGTTGCGCAGGTTGGCCAGCTTGCGGCGCATCACGAAGGCAACGCCCGTCTCGGTGATCTCGCCCTCCAGGATGCTCTCGAAGCCTTGGTGACGGAACAGCTGCACGGACATGTTCATGCTCTGCGTCTGCTTGATCATATATTCAAACGAAATATCGCTTATCAGGTTCTGAGCCAGGTTGTCCTCCGGATTCTGGTCGGTTGAGTAATTGCCGCCCACCAGGATCTTGAACCGGTTGTTGAACAGGCTCTTGCTGACCTGATACGAATAGTTGGTCTCGGTGGTCTTGGCGCCGTTGGACGCCTTCTCGTACTGGTCGATTCCGAACGACAGCTCCACTCCGCGCACATGCTTGGCGGCCCACGAGTTGAGCTGCGATTCCAGGAAGGAATAAAGCATGTTGCCGCCAATGTTGGCATTGCCCTTGGTGCCTCCCTGTCCGGTGTACTGGCCATAGATCAGCAGGTTCATGGCCTGGGTCTGGCGCTGGTCGGGCGACATGGACTGAAGTTCGTTCTGTATGGTCAGGTCGTCGTTGGTGCTCAGGTCGAAGCTCACTTTCATCTGATCCAGCGGGTTGGTCACACGGGCCGTCACCAGGAAGTTTGCCAGCCGCGAATTGCCTCCCTGGGTTATGTTGGCCTTCATGTTGTCGGTGGCCGTGATGTTCAGGGTGGGATTCATCAGGGTGCCGTTCCAGGTGATGGTGCTTTCGGGGTTGAAGTCGAACATCTTCTCGCCAAGGACGGGGAAGGCGTAACGCACGAAACCCGTGCCGAGCGTCACGGTGCCGTACATGGTCATGTCGCCCATGTAGCTCTGATGGAAGTTCAGGTTGGCCGAGGGCTGCAGTTCCAGCTTGTCGGTGCCGTTGGTGCTGAGCAGTACCTGCAGGTGCGTTCCCGGCGAGATCACGACGTTGGCGTCCAGCCTCATGTTGAACAGCGACGGATCGATGGAATCCTTCCGGGCTACCTGTGTGGTGTCGCTGAAGTTAACGAACTTCACCACGCCCTCGTCGTTGGTGGCCGTGAACTCGCTTTCGGGCAGGTTCAGACGGTAAGTGGCGTCGGTGTTGCCCAGCATGTTCAGGTTGCCGGTCACGTCCAGACGCTGCAGCGGGCCCTTTACCTTCAGTCCGAGGTCAAGATATATCTTGCCGAAGATGTCGCCCTTGGAGCGCTTGTCCGACTTGATCAGCTGCATGTTGCGCGCGTCGGCGGTGAGATCCACCAATATCTTGCGGAAGTCGGAGGCGTCTACGGTACCGTCTATGCTGAGCGGGTTCTTGTTAGCTCCCCAGATGTCGAACTGATTGAAGCGCAGCACATTGTCGCGAACCGTTATACGCGCGGTATCCATCTTGAGCGATGCGGCGGCCATCGGGATGTAGACGGATGCCGAATCCATGGCCAGGCGACCGTTGAATATGGGCGACGACAGAGTGGAATCAAGACGCATGGCGCCGTTGAGATAGCCTGACAGGCGGGCGTTCTGTCCTAAGAACGGATTGGCTATGCGGAGCGGGAAGCGGTTGAGCAACACGCCGATACTGTCGCGGCTGGCTCCCGAAGTGCCTACGCGGGCAAACGCGCGGATGGCCTTGTGGCCGTCTATCTTCAGGCTGGCGTCGCCGAGTATGCGCCCTGTCTGCGTGGCATACGCCGCGTTGATGTCGAAGTCGAAACTGCCTACACGCTTGCGCTCGTAAATGAAATCGTTTAGCTGCAGGCCGCCGGACGCGTGGAACTGCTCGTCGACGTAAAGCACCGTCAGGTCTGTGTTGACCGAGCCTTTGATGGGCGGTGCGGTGATGGACATGCCTAAGAAGTCCTCGATATGCAGGTTGTCGACCTTGAGCCGGAACTGTTCGTTGCCGTTGTCGTTGGTCTCGGTGCGTGCCAGAATGGAGCTCTCCTTGCTTCGTGCCTGCAGGTTGGCGTCAACGTGCATGTTGTGCAGGTTGTAGGCTATGTAGTTGTCGTTGTTCAGAGTCCAGGGCAGATAGGCAATCGTTGATTTCAACGGAGTGAAATGGACATTCACCACCGAGTCCATCATGGAGGCTGTGAGACCGATGCGGTAGCCCTGCTGGTTCTTGATGTTGCGCTGGTTAAAGAACATACCCAAGCGGTTCTGACCGAGGTATCCGTTCACGTTGGCCTGGGCGAACTCGTCGAACGTACCGGGGCGGTTGCCCATGTGGATGCGGTAGTCCAGCAGCGATCCGCGTTCGTTTAGGTTGAGCGTCACGGTGTCGGCGTTGGCCACCGATGTGGTGAGCCGGTGCAGGTTGAAGTTACCCGAAATGATCGAGTCACGTTCGATATGGCCCCATATAGTGTCCACGGATATGCCCGACGGCGAGAGGAACTGGCTGACAAGACCGCGACCGGAGGCGTTGACGTCGAGCTTGAACTGCGGCAGCACCTGCTTTATGTCCGCCACGGAGATGTTGCGGCGGTTTATCTGGCCGGTGACCGTGTCGGCTGCGGCGATGAACGAATCCATCACGTATTTCATGCCTGCGGGACTCTCGAAATGCAGGTCGGTGAGGTCGGAGTTAATGTCGAACATCGTGGCGAGCTGGTCGGCCTTGAGCACCGCGTGGACGCCGCCCGGCAGATGTATGTAGGTGCCCGGCATGTTCCAGTCGAAGTCAACGAGCTTCAGGTCCACGTCATACAGCCATTTGCCCGGCTGGGCGTTGCCCGCAAGGAATATGGTGCCGCTGCCCTGACACATACTGTCGGTGAATCCGAGTTGCCGCAGGTCAAGGTCGCGTATGTCGGCACGCAGGTCCACGTTATAGTCGTCGGTGCGGATGGTGCCGGAGCCGTCGATGTCGAAGTTAAGGCCCGGATTGACCGAACCTCCGACTACCGTAAGCCTGCCGTCCGGGTCAAGCATGGCGTCCAGACGTATGTCGCGATAATGATGTTTCTGATATTCGATACCGTCTATGCGCACTTTGGCATCGGTAAGCGCGTGGCCGCTTACGGGGTTGAAACCCCGGCCGACGGCCTGTACGGTGCCGGTGACGTGTCCTATGCCGAGCGAGGGCATGAACTTCGCCACGTTCAGTTCGCGGATGGAGGCGTCCACATTATAGGTCTCCGGCGTCAGGGCCATACGACCGTTGGCGGCAACGTCTCCGGCCGTGGAGCGCAGCGTGAAGTCCGCGCCATACTGCAGCCCGTTGGCCTGGGCCGTGCCCTTTATGTCGAAAGCCGGAATCTCCATGTCGCTCTGAGCCAGGAATTGGTCGGCCAGGCGAGGATCCATCAGGGCGCCGTCAAATTCGATGTCAGCGCGCAGTTTCTTGTATTGCAGTGCGTTGGCCACGTGTCCCCTGGCGTCGATCCTGACCACGCCGTCCATCGCCGCCTTGAGAGTGCCGACGTTCAGTTCCGACAGGGATCCACGGGCGTCCAGGTCAAACCGCAGCGGCTTGCGCGACGGTATTTTGGCGGTGAAAGTCTTGAGAGTGGGCATGAATGCCTCTACGTCCGGGAGTCCCACCGAACCGTTGGCCTTGACGTTCATCGGGGCGTCCGGTTCCATCGCCATGACGGCGAACGGCACGTCTGCATCGGCGTTGATGCGGGAAAAGAGGGTCTGAAGGCTTACCTGCTTCAATGTCAGTCCGATTGAGTCCACGCCGATGGTGCCACGGCCTTGCGTTATCCGCAGTCCGGAGCGTTCTTGAGCGCGAAGATGTGTCAGCGGCAGACGGACCGTTGACGCTTCGTTGTAGAAATTGCGCATTCCTATGGACACGCCGTCAACCGCTATGTACGACGCGTCGAAGCCTGCGGCCGGTTTCACGCCCTTGGTGGCGTACAGGGCCTTGAGACTGTCTACGGCTATGGAGTCGCCCATGATGCGCATCGGGGGGCCTTCCGAAGGTTCGCTCGGTGGCGCCGGATGAGTCTTGATGTATTCGGGCGTCGGCTGCAGGTAGGTCACCGAGCCATTGGACATGGCCGCGCGTTTCCATTTGACCTCGTTCTTGCCGAGGTCCACGATGCCGTGCGTCAACGCCACGCTCTTTATGTCGAGACTGAGAGTATCGATGGTGGGAAGCATCGACATCCCGAAGCGGAAGTTGTCGAGCGTCACATCGTTGGCCTGGATATAGAATGGCGTGGCAGGAACGGTGTCCGGCGGCGTCGGCTTCTTTTTCCACACGTCCATGTATAGCGAGAGGTCGCCGTCGCTGAGGCGCACCTTGTTCAGCAGTATGCGTGATTTCCTGATGTCGACCGAGCTTTTATCGTCCACGGTAAGGTGTCCGGCACGTATGCCCAAAATCATCGAGGAGTCGGCGTTGACCATACGGTAAAAGCCGTTTTCAAGGTCCAGCCGGTTCACCTTGACGTCAAGATTCAGCAACGGAAGCAGCTTTATGTCGGCAATGGCTTCGCCGGCGCGTACCATCGTGTCGCGTGGCACGGTAAGTACGTACACGTCCTTCAGATGCACCTTGAGCGGGAAGGAGAGGCGGAACTTGCCTATGCCTATCTCCATGCCGGTGGACTTGCGCACCGCGTCCTTGGCGATGGATATGGCCAGATCCTGCACAGGCGGAATGTATATAAGCACGGGGAGACACAACACGACGATTACAAGCCACATCAGTGTCTTGAGCGTGATCCGCAGCCATCGGGGTCGTATGGCATGCCGTTTCCGGGGCTTCGGAGCCTCAGGCTGCGCGGTCCGGTCCGGTTGTTGCGGCGTGTGTGTGTCGTGTGTGTCGTTCATCGTGTGGGTTCGACTTGAAATTTTTATGAAAAGCTTATTCAGGTTTGCGGCATGCTTCGGCACAGATCCAGACTACGGCCACCAGGAATGACCCCGTGATGTCGGCCACCATGTCCATCGGGTCGTAGCTGCGTCCCATGCCCATGGAACGCTGTATGAATTCAATGGCGATGCCTAAGAGAGAGGAAAGTGTCGCCATAAGGATGCATACGGGCCATCGTACGGAGCGGAAGTCACGGCCGCGCGCCCAGTCCACGAGTGCGACGAAGGTCAGGCCACCGAACATAATGGCGTGCACCACCTTGTCGGCGCCGGGAAAGAGGGGAGGTGGCTCCTGATCGCCTAACGGATGTGGCGCCAGAGTGAGCCAAAGCACGGCGGCCAGCGTGATGACGGTCAGTATCCACGCCGGCAGTCGTTGGAGTTGTCGTTTTAGCCTAATTCGCCTTTCCATAAGCAAAATTAACAAAATTCAATTATATAACAAATTAAAATGGGGAATGGTAAAAATGTGTTAATAAAAATATGAAAATTGGCATTAAAAAAGGGATGTCGCGTGTGCGCATCCCTTTTTTATCGGTTGGAATCTGTTATCAGTTCTGATGGGGCTGAACGTTGATGAACTTACGTCCTTCCTTACCGGTGGTGAATACCACTACGCCGTCAATGAGGGCGAACAGAGTGTGGTCCTTGCCCATACCCACGTTGAGACCGGGATGGTGAACGGTGCCACGCTGACGCTTGATGATATTGCCGGCTTTGCAATTCGAACCACCAAAAATTTTCACTCCGAGTCGTTTGCTTTCTGACTCACGGCCGTTCTTAGAACTACCGACACCTTTTTTATGTGCCATTTCTCTTTTTGGTTTATGCGGTTACGATTTTCTTGATCATTACTTTGGTGAACTGCTGGCGGTGTCCGTTGAGACGACGATAGCCCTTGCGGCGCTTCTTCTTGAACACGAGCACTTTGTCGCCCTTAACGAGAGGCTCGAGCACTTCACACTCTATCTTGGCGCCCTCTACTGCGGGTGCGCCTACTGTCACGTTGCCGTCTGCGTCCAGGAGAAGAACCTTCTCGAAGCTTACGGCGTCACCCTGCTTTACGTCGCCAAGGTGATGAACATACAGGAACTTGCCTTCCTCGGCCTTGAACTGCTGTCCTTTGATTTCTACGATTGCGTACATCGTTGATTATGATATTTAAATTATCCTTCCGGCAGGCGCCCTTGGGTCTTGTCATGCCCGGCCGGGTACTTGGTTTGTCTTGATTACTTGCGGATACCGAGTTCCTTCTTGGCGATGATGGCGCGGTAGCGGTTGATGTCCTTGCGGATCAGGTAGTCGAGCAGGCTGCGGCGCTGGCCTACCAGTGTCTTAAGCGCACGGGCGGTAGCGTAGTCCTTCTTGTTGCTCTTCAGGTGCTCGGTCAGGTGCTGGATGCGCTTTGAGAAAAGTGCGATCTGTGCTTCGGGGCTGCCGGTATCGCCTTCGCCCTTGCCATACGTCTTGAAGATCTCTTTCTTCTGTTCTGTTGTGAAACTCATGATGGAGATAATGTTTAAAGTGTTGTTAAATAGGCTTTTATTCGAAACGCTCGTCGCGGCTTCTCCATCGCCGCAGGGCCGTTTGCTCAAAAAGCGTTGCAAAATTACAACTTTTTTTCGAGAAAAGCAAGAGCTGAACCCCTAACTTGCAATTATTTGTAATTTTAGCGTTGATTTTAGTGTCTTGGCGTCTTCTTTTGGTTCAGGTTTGAGCTTTAGCGAAAACAAATAAAATGGCGGCGAATCACTTCGCCGCCATTTCGCGCTTCAGGATGGGCTTGAACCAACGACCCCCTGATTAACAGTCAGGTGCTCTAACCAACTGAGCTACTGAAGCTTGCATCACGTTCGGCCCGTAGGCTTCCCGTTTTGACTCTGCAAAATTACAAAAACTTTGCCATTCCACCAAAACATTCGTAAATTTTTTTCATTTTTGTTCCGAAAGACATGGCGCACATCCTTAGGGGCTCCCTTGCCGGTACTTTGTATATGCCTACAATCCACCTACATACACCTGTCTACATACCGGATTTTGCATTCTGCGATTTTGTTGCTAATTTTGCATTACCTCTCTGACCGTCTCATCACTCATAGCTCATCACTTAAATATACCTAATACCTAATATAGATGAACGTCATGATTCTCGCCGCAGCCGCGGCACTCAACATCCCGGGACCGGGAGGCCTCTCGGTATCCATCGACACTGTCGGTCCGGCCCCAACCTACAGCGTCATAGTGGATAGCGACACGCTCGTATCGCCGTCTCCGCTCGGTCTCGTTACCGATTACGCCGACCTGGCCACTAACCTCAGGGCTGCAGGACCTGTGCAGATCAAGGATACAGTGATAGACTACACGCTGGACCGCATCAAGAAGAAGACCGTCAACAAGCGAGCCGTAAAGGCCACGATACCGTTCGTGAATCCGCAGGGATGGCGCATGGGTATCGAATTTGTGCTGACCGACAACGACATGGCGTTCCGTTACACGCTGCCGCATCAGAAAGACCGCGGGTCTGTGCGCGTCATGCGCGAGGCCACAGGTTTCGCTTTTCCACAGCAGACTACCCTTTTCCTCACGCCCCAGAGCGACGCCATGATTGGCTGGAAGCGCACCAAGCCCAGCTATGAGGAATATTATATCACCGACGCGCCGATAGACACTAAGTCGCAGTACGGACACGGTTTTACCTTCCCCGGCTTGTTCCGTGTCGGCGACAAGGGATGGGTTCTGGTCACCGAGACAGGCGTGAACCGCGACTATTGCGGCAGCCGCCTGTCCGATTCCGACAACGGCCTGTTCCGCTTAGAATTCCCGATGGCCGAGGAAAACAACGGCAACGGCACCGTGGAGCCGGCTTTCGCGCTGCCCGGTGCAACGCCGTGGCGCACCGTGACGGCTGCCAAGACCCTCAAGCCGATAGTGGAGACCACTATCCCCTGGGATGTGGTGTCACCGATATACGGCGCAAGCCGGCAGTATGCCCCGGCACGCGGCACATGGAGCTGGATTCTGTGGCAGGACGACAGCATCAACGACCGCGACCTGCGCGAATATGTGCGGCTGGCCAAGGAAATGGGTTTCGAATATACGCTGGTAGACAACTGGTGGGACAAGAACTTAGGCCGTAAGGGGATGGAGGAACTGATCAAATACAGCCGCACGCAGGGTGTGGAGCCGATACTGTGGTACAGCAGCAGCGGTTACTGGAACGATATAGTGCAGGGTCCCGTCAACAGGATGGAGAATCCGCGCATCCGCCGTCAGGAGATGCAGTGGCTCAAGGACAATGGCGTGAAGGCCGTCAAGGTGGACTTTTTCGGCGGCGACAAGCAGGAGACCATGCGCCTGTACGAAGCCATACTGACCGACGCCAACGATTTCGGCATCATGGTGATATTCCACGGCTGCACCATGCCCCGCGGCTGGGAGCGCATGTTCCCCAACTACATCGGTTCCGAGGCCGTGCTTGCATCCGAGAATATGATATTCTCGCAGGAATTCTGCGACCGCGAGGCCGTGTCCAGCTCGTTGCATCCTTTCATCCGCAACGCCGCCGGGTCCATGGAATATGGCGGAACGTTCCTCAACAAGCGCATGCACCGCAGCGACGACAAGGGCAACGAACGGCGTACCAGCGACGCTTTCCAGATCGCGACCGCCGTATTGTTCCAGAGCCCTCAGCAGAACTTCGCCCTTTCCCCCGACAACCTGACCGAGGAGAACAAGACCGCGCTCGACTTCATGCGCGGCGTGCCAACGCGCTGGGACGACACCGAGTTTTTCGAGGGTTATCCCGGCAAGTATGTTGTGCTGACACGCACCGCCGGTGACAAGACCTACACCGCCGGCATCAACGCCGAGGATGAAGCGCGTACCGTCACGTTCGACAAATTCAACCCCGCCATGAAGTACACGCTCATAACCGACAGCCATGCCAAGAAAGGCGACCGTCTCAAGAGTCAGGAAATCAAGGGCAAGAAAGCCGTCAAAATCAAACTCGCCAAGGGCGAAGGCTTCGTCCTGACAGGCACCAAATAAACAAATAAAATCGTAAGTCATGAAAAAGTCATTATTATTAGCCGCGCTCGGGCTGATGTCGCTGACGGCGACGGCCCAGCAGGCACTGTGGGGAGTACCCACCATCATATCTCCTGAAGTTCATCCCGACAAGACCGTCACCTTCCGGCTTATGGCCCCTGCGGCCGACCGTGTGCAGGTAACCGGAGACTTCCTTCCCACTGAGAAAATCAAGACGCCTTACGGTGAGTTCGACGCTCCCGGATATGCCGACCTGAAAAAGAACGACAAAGGACTGTGGGAATTCACTACTCCCGCAGCTCTGGCCCCTGAACTGTACAGCTATACGTTCGTGGTGGACTCGCTGAAAATCAACGACCCGGCCAATGTATATCTGCTGCGCGACGTGGCTACGGTGAGCAATATCTTCATCATTCCCGGCGAGCGCGCCGACCTGTACAGCGTGAACAGCGTGCCTCACGGAACGGTGTCGAAGGTATGGTACGAAAGCCCTGAGCTTGGCCTGAACCGCCGCCTGACTGTCTACACGCCGGCCGGTTATGAAAAGAGCAAGAAGCGTTATCCGGTGTTCTATCTGCTGCACGGCATGGGCGGCGACGAGAACGCCTGGACCGAACTTGGCCGTGCCGCACAGATTCTCGACAATCTCATCGCTCAGGGCAAAGCAGAGCCGATGATCGTGGTTATGACCAACGGCAACGCCTCGCAGGAGGCCGCGCCGGGCGAGACATCCGCAGGCCTGAAGCCTCCCACGACGCAGCTGCCCAAGACAATGGACGGCTCGTTCGAGACGGCGTTCCCCGAGGTGGTGAAGTTCATCGATTCCAACTACCGCACCATACCACGTAAGAATGCCCGTGCCATAGCCGGACTGTCGATGGGCGGTTTCCATTCGCTCAATATCTCGAAGCAATATCCGGATATGTTCGACTACATCGGCCTGTTCTCGGCTGCCATCAAGCCGGGTGAGGGTGTGAAATCGCCAGTATACGATGACCTTGAGGGCAAGCTGAAGACCCAGTTCGAGAAGAAGCCGGCGCTGTATTACATAGCCATCGGCAACAAGGATTTCCTGTACGACGCCAACAAGCAGTTCCGCGCGTTGCTCGACAAGAACGCTTATCCTTACGAGTACTTCGAGACCGGCGACGGCCATATCTGGAAGAACTGGCGCATCTACCTGACCGAATTCGTGCCGAAACTATTCAAGCAGAAATGAAAATACAATAAAATGAAAAACACGGCGCCAACCGAGAGTTGACGCCGTGTTTTTCATTTTATCGCTTAGTGGCGCGGGCACTCGGTGCCGCGCGTCAGGCACATATCAAAGGCCTATGGCAGCAGGCGCTTCAGGTCCTCGCTGCGGCTGCGGTCGGAGACCAAAATGCCGTCGGGCGAGGCTACGACCACCAGGTCTTTCGCGCCGATGCATATCACCGGAATGCCCATCTCGTTGATGACATACGATGTCTCCGAGCCGTCGGTCACCACGTTGCCGTATGTGCGCTCCTCCAGCTCGTCGGTCAGCGTGTTCCATGTGCCCAGGTCCTTCCACTTGCCCGCGTAGGCTATCACGGCCACCGAGTCGGCGTTCTCCACCACGGCGTAGTCGAAGCTGATCTTCGGCAGCTCGGCGTAGCCGTCGCGCAGGGACGCGAAGTCGTAGCCCGGCCGCACGTTCTCGGTGATGGCCGACAGGTAGCCTAAACGGAATGCGAACACTCCGCCGTTCCACAGCGCGCCCTCCTGCAACAGGCGCTCGGCCTTGGCTACGTCGGGTTTCTCGGTGAAGCGCTTCACCGGCATCACGCCGTCAGGCTGTAAGGCCGCACGGTCAGGCACGATATAGCCGTACTTGGCCGACGGATATGTAGGCTCCACGCCCATCAGCACCATGTCCGCGGCTCCACGGCCCGCGGTCTCCGCCATGCGGCGTATGACCTCGAAATATTCGGGGTCGGTGTACGAGTCGCAGGGCATCACCACCACCGGCTCATCGGCCGTGGCTCCCTGACTCTTAAGATATGCGCAGGCCAGCATTATGGCCGGGAACGTGTCGCGGCGGCAAGGCTCCGTTACTACGCTGATGGCGTCACCAAGCTGGTCGCGTATCAGTTTCTCCTGGGCCGCGCCCGTGGCTATGACTATGTCATTGCCCGGTACCGCCTCGCGTATCATGCGCACCACGCGCTGTATCATTGACTCCTTCGAGCCATCGGGGGCAGTCAGCAGTTTAAGGAACTGCTTCGACCGTACGTCGTTCGACAGCGGCCACAGCCGCTTGCCCGACCCTCCGGACAACAGTATTATCTTCATATTTTACGTCTTATTTTAATTGGAATCATGTCGGGCGTCAGCTCCGAATCGTCGGGCAGTACGAGCGCCAGGTGACCGCCGCCACCGGCGCCGAGCATCTTCCAGGCCAGCGCTTTGTCGCGTATGGCGTCGATGCACTCCGCCACGCCAGGCTGCATCATGGCCGGGAACATGGCCGTCTGCGCCCGGAACGAGTCGCGGAACGCCTCGGCGAAATCGCCGAGGTCACGGCGCATTATGGCGTCCCAGCAGCGGTCGGCCGCCTCGGTCAGCGCCCGCACCTTGTCGGGAGTGATGTCCTTGCCTTCCACCACCGAGCAGCCCGGTCTGCGCGGGAACATAGGCACCAGTACGATGTGCCGCTCCAGCCACGCCAGCGTCTCCTCGTCGTGGCACGACTCGATGCGGTCGGGCCAGTACCGGCCGTCGTAATGATGGCGCGTAAGTCCCGACATACAGATGCCTATGGCGTCCTGCGCGCCCGATACGTGACCCTTGTTTTCCGGGTCGTTCTCGAAGCAGAACAGCAGCCGCGCCAGCATCTCCTCGTTATAGTCCGGCAGTTCGTATGGCCATATCCGTTTCGCCGCATTGCGCGTGGAGGTCGACATGCCGCCGCGCTCCATGAACTCGTGCGTCGGCTCGATGGATGCGGTGATGGCCCATCCGGCGCCGTGCTGCGACACGTACGGCTGGTCGATCCATGTGCCGGCGATGTCGATGCGGTAGGGGAGGTGCGACTTCACCTCGCTGCGCAGCGAGGTGGTGGAACGCGCCTTCAGACCCGCGTCCGGCACACGGTTCAGCTCCACGTACTCAATGCCGCGCTCCGCGCACAGCCGGCGCTTCTCGTCGCTGCCTCCGTCGGAGTTCACCACGAACACGTCGGGATGCACGGCATCCATCGTGTCCACGAAGTCGAGCATGCCGCTGCCCGTATTGATGAAGGCGTCCGTCACATAGCGGATGGCCTTGACCATATACAGACGTTCCTTTTCCGAATATACCGTCTTGCGGTGCTTCAGCTCCTCGATGGTCTTGTCCGAGCCGATGCCCACATACAGGTCGCCGTAACGCGACGCCTCCTTGAAGAACGCCACGTGCCCCGAATGGAGCATATCGTAGCATCCCGACACAAATACCTTCTTCTTCATACTTGTATTAACGGGAATTTCGCATTGAAGCGTATGCCAGTACACACACGAAGCAGACTATGGGCACCCAGAATGATGTGCCGATGCCGGCTGAGTCCGACACCATAGCCTGCAGCGGCGTGATGAGCGCGCCGCCAAGGATGGCCATGATCAGTCCGGACGCCGCAAGCTTGGCGTCGTCGCCTGTCACGCCCTCCAGGGCAATGCCGTAGATGGTGGGGAACATCAGCGACATGCATGCCGAAATGCCCACCAGCGCCCACACCGACGCCCAGCCTGTGCCGTATATCACGCCCAACGTGCAGCCGATGGCCGCCACCGCCGCCATGCGCAGCAGTTTAACCGGCCTGACATAGCCCATCAGCCACGTGAACAGGAAGCGGAACAGCGTGAACGCCACGATGGAATAGAGGAAGATCAGCGAAGCGTCCTTCTCCGCCATGCCTAAACGGTCCATCGCCAGACGGATGGTGAACGACCACACGCCTGTCTGCACGCCGACGTAGAAGAACTGCGCCACAACGCCGTAACGCCAGCGCTTGTTGTGCCACAGCCTGCGGAACGTCCTGCGGATGTCGAACTTGCCCGAGTCGCGGTCCTTCGGCATCTTTACGGCCGCTATCACGACAAGCAACACGAGCAGCACCACGCCTATCAGCATATAGGTGCCGGACACCGCGTTCAGTTCATGCTGCTGGATAGCGGCCAGGGCCTGAGAGTCCATGCCCGCACGTTCCGCGGCATCAGCCGCGTTCAGTTCCGACAGTATGAAATGCCGGCTCAGCAATATGCCGCATATCGCCCCGACCGGGTTGAGGGTCTGGGCTATGTTGAGGCGGCGCGTGGCCGTCTCGGGGCTGCCCATCGACAGGATGTATGGATTGGCGGTGGTTTCCAGCACAGCGCATCCTCCGGCCATCACGTAGATGGCGAACAGGAAGAACCCGTACGACGCCGCCTGGCCCGCGGGGTAGAACAGCATGGTGCCCGCCGCGTATAGAGCCAAGCCTAACAGGATGCCCGCTTTATACGAATGCCGGCTGATGAATATGGCTGCAGGGAGCGCGAAGCAGAAGTAGGCGCCATAGAACGCGAACTGCACCAGCGACGTCTGCAGGTCGCTCATGGACATGATGCGCCTGAACGCCGCCAGCAGCGTGTCGTTCATGTTGTTGGCCATTCCCCACAGCAGGAACAGCAACGACACGAGTATGAAAGCCAGCCGTTTCATAACTATTCACCGAGCATTGGAGAAAGGAAGATCGTGAATACTTATTTCACGATGCCCTTTTCCAGATATTCAGCCAGGTTGGTCTTGACCTGCTCGCCGGCGCGCTCCACGGCTACCTTGGCCATGTCGGCGTCTACCATCAGGTTCACCAGTTGCTCGAAGCTGGTACGCTTCTTGGGGTCCCAGCCCAGTTCATTCTTGGCCTTAGTCGGGTCGCCCCACAGGTTCACCACGTCGGTAGGACGGTAGAAATCAGGCGACACCTCGATCAGTACTTTTCCAGTCTTCGCGTCGATACCCTTCTCATTCTCGCCTTCGCCCTCGAATATCAGCTCGATGCCCGCGCGGCGGAATGCCAACTGGCAGAATTCGCGTACCGAATGCTGCTCGCCCGTAGCAATGACGAAGTCCTCCGGCTTGTCGTTCTGCAGAATCAGCCACATGCACTCCACATAGTCGCGAGCATAGCCCCAGTCGCGCAACGACGATAGGTTGCCTAAGTACAGTTTCTCCTGCTTGCCCTGTGCGATGCGTGCGGCAGCTAAGGTGATCTTGCGTGTTACGAATGTCTCGCCGCGACGCTCCGACTCATGGTTGAACAGAATGCCCGAGCAGGCGAACATGTTGTATGCCTCGCGATACTCCTTCACAATCCAGAAGCCGTAGAGCTTGGCCACCGCGTAGGGACTGTAGGGGTGGAACGGAGTCTTTTCGTTCTGCGGCACTTCCTCCACCTTGCCGTATAACTCGGACGTAGAAGCCTGATAGAAGCGGCAGGTGTCGGCAAGTCCGCACTGGCGGATGCCCTCCAGGATGCGGAGCACGCCCGTGGCGTCGACGTCGGCGGTAAACTCAGGCGAGTCGAAGCTGACCTGCACGTGGCTCTGTGCCGCCAGGTTGTACACCTCGTCCGGACGCACCTTGTTAAGCACCTGTATTATAGACATCGAGTCGCCCAGGTCTGCGTAATGCAGATGGAAGTTGGGATGACCTTCCAGATGCGCGATACGTTCGCGGAAATCCACCGACGAGCGACGGATGGTGCCATGCACGTCATAGCCTTTGTCGAGCAGGAACTCGGCCAGAAACGACCCGTCCTGACCCGTAATACCGGTTATTAAAGCAGTTTTCATATACGTTGTATTTAATGCCCGATGCGCGGTGCGAGCAAAGCGGTGTATTGCAATGCGTAATGTATTATGCGCAATAGGCCGGCCCAAAGGCCGATTTTTAATTATTTAATTAACGGTGAGCACGCCACCTTCATTGCAAATTACTTCAAATTCCCGTAGTGGCTATCGGCTATTGTGTTTGCGTTTGCGTTCCGCAAGCAGCAGGCCCGGCAGGGTTGCCACGATGTGGTAGCAGCGGCGGAACTGCTTTTTCGGGTCGCGGCCCAGACGATACACAAATTCCAGGTGATGGTCTACCATCCACTTGGGCGCACGCTTCTCATCCACTCCGCTGTAGAACTTGAAGGCCGCCCCCACGGCCAACATCACGCCGTGATGCAGGTGCGGCTTCAACCGCGACATGAAGTATTCCTGCTTCGGCGCCCCCAACGCCACCCATACGATGTCCGCCCCGTCAGCCTCGATCATACGCGCTATCGACTCATAGTCAAACTCCTCCACCGTGCAGAAGGGCAGTTCCACGAACTTCATGTCCCGCACAGCCGGATTCATTTCCATGAGATTCCTCTGCAGCGAGTCCAGAATTTTCTGCTGAGTGCCGAGGAATATCATGCGATATTTGCGTTGCGACACTATGTCCCTGAAGATCTGGCTGCCGCAATACTGCTGATACTGCGTGCCATATATCCATTTGATGTACAGCGGCACATAGCTGCTGTCGCAGATGGAGAACATGCCGCCGTTCACCACCTGGCGATACTCCGGCACACGGTTTACGGTGTTGAGTATCACGCCGTCGGCCACGCAGATGTAGTCCGAGCCCGGCTCGGCCAACCGCCGCGCGATGGCCTGATGCACTTGACCGCGGTCAAATTCATAATTTATATTGAAATAAGTATTCATGCTTTAGGTTATCATCTAATGATAGCGAGAACTCTCCAAGGCGCGCCACTATTCATTGCGCATGGAATTGAGAATTGATTCCCATTGCTGTGCAATCACGTCGGTGCTGTATCGTGCCTTCAGCTTCCCATTGGCCATCCGGCCAAGCGACCGGGCCAATGTTTCGTCGTTCCAGAGCTTTGAGACCGCGGCATCCAGTGCCATGGCATTGCCCGGCTCGAAAAGCAGACCGATGGCATCGTCGCCCGCGCCGATTATTTCCGTGAAGCCACCGTGATCGGGTGCAATCATCGGTTTGGAGTAGGCAGCACCCTCCAGAATTGCCATAGCGAATCCCTCATAACATCTCGACGCCATGACGAAGAATCTGGCGTTGTTGTAGAACTCCTTCAGGTCATTACCGCTCAAATAACCCATCAATTCTATATTCACCGGCAGATTTTCGATTAAATCCTTGTCCCTTGCTGCGCCTGCCAGCTTAAATGGGATCTCCGGATGCTGTCTTGCTACCTCAATAATCAGATCTATACCCTTTTCATGGCTAAGACGTCCGCAAAAAGCCACATAATCGCCCTTTTTCGGCTCCACATTAACGTCGGCATCCATCGAATTAGGTATGACTGTGATTTTTTTCGATGGAAATCCAGCCTCGATCAGTTTTCGGCGCTGAAAATCCGTAATGCATGCGAACATGTCTACGCAATCGATGTAATGGCGTCTTAGACGCGCTACCGCGTTGCGCGCCGCATAGCCTACCGACTTCAATAGCGAGTTTTCGCAGTTGAACTTGACGCAACCCCACTCGTTGCCTTTTTGCAGGCAATATTCGCACGGGCCTCCATTGCGCATGAACAGCCCTGTAGGGCAGATCAGCCGGAAATTGTGTACCGTCATGACGACGGGCACTCCTGCGCGCTTGCACTCGCGCAGCGCAGCCGGCGAGATGAAAGGGTAGAGGTTGTGGACGTTGACCACGTCCGGCTTCTCGCGCTTCAGCGCCTCGCGCATGGCGCGCACACCTGCCGGCGAATGGATACCCGCCACGAAACCCTTTATTTTGCCGACGGCCGAGTCGCGCAGCCCCTCCGTGGACATTCGCAACTGCGCCACCTCGTGGCCCAGGCTCTGAAGCATCGTCGCCATCTTGTCGACGACCGCCTCCTCGCCCGAATATTTCCCGTAATTATTATGAACAAGAAGAATCTTCATAAATTCAGATTCAATGTTTAGTAGCGCTGACTGTCCCCAGCCGCGCATAAAACTCTGACTAAAATGCCGATTAATTTATCTACTATCTCCTCACCACTCACTCTTCACAAGATCTTTTGACATTAGCTGTACACGGCAAAGGACAGCCTGCGCTATTACTTTTCGATGCGCGATAAGGGAGCAATTTCGGCACATCTTCAATGATGAATATTAAGATAATTTCGACACAGAACTTTATGATGCCCAGACCTTCTTTTTTGATGAACTAAAGAAACTGGGCTTAATCCTAGCTGATGCATAGCTAAAGTTGATCTACTTCCGAAACAGTGTAGCACGATGATATCTCATAGTTCCTTGAGAATCCGAACCAGGTTGTGTTAAAACCTAATGTATTGCCGTAAAGACGGAACTCATCTGCTGCGTGGTTATATGAATCCTTTAAGTCGGTGTTTAGAGTAGGCTGCTGCATAGCGATAAGCGCATTTCCCACCTTGTCCAGCAATCTCGTATCCACTTCCGCATATGAATACAATACAGATTCAAGGCTATCGCATTCTTTATCAAAATCAAAGTCATTCAGACGTCCGTGGCAATATACCCAGTCTTTGAAATGCCTTTCTTGTAAATTTTTAGTTTTCCCGATGTAGATTATGCGGCCCTCTGTGATTGTATTGTCAGTGGGGTGATAAACACATGCAAACACTACGTATAGGCCAGATGTCTGAGGCAAGTTGGCGGGATTCCGATAATATCTGTCATAATTCAGTCCTATCACACCTGTTGCAAATCTGCATTGCTGGAAAGCGAATAGAACCATGCTAATTTATGTAAGCTTTAAATTTACAAACGATGGCTTTAAATGCACGAATCTTTCAATTAGTTTGAATAAGGCTCGTTTTACTGTGGCAATCGAGAATGAAAGTAAGAAAATCAGTGGTATGATTACAAATACATAAATGCCATACTGCGATTGATCTACAAAGAAATGGTTTCTGAAATATGGATAAATTCCAGCGTCAAACACTGAACTACAGAGGAATATGTCCAACGAGCGCAATGAAATATTCTTAAATATATTTTTCGACCACTCATGCTTCAACTCTATATTGTAGAAACATAAGAAAACCAGTACCGCCAGTGGTACGCAAATCAGACCGTTTCGGTCGCCGATTATATGCAGATATGTCGGATGAGGTACAATCAGATTAAAGACCGGTCCGACGCAAATCAGAGCCAAAATACCGAAGGCAATCTTTAGCCGGGAGAAGCGTGGTTTGTATTCACGAATGAAAGCTCCGATTATATAGAACATAATTGGATATAGTCCTTCCCAGAACCCCGGAACTAAATGCATGCCGTAACGATTGCAGAAATCCGGTAAGGCGGTAAATAAGTAAAGCATCCCTATTAGATATAGTTTCATTTTCTTGGTAGGAATGGCTTTATACAGAATATTAATGAAAGGAGCGAGCAGGAACAATCCGATCCACATCTCGATATACCATGCGTATGGAATAGTCGAAAAACTGAAGATGCCCAATATCCCTTCTTCCCATGTCATTCCATTGTGAAAATAGTATATATCAACGATAATGGTAAGTATTGAGAATACCAAGTACGATAAAACTACTTTTAAACCACTTCTATAGAATTTCAGCCCGAATAGTTTGTTGCAACATAGGAAACCTGTCAGAATCATATATAAATCTGAACCAATCTCAAACGATTGCAACATTCCCTGCAGAAACATCGATATTCCTGAGAAATATGTCTTGTTAAAATCTGTATACAGGAAAAAGTGTGAAGCTATAACGCTGACACATGCAATGGTACGTACAATGTCAAGCCCGCTCAGACGGACTTGTTTATTTCGTATCGAATTCGAAATCTTGTCAGAATTACAAGAAAAGTTGTAATCATCAACTGGTGTTCTAACAGGCTGACAGTCAGTTGATATTACGCATAACGGGGGGGTAATTGGTTCATTATTAATTGTTTATGCAAATAGTTGCTTGAGGTCTTGTATAAAAGGTTCTATATATTATGAATATGAATGCGAATTACGTATTGGGATTTTATCTGTTGTAATTTTGCATAATCCTTTGAAAAGCAAAATGCGAATTTGGTCAATGAAGACGCAGACGGCGAATATCATGAAAAAGAATAACGGGACTGTCAACCAAGTAGAGGCTTCGTCAATCAATAGTCGGCATGTTTCCTGATACTTGCCATATATCATCGGATGGAAATGAAACAGGTACACTGAGAAAGCGGATGCAGCTATAAAGTTAATCCATCTATGATTCCCGATATTTAATCGTTCAAAGAACATAAATAGAAACACGGATTGCAGAATTATAATTGGATTCAGATATCCAAATATCAAGCTTGAAATGTTCAGCTTGAACCACGGCTCTTTCATTTAAACTAAAATAAAGAGCACATCCTCCCTTACCCGCTTCA
>CAJKBH010000025.1 GCA_905198125.1 uncultured Porphyromonadaceae bacterium
TAAAGTGGCACGCGAGCTGGGTTCAGAACGTCGTGAGACAGTTCGGTCTCTATCTGTTGTGGGCGTTGAGATTTGAGGAGATCCGGCACTAGTACGAGAGGACCGTGCTGGACAGACCTCCGGTGCACCGGTTGTTCCGCCAGGAGCACAGCCGGGTAGCCGCGTCTGGATTGGATAAGTGCTGAAAGCATCTAAGCACGAAGCCGGCTCCGAGATAAGATCTCGCTGAGGGCCGTTGAAGACGACGACGTCGATAGGCCGCAGGTGTAAGCGTGGCGACGCGTTCAGCCGAGCGGTACTAATTGCCCGAAGTTCCGAGTACAGCATTGAAACGCAAGTTATCAATACAACAAGGAAACGACTATGATAAGTGTGAAGGCACTGGTTTCTGTCGAGTCTTCTCGTTCCGGCCGGGTCACTCTGAAGATATCACGGAAGCGGAGAAGAATCTCCGCGCCGCAACCAAGCAACACAGCGGCAGAGGCCGCGGAAGCCGACACCTGAAGGCTCGACACAGAGCCTGAAGGAAGAAGCAGACAAAGAGACTAAGGTGATGATAGCATAAGGGCTCCACCTCTTCCCATTCCGAACAGAGAAGTTAAACCTTATCACGCCGATGGTACTGCGAAAGCGGAAGAGTAGGTAATCGCCACTTTGAAAGGAAGGGACTCAGCAATGAGTCCTTTTTTTTTGTCAAAACGCACGGCCTTTAGACAAGGGTACGGTCTTTTGTATTGTGACGCAGGCTCTCCGAGCCTAGTGATATAGTTGGACAAGAGAGCGGAAATTTAAATAGGAGAATATAGATTTAGACAGGAGAGCGGAGATTTAGACAGGAGAACAGTAGAACAGGAGCAGACGGTACCGGAGGGGCGGTGTGGACACCGCTCGCCGCATCGATGCAGTGACAAATTGACGACGTGGACGTCGTCATCCCAGTCGCATGGCTCCTGTTCTCCTGTTCTCCTGTCGAAATTTTGTCCCAAGGCTGTGCCTTATCTGTTTATAAGAGAAGTTAAGCCTTACAGAGCGATGACGAGCTTCGAAAGTCTTGCCTCGGAGAGGCTGTTTCTCGTTAACCCCACGATAGCAGGGAAGCGACAGCTGAACCCTGCTTTCGTGGGGACTAATCCATAAGGGAAAGCTTGGTCGGAGACCATGTCTCTGTACTGTAACGGAGTCGCAATGGCGGAAGGCGAGCGACATGGTCTCCGACCAAGCTGTACTGCATCCGGATGCTCCCCACGAAGGCTGTCGGATTGCTACGCACCCTCCAGCCATCCTGGGGTTAATGAGAAGCAGCCTCTCCGAGGCATTATGACGCTTGTTCAATAGAGTGCCCGCGCCACTAAGGTGCTACTGTCTCATAAAACACCTGGACAAATCGCCTGGATGAAACGCCGGCAGATTGGCTACTTTGGTAATTAGCATTATTTTAACACAATTTAGTTGGGGCTTAGGCTTTTTTTTCTTAATTTTGTGAACTGAAATGAGTCTATAGTGTCAAGCATTATTCAACAATCTGAACAATACTATGATATAATAGATGACAACGGAAATGCTAATACAAACCTAAATACAAAATTATGAAGAAACTTTTACTCACACTCGCAACGGTGGCAATGTGCGGTTTCGCATCGTATGCTGCTGAGACAACCCTCGAAGTTAAGGACGCCACCGACATCAAGGGAACAGACGTACCCGAAAAGCCTGCTGAAGGCACAAGCAACGGTCAGGCTCGTCACATCCAGCCCCTTGAGTCGCTGAAGCTTGGCGACTATTCGTTCACATTCGCACAGGGTACTAACAAGAATACAGCTCCGGCTTACTATTATCCTATGTCGACAAACGAAAATGGTACCATCACCATCCGTTTGTATGCCAATAATACGATGACGATAACGGCACCTGCCGGCAAGGAATTCGCTTCCGTGAAAGCTTATCAGGGAACTACAGAAACTGTCGTATACAACGGAGAGAAGACCACGACATGTACTTTTACCGCTACGGCTACTGTTAAATGGGATAAGTTCGTAATCAGCACCGAAGCTGGCGAGACTCCTAATCCTCCCGCAGGTGATATCACTGTAAAGAAGGCTACAGAGGTTGCAGCAGGTGAAGTTGCTTTCGTATTCAACGAGGGTTATGTAGAGACTTTCGCAGAAACGGCTAACTACGGTTACTGGATGGCTGTCGCTGCTACTCCGGCTGATGAGATGAAGGTGTCGAAAGAGGCTATCTTTACACTTGCTTCCACAGACAAGGGATATACCATCAAAGACTGCTACGGTCGTTTCATGGGCTGGAAGTCCGGCTACTGGTCGTTCAATAAGGCCGATAACGCTGATGATGCCGAGATAAACTGCTATTGGACTGTAACCATGGTCGACGGAAAGGTTAAGATTGCTAACACAGTAAAATCAGCAGACGGCAAGGAAGTATATCTTTGCGGTAAGACCTACCAGAGCAACTATGAGATGTGTCCGACAGACCGTGAGGACTCGACTCTCCCCATGCTGTATGTCAAGGGTGACAACAGCGGCGTAGCAAACATCGCAGTCGAGAACAACGGCGAGGCTGTTTACTACAACCTGCAGGGCGTTCGCGTAGAGAATCCCGTAAAGGGCCTGTACATCGTTGTTAAGGGCGGCAAGAGCCAGAAGGTGATGCTCTGATACATAACTTCAAGATAATATGAAGGAAGGGTGCCGAAAGGTACCCTTCTTTTTGTTTGGCGACGCGGGAGATCCTTATAATTGGCGACGTGGACGTCGCCATCCCAGTGGTCGGACTGGAGTGACGACGTCCACGTCATCAATATGCGGGCGGTGCGGACACCGCCCCTCCAGTTAGATTTGCATTTATGGCGGGAATTTATTAGCTTTGCATTTTAAACGGATAATCAACGTCAGGGATATGGAGCGAAGCAGTGATTTGACGGGAACAATCGGGACTTTGACTCGTGTTGAGGAAAGCAATGGCATTACGAAACCGCGCATCCTCATAATCTACACGGGCGGAACCATCGGCATGACCGAGAATCCCGCGACCGGCCGTCTCGAGCCTTACAATTTCGCGAATCTGATTGAAAACGTTCCCAAACTGCGGCGTCTGGATTTCAATATCGATTATTATCAGTTTGACGTTCCGGTGGATTCTTCGGCCATCAATCCGAACCATTGGGTGACGATGGCGCACATTATCGAGGACACGTACGACCAGTATGACGGCTATGTGGTGCTTCACGGCACCGACACAATGGCCTATACCGCATCGATGATGAGCTTCATGCTGGAAAATCTGCGTAAGCCTGTGGTGATCACAGGCAGCCAGCTCCCCATCGGTGAGGTCCGTACCGATGGGGAGGAAAATCTGATCACGTCGCTGCAGGTGGCCGCCGAGCGGACTCCCGAGGGAGAGCCGATGATACAGGAAGTGTGCATTCTGTTTGAAAACTATCTGTGGCGCGGCAACCGTAGCACCAAATACTCGGCCGACAACTTCAACGCCTTCAAGAGCAACAATTTCCCGCGCCTGGCCAAGATAGGCTTAGGCATCAGTTTCCGCAGGGATGTGCTGTGGCGTCCACGTGAGGACAAACCGCTGACAGTGCATTACGGCATCGATCCGCATGTGATTTACCTCAGTCTGTTCCCCGGACTGAACGAGTCGATAATGCGTTATATGCTTGAGGCTCCGGACCTGCGCGGGGTGGTGCTGAAGACCTTCGGCGCCGGCAACGCTCCGACCGACGATTGGTTCATCAACACTCTGAAGGAAGCGGTGGACCGTGGCCTTGTGATAGTGAACGTGACGCAATGCCACAACGGCATGGTGGATCCGTACCGCTACGAGACCGGAGAGGGACTGCGCCGCGCCGGCGTGATCTCGGGCAAGGACCTTACAAGCGAGGCCGCGATAACGAAGCTGATGTTCCTGTTCGGCCAGGGTTATGACCGTGAGGAAGTGAAGCGGCTGATGGAGATACCGCTTGTGGGCGAGATGCACGCGTAAAAGAAAACGCAACATCTCAAGGTCAGGAAATGACAAACACTGATGCAAAGCGGGAGCCGGGTCTGAACCGTCAGATACTCGCCCTGGCCCTCCCTGCGATAATAAGCAACATCACCGTACCGCTGTTGGGGCTGTGCGACACGGCAGTGGCGGGACATCTGCCCGAGGTGGCGGCTATCGGAGCCATATCCGTCGGCTCCATGATGATCAATGTATTCTGCTGGCTGTTCGGTTTTCTGCGCATGGGCACTACGGGGCTCGTGGCGCAGGCATACGGCGCGCGCAACCGCGGACGCTGTCTCGGTATCCTTCGCAAGAGTCTTGTGGCCGCGTGCGTAGTCGGCGTTCTGGTATTGGTGGCGCAAGGGCCGCTATGGGATGCCCTGATGGCGCTGATGAAGCCTGACGGAGACGTGCAGGAACTGACGCGGCAATATTACAGGATATGCGTATGGGGAGTGGCGCCCCAATTGGTGATAATGACGTTGACCGGGTGGTTTATCGGACTGCAGGACACCCGCGTGCCGATGTGGATAGCCATTGGAGTGAACGTGGTGAACGTGACGCTGAACGTGCTGTTGGGTCTCGTGTTGGGCTATGGCGTGCGAGGCGTTGCCATGGGTACGACCGTTTCCAACTGGATTGGATGTGCCGTTGCCGTGGGGGTATGTGTCAGTTGGGTGCGTGGTCGGTGCGGGGTTCTCAGGACCATAACGGAACATGCGGACGGGCGCGTGGCCTGGCAGGAGCTGTTCGGGATGAACGGCTATCTGTTCGTACGGTCGGCGTGCATCATGGCCGTGTCGCTGTCCATGACGGCATACAGCGCACGGATGGGAGCGGTTTCGTTAGCCGCCAATGCCGTGATGATGCAGTTCTTTCTGCTGTTCAGCTATTTTATGGACGGATTCGCCTTTGCCGGCGAGGGATTGGTGGGAAAATATCATGGAGCCGGCAATGCGGGCATGATGCGGCGCAGTGTGCGCGCGTTGCTGAAGTGGGGGGCATGGATGGCCGTGATTTTCTTCACGGTATATGCGCTGTTCACACCGCAAATCACGGGATTGCTGACGGATAAAAGCGTGGTTGTCGAGCGTATGGAGCATCTGAAGGTGTTCGTGATGCTGTTGCCGCCGCTGACCGTATTGGCCTTCATATTCGACGGCATATACATCGGGATGGGGCGCACCGGCGCCATGATGTGGTCGGCGATAGCCGGCATGGCATTGTTTTATGTCATAACAGGCGTGAGCGGACTGAAGCTGGACGGAACGGCCGTGCTTTGGCTGGCTTTTGAGGCCTACTTGGTGCTTCGCGGCGCATGGCTGGCAACCTTTTACGCTGTGGATGGCAAAAAAATGGCGAAAATTTCGTAAATTTGCACAACGGGTGCAAAATACCCGGGATAAAGCATAGATGGAAGAAACGAATAGCGGCTATAGGGCGATACGCATAGGAGACCCGTCGGACTGGCGATTGGTGATGGTGATCGGTGCCGGAGGCATCGAGACATATCTGCGCAATGTGGAAAATCCGATGGACGAGGTCGAGATACTGTTTCGCGAGGAATGGGACGGCGACACGTCGACCTTGCTGGAACGCGTGGAGAGTGCGGTGTACGACCATCCTCAGCTGCTCGACGACTTTGCCGCCGACATCGCGATAGAGACACCCAAGGCGTTATGGATTCCCGAGAAAATAGTGGAAAAGGGAGAGGAATCGGATTCCGACGACGAGACGCCTACCGTGGAGAAGATATATAACGCCGTGTACGAAGCCGCCGAGGAGGACATAATGCAGGACTACGTGGACGGCAAGGTGTGCGCCTACACCCTTGTGCCCGGCTTGCAGGCATTCCTGCAGCGCACGTTCCCCGGCGCACGGATACGCTGCCACCAGTCGGTATTGGTGAAACGCCTGTGCGACAGGGTGGTGGACATGCCCCGCGTGTACATAGACATCCGCAAGGGATGGGCCGATTTCGTGGTGTTCGACGGCACGAAGCTGCTGATGGCCGTGAGTCACGAATGGCGCGCGCAGGAAGATATACGTTATCATCTGTTTAACCTGTTGGACGTGTACGACATCGACCCGAAGGGAGTGCATGTCAGCCTGTCCGGAATGCGCGACGAGAAGAACGCGCTGATGCAGGCGTTGCGCGGCGACGTGGCGTATGTGATGAAAACGTTAGTGCCCGGCATAGCCTCCAAGACGGGCATGTCGCTCGTGGCGTCGCTGCTGATGAGAAGCGATAAGTAGTGATAAGTGACAAGTGACGAGGTAAGGTAGAAATAAGAAAGACTGGATGAGGATAATAAGAGGGAAATATGGCCGCCGTCGGTTTGACGTGCCGAAGAACATCACGGCGCGTCCTACTACGGACTTTGCGCGCGAGAACCTGTTCAACGTGCTTGAGAACCGTGGCGAGATAGAGGATATGGCGGTGCTGGACCTATTTGCCGGCACCGGAGCGATATCGTGGGAATTCGTGTCGCGCGGCGCGCGTCTGGTTACAGCCGTGGAGGAAGCTCCCGTGCAGGCGCGCTTCATCCTGTCGGTGCAGGAGAAATTGGGTGACAAGACGTTGCGGCTGTTCCGAGGCGACGTGTTCCGCTATCTGGAGCGTCCCCGCGGTGAATATGACGTGGTGTTTGCCGACCCGCCATACGACCATCCGAGGTTCGGCGAGATTCCCGGCCTGGTACTCGGATCGAGCGCAGCAAAACCCGGAGCATTGGTGATAGTGGAGCATTCCTCGAAGTTCGATTTCAGCGATATGCCCGAATTTACCGAGAAACGAGAATACGGCAGCGTGAATTTCAGCTTCTTCCGTAAGAAAACGCAGGAGCAGTAAGATAATAGATTAAGGTAAAACCAGACTGAAGACTCAGAATCAACATGGACAATAAGATAAGACTGGACAGGATAGAGGACGCCATTGAGGATTTCCGCAACGGCAAAATGGTGATAGTGGTGGACGACGAGGACCGCGAGAACGAAGGAGACCTGATCATGGCCGCCGAAAAGATCACGCCCGAGGACGTGAACTTCATGCTGAAGAACGCCCGCGGCGTGCTGTGCGCGCCCATCACTCAGGAGCGTTGCCGCGAACTGAAACTGGATAAGCAGGTGGAGGACAACACCTCGATGCTCGGCACGCCGTTTACCGTGACCGTAGACAAACTCGAGGGATGCTCCACCGGCGTGAGTGCAGCCGACCGTAGCGCCACGCTGCGCGCCCTGGCCGACCCCGCGTCGGTGCCCGAGACCTTCGGACGCCCCGGACATGTCAATCCGCTGTATGCCCAGGACCGAGGCGTGCTGCAGCGCGCCGGACATACCGAGGCCGCAGTGGATCTGTGCCGTCTGGCAGGACTTGAACCCGCCGGCGTGCTGATGGAGATAATGAACGAGGACGGCACAATGGCCCGTCTCCCCGAGCTGCGCAAGTATGCCGACGAATGGGGACTGAAGTTGGTCAGCATCGCCGATCTGATAGCATACCGTCTGAAGAACGACTCGTTGGTAGAGCGCGGCGAGGAAGTGGACCTTCCCACCGCCTACGGACATTTCCACCTGATACCCTTCCGTCAGAAGGACAACGGGCTGGAGCATGTGGCCCTGATCAAAGGTGACGTGACGGGCGACGAACCCGTATTAGTGCGCGTGCATTCCAGCTGCGCCACGGGCGATATATTCGGCTCTATGCGCTGCGAATGCGGCGAGCAACTGCACAAGGCGATGCAGGCCATCGACCGTGAGGGTCGAGGTGCCGTGATATACCTCAATCAGGAGGGACGCGGCATCGGACTGATGGAGAAGATCCGGGCCTACAAGCTGCAGGAAAACGGCATGGACACCGTAGACGCCAACCTGCACTTAGGTCACAAGGCCGATGAGCGCGACTATGGAGTGGGTGCCAACATCCTGCATTCGTTAGGCATACGGAAAATGAAGCTGATGACCAACAACCCGATGAAGCGTATCGGACTGGACGGCTACGGGCTGGAGATTACGGAGATAATTCCGTTAGAGATAGAACCCAACGAGTACAACCGGTTCTATATGAGGACCAAGAAGGAAAGGATGGGACATCAATTACACAAAGTGTGATTGATGGAAGTTGAAAGAGTTGAGAAAGTTTAGAAAGTTAAGAGAATAGTGTAAATAAGGGTAGTGATGAGGCGGACAATAACAGCAGGAGTGGTAGCGGCGATGGCGGCAGTGGCAGCTATGGCTTTCGGAGCCGGTGCCGAAAAGAGGGCACTGGGCCACGATGATTTCGATAACTGGAAGGGTGTGACCAACTACAGCGTGAGCCGTGACGGCGCATGGGTGACATACGCTGTCAATCCGCAGGAGGGTGACGGCGAGCTGTTCTTCCGTAACGTGAAGACCGGCAAAAGCGTGAAGATACCGCGCGGCTACAAGCCTCAGTTTACCGCCGACGGCAAATATGGCGTGGCGTTGATCAAACCTCAGTATGCCAAGACCCGCAAAGCCAAGATAGCCAAGAAGAAAGACCATGAGATGCCGACCGACTCCCTTGCAATGATTGACTTAGAGACTCTGAAGGTCGAGAAGGTGGCCGACGTCAAGAGCTATAAGTTGGGACGCGATGGCGGCGACTGGGTGGCCTGGGTGTCGGCCGATACCGCCTACATCAAACCCAAGGAATTAAAAGACAAGGATATAAACCGTCCCGTCGTGATGTACGACATGGAGACGGGTCAGAAGCGCGCCATAAAATATGTGAAGGACTATGTGTTCTCGCGCGACGGCGGTAAATTGGCGCTGAGCATAGAGAAGCCGGAGAAGGACACTCTGGCCACCAATAGCGTCGGGATGGTTTTCTTTCCGGACACAAGCTATGTGCTGATAGACCGCGACAAGAAATTTTACGGCACGCCCGTATTGGACTATGCCGGCGAGAAACTTGCCTATACCTGCAGCGATGATACCGTGAAAAGCGGCACCAAGGACGTGAAGATATTCGTGAGCGACCTTCGCCACGAGATGCGCAGTCCGCGCGAGGTAGTGATGAGCTATAAGGACAGCAAGGGCAACGTGCTGCGGCCCAACGAATACACGACGCCCAAGTTCTCGCACAACGGCAAACGGCTGATAGGAGGCGTGGCGCCCGTAATAGCGCCCGACGACACAACAATCTATGACTTCGAGACAGGTAAGCTCGACATCTGGCGCTGGGACGCACCCATGACTCCGCCGCAGGAGAAACATAACCTTGACGACATCAAAAAGGTGTCGTATCCGGTTGTAGTTGACCTTGACAACGGCAAGCAGACTCTGCTGACCGACAACCTGCTGGAGACAGTCGAACCCGGCGACCGCTGGGACAGCGACTGGGTGTTGGTGGTGGACCGCAATGAATCCGTAGTCAGCGAGCAGTGGAATTACTTCGTGCTCACACGGATGTATGTGATGAACGTGAACACCGGCGAGAAGCGCGAGGTGGGCAAGTTCATGTTAGACCAGCAGCCTCAACTGTCGCCCTGCGGCAACTACGTGGCATGGTTCGACAACCGTACCTGGAACGTTTACGACATAAAGAACAACCGCACCGTCGACGCCGGCAAGGATGTACCCGAGCCGCTGTGGGACACGCTTGACGAGCATCCATCGCCCTCGATGGCCTGGGGCAGCGCCGGCTGGAGCAAGGATGACGGCCGATTCTTGGTTTACGGCAAGTGCGACATCTGGAGCCTCGACCCAAAAGGGGAGGCCAAGCCCGTGAACCTGACCAAAGGGAAGGGAGAGGCCGACGGAGTGCGGATACGTTACAAGGAATTGGATCCCGAGCACCGCTATCTCAGCGACGGCGACGTGATGACACTGTCGCTGTACGATTACAAGGATCATTACTACGGCATGGGCTGGATGCGCTACGGCAAGAATGACACGCCACACTTCGAGGTGCTTGACGGCCATGAATACAGCTATGTGCGCAAGGCCAAGGACGCTCCGGTCTATACCTGGACGCGCGGCAATTTCTCCGAGATTCCCGAAGTATGGCTGAGCAAAGGAACGGCTTTTGAGAAAGCGCAGAAACTGACGCAGGTCAGCGACCAGCTGAAGGACGTAAGATGGGGCACGGCGCAGCTGGTGAAGTGGCACGCCTACGATGGCAAACCGACCGAAGGAGTGCTTTACGTGCCCGATGACCTCGACACCTCCAAGCAATACCCGATGCTGTGCGTGTTCTACGAGACCGGTACGGAGGACCTGTACAGCCACTACACCATGCAGCCCTCGTGGAGCTGGGTGAACTATGGCTTCTATGTCAGCCGGGGATATGTGGTGTTCGTGCCCGACATTCATTACACCTCCGGACGCCCCGGCGAGGACGCGTATAATTACGTGTGCAGCGGCGTGGAGGAGATGTGCCGCCGCTATCCCTGGATCAACAAGGACAAGGTAGGCATCGACGGCCAGAGCTGGGGCGGTTATCAGACTGCGTTCTTAGTGACACGTACCAATATGTTTGCCTGTGCCGGCTCGGGCGCGCCGGTGTCGAACATGACGTCGGCCTACGGCGGTATCCGCTGGGAGTCGGGCGACTCCCGTCAGGCCCAGTACGAGCAGGGTCAGAGCCGTATCGGCGGCAATCTGTGGGACAAGACCCAGCAGTACATAGCCAACTCGCCGGTGTTCTACGCCAACCGCGTCAACACACCGCTGCTGATAATGCACAACGACAACGACGGCGCGGTGCCATGGTACCAGGGCATAGAGATGTTCATGGCCCTGCGACGCCTGCAGAAACCCGTGTGGATGCTGCAGTATAACGGCGAGAGCCACAACATCAAGGCGCGCAAGAACCGCAAGGACATCACAAAGCGTCTGCAGCAATTCTTCGACCACTATCTGAAGGACGATCCGATGCCTAAGTGGATGAAGGAGGGCGTGCCTATGATCAGAAAGGGTCAGGAATTCGGATTCGAACTGATTGAGGAGAAATGATTCTGTTCGTAAACGCAAAGATCAACATCGGCCTCCGTGTGGTTGGCAAGCGCCCGGACGGCTACCACAATCTGGAGACACTGTTCTATCCGGTAGGCGTTTATGCCGGGAGCGCGGAGAATCCCGAATCGTTCGGCGATGTGTTGGAGATAATTCCTGTCGACACGCCGGGATTCAGTGTCGAAATGCGGGGCAGAACCATAGACTGTCCGCTTGAAAAGAATCTTGTTTACAAAGCTGCCAAGCTATATTTCGACGAACTGGCCACGCCCGGATTCGGAGCGCGGATAGTGCTGGAGAAGCATCTGCCGGACGGCGCCGGATTAGGCGGAGGCAGTGCTGACGCCGCTTTTACTCTCAAGGGACTGTCGGAACTCGACATCCGTGCCGACGACAAGACGTTGGCACGGTTGGCTCCGCGGTTGGGTGCCGACTGTCCCTTTTTCATTTACAACCGGCCGATGTATGCCGAAGGTATCGGCGAACTGCTGGAGCCGGCGCCGGGCGTTGACCTGACCGGATGCTGGATCACGATAATAAAGCCGAGAATTTACATATCGACCAAGGAGGCGTTTGCCGGAATACATTGCCGACCGTCGGAAACGGACCTGCGAGTGTTAGCGGGCAGGCCGTTGGAGGATTACAGATCGGTGGCCGTCAACGACTTCGAGGCGAGTGTGTTTCCCGCACATCCCGAACTGCCGGCCATCAAGCGCAGACTGTATGATACGGGAGCGAAATATGCGTCGATGAGCGGAAGCGGCTCGTCGATATACGGCATATTCACCGACCGCGAGCTTGCCGCGACGGCAAGACGCGAATTTATGCATGACGGAACTATCGAGGCTTCATACTTGTTAAAAATGTGAGGGACCTGATTGTGAAGCCGTTCATATCCCGGTCGCATTCCAGTCGAAGGGGTAGAAATATCACAGCCGGGTTGCAAAAAGTCGATAAATTGTTGCGTAGAGTCCGTAATTAACATTTATTGGCATAAAATTTGTAAGGTATGAGACATAATAAGAAGCGCCGTCATCACGATAACGGCACGCAACATCCCGGAACGGGTCAAAGGAATATGGAAGAAAACACTACAAATAAGAATGCACAGGAAGCGCCTGAAAACGACGTGGTTGTAGACGAAGTGAACAGCACTCCGGCCGAGGAACAGGAGGCCGGGAACGTCGTGGCCGAAGGCGCCGACGAGGAACTGAGCGAGGAAGCGAAGCTCAGGAAGGAAGTGGACGAACTCAAGGGTAAACTGGACAAGGCCAAGAACGACGAGCTGTATCTCCGTGCCGAGTTCGACAATTTCCGCAAGCGCACGCTGAAGGAGAAATCCGAGCTGATCAAGAACGCCGCCGAATCGGCCTTCAAGGGGCTGCTGCCCGTGGTTGACGACATGGAGCGCGCATTGGCTCACAGCGACGACAGCACCGACCCCAAAACGCTGCGCGAGGGGATGGAGCTGATATACAAGAAGTTGAAGAAATACATGGAGCAGAACGGAGTGAAGGAGATGGAAACTACCGGCAATCCGTTCGACGCCGACAAGGCCGAGGCCATAGCCATGGTGCCCGCACAGTCCGAGGACCAGAAGGGCATGGTGATAGACACCGTGGAAAAGGGATATACTATAAACGATAAAGTGCTGCGCCACGCTAAGGTAGCCGTCGGACAGTAAGAAACAAGGAGCCTGAATTATGGCAGACGAGAAAAGAGATTATTACGAGGTGCTTGGCGTCAGCAAGGACGCTACCCCGGAAGAAATAAAGAAAGCGTATCGCAAGATGGCGGTCAAGTACCATCCTGACCGCAATCCGGGCGACAAGGCTGCCGAGGAGAAATTCAAGGAGGCCGCGGAAGCCTACGACGTGTTGAGCGATACGGAGAAGCGCGCCAAGTACGACAAATTCGGCCACTCGATGGGCCCGCAGGGCTTTGGTGGCGGAGGCGCCGGCTACGGCGGTTTCGGCGGCGGAATGTCGATGGAGGATATCTTCGCCCATTTCGGCGACATCTTCGGCGGACATTTCGGCGGGGCTGACTTCGGCGGCTTCGGCGGGGCTGCGGGCGCACGTCCGCGTCGTCACGTCAACAAGGGCACCGACCTGCGCATCACCGTCAAGGTGACGCTGAAGGACATCAAGGAGGGCGTGGACAAGAAGCTGAAGATTCCGATGCAGGTGGCTTGTCCCCATTGCAAAGGCACCGGCGCCAAGGACGGCACGGCGTTCCATACGTGTCCGCGATGCAACGGCTCGGGTTATGTCACCACCGTGCAGCAGACTTTCATGGGCGCGATGCAGAGCCAAGCCGTATGTCCCGAATGTAACGGCGAGGGGAAGATCGTAACCGAGAAGTGCCAGTACTGCAACGGCACGGGCGTGGAGAAGAAGGAGGAGATAGTGAGCTTCCACATTCCCGCCGGCGTGGAGGACGGCATGGTGTTGACGTTGCGCGGCAAGGGCAACGCCCCCCGTGGCGGCGGCGTGAACGGCGACCTGCTGATCAAGATACAGGAGGAGAAGGACCCCGAGCTGATACGCGACGAGAGCGATCTGATCTATAACCTGATGCTGGACTTCCCGACGGCAGCGTTGGGCGGTCAGGCCGAAGTGCCGACCATCGATGGACGCGCACGCCTGAAGATAGCCCCCGGAACGCAGCCCGGCAAGGTGCTGAGACTTCGCGGCAAGGGACTGCCTAAGATGAATTCCAGTCACGTGGGCGACCTGCTGGTCAACGTGATGGTATACGTACCCGAGAATCTGACCGACACCGAGAAGGCGGCCATCGAAAGCCTGAAGGACGCACCGAACATCGTGCCCACCAAGTCGACTTCCGACCGCATCTTCTCGAAGCTGCGCCACATCTTCTCGCGCGAGAAGGAAGGGGAGTAGTGGTAGTTTAAAGAGTTGAAAAAGTTGAGAAAGTTAAGATAATAGCTAAGACGATAAAATCAGGACCCGCCAATGAACGCTGGCGGGTCCTGCTTTTTTTATCGGGATTAATCAGGATTAATCGGGAGAATCGAGATGAATCGGGATAATCAGGATTAATCCCGATTTCGGTTAGAATGTGAGGATGCCGGTGGCGATGAGGACGATTGAGGCGAGGGCCATGAGGCAGAGGAGGATGAACACCCAGAGCTCGGGAATGGTGAAGTGGTGGCGCCACGACTGTGACCAGGGGAGACGGACGCCGAGGTAGCGGTTCTTCTCGTGGCCGCACTTGAAGTAATAGAATGTGCCGGCCACGTAGAATATCGAGGTGGCCATAAGTCCGGGACCTGAGGAATAGAGCATCCAGAGGCACGACAGGATGCAGAGCAACGCCACGGGAATGGTGTGGCGCAGACCGTTGGCCTTGTGCAGTCCCAGCTTGAATAGATACAGGGCGCTGAACAGATAACAGGGCAGAATCATCATGCCGGTGATGTTCAGAGCCGCCATATAGACGTCGTCGGACATGATGACGATGAACAGGAAGATGTTCATGGCTATGCTGGACACGCGGAGTCCGAACGCCGGCATGGCGTGGCGGTTCAGTTTCTTGAACACGGACGGGAGGATTCCGACCTGAGCCGCCTCCATGGGAACCTGCGCGCACACTAATGTCCATGACACCCAGGACCCGAGTACGGAGATTATGACCGATACGATGACGAACCAATAGGCCCAGTCGCCCGACACACCGCGCAGCAGATAGGCAACGGAAGGATCCTTAAGGTCTGACAGTCCGGCACGCGACAGTATGCCGAAAGCCAGTACCGAGACGCCGACATACAGAATCCAGGCCGAGAAGAAACCGAGCACGCCGGCACGGCTCACGTCCTTGGGGCGTTTGGCGCGCGCCGACATCATCACGGCGCCCTCGATGCCGATGAAGCACCACAGGGTCACCATCATGGAGTTGCGCACCTGGCTCCAGAAGGGAGTGCCGGCGCCTGCGCCCGACAGGTTGGATTCGATAACCGGCATGTTGCAGTAGATGAACAGCAGCACGATGATGAGCACTATGGGAATCAGCTTGAACACCGTCATGATGTTGTTGAGCTGTTTGGCGGTCTTCATTCCGTTCACGACCAGGAAGTACATGAGCCATATCAGTACGGATCCGAATATGGCCAGTCCCCATCCGTGGTTAAGCAAAACGGGAATGAAGGCGCCGAAACTGTCGTTGAGCATCACAGCGTAGGCGATGTTGGCGAAACATACGCACAGCCAGTAACCCCAGGCCATGTTGAATCCGGCGTAGTTGCCGAATCCGGCCAGTGCGTACTGGTAGATGCCGGCGTTAAGCTCGGGGCGTTTGGTTGACAGCTGGCGGAAGGTGTACAGCAGCGACAGCATTGCCACGGCCGTGACGATCCATGCCACGAGGCAGGGGACAAGACCGGCTTCGGAGCCGATGTTCTGCGGGATATTAAAAATGCCGGAGCCGACCATCATGCTGAAAACGATGGCCGACAGGCCTCCGATGCCGAGACGGCGCAGGGGCGCGGCGGTTGAAACGGTAGACTGTGAAGTCTGAACGTCAGGTGTGCTCATTAATCAGATGCTAAGTAAAAAAACAACAGGTTGCTATCAGTTGCAGCGCTTTAAATGTCCTCGGCCTCGATGGCGGCTGTCACCTTCTTCAGGGCATGATGGTACGATGCCTTGAGGGCGCCGACCGAGGTGCCGAGCACTTCGGAAATCTCCTCATACTTCATTTCGTCGTAATACCGCATGTTGAACACGAGCCGTTGCTTTTCCGGCAGGGCCAGGATGGCCTTCTGGAGTTTGAGCTGCAGTTCGTCGCCGTCGAAATAGGGGTCGCTTTCCAGGGTGGACATCAGGTATGAATCCTCCGGACCCACGATGCTGTTGCGCTGCTTTTCCTTATTTATAAAATTAATAGCTTCGTTAACCGCGATTTTGTAAAGCCACGTCGACAGTTTGGCGTCGCCGCGGAAATTGTGGATGTTGGTCCACACCTTCATGAACGATTGCTGCACCAGGTCGTTTGCGTCATCGTGCGACGCGACCATCTTGCGTATAAGCCAATACAGTTGCTCGCCGAACGTCTCCATCAGCGTGCGGAATGCCTGCTGGGCCGTCGACGGCTCCTTGAGGTCACTCACCAGTCTGGCTTCATCTATGGGTGCTTTGTATGCCACAATCCGTTATCGGTAAAAGTCTCTATGTCGGGTTATGTATTCCCGGTTCAGCTTGTAAAATTATTAAAAAAAATCGAGCTGACGTCAGTTTCTAAGAAAATTTAACAAAAAAGAGTATAAATGCGCATGGATGGTAACTTTTAAGGCATATATGCAACGAAAGCGGCCGGTTTCACAACCAGCCGCTTTCAAGTGTTTTTCATAATACTTTTTCGAACTAACCTAACATCATGAAACGATTTCTTATACCTCTATAACATCAGCCGTGGGGAATAGTTCACGAATAGTAAAAAATTTTTTTTGATTAAACCAAAAAGACCTTGAAAAGTCTTTATGATATAAAGAATACGAACGATGGGGAAAGAAATAAATAAGGAAGAACAGTTGCTTCTGGACCGGTTCGGGCGTAAGGGCCCGTGGAAGGTGCCGGAAGGATATTTCGCGCAGATGATGACGGAGGTGGAAGGCAAGCTGTCCGAACAGCCTCAGGCGCAGCGCTATGTGGAGATGACGCGCTGGCAGAAGCTGAAACCATACGTGTATCTCGCTGCCATGTTCATCGGAATATGGGTGATGATGAATGTGTTCGGCCGCGTGATGACCAGCAGGGAGCTGAACCTGGACAATCCTCCCGAACAGTATGCGCAGCTGATGGAGAAAGCCGTGGAACAGGATGCCGTGTACATACCGACAAGCCTGATGTCCGCGATGGAGACGGAAGAAGCCGTGCTTTCAGAATTTACGGACATGAACGAATTTGTGGAGGCCTTCAACGAGGCTGACGCAGCGGACCAGAACCTGGAATGATATGAAGAAGATAGTCTATATATTGATAATGACGCTGTTGGCGGGTGTTCTGCCCGGCTATGCACAGGACAAGCCTAAGAAAAGCCGTGCGGAAATGCACAAGGAAATGGTGGAGTTCAAGACCAAGTACATAGCGCAGGAGATGGAGCTGACTGACGAGCAGAAGGAAAAGTTCGCTCCGCTGTACGAGCAGATGGACCGCGAACGCTGGCAGCTGTTCCGGGAGACTCGTGCATTGGAAAAGAAGCTGAAGAACGACAAGACCGCCACGGATGCCGATTACGAGGCAGCCGTAAAGGCCGTGAATGAAGCTAAGGAAAAGGGCGCGGAAATAGAGAAGAACTATAACGAGCGGTTCAAGAAGTTTCTGAGCGCCAAGCAGCTGTACAAGATGAAGGAGGCCGAGGATGCGTTCAACCAGCGCATGATGAAGATGCGCATGGAGCGCAGGCAGAAGATGCACACAACAAAACAAAAAGCCGCCAAACAGCGTATAAACTGAAGCATATCTGTTTCAGGATTCTCGAGATCTACTTCGAGATTATCTCGATTATCCCGATTATCGAGATAATTCGGAGAAGGTGCAAATGTATATAACCCAGTGAATTAATTGACCGTTGTGCGGTCCAATTGTAATTCGGTATGAAAACATACAGCATCATAAGAAAGGCGTTCGCCACGATCGCCTTTTTTTGTTTAATGGCGGCGCCGGTATGCGGGAACGCTTATGGGGCGCCGGTCAGCAAAAGACCCGTAGCGACTAAGACGACCGGGAAAAAGAATAACCAGGGAAAGACCATGAAAAATACATTCGCGGTACCGGATTTCGCGTATCCGGAGACGGTGATGAAGAACGCCCGCGCCGAATATGCCAAGGCCCTGAAGGCCGGTGACGGACAGAGGGCTCTGCAGGGCGCGATACAGCTTAGCGTGGCCTCCGGTCTCGTGAACTCGGAGGGAAACGTGAACGACAACATCGCCCGTTTCGACACGCTGGCCAACACTTTGCCGGCGCCTTGGAACGCCATGTCGCTGATAGTTCAGGCGCAACTATACAACAGCATATATCAGTCTAACCAATGGGACTTCAACCAGCGTAAACTGCCGCTGGACCGGTTTCCCGATAACGTTCTGGCCTGGAGCAAGGATATGTTCGCCATCCGTACGCAGCAATGCGTGGAACGCGCTGCGGATATGGCCGGAGCCGGAAACTACGGCATCGCCGACGTGGCCGGTGTATTGAAGAATACCAAGGACGCTATCGGCGCCAAGATGACCGTCAGCGACTTCGTGAGATTTGCCGGTGCGCAGGAACTTGATGTATATGCCGACAGAATCGAACCGCTTAGATTCGGCGATATTACGGAACTGACCGAAGCACAGAAATGCGGGGAATTACAGCAGAAACTACTGCGCGCGGGCGAGAAGGTAAATAAAGAGAAAGGAAACATAGAGTTAGCCTCGGAGTTCGCTTACCGCGTATGGCAGAATATCGAAAACAGGGAACAGAAACAAAACTGGCTGGACCGTTGCTACAAGGAATACGGCAACACTGCATACGGAGCGTATTTCGTGGGCGCGTATCTGCGCAATCTTACAAGGATAGACGAGGACAGGATAGACGAAGATAAAGAGGATGGCAACGAAATCAGGAACAAGCGGAACCGCGAGGCCCTTGATATAGCCACCCGTTACAACAATGCTTTCCCCACGGCGCGAGGCAATGGCGAGGTGCGTTCTTTCATCGAGACGCTGACGTCGCAGGTGGTCAACCTTAACTATTCCCGGGCCGTAATTCCCGGTGAGGAATGGAAATGCAAGGTGATGGGCATGAATGTCTATGATTTTTATATCATGGTCTATAAATTTCCCGACACGTTGACTGATAACAACATAAATTACGATACTTTCAGGACGAAAGGCCAGCTGATAACCACCGTGCCTGTCAAGCTGGCGGGCACAGCTCCCGACATGTCGACCGCCGAGGTGAAGATGCCGTTGATGAAAGCCGGCAACTATGCGCTGTTTGCAAGCACTACCGGCAAGGAAACCGGTATAATCCGCAATTCGCAGAAAGACGTGTCGGGTAGCCGCGTGCTGGTAAGCGACATAAGCTATTTCGAAGAAACGGACATAAACGATAACGTCAAGAGGCTGTATGTGGTGGATGCCCGCACGCAGCAGCCGGTGCAGGGCGCTAAAGTGACCTGGACCAAAACTACCTACCGTGGCGCGTCCGAGACAAGACATTTCACAACCGATTCCAACGGATGCGTGGTGCTTCCGTCGGACAACGGCAAGGTATTCGTGCGCAAAGGGGATAGCTTCTGCGACTTGTCGTATTGGATGTACGGCCGAGGCAATTCGGAGGTGAAAGAGCAGCCGTTCGGTACGGTGCTGACCGATCTGTCGATATATAAGCCCGGCGATACTGTGCGTTTCGTGGCCGTGGCAGGTGTCCGAAAGGGCAACGACATGAAGGAGACCGGAAGCAAGGCTATGGAGGTAGTGTTGCGTGATGCCAACTATCAGCCTGTTGATACGGTGCGCGGCACTACAGACACATACGGACGACTGACGGGCGAGTTCCGTGTGCCGACCGACGGGCTGTTGGGCAGTTATGCAATCCAGCTGGTATCCGACAGCAGGGTTGTGGTCGGAACCAACGTGCAGGTAGCCGACTACAAGACCCCGACATTCAAGGTAGAGACCGGCAAGGTGGCCGAAAACTTCAAGCTCGGCGACGTGCTGAAGATAGAAGGTGACGCCAGCACATATTCAGGGATGCCGGTGGCCGGCGCGAAAGTGGCATACACCGTCATGTACAGTCCGTGGCGCTGGTGGTGGGGGATGTCCGAGAGCAATCAATCGTGCACCGGAACGACCACCACGGACGGTGACGGTAAGTTTGTGATAGAACTGCCAACGGAGACATTGAAAGGCACACCGTATGCCAAGGGACTGTTTACGCTTAAGGTGGATGTGACCGACGCCGCCGGCGAGACCCGTCAGGCGCCGGCCACGATGTTCAGCATGGCGGCGGCGTATACCATCGACGCAAATGTGCCGGAAAGATTTAAATCGGAACCCGATGCGAAATTTGGAGCGGTGACCGTGCGCGACATGACCGGCAAGCCCGTCGACAGGAAGATATATTACACCATCGCCGACTCCAAAGGCACCGCCGTGGAGAAAGGTGAGTTTGCTCCGGGGGCTTTTGTGCCCGGGACAAATGCCATTATTCCCGGTAAGTATAAGATAACCTTCTCGCTCAGCGAGGATATGAGGGACACGGATGAATGCCCCAATCATTCAACTACAGTAATTGTCTGGAGCGCCGATGAAAAGAAGCCGCCGGTGGAGACCGCATTGTGGGTACCAGAGTACACATACTATATGGCCGAGGGCGAAAAGACGCTGAGCGTGCCGGTAGGCAGCAGCTACAAGAACAGCTACATATACTGTGTGGTAAATGACGGCGAGAAGACCCTGGAGCGTAAATGGCTGAAAGTTTCTGACGGCATGACGTCGGTCAAAGTCGATGCCCCGGCTGCCGACCGAAGGATATTCCTGCACTTTACCGGAATGCATGACCTGAAGGGCGAGGTATGTAACGTTGTCGTTATCCCGCCGTTCCAGCAGGAGAAGGTGGAAATCAGCACCGAAAGCTTCCGCGACAAACTGGAGCCGGGCGCCAGGGAACAGTGGAAATTCGGCTTCAAGATCGGAGGCCAGCCTATGGCCAACCGTCCCGTTATGGCCGTGATGAGCAACCAGGCGCTGAACGCCATCGCACCGTTCCAATGGTCGTTCAATCCCGCTGCGATGTGTTCGTGGAGCACGGCCACCTCGATAAATATGAGGCAGATCGGCTCCTGGTCCACTGACTTCCATAAATATGCGCGGCTCGGCGGCAAGGATTACGGCAGATTCGTGATGCCAGAACTCAACACGTACGGCTACGGCCTGAACGACCGCTGGGGAAGCGGCATGGTGCTCTATGATTGTGTGGTTCCTCAGGCCGCAATGGGTGCAGTAAACGAGATGAAAATGGATGCCGCTCCCGTAGAATTGCGCTCAAGCAGAAGTGCCGGTGTCAAAATGAAACAGACAGCCCGCGTCATAACGGAGGAGGCGGCCGACGAGGAATTGGCCGAGGCCGAGGTGACCGAAGCCGGAGCAGGTTCGGCCGTCACTGAGGAGGAAGTACGTCCCGTGGAGTGTCCGTTGGCATTCTTTATGCCGGAGTTGACAACCGACGGCGACGGCGTGGCTACGCTTGACTTCGACGTGCCGCAGTTCAACGGAACATGGCAGCTGCAGATAGCCGGTTACGACAAGTATATGCGCGGGGGCGTGAAGATGCTGACGGCCGTGGCCACCAAGAAGGTGATGGTGCAGATGAACGCGCCGCGTTTCCTGCGTACAGGCGACAAGGCCGAGGTGAGCGCCACATTGTTCAACAACAGCGGCGAGACGTTGCCGTTGGCCGGGCGCATCGAGATACTGAATGCAGAGGGCAACGTGCTTGTGGCAGAAGATTTCGACGCCGAGGAAACCAAGGCGTCGGGATCGCGTACAGTCACGATAAAATATAATGTGCCGGACAACCTGTCGGCAGTAACGATTCGCGCATACGCCATCGGCGGCAACCACCGCGACGGAGAGGGTACGGATGTGGCGGTACTGCCCAGCAGTACTCCCGTGATAGAGTCCAAGCCTTTCTACGCCGGACCCGGCGAGCAGGTAATCAAGGCAGATATTCCGGCGAACGCCAAGGACGCCAACGTGACGCTGCAATACTGCGGCAATCCCATTTGGGAGTGCGTCACGGCACTTCCCGATATAGTGACGCCAAAGTCCGACAACATACTGTCGCAGGTGGCCGCCCTGTACGGCAATGCCATAGCGTCGGGCCTTATAAAGCAATTCCCGCTGCTCGGCGAAGCGCTGAAGACTTTCGCCGCTCCCGAAAACGCCGGTGATTCCACATTGGTATCACACTTGGAGAAGGATCAGAACCTGAAGGTGACGACTCTCAACAACACGCCCTGGGTTAACGATGCCAAGGACGAGACCATGCGGATGCAGTCGCTGATAAAGTACACCAACACCAAGGAGGCCGAGGCTGCGGTAAACGCAATTATGGCCAAGCTGCGCGAGAAGCAGAACAACGACGGCGGCTGGAGCTGGTGCGACAATATGCCGACGTCGGAATTCATCACGGCCCGCGTCCTGCTGCATTTCGCCATGCTGAAAGGTATGGGATACATGCCCGCCAACTCCATGCCGATGCTGACCAGGGCGTTCGCGTACACCGACAAGGAGTTGGTAAAGGAATGGGAGCGTAACAAACGCAAATATATCAGCGTGTCGCAGATGCTGAATTATCTGTATGTCAAGAGCTTCTTCTCTGATGTGAAGGACGCCGGCAATTTCGGCCAGATGCGCAAGGCGGCCATGAAGGAGATAGCCGACGGGTGGAAGGACTTCGACATATACGACAAGGCAGTGGCCGTGATACTTGAGCATCGTTCGGGCAATAAGACACTGTCAGGCAATATATTGGAGTCGTTGCGTCAGTTTGCTACGGTAAGTCCGGAGAAGGGGATGTGCTTCGAGAACCTGCGCGGCGTATGGTCGGGCTGGAATCCGCTCATCACCACGGCCCAGGTGCTGGAAGCCTATACCGAGGTGCAGCCTGAAGCCGAGGCCGTCGACCGGCTGCGCCAGTGGCTGCTGATGTCGAAGCAGACGCAGAGCTGGAGCGACAACCGCGCCACCGCCGAAGTAATCCATGCGTTGCTGAGCAGCGGCAGTGACTGGACCGTCCCGTCGCAGAGCGCAATCGTGACGATCGGCGGCAAGGAGGTAGCAGTTCCGAAGCGCGCCAAGCTGACCGACAGCTTCACGATGACCCTGACGCCCGACATGGTGAAGCGCGGCGACATAAAGATTGAGAAGCATTCCGCAGGCCCGGCATGGGGCGGCGTGATAAGCCAGTATGTGGCGCCGATCGAGGATGTTAAGGATCAGAGCATACCGCAGCTGAGCATATTCAAGAATATATACACGATGGACGGCAACAAGGCGCAGATGGCCGATCTGAAGACCGGCGACAAGGTGCGCGTGACGCTGACCATAAAGTGTGACCGCGACCTGGACTATGTGGCCGTGATGGACTCGCGCAGCGCATGTCTGGAACCCGCCGGACAGTTGTCGGGCTACACGTCGTCCGACGGCGTGTGGTATTACCGCGAGGTGCGCAACGAAGGCACCAACCTGTTCATACCCTTCTTAGGCAAGGGTACGCATGTGCTGAACTACGAATGCTACGTGGACCGCGCCGGCGAGTACAGCCTCGGCATCGCACAGGCTCAGAGCCAGTACGCCCCCGTGATAACCGCGCATTCCGCCGGAATGATAATCAATGTGAAATAAGCAACCGAAGAATATATACGTTCAAATAAAGGAATATATACGTTCGTGAAATGAGCGACTTCAGGATACATACGTTGGGATGCGGTTCGGCCAAGCCGACCGTGAAGCATCAGCCGTCGTCGACGGTGGTGGAACACCGGGGCACACTGTATATGGTGGACTGCGGCGAAGGCGCGCAGCTTCAGTTTCAGAAACAGAGGCTGAAGTTCGGGCGTCTGCGCCACATCTTTCTGACCCATCTGCACGGCGACCATGTATTGGGACTTCCCGGGCTGGTCTCGACTCTGGCGCTCGGCGGCAAGGAGGGAAAGCTGACCATACATACCTTTAAGGAAGGGAAGGAGATACTTGAGCAGATATTGGGATTCTTCGCCCGTGAACTGTCGTTCGAGCTGGATTATGACATAATCAGGCCTGAGGAGAAGGTGATACTCGACACCGGCTCGCTGCGAGTCCGCACCATACCGCTGAAGCACCGAGTGCCGACGGTGGGGTATGTGTTCGAGGAGGCCGAGCCGCTGCGCCACATACGTCGCGACATGTGCGACTTCCACGGTGTGCCTGTGTTCAGGATGCGCGAGATAAAGGAGGGTGCTGACTTCGTGAAGGCGGACGGCACTGTTATACCGAACGAAATTCTGACCAGTCCCGCAGAGCCGGGACGGAAGTACGCGCATCTGTCCGACACGCTGTATATGCCCGAGTTGGCGGCCAAGGTCGGACCGGTGGACCTGATGTTTCACGAGACCACCTATCTGCGCGACAACGCCGACAACGCCAGGGAACGGTTTCATTCCACAGCAGAGCAGGCGGCCATGGTGGCGCGTGACGCCGGCGCCAAGCGGCTGCTGACAGGACATTACTCGTCGCGTTACAACGATGACTCGCTGTTCGTGAAGGAGGCCGGCGAGGTGTTTCCGTGCGTGCTGCAGAACCGCGAAGGACTGATAACAGACGTGCGATGACTATATTATCATACGTGCCACGACAATATCCGCCACTATCCAGCGTTTGATAGTGAGATATACCAAAGATAAAAATAACTATGAAGAAAATCACACTTATTGCAAGTGCGGCACTCCTGATAGGAGCGACATCCTGTAACGATAATAAGCAGAGCTTTAAGTCGACCAGTACGTTTAAGTTGGAGTCATACACACTCGTGACAGGCGCCAATGTGGATCCGACGGTATCGCTGACGGAATACGCGTTCGAGACCGACAACTACAACTTCACGCTGAAGATGTCCAGCAACAATCTGGTGATAGGGGGCAGCGCCGTGGATTTCGCCACCGGCGAGATGCCTATGGTTTACGGCGTGATCCGTATGAAAGGTGCCAAGGAATACAGCTCGTTTTACCTGAGCGAGTCGAAGTCGGCCGGCATCGTAGGCTCCATGCCTATCACGGATGTGTATGCCGATTTCACCACCTGCTCCAACACATACAACGACTCGATCGTAAACGTGCTGAGCGACCAGCTGAAACTGAATCCTATAGTATATCCGCGCACGCAGATATATTCCGAGACGCAGTTCAAGGTGGGCGATTACCAGGTGCGCACATTCTGGAAGGATATGCTGTTCACGGGCACTACCAACGTGGCCGGCGGCGGACTTGACACGCCCACTACAGCCAGCAAGCCGTCGTACCGCGTGCTGATGAACCTTGACACTCCCGGAAGCTACAAGGCTGACGTGTTTATGTACAACATCTCCTTCCTGGGGGGTGAGAATACGGTAAACTATGTGTTGAAGGGAGTGCCTGTGCGTTTTGACAACAATGGGTTCGTGATAGAATGCAGCGACGTGACTCCCGAGGCCATAGCGCTGAAGACCGACCAGACGGCTCCGGCCATCAAACTGAGCTCTCTGAGCATCAGGAGCTCGTCGCAGGATCTGACCCAGGCGGAGTTCCGTTATCAGATCGAAGGCAGCTATACATGCTCGTTCAGCGGAACGTGTCTTTTGGGTTTCAACATGTCTGACATGAAGGATAAATAGGCCTGAAATATCCGAGCAAAGTGCAATCAAAAGCCGGTGTCCCGAGGCGGACAGCGGCTTTTTTATTTGTCAGAGTGAAAAATTTTGGGTAACTTTGCACAAGAAGTAACGGGATGCGCAAGTTGGGGGCGCGTCTAAAACCATGTAACTAACTAATCATAAACACAATATGGAGTTATTGTGCCATATCGGTAATGGAGCGTTGAGCATCACGGCCATGATAACTGGTCTTGCCCTGGTGTTTGCGGCGCTGCTTATTGCCAAATTGATATCGCCTCGTTCATATTCGGTGAAGAAGGCGGAGGCATACGAGTGCGGCATACCGACGCGCGGTGCGTCTATGCTACAGTTTAAGGCGGGATATTATATCTTCGCCATTTTGTTTTTATTGTTCGATGTGGAGGTGGTGTTCCTGTATCCCTGGTCCGTGGTGATGAAGGATATGGGTCCTTCGGGAATACTTTGCATCGGCATATTCATGTTTGTATTGATAATGGGCCTGGCATACGCCTGGCGTAAAGGTGCGCTGAAATGGGAGTAGACCATATTAAAAGCATGAAGCGCGAGGACTTCAAGAACAACGATTACATAGATAAGTTGGTCGAGGAGCTGAACGCGACAGGAGCAAACGTAATGGTGGGGGCATTCGACGACCTGATCAACTGGGGTCGTGCCAATTCGTTGTGGCCGCTGTGCTTCGGCACGTCGTGCTGCGCCATCGAGTTCATGTGTCTGGGCGCGGCCCGCTACGACATGGCCCGATTCGGATTCGAGGTGGCCCGCAACTCGCCCCGTCAGGCAGACTATATAATGGTGCAGGGCACCATCGTACACCGCATGGCGCCGGCGCTGCGTCGTCTGTACGAGCAGCTGGCCGAACCCAAATACGTGATAGCATGCGGCGGCTGCGCCGTTTCGGGCGGCCCGTTCAAGAATTCATACTGCGTGGTGCCCGGCGTGGACAAGATTCTGCCGGTGGACGTGTACATCCCCGGATGTCCTCCGCGTCCCGAGGCCATGTTCTACGGCCTGATGCAGCTGCAGCGCAAGATCAAGGTGCAGAAATTCTTCGGCGGCGCTAACCGCAAGGAGAAGATCGAGGACTTTTTCGCACAACATCCCGACGAGAAGGGGCAGATAGGATAAACGGATATGAGCCAATTAAAAGAAAAGATAGAGAAGATTTATCCTGCGGCCACATTCGAGGATGGAGAGTGCCTGCAGGTGAATGTAGCGGAGCCGGATTGGCATGACGTCGCCAAAAAACTGAAGGATGATTTCGGTTTCGATGTCCTGACCGCAGTTGTGGGCATGGACTGGAAGGAGAAATTAGGCGTGATGTACTATCTGACGTCGACATCCCACGACTGGGAGATGCTGTCGGTGAAGGTAGAGGCATCGGGCGACCGCGACAACAGCTATATACATACTGTCAGCGACCTGTGGAAGGTGGCTGATTTCCAGGAGCGCGAGGTGTACGACATGTTCGGCATCAAGTTCGTGAACCATCCCGACATGCGCCGCTTCTTCCTGCGCAACGACTGGGTGGGACACCCTCTGCGCAAGGACTACGACGCCAACCCCGAGCTCAATCCCATCCGCATGGAGGATGAGGAGAACGAGGACCAGACCGTAAGCTACAAGCTGGTGAACGGCGAGCTGAAGCCTGAATACGGCCGCGTGTTCGAGAAGGACGATTATGTGGTGAACATCGGTCCGCAGCACCCTTCGACCCACGGTGTGATGCGTTTCCGCACGTCGCTCGACGGCGAGTATGTGAAGAAAGTAGATGTGGTGTCCGGTTATATTCACCGAGGCATCGAGAAACTGTCGGAGGGCATGACCTATCCGCAGACCCTGCACTTCACCGACCGTATGGACTATATGTCGGCTCACATGAACCGCCACTGTCTGTGCATGTGCATCGAAAAGGCCTTAGGCATAGAGGTGCCCCGCCGCGCCGAGGTGATACGCTGCATGATGGACGAGCTGATGCGTATTTCGTCCCACCTGCTGTCGTTCGGATGTACGGCTATGGACTTAGGCGCCACCACGGCGTTCTTCTATGGATTCCGTGAGCGCGAAATGATACTCGACATATTCGAGAAGACCTGCGGCGCACGCATGTCGATGAACTATAACGTGATAGGCGGCGTGATAGCCGACCTGCACCCTGACTTCCAGAAGGACGTGAAGGAGCTGATAGCCATCATGCCCAAGCGTCTGAAGGAATATCACAACGTATTCTCCAACAACCTTATAGCCAAGAACCGTCTGGTGGGAGTGGGCATGCTGTCGAAAGAGGATGCCATCAACTACGCCATCACCGGACCGAGCGGACGCGGATCGGGCTGGAGCAACGACACGCGCAAGAAACATCCCTACGGCATCTATTCGGAGCTGGACTTCGACGAGGTGCTGCTGGACGGCTGCGATTCGTACAGCCGCTACATGGTGCGCATGAAGGAGATAGAGGAGAGCTGCAAGATACTGGCCCAGTTGGTGGACAATATTCCCGAGGGCGACATCCGCGCGCAGGTTCCGAAGCTGATCAAGCTGCCTGTGGGCCATTGGTACCAGCAGGTGGAGGCATCGCGCGGTGCGTTCGGCGTGTACATCGAGAGCGACGGATCGAAGAATCCTTATCGCGTGCACTTCCAGAGCCCCTGCTTCAACCTGGTGGGTGTGATGGACCTGACATGTACAGGCTATATGATAGCGGACCTGATCACAATCGGTGCCGCCCTGGACTTCGTGATCCCCGATATTGACCGTTAACAGTGATATAAACCACGCATAAACAACAATAACAAGATATGTTTGATTTTGGGAAATGGACATCGTGCTTCAATGACTGGCTGTTGGGGACGGGTATGGCCGACTGGCTGGCCGTCCTGATAGAGTGTGTCATTGTCGGAGTGATCGTTCTGCTGGCATACACTGTGCTGGCCCTGTTCTATATATTGTACGAGCGCAAGCTGTGCGCATGGTTCCAGTGCCGACTGGGCCCGATGCGTGTAGGTCCGTGGGGACTTCTGCAGGTGTTCGCCGACATGTTCAAGATTCTGATCAAGGAGCTGATATGTCTGAAAGGCACCGACCGGTTCCTGTTCAAGCTCGCGCCCTATCTGGTCATCACGTCGTCGGTGATAATGCTGGCGTGTCTGCCGTGGGGCAACGGTCTGCAGATCATAGACTGGAACATAGGCATCTTCTTCGTCCTGGCAGTCAGCTCGGTGGGTGTGTTGGGCATACTGCTGGCCGGCTGGGCATCGAACAATAAATACACGCTGATTGGCGCCATGCGAAGCGGCGCGCAGATGATAAGCTACGAGGTGTCTCTCGGTCTGGCCATCATGACCATCATCGTACTGGCCGGCACCATGAACATCAACGAATTAGTATGGGCGCAGGAGGATGCATGGTTCCTGTTCAAGGGACACATCCCTGCCATCATAGCCTTCCTGATATACATTGTAGCTGCAACGGCCGAGACCAACCGAGGCCCGTTCGACCTTCCCGAGGCAGAGCATGAGCTGACGGCCGGTTACCATACGGAGTATTCGGGTATCCACTTCGGCTTCTTCTATCTGGCCGAGTATCTGAACCTGTTCATCGTGTCGGGCATAGCCTCGCTGATGTTTTTAGGCGGATGGATGCCTCTGCACATTCCCGGATGGGACGGCTTCAACATGGTAATGGACTATATCCCGAGCGTGGTATGGTTCCTGGGCAAGGCATTCTTCATCTCGTTCGTCATAATCTGGTTCAAGTGGACGTTCCCCCGTGTGCGTATCGACCAACTGCTGTCGTTCGAGTGGAAATACCTGATGCCGTTCGCGCTGGCAAACCTTTTGCTGATGACGGTGTTCGTAGCATTAGGCTGGCACTTCTAATACTAACTGAAAATAAGAAAAACGAGATATGAGCGAGAATTTAGGTACTGTAGTTCAGGTCATCGGCCCTGTGATCGACGTATCGTTCGAGGGCGGCAAGGACCAGATACCGCCGATCTATACGGCGTTGCAGGTGCTTCGCGACAACGGCGAGGAGCTGATACTTGAAGTGGAGCAGCACATCGGCGAGGATACGGCTCGCTGCGTGGCAATGGAGAGCACGGACGGCGTACGCCGCGGTGTCAAGGTGCGCAATCTTGGCACCCCCATTTCGGTGCCTACGGGCACGCAGGTCAAGGGGCGTCTGCTGAACGTTGTGGGCGAACCCATCGACATGCTGGGTGCTCTGAACCGCGACAACCTGCGCGGCATCCATCAGCCGGCTCCCGAGTTTGACGACCTGGCCATCTCGCAGGAGATTCTGTTCACCGGTATCAAGGTGGTGGACTTCCTGGAGCCCTACATGAAGGGTGGTAAGATTGGTCTGTTCGGCGGTGCCGGTGTGGGCAAGACGGTGCTGATTCAGGAGCTCATCAACAATATTGCCAAAGGACACAACGGTTTCTCGGTGTTCACCGGAGTGGGCGAGCGTACCCGCGAGGGTAACGACCTGCTGCGCGAGATGATCGAGAGCGGTGTGATCAAATATGGAAAGAAATTCACGGAAGGCATGGAGAAGGGGGAATGGAACCTGGACGATGTCGACCATGAGGAGCTGAAGAACTCGCAGTCCACGCTGGTGTTCGGCCAGATGAACGAGCCGCCGGGCGCACGTCTGCGCGTAGCTCTGTCGGGTCTGACCGTAGCCGAGCAGTTCCGTGACAGCGACGGCGGATCGAAGGATATACTTCTGTTTATCGACAACATCTTCCGATTCACTCAGGCCGGTTCCGAGGTATCTGCACTCTTAGGCCGTATGCCGTCGGCCGTGGGTTATCAGCCTACGCTGTCGTCGGAGATGGGTATGCTGCAGGAGCGAATCACATCGACAAAACAAGGCTCGATTACGTCGGTACAGGCCATCTACGTGCCTGCCGACGACCTTACCGACCCGGCTCCGGCCACGACGTTCTCGTTCCTTGACGCCACGACGGTGTTGAACCGTAAGATTTCCGAGCTTGGTATCTATCCGGCGGTAGACCCGCTGGATTCCACATCGCGAATCCTGGATCCCAACATCGTGGGTGAGGACCACTACAACACGGCGCAGGCCGTGAAGCAGCTTCTGCAGAAATACAACGAGCTGCAGGACATCATCGCCATCCTGGGTGTGGACGAGCTGTCGGACGAGGACAAGAAGGTGGTGGCCCGCGCACGTCGCGCACAGCGATTCCTGTCGCAGCCGTTCTTCGTGGCCGAGCAGTTCACCGGCCTCCCCGGCGTGATGGTGCCTCTGGCCGAGACAATCCGTGGCTTCAAGATGATATTGAGCGGCGAGCTTGACGAGCTGCCCGAGCAGGCGTTCCTGAACGTCGGCACCATCGACGAGGCTATCGAGAAGGGTAAGAAACTCCTCGCAGAGGTGAAGTGATCGAGCCATGAACCTTGAAATTATATCCGCACACGAAGTGAGCTATAGCGGCGAGGTCACGATGGTGACACTGCCCGGTCAGCTCGGATCGTTCACCGTGCTTAAGAACCACGCCCCGATCATATCGGTGCTGGTGAAGGGAACGGTGCATTATGTCAAGCCCGACGGAGAGAGCGGCGATATGCCAATCAACGGCGGTCTGGCGGATGTGAACGATAATAAAATCTCGGTTTTGGCCTATTGATCGGATAGGCCCACAGACCGGAATATAAAGAAAGATATGTTAAAACGCATCTACATATTGTTACTGGCGGTCCTGACAGTCGTTATGGTCCCCGGATGCTCGAAGGGTGACTCGCAGAAAGTGTCGTCGGAACTGCAGAAGGAGGAACAGAACGAGGAGAAGATGGACGTGAAGGAGCTAATCTTCGAGCATCTCGGCGACGGGTATGGCTGGGAGGTTCCCTTCTCGCATACCGTGCGTATGCCGCTGCCTGTGATAGTGCGTGCGGAGGACCACAGCTGGTTCTGTTTCTCGAGCGCCGACCTGACCGAGTCCATCGAGGTCAAGGATCCCGCCACGGGCAAGGAGCACAAACAGATGGTGCCCGTGGTGAAGACATGTGAGCGCGACGGCAAGCAGTACCGTTTCGTGCTGGCCCAGATCAGCACGCACAAGGACAAGGTGGTGGAGATATTCGATCTGTCGCCCGAAGACCAGAAGAAAGTGGATGCCGAACTGGCCAAGCATAAGGAAGGCGATGTGGTGGACGAAGGCATGCCCGTCATAGACGGATATGTATATGTGCCCGATGCCGATGCGGCCGCAGCCCACAAGGTTGCCGGACAGTATTATAAGGAATACCGGCCTCTTGACCTGTCGATCACCAAGGACGTGATGGCATTGTTCATCTCCGTATTTGTCGTGATAGCCATGGTATTGGGTCTGGTGGGCTTCTACCGCCGTCATCCCGACATGAGGGCTCCGCGCAAGGGAATGGGATTCATCGAGATGCTGGTCAGCTTCATTTACTACGACAACATCAAGCCGACCTTAGGCGAGAACTCCCGTAAATTCGCCCCATATCTGCTGACGGTGTTCTTCTTCATACTGACGATGAACCTGTTGGGCCTGATAGTGGTGTTCCCCGGTGGCGCCAACCTGACGGGCAACATCGCGGTGACACTGGTGCTGGCGGTATGCACGTTCGTGCTGACCAATGTGCTGGGTACGAAGCATTACTGGAAAGAAATACTGTGGCCGGATGTGCCTATCTGGCTTAAGTGTCCGCTGCCCATCATGCAGTTCATAGAGATATTCGGAATCTTCACGAAGCCGGCAGCCCTGGCGGTCCGTCTGTTCGCCAACATGATGGGAGGCCACATGATCGTGATAACGCTGACGCTGCTCATATTCATCTTCGCGTCGTTCGGCGCGGCGGTGGCAGGAAGCGCGGCTGTGATTTCGATACTGTTCTCGGTGTTCATGCTGGCGCTGGACGTGCTGGTAAGTTTCATCCAGGCGTATGTGTTCACACTGCTGTCCACGCTGTTCATAGCGATGGCGCAGGAGAAGGGCGAGCACGGCGAGGCTAAGCACGAGGAGGAAGAAAGACTTCACAAGGAGGCCGAGAAGATAGACAGCGTGAAAATATAAACAGGAATAAATAATAAAAAACAAATAAAACAGTACAGCTATGTTAACAACGGTATTAACAGCGATTATCGCCGAGGTGATGTCATTGCAGCCTTTGGCAGGATTAGGCGCCGCACTTGGCGCAGGTATAGCAGCCATCGGCGCCGGTATGGGTATCGGCAAGATCGGCGGCTCGGCCATGGAGGCAATTGCCCGTCAGCCCGAAGCAGCAGGCGACATCCGAAGCAACATGATTGTGATTGCGGCTCTGATAGAGGGTGTGGCACTGTTCGCAGTGATTGTGTCGGCACTGGCAATCTTCATCAAGTAAGAATCGAACTGTAAAATCCGCGTGTCGTCGCGGCATAAGGCGACGGCACGCGCATTCTCGCAACCCTAAAAAAATAAGATATGGAATTATTTACGCCTGATTTTGGCCTGGTTTTCTGGATGTTCGTAGCGTTCATCCTGTTGTTCCTGGTATTGGCAAAATGGGGTTGGCCGGTGATAATCAAGATGATGGACAAGCGGGCGAGCACCATAGACGAAGGAGTGGAGAACGCCCGTCAGGCCAAGGAGCAGCTGGACAACGCGCGCGCCGAGGCGGACCGCTATATGAAGGAGGTAATGGCCAAGCAGCAGGAGATGCTGCGTGACGCCCAGAAGATGAAGACCGAAATCATAGAGCAGGCACGCAACGAGGCGGCCAAGGTGGCCCAGGGCGAGATGGATGCCGCGAAGGTCTCGATAGAGCAGGCGCGGAAGCAGGCCGAGTCCCAGATTCGTGACGAGGTGAGCAGATTCTCAATAGAAATTGCTGAAAAAATGATGCGTTCGCAGCTTAAGGACACCAAGGCTCAGACCGAGCTGGTGAACAAGATGCTGGACGATATCGAGAAGAACTAAAACCATGATTTCCGGACTGATACCCCACCGCTATGCCATGGCGCTGTACAAGTACGCCCGGGAGACCGACTCGCAGGAGCCGATCTACGAGGCAATGAAGACTGTGCTGACGGCATACTCAGAAAACAAAGACCTGCAGAAAACGCTGTCCAATCCCTACGTGAAGGGCGAGGACAAGCGCAAGGTTCTGGACGGACTGTGCCAGGCTAAGCCCGACAGCCCGTTCGACAGGTTCGTACAACTGGTGCTGGACCATAAGCGGGAAGAATTCTTCCAGCTGATGGCACTGGCATATCGCGACATATATCGCAAAGAGAACAATATATCGCAGGTCCGGATAGTGACGGCGGCAGAGATTCCCGACACCGAGATGAAGCGTCTGCACGACGTGGTGGAGAAATCATTCCCGAAGTCAAAGTTCGAATACGAACACAAGGTGGATCCGGAAGTGATCGGAGGGTTTGTGATCGATGTGGATTCTACCCGCATGGACGCCTCGATCAGCGGAGAACTGCAACAATTACGACAAAACCTCTTAACAGGTAACAATTAACATGCTTAATCCAAGTGAAATATCGGATGTGCTGAAGCAGGAGCTTGAGAACATCAACTCGAAGGTCAAATTCGAAGAAGTAGGCACGGTGCTGACAGCCGGCGACGGCGTTGCGCACGTGTACGGTCTGGAGAATGTTCGGAGCAACGAGCTTGTGGAGTTCGAGAACGGAGCGAAAGGCGTGGCTCTCAACCTTGAGGAGAGCAACGTCGGCGTCGTGTTGCTGGACCGCGTGAACAGCATCACCGAGAATATGTCGGTGAAGCGCACGGGCGAGGTAGCCTCCATACCTGTGGGCGAAGGACTGTTGGGCCGCGTCATCAACATGCTTGGCGAGCCGATCGACGGCAAAGGACCGATCGAGGGCGACCGCATCCTGCTGCCTCTGGAGCGCAAGGCTCCGGGCGTTGTGTTCCGCCAGCCGGTAACGACGCCTCTGCAGACGGGTCTGAAGGCCGTGGACTCCATGATTCCTATCGGCCGCGGACAGCGCGAGCTGATCATCGGCGACCGTCAGGTTGGTAAGACCGCCATAGCCATCGACACAATCATAAACCAGAAAGCGAACTACGAGGCCGGCAAGCCTTTGTACTGCATATACGTGGCCATAGGTCAGAAGGCATCGACCGTGGCTTCGATAGTAAACACGCTGGAGAAATTCGGCGCGATGAAATACACGGTGGTGGTAGCCGCCAACGCGTCGGAATCCGCTTCGATGCGTTATTTCGCACCATTCTCGGGCGCTGCCATCGGCGAGTATTTCCGCGACACCGGCCGCGACGCGCTGATCATATACGACGACCTGTCGAAGCAGGCCGTGGCATACCGTGAGGTTTCGCTGGTGCTGAAGCGTCCTTCGGGCCGCGAGGCTTACCCCGGCGATATATTCTATCTGCATTCGCGTCTGCTGGAACGTGCCGCACGCATCATCTCCGACCAGAAGGTAGCCGAGCAGATGAACGACCTTCCCGCTGTGCTGAAGCCTATGGTGAAGGGCGGAGGCTCGCTTACCGCGCTTCCCATCATCGAGACTCAGGCAGGCGACGTGTCGGCATACATCCCGACCAACGTGATCTCCATCACCGACGGCCAGATCTTCCTGGAGACATCTCTGTTCAACCAGGGTATCCGTCCGGCCATCAACGTGGGTATCTCCGTATCGCGTGTGGGTGGTAGCGCACAGCTGAAGTGTATGAAGAAGGTGGCCGGAACGCTGAAGACCGACCAGGCCCAGTTCCGCGAGCTGGAATCGTTCACCAAGTTCGGCGGCGACATCGACCCTGTGACCGCCCGTGCCATAGACCGTGGCCGCAAGAACCAGCAGATTCTGTGCCAGCCGCAGTATCACCCCTGGCCGGTGGAGAATCAGGTGGCCGTGATATACGCAGGAGTAAACGGACTGCTGGAGAACGTGCCGCTGGAGAGTGTGCATGAATTCGAGAACCAGTATCTTCAGGCACTGCAGATGAGTCATCAGGCCGATGTGCTCGACGTGCTGAAGAGCGGCAAGCTCACTCCCGAAGCCGAAAGCGCCATGACGGCCGTGGCCAAGGAAGTGGCAGACAGAATCGCGAGTGCGAAATAAATAAGAGGAGTCATACCGCATGGCAACGTTAAGAGAACTAAAGAACCGCATTGGGTCGGTATCATCGACGGAGAAGATAACCGGAGCGATGAAGATGATATCGTCGGCCAAGGCGCACCAGAACGAGATGCAGCTGAAGCAGCTGAAGCCGTTCCGCGCCAAGCTGACGGAGATCATGGGTCATATACTGGGGGCGCAGGAAAATTTCGAATCGCCTCTGATCGAGAGTCGCGAGGTGATGAATGCGGCCGTGGTGGTATATGGTTCGGACGACGGTCTGTGCGGCGCCTACAATATCAATATCTTCAAGGGACTTCTGATTGAGCTGGACAAGTTGCGCCGCGACTGCCCGGGAGCCGCCATCACGGTGATACCGGTAGGGCAGAAGATAGCCCGCGCGGTATCGAAGCTCGATGGCGTGAAGGTGGAAATCCCCGAAGGTGTGGATTCAAAGATGGGCGGCCCGAAGGTGACGGAGTTCACCGAGGGACTCCGCGACCTCTTTGTCAAGGGCACGATAGACCGTGTGGACGTGATCTACATGAAGTATAAGTCGATGAGCAAGCAGACGCTTACTGCAGACCGGCTGTTCCCGGTGGAGCAGGCGTCTCTGATCGACGGGATCGAGGCTGACGAGAATCAGCTGTACATTTTCGAGCCGGATCCCAACAGCATCTTCAACGAGGTGCTGCCGATGTTCGTACAGTCGACCATGCAGGAGATCACCATCGAGAACCGTGCCAGCGAGCAGGCGGCGCGCGTGATGGCCATGCAGACGGCCAACGACAACGCCCAGAAGCTGCGCGACGAACTCCAGCTGGAGTACAACAAACTGCGCCAGCAGAGCATCACGGCCGAATTGCTTGACCTGCTTGGAGGCCAGGTGGAACGATGAACAATCTTATTGAAAACTAACCGAGAGAGAAAAATCAATATTTGATGGCCAATATATTAGAATACTTTAAGGAGGTCGGTACGGGACTGAAAAGTCTGGTGACTGGAATGGCCGTTACGGGCAAGGAGTTCGTGACGCCCAAGATCACGGAACAGTATCCGGAGAACCGGCAGGACCTGAAGATCAGCGACCGGTTCCGTGCGGAACTTACGCTGATATACGATTCGGAGGGACGCCACAAGTGCATAGCGTGTGGCATCTGCCAGATGAATTGCCCGAACGGGACCATTCATCTGGACACAAAAATGGTGGAACTGCCCGACGGCAAGAAGAAGCGCAAGCTGGACAAGTACATGTACGACCTGGGCAGCTGTACGTTCTGTATGCTGTGCGTCACGAGCTGTCCGCAGAATGCCCTGGAATTCAGCAATGATTTCGAGCAGGCTGTATTCGAGCGCGACAAGCTGGTGAAGCAGCTTAATTACCGCCCCGAGCCGGAGGATCCGGCACCCGCGCCCAATCCCGCCGCGCCTGCGAAGCCCGCAGAGGCTCCGAAGCCTGCCGCACCGGCTCAGCCCGAGGCCAAAGCCTGACCTTCCGCATAACACTTAATTAAGAAACAATAACAATATAATGGATTCAGTAGCGAATATAATTTTATATTTCGTTGTGGCCCTGATAGTGGTTATCTTTTCGGTAGCGACCGTGATGACCCGCAAGATACTGCGTGCGGCCACATATCTGCTTTTCGTGCTGATTGGAACCTCGATATTCTATTTCCAGTTAGGGTATCAGTTCCTGGGAGCGGTGCAGATCGCTGTATACGCGGGCGGCATCATGGTGCTGTTCGTGTTCGCGATCCTTCTGACGCACCGTCCTGACGAGGAGGTGGCATATCTGCGCAATCACCGACGTGCCATCGGCGCGACGGTATCGGTGTTGGGCGGCATCCTGCTGGTGCTGGCACTGCTGTATATGCCGTTGTCTCACGAGGCAAACCTGATGAGCTGTCTGGACGGCAGCGCCACCATCAGCATGAAAGAGATAGGCAAAGCCTTCACGGGCACCGAGAAGTTCCAGTACCTGTTGCCGTTCGAGGCAATATCGATACTGTTGTTGGCATGTATAATCGGCGGCGTAACAGTTGCCCGTAAACGTTAAGCGCGATGGATTTGAATATGTTATGGTATTTGGTTCCGAGCGTGATAATGTTCGTGGCCGGCGTGTACGGATTCGTGACACGCAAAAATATGATAGCGTTGCTGATATCGTTGGAGCTGATGCTCAATTCGGCAGACCTGAATTTTGTGATTTTCAATCGTTTCCTGTATCCGGGGTCGATGGAGGGCATGGTGTTCACCCTGTTCGCCATAGCCATAGCGGCAGCCGAGACAGCCATTGCGATTGCGATAATCGTGAACATTTACCGCAAGCTCCACAGCACGGAGATCGACGAGGTAGATAAAATGAAGTATTGATCATGAGCGTTACACTACCGATATTAATTCTTGCCATACCGCTGTTCATGTTCCTGTTGCTGGGCATCGGCGGCGTAAAGATGTCGCGCAAACTTGCGGGCATACTTGGCATCACGGCTTTGGGGGCTGTGGCAGTGATCAGTTATTACGTTGCATTCACATATTTCTTCAGCGGCGACCCGCTGTTTATCGTAGACGGCGTAAGACAGCAGTGTCAGATGTTCGACGTGACCTGGCTGGCGTTTACCGACCGTATGGTGGTGAACATCGGTTTCCTGCTGGATCCCATCTCGGCCATGATGCTGGTGGTGATCACCACCATCTCGTTCATGGTTCACCTCTACAGCTGGGGATATATGGAACACGAGCCGGGTTTCCAGCGTTATTACGCGTTCCTGGCCCTGTTCACGTTCTCGATGTTAGGCCTGGTGGTAGCCACCAACATTTTCCAGATGTATATATTCTGGGAGCTGGTGGGTGTCAGCTCGTATCTGCTGATCGGATTCTTCTATAAGCTTCCGTCGGCCGTATCGGCATCGAAGAAGGCATTCATCGTGACGCGTTTCGCCGACCTGTTCATGCTGATCGGTATCCTGGTGCTGAGCTACTATGTATCGAACGCACCCGCCGACGGTCCCTTAGGCACAGCATCCGCATTCAACTTCCAGATGCTGAACAACAACGCGGGCGTTATCGCCAACACTGTTGTAGGCGCTACGTTCATGAGCGGTTCGGTACTGACATGGGCTATGGTGCTGATATTCGTCGGCGGTATGGGTAAATCGGCCATGCTTCCGCTGCACATCTGGCTGCCCGACGCAATGGAGGGCCCGACGCCTGTTTCGGCTCTGATTCACGCCGCCACCATGGTCGTGGCCGGTGTGTACTTAGTGGCCCGTTTCTTCCCGCTGTATTGCATAGTTCCCGACTCGCTTACATTCATCACGATCGTGGGCGCCATCACGGCATTCTACGCAGCGGTGGTGGCATGTACGCAGATCGATATAAAGCGCGTTCTGGCATTCTCCACCATATCGCAGATTGCGTTCATGATGGTTTCGTTAGGCGTGGCATATAACCAGCCTATCGAGGGAGTCCACTACTCGGGTCTTGGCTACATGGCCTCGATGTTCCACCTGTTCACACACGCCATGTTCAAGGCACTCCTGTTCCTTGGCGCCGGCGCACTGATACATGCGGTTCACAGCAACGACTACACCAAGATGGGCGGCCTGCGCAAGTATATGCCCATCACACACTGGACGTTCCTGATAGGCTGTCTCGCCATCGCGGGCATACCTCCGTTCTCCGGATTCTTCTCGAAGGACGAGATGCTGGCAGCCATGTACAACAACCACTGGTTCTGGGGCGCATGGATGTCGATGGTGGCAGGTCTGACCGCTTTCTATATGTTCCGTCTCTACTACCTGATCTTCTGGTGGGAGGAGAATCCCGAGTACAAGAAGGAGGGCCACAAGCCTCATGACGCACCCTGGCAGATGTCGGTGCCGTTGCTGTTCCTGGCAGCCGTAAGCTGTGTTGCAGGTTTCATTCCCTTCGGAGAGTTCGTGACATATAACGGCGAACCCTACGAAATCCATCTGAAGACTCCGGTTGCAGTTACTTCAATCGTCATAGCGTTGCTGGCCATCGGTCTTGCAACCGTTATGTACGCCAAGAAGAATCCTCTGCCCACCAAGTTCAAGAACGCGATGCCCGGTCTGTGGAAGGCCGCTCACCATCGCTTCTACTGGGACGAGATGTATCAGTTCGTCACGCATAAGATCATATTCAACATCATCTGCCGCAGCATAGCATGGTTCGACCGTCATGTGATCGACGGCACGATGAACGCACTGGCATACGTCACCAATTTCTTCTCCGTAAAGATCAAAGGCATGCAGTCCGGTTATGTCCAGACATACGTGCTGTGGTACTTTGCGGGAGCATTGGGACTGGCCGTAATCACATGGATCTGTCTTATCTAACCCCTCAATAACAACAATACAAAGATTATGTTTTTCGGAAATATCTTAATCTGGTTCGTAGTAGTGCCGATCCTGATGCTGGCCGGACTCGCGTTGTGCGGTCAGAACAACATGAAGGCAATCCGCGGGGTTATGGTAACCTGCTCCACGGTGTTGCTGGGCATGAGCATCTGGCTGGTGTGCGACTTCCTTGCACAGCGGGCAGCCGGCAATCAGGCCGAAATGCTGTGGATGGATTCATGGATGTGGTATAAGCCACTGAACATTCACTTAGCAGTGGGTGTGGACGGCATCTCCGTCCTGATGCTGCTGCTTACCTCTATAATAGTGTTTGCGGGCACTTTCGCCTCGTGGAAGATCAACCCGCTTCCCAAGAACTTCTTCCTGTGGTACTCGCTGCTGTCTACGGGTGTGTACGGATTCTTCATCTCTATCGACATGTTCACGATGTTCATGTTCTACGAGGTGGCCCTGATTCCGATGTACCTGCTGATCGGCGTATGGGGCACGGGACGTAAGGAATACTCGGCAATGAAGCTGACGCTGATGCTGATGGGAGGCTCGGCCTTCCTTATGCTCGGTCTGCTCGGAATCTACTGGCACGGCACTCCCGAAGGAATGCCCCACACATGGAACATTCTCGAGATCTCGCATTACGGCAATATCGACCACGGCTGGCAGAACCTGCTGTTCGTGTTCACGTTCGTAGGCTTCGGCGTGCTCGGCGCCATGTTCCCGTTCCACACATGGAGCCCCGACGGTCACGCATGTGCCCCGACGGCAGTGTCTATGCTCCACGCCGGCGTACTGATGAAGCTGGGAGGATACGGATGCTTCCGCATCGCCATCTTCCTGCTGCCTCACGCCGCCAACGAGCTGGCCTGGATATTCATTATCCTGACCGGTATCAGCATCGTATACGGAGCCTTCTCGGCCTGCGTTCAGACCGACCTCAAGTACATCAACGCATATTCGTCGGTGTCGCACTGCGGCATGGTGCTGTTCGCACTGCTGATGCTGAACACCACGGCGATGACCGGTGCAATCCTGCAGATGCTGAGCCACGGTCTGATGACGGCCCTGTTCTTCGCACTGATCGGTATGATATACGGACGTACGCACACACGTGACATCCGCCAGATGGGCGGCCTGATGAAGATAATGCCTTACCTTGGCGTATGCTACATGATTGCCGGTTTCGCATCCTTAGGACTTCCCGGTATGTCGGGCTTCGTGGCCGAGATGACCATCTTCTTCGGATCGTTCGAGCACGCCGACATGTTCCACCGCATCTTCGTGATTGCCGCCACGACCTCGATCGTGATTACCGCGGTCTACATCCTGCGCGTGGTGGGCAAGCTGATCCTCGGACCGGTTCAGGACGAGCATCATCTCAGTCTGACCGACGCGACATGGTGGGAGCGTCTGTCGACGGTGACCCTGATAGTATGTCTGGCCGGTATCGGATTCTTCCCTAACTGGCTTAGCGAGACAATTCAGCATAGCTTCAAACCAATCGTCGACGCATTGGCGATGGCTATCTAATCAATTAGAACAACAAGAAACGAAAAAATGGGATATTCTCAATTTGGGGCAATGATCCCCGAGTTAATAATACTGGGCATTTTTCTTGTGGTGTTTGTGGCTGACGTGTTCAGCCGCGACGGCTCCGCGAAGAAATTTCTGACGCCCATGACCACGGTGTTGTTCGGTCTTGGGACGATAGCGATATGGCTGTTGCCGTCGTGCGAGGTATCGGTGTTCGGCGGCATGTATGTCAACGACACCGCAAGCATGGCCATCAAGGCCATACTGAACATAGGTGTGTTCATCGTGCTGTTGCAGTCGGCCCACTGGGTTGAGAGCGACGAAGTAGCCATCCGCAAGGGTGAGTTCTACGAGCTGCTTCTTGTCACGCTGTTCGGCATGTACCTGATGATTTCGGCACGTCACTTCCTGCTGTTCGTCATCGGACTGGAGGCAGCGTCACTGCCGCTGGCAGCACTGGTGGCATTCAACAAGAAGCACTATGAGAGCAACGAGGCAGCCATAAAGTATATACTGACGGCAGTGTTCTCGTCGGCAATCCTGCTGATGGGCCTGAGCTTCGTATACGCCTTCTCGGGCGGCTCGCTCTATTACAGCGACATCTACACCAACATCACCAGCGGACAGATGTCGGGCCTGCTGATTGTGGCCATGGCATTCATGATCGCCGGCATCGGTTTCAAGCTGAGCCTTGTTCCGTTCCACCTCTGGACGGCCGACGTATACCAGGGTGCCCCCACGGCCATCACATCGTATCTGTCGGTAATCTCCAAGGGCGCCACGGCATTCGCATTCTTCATCATCTTTGTGCAGGCATTCGGTCAGATTTATCCCGACTGCTGGGAATGGATGCTGTATGCAGTGATCATCGCCACGATTACAGTAGGTAACCTGTTCGCCATCCGTCAGAAGAACCTGAAGCGATTCATGGCCTTCTCGTCTATCTCGCAGGCAGGATACATCATGCTGGGCGCCATGACAAGCTCCACGATGGGACTTGGTTCGATGATGTACTACATCTTCGTGTACATAGTCAGCAACCTCGGCGCATTTGCAGTAATCACGAGCATCGAGAACAAGACCGGCAAGGTCGGCATGGACGATTACGACGGACTGCACAAGACCAACCCCTGGCTGTCGTTCGCAATGACACTGGCCATGTTCTCGCTGGCAGGTATTCCGCCGTTCGCAGGATTCTTCTCGAAGTTCCTGATCTTCACATCGGCGACATCCACCGGTTCGATGCCCCTGTACATCCTGGTGCTCATCGCGCTGATCAACACCATCATCTCGCTATACTACTATCTGCTGGTGGTAAAGGCCATCTGGATCAATCCCGGCGAGGCCAAGGTGGAGGCGTTCAAGAGCAACGCGGGCGAGCGTGCGGCGCTCTGGATCTGCGTGGCCGGTATAGTGCTGTTCGGCCTCGTGCCTTACATCTACGAATACTGCTACAATGCGGCTCTGATTCCCGGACTGGGACAGTAAAAAGTAAACTTATCGGTCGCGACCGTGACCGAATCATCCATAAGGAGAGCGTGCCCCCAGGGGTGCGCTCTCTGAGTATAATGGCGCGTACAGTCGTACTTAATATAAGAAACCAAATATAAGAACAGGCAATAGTCTGTCAAAAAAGTTGTTTTTCAACATATTTGTTTGTCAATTGATTAAAAAGTAACTAAATTTGTAATAATAAAAGAAGCGAGCCTGAGATTCTATGACCAGAGCCTTACGACCCCTTCGCATGAAATGAAAAACTTACCCAAAATTTTATAATTCCTCATGAGTTATCTGAAATTTGACAAGAACCTGATGATAAATTTGGAGCAGAGTCTGCCGAAAGAAATGCTCCGGACGAATCGGTCGGGGGCCTATCATTGTACGACGATTGTGGGATGCAACACACGCAAACAGCATGGATTGCTGGTGATACCGATACCTGAGATGGACGATCAGGCCCATGTGCTACTGTCATCGCTGGACGAGACAGTGGTGCAGCACGGCGCGGAGTTCAACCTGGGACTGCACCAGTACGGACCGACGACGTTCAGTCCGAACGGTCACAAGTACATCAGGGAATACAGCTGCGAGGTGGTTCCGAGCATATTGTTCCGCGTGGGCGGAGTGATATTGTCGAAAGAGAAAGTGTTCATCTCTCATCAGAACCGCATTCTGATCCGCTATACGCTCATAGACGCGCATTCGGACACCACGCTCAAGTTCCGTCCCTTCCTGGCGTTCCGCAACGCCAACGCGCTGGTGATGGAAAACTCTGCCATCAACAAAACCATCAATCATGTTCCCAACGGAGTGTCCACCTGTCTGTACCAGGGATACCCCGAACTGTACATGCAGTTCAACAAGGAGGTGAATTGGGTGGACAACGGCCACTGGTACAAGGGAATAGAGTATTACAAGGACCGTGACCGCGGCATACCCTACAAGGAGGACCTGTGGGTGCCCGGTTATTTCGAAGTTCCTATCAAGAAGGGAGAGTCCATCATCTTCTCCGCTTCGACGGCCGAGACCGATCCGGCACGGTTCGAGAAGGTGTACGACGAGGAGCTGAAGACGCGCACATGCCGCACCAGTTTCTACAACTGCCTTAAGAATGCCGCCAAGCAGTTCTATCTGAAGAACGAGCACGGCGACTACATCATGGCAGGCTATCCCTGGTACAACGTACGCAGCCGCGATGAACTTATCGCGCTGCCCGGCTGTACTTTGTCGGTAGGCCACGAGGATGACTACCACAAGATAATGGGCACCTTCATCAAGGCCCTGAATCATTATATCGACACCAAGGAGACGGATCCGGTAATCCACGAGATAGACCTGCCCGACATCCCGTTATGGACCATCTGGGCCATCCAGGCCTACCGCAAGGCTACGGACCAGAAGCAGTGTCTTGAAAAATACGGCGACGAGGTGCGCCGTCTGGTAGAAGATATCCGCAACGGCCGTATAGCCAATCTGCGCGTCAACGACAACGGACTGGTGTCGAGCGAAGGCCGCGACAAACCGGTGACCTGGCTGTCGGCTTCAATCAACGGCAAGCCCATCATACCGCGCACTGGATACATCCTGGAATTCAACGCCCTGTGGTACAACAGCCTGCGCTTCCTGCAGTCGCTGTTGGAGAACGAACCGGGCGAGCAGGAATATGTAAAGGAACTCGACGAGCTGGCCACGAAGTGCGGCGAATCGTTCGTCAACACGTTCCTGAACGGCTACGGTTATCTGTACGACTATGTGAACGGCACTTACACAGACCTTGAGGTGCGTCCCAATATGGCGATAGCCATCGGTCTGGAATACAGTCCGCTTAACCGCCGCCAGCGCAAGACGGTGCTCGACTTCTGCACGCGCGAGCTGCTGACGCCCAAGGGACTCCGTTCGCTCAGCCCCAAGAGCCAGAACTACCATCCCACATACGTCGGCAATCCGATAGAGCGCGAATACGCCGTGCATCAGGGTCCCGCGCGTCCCTGGCTGTTCGGATTCTACGCCGACGCCTATTTCAAGGTGTTCGGACTGTCCGGCCTCTCGTTCATAGAGCGTATGCTGATCGGCTACGAGGACGAGATGTCGACCGGATGTATAGGATCGCTGAGCGAGATGTATGACGCCAACCCGCCGTACACCGGCCGTGGCGCCGTGTCGACGGCCAAGAACGTGGGCGGCATCCTGACCGTGATCAAGACAGTGAACCAGATGATCAAATTACAGAAATAACCCCTAAACATAAGAGAAATGAGAGCATTAATGTTCGGATGGGAGTTTCCTCCCCACATTCTCGGGGGATTGGGAACGGCGAGCTACGGACTGACCAAGGGAATGCACAACTGCGGCAACATGGACATCACGTTCGTGATACCGAAGCCTTACGGCGACGAGGAGAAGGGCTTTGCCAACATCATAGGCGCCAACAGCACCCCGGTGGCGTGGCGCGATGTGGATTATGACTACGTGGCCAACCGTCTTGGAAAGGTGATGGATCCTCAGCTGTACTTCCAGCTGCGCGACCATATCTATGCCGACTTCAACTATATGCGGCTCAACGACCTGGGCTGCATCGAGTTCTCCGGCCGGTATCCCGACAACATCCTGGAGGAGATAAACAATTACTCGATCGTGGCCGGCGTGATAGCGCGCACGGTGCCGTGCGACGTGATACACTCGCACGACTGGCTGACATATCCTGCCGGCATCCACGCCAAGAACGTGACCGGCAAACCGCTGGTGATACACGTACACGCCACCGACTTCGACCGCAGCCGCGGCAACGTGAATCCCACCGTGTTCTCCATCGAGAAGGACGGTATGAACAACGCCGACCACATCATCACGGTGTCTGACCTGACACGCCGCACGGTCATCGAGAAGTACGGCATCAATCCCGACAAGGTGACCACAGTGCACAACGCCGTGATACCTTTGAGCGACGACCTGCTGAACCTGCCGCGCCACGAAAAGAAAGACAAGGTCATCACCTTCCTGGGCCGCATCACGATGCAGAAAGGTCCGGAATACTTCGTGGAGGCAGCCGCCAAGGTGCTGCAGAAAACCAAGAACGTACGCTTCGTGATGGCCGGCAGCGGCGACATGATGGACGCCATGATACGTCTGGCCGCCCAGCGCAACATAGCCGACAGGTTCCACTTCACAGGCTTCCTGCGCGGCAAGCAGGTGTACGAGATGCTGGCCGATTCCGACGTGTACGTGATGCCGTCGGTGTCCGAGCCTTTCGGTATCTCGCCGCTTGAGGCCATGGAAATGGGCGTTCCCTCCATCATATCCAAGCAGTCGGGATGCGCAGAAATCCTGACCAACGTAATCAAGACCGACTACTGGGACATCGACGCCATGGCCGACGCCATGCATGCACTGGTGTCCTATCCCGCCATGCACGACTATCTCCGCGTCAAAGGCATAGAGGAGATTCACGGCATCACATGGGAGAAGGCCGGCCAAAAGGTAATAGACATCTACAACCAGGTCATCAACAAGTAAAAACCGCACATCAAAGATATGAAATCAGTTTGTTTTTATTTCCACATACATCAGCCGTTCAGACTGAAACGTTACCGTTTCTTCGACATAGGTAACGACCACTACTATTTCGATGATTTCTCGGACGACGACATCATCACCCGCCTGGCAGAGAATTCGTATATGCCGATGTGCGACACTCTGCTGGATATGATCAAGAGCACTAACGGAGCGTTCAAGTGCGCCCTGAGCGTGAGCGGCACGGCCATCGAGCAGCTGCAGCTCTATGTGCCCGAGATGATCGACAAGCTCAAGGCACTGGCCGACACAGGCTGCGTGGAGTTCCTGTCGGGCACGTACGCACACTCGCTGTCGAGCCTGGAGGACACTGAGGAATTCATGCGCGACGTGAAGCGTCACGACGCCATGATCCAGGACCTGTTCGGCAAGAAGCCCACCACGTTCGCCAACACCGAACTGATCTATGACGACGACATCGCCGCCGAGGTGGGCCGCATGGGCTTCAACACATGCGTGACCGTGGGCGCAAAGCACATCCTGGGATGGAAGTCGCCCAACTACGTATATCAGGCCGAGACGGCACCCGATCTGAAGCTGCTGCTCAGCAACGACAAACTGGCCGACGACGTGGCCCGCAATTTCGCCAATCCCGAATGGCCGGCTTATCCGCTGACAGCCGACAAGTACATGGACTGGATCGCCGCGCTGCCCGAGCAGGAGCAGGTGGTGAACCTGTGGTTCTCGATGGACGTGTTCGGATCGTTCCTTCCCGCCAATACCGGTATCTTCATGTTCATGAAGGCCCTGCCGCAGTTTGCCGCCGAGCGTGGCATCCGCTTCGCCACACCGAGCGAGGTGACGGCCCAACTCAAGCCCGTGGGCATGATGAGCGTACCTTATCCTATCTCGGACATCGACGAGGCCCGCGACGTATCCGCATGGAAGGGTAACGACCTGCAGAACGAGGCTCTGAACAAGCTGTATGCCGTGGCCGAGCGCGTAAGCCTCTGCTCCGACCGTCAGCTGAAGCAGGACTGGGAGTATCTGCAGAGCTCCGACCACTTCTACTACATGAGCACCAAGAACATGGCTGACGGCGCAAGCCACGCGGCATTCTCGCCGTACGATTCGCCGTTCTCGGCATTCACCAACTACATGAATGTGCTGGCCGACTTCCTGGTGCGCGTAGAGGAGCAATATCCCGAGAGCATCGACAACGAGGAACTGAACTCGCTGCTGCTCACCATCCGCAACCAGGCGTCGGAAATCGCTTCGCTCAACAAGGAAGTGAAGTCGCTGCGTGCCGCTCAGGACAGCGAAGACCTACCCGTGGAGCAGGTAGTCCCAGTTGAGAAGGCCGACGTGGAGGCTCCCGCCAAGAAGCCCGGCCGAAAGCCCGCAGCAAAGAAGGCGACTGAAAAGAAGCCTGCCGCAAAGAAAGCTCCGGCCAAGAAGGCTGCGAAGAAGGCGGAGAAATAAGCAAGCAGACCTAAAGGCCTGCGCCCGAACCAACCCCTACAACCGGAGGGAGTGTCCGGGAGACATGGGAAATGAAAATCTCAGTAATAATTAGGGAGGGTGGAACTCAGGTTCCATCCCTCTCTTTTTTTAGTCCGGTAAATTGGCGTAAGAATGCACTGATGGATTGACAATGTGCAATTCGGGTTGCACTATGGGTAGATAAGTGTGCAATATATGATGATTTAGGTAGCAAATTGTTGGAATATTAAAACAATTTGTTGACATTTGCATTCAGAATTTAAAAGCTGTTGGAAAACAGTGTTGAGCAGCTATGAAAAATCAGGCGTGACGAACCTGAGACGCGACTGCATTATGAAGATGATAATTACACTAAACTGTTTGCATTATGTTAGAGCGGTATTTGGAAAAGACGGAGTTCGATTCGCTGGCGGATTTCCAGCGTAATTTCAAGATAAAAGTGCCGGAGCACTTCAATTTCGCGTACGATGTGGTGGACCGGTGGGCCGAGGAACAGCCCGACAAACCGGCGTTGCTGTGGACCAACGAAGCGGGCGAGGAACGGCAGTTCTCGTTCCGAGAGATGAAGGAATATTCCGACCGCACGGCATCTTTTTTCCAGAGCCTCGGAATAGGTCGCGGGGACATGGTGATGCTGATATTGAAGCGCAGATACCAGTTCTGGTTCTCCATCCTTGCCCTGCACAAACTGGGTGCCGTAGCGATACCGGCCACACACCTGCTGATGCCCAAAGACATTGTATACCGCTGCAATGCCGCGAAAATCAAGGCGATAGTGGCCGTTGGTGACGAGGTCGTGACAGGAAACATAGATAAGGCGCTGCCCCAGTGCCCTACGGTGTGTCGGGTAATCTCTACCGGACCGATTGTGCCCGAAGGCTGGGTAGACTTCAACAAGGGGATAGCGGAGGCCCCGGAATTCAGACGCCCTGCATTGAAGAACCGCAACGAAGATCTGTCATTACTCTATTTCACCTCCGGCACCACGGGCGAGCCGAAGATGGTGGCGCACGATTTCCTCTATCCGTTGGGCCACATCATAACCGGTAAATACTGGCACAACCTCGACGAGAACTCGCTGCATCTCACCTTGGCCGATACGGGATGGGGCAAAGCCGTATGGGGAAAACTGTACGGACAATGGTTCTCGGGTGCGAATGTGTTCGTGTATGATTTCGACAAATTCAAGCCGAAGGAGCTGCTGAACATGTTCCAGAAATACCATATCACATCGTTCTGCGCGCCGCCGACCGTCTACCGCTTTCTGATACTGGAGGATGTCAGGAGCTATGACCTGAGCGCATTGCGTTACTGCACCACTGCGGGCGAGGCCATGAATCCGAGCGTGTTCGAGAAATGGGAGGAACTTACGGGCCTTTCCATTCACGAAGCCTTCGGCCAGACCGAGACCACGCTGACCATCGGTACCTTCCCGTGGATGACTCCGAAACCGGGTTCAATGGGCATCCCGAGTCCCGGCTATCACATCGATCTGCTGAACGATGCCGGCGAGAGCTGCAAACCCGGGGAGCAGGGCCAGATAGTGATATACACCGAGCCTGACCGACCGTTGGGATTGTTCCGCGAGTATCTGTACGACCCTGAGCTGACCAAGGCCGCGCACCGCAACGGCGTGTATTACACCGGCGACATGGCCACGCGCGACGAGGACGGTTATTTCTGGTTCGTAGGCCGCGCCGACGACGTAATCAAGTCGTCGGGCTACCGCATCGGGCCGTTCGAGGTGGAAAACGCCCTGATGAGCCACGAGGCGGTGGTGGAATGCGCCATCACAGGAGTACCCGACCCGATACGCGGCCAGTTGGTCAAGGCCACGATAGTGCTGAGCGAGGCGTACAAGGGAAAAGCCGGCGATGAGCTGGTGAAGGAGCTTCAGAACTATGTGAAGCATCAGACCGCGCCGTACAAATATCCTCGTGTCATAGAGTTTGTTGACGAGCTTCCCAAAACCATCAGCGGCAAGATTCGCCGTGTTGACATCCGTAAAAAGGTGTCGTAATGTTATTTGTCCAGAGTGATGTTTACGGGTCCTGAGCCTTTGACTATGAACTGGGCGTGGCCGTTGAAGGCGGGGAGGGAGAACGAGTCGGGATGCTCGCCGGGAGCGGGACGCTCCTTGATGCGGAAGGCCGGGTCACCGTTGCCGCTGCCCAACAGAGTCTGACCCTCCGACAGATGTATGGTCAGCGGATTGCAGGCTGTGGGGGCGAAACGCCCTTTTCTGTCGCGCAGAGTGACGTTGATGATGCGGATGCCGTCCTGCTCGTGAGCCGTCTCGATGTCCAGCTTCTCGGCGGGGCCGGAAGTCTCTGTGACCGAGGTCTTGACGAGCTTGCCGTTTTTATAGCCCTTGGCCGTGACCTTGCCCGGTTTGTAGACGGCCGGGAACGATACGTGCTGACCGGGCGTCACTTTCTTGCGGCCTAAATTCTTGCCGTTCACGTTCAGTTCCACCTCATCCATGTTGGAATATACCCAGATGTCGATGGTCTCGCCCTCGTGGCCCTCCAGGTTCCAGTGGGGCAGGATATGGAGCACAGGCTGATTGGTCCACTGCGACTGCAGATAGAATGCCTCGTCCTTGGGGAATCCGGCATAGTCCAGGATTCCGAACTCGCTTCCCGTGGCGGGATATACAAGGGGATTCGGTTCGCCGCGATAGTCGAAACCGGTCCAGTAGCAGAGACCGAGCAGCCAGGGACGGTCGCGGTAGAATGTCCAGCCGCGCGCAATGCGGTTCAGCGTGCCGTCCGTGTCGGGCGTACGGTTCAGCGACGCCATGTGTCCGTTGGCCTTGTCGTCGAAATAAACGCCGCGCGTGCCGCTGCCCGTTGTCTCCTCCGAGCCGAATGCGATGCGGTCGGGATAGTTGCGGCGGTGTTCCTCAACGGGATTCTGCATGATGTAGTTGTACCCGGCCACATCAGGGCTGATTACGACTGTCGGGCCGCTGGACGTGGCCACGGTCATAAGGCGCGTGGAATCGAGGCTGTGCGAGATGTCGCGCAGGTCCTTCACGATGCGGTCGCCGCGCTTGTCCCATTCCACGCCCCATTCCTCGTTGCCGACGCTCCACAGAATCACCGACGGATGATTGAAGTCGCGGTCTATCATCTTCTCAAGCTGGCCGGTGTGGTAGTCGTTGATGCCGAGCAGACGGTTTTCCTCCACTAACATTATGCCGAGCGAGTCGGCAGCCGCGATGGCTTCGGGGGTGAATGGATTGTGCGAGGTGCGCACGGTGTTGATGCCGTATTTCTTAAGTTTCTTCAGACGGTAGACATTGACGGCGTCCGGGATACCGGCTCCCACGCCCGGATGGTCCTGATGCTGGTCGACGCCATGTATCCTGTAATGCCGGCCGTTGACGAACAGTCCTTTGTCCGGGTCGAACGTCAGGGTGCGGAATCCTGTGCGGATACGTTCGGATTCGATGTCGCGGCCATTATCCTGCAACGTTACCGTCACGTCGTAGCGTTCGGGGGTGTCGGGACTCCACAGCTTCAGGTCCTGAGGCTTAAGGTCGATCTGCCACTTGGCCTCGCCGCGAGGCTTTATGACGGCAGGGACAGTCACTGAAGAAGCTCCGCCCTGAACGGCCCGGCCCGACAGAGAAGTGATGTTGACATTTACCTTAAGCCCCCTGACATCGGCATGGGACAGATTCTCGATTATGCCGCTTACTGTCACGGTGTCGTCACCGCTGCGGTCAGAGCCGGCGGGGCTGTATTGCACACGTGTCTTGTCGGGCATAAGGCGCACCAACGGCGACTTTTCAAGCCATGCATGGCGGTAGATGCCGCCGCCCTCGTAGAACCAGCCCTCCTCGAAAGTGGCGTCAGAGCGGACGGCGATGACATTATCGGAGTCGGGACCGTAATTCAGATAGGGAGTGATGTCGTAACGCTGACGCGTATATCCCGAAGGCTCGCCTCCGAGGTAGAAGCCGTTGACCCATACCTGTGAGTCGCGGAATATGCCGTCAAACATCAGGTCGTAGTGAGCCGTCGAATCTTCGGGCTGCAGGGTGAACGTCTTGCGGTACCATCCTACGGACGTCTCAGGGTATTTATAGCCCACGGTCTTGTAGCCATGGCTGTGCGAAGCTAACGAATCGTAGGGAAGGTCCACCACGAAATCGAACGGAAGGTCCACACGGTGCCAGAGCGAGTCGTTGAACTTCGGCGAGTATGGCCCGGCATTGTGGATGGAATTGGCCTTGGTGAGATAGTTGAAATATTCGGTGCCCCTGCCGAAATCCTTAGCGGGGTCGGTATGTCCGAAAGCGAAAGCCCAGTCCGGGTCGATGTTGATGCGCGTGCGCGACGACACAGATGCCGAATAAGTCAGGACTCCGGCTCCGATTATCGCGAGGGGGACGAGGATATTTTTCATAGACTGAATAATTTCGATAAAGGTAGCTAAAAAAGGGGATATCGCCAAAGAAGTTGTGAAAATGCGGAAAAAATGATAATTTTGTACAGAAAAACAGAGGAACCACACAGAGGCGTGGTCTGTCGCTCCGGCCTACGGGGCCGTAGAGGAAAGTCCGGGCAACACAGGACGCCGCATTTTCTAACGGAAAGCTGGCAGCGATGTCAGGGATAAGTGACAGAGAACGACCGCCCGGGGGCGCAAGCCGCCGGGTAAGGGTGAAAAGGCGAGTGTAAGAGACCACCGGGCCGCATGGCGACATGCGGCGCCGCACATCCTGCGGGTTGCAAGGCCAAATACACCGGCAGTCAAGGATGGTCCGTCCATTGCCGGGGGGTAGGCTGCTATAGCCGGCAGGCAACTGCCGACAAAGATAAATGACAGACGCGGAACGGAAATTGTTCCGTACATAACCCGGCTTACAGCGCCTCTGTGCATCACAATGGGTCTTTGGCCAAGGCTGAAGACCCATTTTGTTTGTTATTAAAACAAAAAACGTCGGGTAACCGGCCTGTTTCTAAATAGACGGATGTATGAAGAAGAAAAAGGATAATTTCATCACAAGACTGGTGGACAGGATAATGCGATGGTGGGAATATTGTTCCACCGGGGTGTGGAGCGACGGGCGCAACACTGTGGGCGTCAGGTTCGTGAAGACTGTCAATCTGTCGGTGAAATCCTTTTTTGACCGCGGTCTTCAGATCAAGTCGATGGCACTGACCTACAACACGGTGCTGTCGATAGTGCCGGCGTTCGCGCTGATGGTGGCCATCGGCCGGGGATTCGGCCTGCAGGATTCGGTGCAGAACGAACTGTACATGCTGTTCCCGGCCCAGCACAAGGCCATAACGACATTTATGAAATTCGTCGACTCGTATCTGTCAAGCACCACGCAGGGCCTGTTTGTGGGTGTGGGCATCATAGTGCTGTTGTGGACGGTGATAATGCTGCTGTCGGGCATCGACGACGCCTTCAATTCCATCTGGGACGTGCGGAGCGAGCGCACCCTGTTCCGCAAGTTTACAGACTATATCACTATCTGCCTTATGGTGCCGATATTGCTGATATGTTCGTCGGGAGTGTCGATATTCATGTCAGACACGGTGCAGGGAATGGTATATTTCTCATTCCTGACGCCGGTGGTGAACCTGATGCTTGAACTGACGCCCCTGGCATTGTCGTGGCTGGCGTTCACCATCTCGTACTGGCTGATTCCCAATACGAAAGTCAACTTTAAGTTCGCCGCCATTTCTGGACTGATGGCTGCCATCGGATTCTACGTGGTGCAGTGGCTTTTCATCAACGGCCAGATATACGTGTCGCGTTATAACGCCATCTACGGGTCGTTCGCCTTCCTGCCGCTGCTGTTGGTGTGGTTGCAGATCTCATGGCTGATATTGCTGAGCGGATGCGTGCTGACATATTCGCTTCAAAATGTGTTTACCTTCAACTTCCTGGGCAGCGAGGAGACACTGTCCTACCAGTCGCGGGCCGTAGTGGCCGTTATAGTGATGGCAGTGGTGGCACGCCGTTTCGAAAAAGGGGAGACCCCGCTGACCCGCACTCAGTTCGCTTCGGAATATAACCTGCCGGTGCGCGTGTTGGGCCGCATATTGGAGCGGCTGAAGGATGGAGGACTGATATATCCTGTGTCAATCAAGGAGGATGAACTGGGCATAGGCCCGAGCCGGGATGTGCACGACATGACTGTGGGCGATGTGCTCGAGACATTCACCAATGCCGGCGACAGTGAGGTATCGCCCGATTTTCGCAGGATATACGAGCCTGTGTTCGAGATGCTGTCGGGTCCGGAACAGAGGAGTTACGATGCCTTTTCACGCATTAAACTCACAGATGTGCCGGTGCCGCTGCCCGAGCAGGTGCACGCCATGGTGACGGGTGAGCCTCCGGTCAGCGATTCTGCGACAAAGCCTTGATGCGGGCGCGGCAGATGTCGACTATTTCTTCGGCCGAGAATCGCGAGGTGTCGAGACAGATATGGTATGTCTCGGCGTGGCCCCACTTGTGGTTGGTGTAGTAGCTGTAGTACGATTCGCGGGCGTTGTCCATCTTGCGGGCCAGCGAGCGGGCCGCAGACTCGGTGTCGGTGTCCCGGCGTTCCATGATCTTGCGGATGCGGTATTCCGCCGGAGCATGGAGGAATATGCTGATCAGACCCGGACGGTCGCGCAGGATGTAGTCGGCGGTGCGGCCCACTATGACGCACGGACCCTTGTCGGCCAGTTGGTTTATGACGCGCGACTGGATGCTGTACAGACCCTCGTTGTCAATGTCCGAGAACTCGGCCATGGCGTTCTCCACGCCATAATTCAGCTGCAGCATGCTGCGTATCCAGGAGGGGCGTTTCTCGTCGGCACCGTCAAACAGCCGCTTGTCGAATCCCAATGCTTCGGCAGCCTTGCTCAGCAGAGTCTTGTCGTAATAATCCGCCCCAAGCCGCTCGGCTATCATTTTGCCTATCTCGCGCCCTCCGCATCCGAACTGGCGCCCTATGGATATGATGAACGGTGTTTTCTCCGTGTCTTTTACGACTGCTTTTTGCTGAGACATAATGCTCTGATAATTAATGCTATGATATATGAAATCCGGGCTTGATAAGGGAAGCGGGGATAAAATTATTTCCGAAATTGGCTCAAAATTATAAATAATTAGGTATTTTTGCAATTTCAAACGTCTGTTTTTGAAACGGATTTTGACAATTGATTAAGAAAAGACAACAAGACGATATGAGCGAACAGAACGAAAGCAAAGGTATGGAGCTGTATGAATATATAGTTGACCATGTGGACGAACTGGGGAGCGATCCGAAAGAGATAGTGGATCAGCTGAGGGCGGCCGACCAGACCGGACAGTTTCTGGCGAGCACGGCCCGTTATCTTGCGGCCATAGACCGTGAGCGGTTCGAGGGGTGGCTGAGCCCTTTGGTAGAAGGTGCCATCGAGAAGGATCGCGAACGCCGTTACATCGGCTCGTTGCTCGAAGCCCTGTGGGGGCGCGATTACGAGGAGCGTGTGGCGGAACTGAAAGAGGCAGATAATAATTTCCGCCGGATATACCGGCGCATACACCCCGAGGAAGATGCGATGTAACATACTGCTGGCGTTGCTGCTGGCGGCAGGAATGACAGCCAACGGCGGGGCAGCCGTGAAGCGGACGGCCACAAAGGCAAGAACGACCAAAACCGCCGTAAGAACAGGAACGGCGAAGAAAACCACGCGTGCCGCGCAATCGGCGAAAAGTAATCAGCAAAAGCAAAAGTCAGAGAAACCGACAATGGAGCAGAATGTAATGGTCGACTTCCAGACCACGATGGGTCCGATACGGATCAAACTGTACGACGATACACCCGCACACCGCGATAATTTCACGAAGCTGGTGAAGGAAGGATTTTACGACGGGGTGCTGTTTCACCGCGTCATAGACGGATTCATGGTTCAGACCGGCGATCCGAATTCCAAGAATGCCGCGGCCGGCGAGGCGTTGGGCGCGGGAGACCCCAACTATACGG
>CAJKBH010000026.1 GCA_905198125.1 uncultured Porphyromonadaceae bacterium
TTAATGTCAGGAGGATTACCAATGATTGAAATAAAGAACTGCCCTTCTTCTCTTTCGGAGGGATTTGACACTTATAGCCTGAAATCCGCCAAATTACTATTTGGTAAAACAATACAACGAATGCCTCACGATTTAATCCAAAATGGACATCTGAACACTTCGAAGACCCGAAAACCGGAGTTTTGATGAAAGACCACCTAAGGGTTGAAAAGGCATGGCAACTCTACCATAAGCTCCGACAATACAAACTTAGGACTTGGTGGGACTGACATTATGAGCATTTCCACATATTGTGATAACCGCTAAAACCGACACACCCTCCAATTGTTATAACTACTGTCAAAGGATATAAAACAGAAGCTTGACTTCTATATAACCTGCAATATTATGTCAAAAGCAAAATTAAAAAAATATATGTCGGCTCTATCAAAAGAACAGGTTGTTGACATAATGCTTCAGCTGTACGATGCGAGCAAGGAAGCGAACGCATGGCTTGAGTTCTATATGGAGCCCAATAGCGATGCCGAGCTTGAAAAATATAAAAAGGCAATACGTAACCAATTCTTTGGTCGCAATGACTGGCCCAAAGATCCGAGTTTCAGAGAATGCAATAAACTGATAACCTCGTTCCAGAAACTCATACCTGACCCTAATGCTATTGCGGACCTGATGCTCTACTATGTGGAACAAGGATGCAGCCTGACCGCACAATACGGTGATTACGATGATCCGTTTTATACCGCTCTTGAGAACAATTTCAATAAAGCGGTTAAATTTATATCATCTAACGGACTAATGTCAGAATACTCGCCACGCATGAAAAAGATGATTGAGTCTGTGGAATGTTGTGGATATGGCTTCCCTGATACATTGTGGGACATATACTACGAATACGCAGAGGACTGATTAAATTCTTTTTGAGTAAGGATCTTCAATTTAGCGGAACTGGAGTCACACTTTTTCGACGGAACAAGCAGGCCTACGTTACATTTTTTCAAACGAATAAATGAAGGATTGTTACACTTTTTCAAACGAATCGATGTTGACCTTGTACCGGACCGTTTGCATATCTTAGTCAAAATCGCTAACTTTGCAGGTACAAAAACGCAGGCCTGAGAAGGTCTAAATTAGCGAATTATAGAAGGTATATCAGAGCAATTTCGGGCTTTTGTACCCGAAGAATTGCAATCCGTTGAGCGTCCACGCGTTCTACGCACAGCTTCGTTGCAAATGACATAATTATTGCGATATTTCTTCACCTGTCACCGGAAGCCCTTCTTCTTTCCACTCAATGACTCCACCTTTGAGATTGACAACCTTATAACCGAGTTTAGTCAATATTTTGGCCGCATCCATCGAACGTCTGCCACTTCGACAATAGACAAGTATGGTGGAGTCCTTCGACAAGTCCTTCTCAGCCATTTTTTGGAAATCATCAGACCGGACGTCGATGTTCAATGCCCCGTCAATATGCCCTTCGGCATACTCCTGCGGTGTGCGGACATCAAGCAACTGCACGGAGTCCGCTTTGATTGCCTTATCAAATTCAGGCGCCGGGACAGAAACGATATTTTCATTTCCGTTGCAACCCGATATCTGCACGGCGCTCATTGTCATTAATATCACAAACAAGGTGTGTCTTACAATACTCAAAATCTTTTTCATTTTATCGCCGTTTTTACTTTACGCAACAGGATACATTCGGCGGCGACCGAGCCATTCAACCTCACCACAGAGTCATTCTGAACGTCTATTGCGGATATGTTGGGAAGAATCCGCCGCAGGGCATCCTCCGTCTGCATGTCGTCGCATGCCATTTCAGTCATGGCTCCGTCGCCGAGTGTGATGGAATCGCCTTTTACAGTATATGACCCGCTGATGGAGTTGCAGTTTGTCATAATGAAGAAAGTGCTGTCTTCAAACACGATATACGGCTTCATGCTTGACGACGTCTCATCGGGACGCACATAGTCGGAATCGCTGAAAACAATGTTCTCGATATACCACTGTCCGCGAATATCGGCGTCAGCCACTTCGGTCTTTGCCTTGTCATCAAGTCTATCCGACTTTACCTCTTTATTACCTGAGCATCCCGCTGCCATCAATAAAGCGACACCGGTAATGAACGCTATATTGTATGATTTCATATTGTCTTGACTTTGATAAACTTTACGAACACAAAATTAATAAAAAAATCGGGCAAATCGGCATAAAACTGCGTTTCCGGAAATATTGATGCCGTATAAGAGGCTCTATGTTTCGGTTGGATTGATTCGGCTGTCAAAAATATGTATGGCTGACACCACAGCGGTTCGGTCCACGTTCCCCAAAATGGAATATGTACAGAACTTAGCAAGAGACGTTGCAGACGGCTTGAATGTCTTGTCCTTATGATCCATAAAGGTCGCGCAGGCTGTCCGGGCCTCATCGGCGCGACAAACTAACGGGGTGGACTCGATGTTATATTTGTGCGATTATTAGAGTTGATTGAGAAGTCATATTGCAATGTGTCATGCGACATTTATATATAGGTCACGCAGCCATATTGCGATTGTGCAACCGTTTATATTGATGAGCAATGAGCCGGAAGGGTAATAGGTTCGCGGGGTTGAGTGCGGCGGGACTGCTCGTCGCCATCGGAATTGTGTTCGGCGATATAGGCACGTCGCCGCTCTATGTCATGAAGGCCATCCTTAACGTCAGCCCTGAGTTTGACCGGGATTATATTATCGGAGCGGTGTCATGCGTGATATGGACCCTCACCCTTCAGACCACAATCAAATATGTGTCGGTAGCTCTGCGCGCCGACAACAACGGCGAGGGAGGCATCATGGCCCTGTTTTCACTGGTGAAGAAGACCGGGAAAAGCGGCTGGCCGTTCGTGGTGGCCGCCATCGGAGCCAGCGCGATGGTGGCCGACGGCATAATAACGCCGGCGGTGACGGTCACGTCGGCCGTCGAGGGCTTGCGTTCACTGTATGTCGCCACGCCGGTGGTGCCCATTGTGATTGTGATCATAACCGTGGTGTTCTTCGTGCAGCGTTCGGGGTCGTCTAAGATCGGAAGGTTTTTCGGCCCCATAATGCTCGTGTGGTTTCTGATGCTCGGCATCCTCGGCCTGATGAATGTATGGAACGATCTGTCCATTTTCAAGGCCTTCAACCCCTGGTATGCGGTCCGACTGATTGCTACCAGTCCTGAATGGATGTTCATACTCGGAGCGGTGTTTCTCTGCACCACGGGCGCCGAGGCACTGTATGCCGACCTGGGGCATTGCGGCCGTTACAACATTACTTTCAGCTGGCTTTTCGTCAAGGTCATGCTTATTCTCAATTATCTCGGACAGGGCGCGTGGATTCTGGCCCATTCCGGTTCCATTGACGGCCGGGTAAATCCGTTCTACGCAATGATGCCTCAGGGCTTTCTTGGCGTGGGCATAGTCATAGCCACCGTCGCCGCCATAATAGCGAGTCAGGCGCTGATAAGCGGCGTGTTTTCCCTGATAGGCGAAGCCGTGAATCTCGACATCTGGCCAAGGATGAAGATAAGCTATACGGGAAATGTCAAGGGGCAGCTGTATGTTCCGGCTATAAATATGTTTCTGTATGCGGGATGCGTCGGCACCGTGCTGTTGTTTCAGTCGTCGGGCCGCATGGAAGCCGCATACGGCCTCGCCATTACCATAACGATGCTGGCCACCACGATACTGCTGTGGCGTTATATGCGGAATATCGGGACTCCAGCATGGCTCTCCTACTCATTTTTCATTGTGTTCTGCCTGTTGGAAGGAGCCTTTTTCGCCGCCAATATGTTCAAGTTCGTACATGGCGGCTGGTTTACGGTTCTGATAGCCTGCGGCCTGTTCTGCATAATGTTTGTCTGGAACAAAGGAAGCTCATTCCATCGCCTCCACGTGGATTATAAATATTTCCCCGATTACATAGACATAATCACTGCGATAAGGAACGATGACGAAATAGCCCGCTATGCGTCGAATGTGGTGTACATCAGCTTTTCGCCTGCAAAGAATATGGTGGAAAGCAAACTGCTGTATTCCATAATAAACAAACAGCCTAAACGAGCCGACCATTACTGGATTATCCGCATCGAGCATACCGACATGCCCTATACCCTTGAATATTCCGTTGACACGATGGTCAAGGACGCGATTTTCCTGGTCACCGTCAGATTCGGCTTCAAGGTGCAGCCGCGCATCAACGTATTCCTGAGGCAGATTGTGGAGGATCTGGTGGCGTCCGGCGATCTTTCGCTTACCAGCCGGTATCCCTCCATGAAACGGTATGGCATTCCTGGCGACTTCCGGTTCGTCCTGATTCACCGCGTATTCTCTCCCTCAAGCATCTGCAACGCATACGAACGCAAGATAATGGCGGCGTATGAGACACTGCGGCATATATCCGAGTCGACCGAAAACGCCCTGGGGCTGGACACAAGCGTGGTCACTGTCGAGACCGTGCCTTTGGTGATCCGGAGCGGAACGGAAACCAGAATCAAGAGAACGCCGACATAAGAGACCGGCTCCTCCCTGCGCACCGCAACAGGCCGTCGCATCGATGGCGAGATAATCGTGAGTCAGGAGCTGACAGAAAAAAAAGAGGCGCGTCGGTCGGACACGCCTCTTTCATTATGTACGTTGGAATTGTCTATCCGGACAGACTATCATTTCACCGTGAGTTTCACGGTCTGGGGTTTGCCGGACAGCGGCTCGATTACGAGCAGATATATGCCCGACTGTACGCCGCCGAGATCAAGGCGGCTGTCCGAGCCATCGAATGCACGCAGCGCGCGTCCCGAAAGGTCGTAGAGCACGGCACGGTTGAACTCGCCGCGCACGTTGGTGTATCCCGGAGCCGGATTCGGCCGGACACTGATCTTATCGGTCTGAACGCCGTTCACGCCCGATTCGCCGAACACTATCTTGGCAGGAGCGGATTCACCGGACGCATATACGGCCTTGACCTCGGCATAATGCTCGCCCGATCCGGGGGTCAGCATATACGAGCAGTCTTCCGTATCCGCGAGTTTCTTGCCGTCAAGCGACACCTCGTATGTCACCTCCGGACCGGACACGGCGGTGTTCATCGCCATATCGTTGCCGCCCGAGATGGTCACATCGTCCATAAACAGAGTGAAGCCGTCGGGCGACACGCAATTCACGGCCACGTAACGGGCGCCGGCGGGCACCGTGTACTTGAACTCGGTCCATGTCTGTTTAGGCACATCCACATTCTCGGCCAGCCATGTGAACGACCCGGGATCCGTATCGGTCATTGAGTAGCCCACACGTATCACCTCGCCGTATGTCTGCGAATATCCGCGGGCATGGAAGCTGAACGTATAGTCGTTGTGATAGGTCAGACGCGGCGAGATGAACCAGTCGTCGCTGCCCGAACGTCCCGCGAAGCAGGCCAGCTCCTGTTTTCCGCTGTACGGCAGCGATGCCGAGCGGGCGTCGGCCATCGAAGGAGTGGTCAGCCAGGGATTGAACACCATAAAGGAACAGGGCTGCGTACGGCCCGGGAAGTCAAATTCCTGCTCGGCGAACGTGCGGCTGCCGTCGGCGTCACGATACAGCCAGCCCACTTCGCCCGCCGAAGCCACGGCGAAGGCGTCATGGTCCTCGAAGTCGTCGAATATCTCGCCCGATTCGTTCCATGTCAGGCGGAACCCCTTCTCGGCGTCACCGCTGACGCTGAGGTTGACCGGCACTGCGATTATCTCGCGGAGCACCAGATCCTCAAGCTTCAGGTCCCTGTCGGCATAGAGGTCGGCTGTCCTTGCGTCAAACTCATAACCGGGCAACGACACCTCAACAGTGTAAGGACAACGCCAGATGTCGTTGAACTCCACGATACCGCCCTCGCCCACCGTAGCGTTACGCGAGTCGAAGGGATCCTGACCGGCTATCGAGACAACGGCGCCATTGGCGTCGCCCGAATGCGAGTTGGTGCGGATCTTCAGAGTAAGTTTGCCGGTCATCTGACGGGCTACGTAGTAAGGCAGCACGACTTTAGCCGACTCCGAGCCGTCGGGATACACCGTGGACACCGCATAGCGGTACACCCCTGCCGGAGCCTGGGCCCATGTGGGATCGGCCGCCGTCAGGCCCTCTACCGGCTCGGAGTTGACCGGTTGCCAGTCTTCGTTTCCGAAGCCTGCGGAGCGCCACACGTTATAACGTGCGTAGGCGGGGAACTCCTCATCGCTGTTGCGGATACCCTCGTCGGAATAAAGGTCGCCCGTGCAGCGTATCATGAGATTGCCGTCAAGCGACTCCTCGGTCAGATACATATAGTCGCCCGAGTTGTAATCCGTGGAGAACGCATATACATTTTCCTTGAACGGATGGGTCTTTGGAGAATGGTCAACGCCGATTCCATGGAAGCCGGGATAGTTGACCGACACGAAACATCCGCGCGGTGCCTCGACTCCGTCGGGAATCTCGATGCTGTTCCACTGGTTGTCGCTGTTCAGGACGGCACGCTGGCTGTACAGAAGCGTTCCGCTGGGATTTCCCTCCTCGTCAAGATCGAAAATGTAGATATTCACGGAGTTATGCGGGCCGCCTTCGGAAGTGGTGTACCAGCTGGCACCCTTAAGCGTCATTGGCGTGCGGAACACCGTACCGATTATGACGGTACCGGCCTGACTCTGTATGCCTACCTGTGTATCGGCGTTGCCGGAGTCATATCCGAGACCGGACTGAGCCGAAGGAATCTCCCACGCGATTTCAGAGGTCTCGTCGGTGGTCTGCACCGATACATTTGCCGGCTTGAAGTGTGCGAACTCAAGCGTGAGGTCGCCCAGGTTCCAGTTCTCGTCCAGGTCCTTGGTCTGCACCTTGTCCAGATGCCAGGGCTTTGTCACCGTGACGGTGGTACCGGGAGCCGTAACTACGGATTCAAACAGGAATCGACCCGAAGCATCTGTCTTCATGGCGAGGTCGGCATAGCCCTTAAGGGCGACATCGGCGTTCTCCACTGCCGAGCCGTCGGGAGCAAGCACGCGGCCCGATACGGAATAAGTCGGCAGCTTGTCGAGAATGATGTCAGCCGTCATATTCTCGTCGGCCACAGTCACCTTCACCTCCGAATTCTGCTTATAGCCGAACATCGAGGCTGTCAGCGTATAGGTCTCGTTGGGAACGAAATCGAAAGAATACGAGCCGTCCTCGGCCGATCTGGTCACTGCATGTATCTCCTGAATCGAGACCTCGGCGCCGGCTACAGGCTGATTGGCCGCATCCTTCACCTTACCCGAAATGGAAGCGCCCGCCGACTGCACCATAAGGCGTATATAACTGTTGCCTGACGATGAGTTCTGGGCATCCGGAACTTCGAAATCGCTGTCTGCCCCATAATATATGGCCTTGTTGCCCGATACCGGACTCGTGTAGTAAGGCTGATATATGAACGCATAGGCGCTATTTGAATTTTCGAGGGATGTCTTTACATAAAGGGCAAGGTTCCTTCCGTCATATTCAAACGCCTGGCTTAACGTCAGGTCGAGCACATCGTTGGCCGAGCTGACCAGGTTGTGTGTGCCCTCATAGACAAGTGTCATATCTTCGACAGGAATCCAGCCGTCGGGAGCCTTCTCACGGTCGGTATTTGCCATGTAGACCTTGAGTTCCACATTGTTGAGCGGAGAATAACTACCCTTATAGTCTAATTTGAGACCTGTGATACGACCCTTCATGATTGGAATTTCCGAGGCCGAGTAGATGTTGAGGGTCGCGCCGAATTTACTGTACAGGTTCATTGGCGCACGGTAGCTTGTGAGTGTCTTGCTGCCGATCTCAAGCTCCTCGGGAGTGCCCAGCGGCAATACTGTCAGTTCAAGAGGTGCAGTGGTGTCATCGGCATCCACCTCATCGCCGGGAGCCGATACATGGCCTCTGAGCGACGTAAGCTTTGATCCTATGGGGAAGGTATACTCTATGATATAGTCTTTCGATGCCCCTGCCCCGAGTGTCTCGGCCACGGCCTTGGAAGCTATCGCTTTTCCTTCGCCGTCAAGGAGTTCGACAGTAAAATTGTCATAGTCCTCGGAGCCCTTGTTTTCAACCGTGACGGCATAACCGTAGGTGTTGCCCTCGATTGGCTTGGCATTGCCGCGAATCAATGAAGCCACAAGATTGCGGTCCACAACCTTCTCGATCTCGATACGGTCTATCAGAAGATACGAGTTGCCCTTAGCCGCCGAATCATGGAAAGCGAAATTACAGTCCCCTGTCGTCTCTCCGGTGGTAAACGTAAATTCCTTTGTATCCAGGGCATTCACCCTCCCCAGATCAAGTGTGGTTATTTCCTGAATCGGAGCGGTGACATCGCCGTCTTTCAGCAGACAGACCTTAAGGGGGTGGGTTCCCATCGACAGATAGCGGAGTCTTACCTTGTAGGTCGTATTGGGTTCGAGTTCCATCTCGTTGCTGACCAGCCAGTCGTCGGCAGGATAGCTGGATGTCATGATATATGCGCCTGCGGCCTTTGCCCACGAGAGGTAGAAATAGGTCCAGGTATTGTGGTCGCCTACGGGCTGTCCGTCGGCATTCTCGTTGCGGTCTACGGCTGTCCACTGGCCCAGATCGTCGAAGTCGCATACGTATGGCACGGTTAACTTCGGGCCGAGTACCACGGGATCGCTGACAGTAGCCGCGGAAGTGCCGATGCCGTTGTGGGCCGTAACGCTGTAAGTCCATGTGCCCGAGGTCTCCACTCCCGGCTCCATCCATTCGGTGGCGGCCAGGTCCTTGGCCACGGTCGTCCCGCCGGGGTTGCGCACCACGTCGTAAAGCATGCCGGCCGCATCGGTCCAGCCGCCGTTCACTCCGGTGGTCACGGCGTCCCAGTATACGCGTGCTGCGTTGGGGCCCAGTTTCTCCACGTTGACGGCACTGACGGCGGCAGGCACGTCGCGTCCTACGAACGCCGACAGCTCGACTGCGGCACCGGCGCCGTTGCTGTTATGGGCTATGATGCGCCATGTATGATTGCTGCCCTTGTCTCCCCCGATCACGTCGGTATAGGCAGAGCGGGCTCCGGGCTGGGCTGAAGTCACGGATCCCACGGTCTTGCCGTCACGGAGAATCTCGACACGCGTAATGTCTTTCAGCACGTCGCCGCCGAATGTCTTGGAAGGATTGATCCATGAGAGCGACGCCTGCGCCTCGCCTCCGGCCGCGGCCGTGACTGTCGCGTCGATTACGGGAGCCGGACAGTTGTCCGCGGCCGCGAACGACGGAATATAGAGGCCGGCAAGCTGGTTGTCGCCGAACTCCTGATGACGGGTCACGGCTCCGGTTGCCGGGTCGATCGTAGCCACGAAACTCTCCGGCACCTCTATGGTGCCGCTCTGGTTCATTACTCTGGTTGAGGCTATCCACCACAGCGTACGCGTGGCGTGGTCGAACTCCATGCTCTGGAACTTCTGCGGATGCTGCCCGGTGCTCCCTATGACAGTCACCTCGCCCGTGCTCTTATTGATACGGCAGAAATCTCCGGCAAAACTTATGGCATACAGTTCGCCCGAATATGACGCCGCCAGAGTGAAGAATTTCCTGTCGAGTGTGGCGATGCGTGTCGATCGGGCATCGGTCAGACTGATTGTATACAAGGCCGAATAGGTCTCGTCCACCCTTGATATGGCATACATCGTCGATGTCGACCAGTCGTAGGTCATGTCGTTGATAAGATTGGTGTAGCCTGTGAGGTTGCCCACCGTCTTTGTCGTGCCGTCGTCGAGACTGACTCTTACCAATGTTTTGGGAACTTCCGCGCTTCCCGATGGCTGCGAGGTGGCGATATAATAATATCCGTCACCATACGCACCCGCCGTAGACGTGTCATAGAAAGCGACGGCACGCTTGAACACTGGCTCCGCATCGCTCACAAGATCGAATGTCACCACATTGTTGGTCATACTCGATTGCTCGGCGCTGAAAGCCAGAATTCCATAGGCTGTGTTGTCGTTGGCCGCTTGAGCCTTGACCACGGGCAATGCCGAAGCCGCAAGCATGAGAATGCTTGCCGACAGCAGTGTGGAATTTTGATGCATAATCGGTTAGTTATTTAGGTGATGGCGCCTGGCTGGATTTCACTCTGCCACGGCATCCTTCCTTAAAAATTCATCGGCAAATTTAAGACGCAATTCATCAATTACCAAATAATCACCAAAAAATATGCAAAAAAAATTACATTCTGTTCCTGAGCCTCCTGTTCCTGAGCATCTGTTGCAGAAAAAATCAGCTCCCCTGTCATCACAGAGGAGCCTTGTATGTGTCAGCTGCATTATGTCAGCCGTATATGTGGGCCGTATGGCGGTTGTACCGGTCAGCCGCAGTGGAAATGCGTCTTGACCATGCGCAGCATTTTGTCGGCATCCTGCAGCGCCGCCCGGGCGTCGCGGTCGTCCTGAGCGCGCAGCCGGTCGCACACGCCCTGTATCATGGCCGGCGAGAACACCCCTTTCTCCTGAAACACATCGGACCGTTGTTCCAGACACCCGGCCGACTCATGGCACGATACGGGCAACGTGTCCAACGACTTAAGCCGCTCGGCATTCTCCTCCGAATGGATGTTCACGTCCACATACGTACGCGCGGCCACCTCCAGCGCGTCGGGCATCTCGAAACCGTGCCGCACCGCCACGGCCAGGCCGGCTAACAGCTGGTATATGTCGGCCGATCCGTCGGCAGAACGAATCTCGAACGTCTGCTTGCGCGAGGCGTCCACCTCGGCCGGCGTCGAGTCGCCCGGATTGGCCTCGGCACATAGGTCGCGGCCCGAAGTCCAGCCCAACGGTACACGCACCAATACCGAACGGTTGCGGTCGCCCCAGCACACGTTGGTGGGGGCCTCCTGATGCGGCACCAGACGGAAATAGCTGGTCGGGTTCGTGTTGCCGAAGGCTGTCAGCGCCGGCGCCAGGTCCATGATGCCCGCTATGCCGCGACGCGCCGCGTCCGACAGCGTGCGGTCGGCGTTCAGCATCGCCGTGGTGCCGTCAGGATTCATAAAGCGCATGTGTATGTGCAGACCCGAGCCCGCCTTCCCTATCGTGATCTTCGGCGCGAAGGTCACGTCCAGATCCATCTTGGCAGCCAGGTTGCGAATCACCCACTTGGCTATCAGCAGTTGTTCGGCCGCCTCGCGCGCGTCCACCGGCAGGAACTCTATCTCGTTCTGCTCGTACACCATGCCGTCAAGGGTGAAATTGCCCACCTCCGAATGGCCGTACTTTATCTGGCCGCCCGTGCGGGCTATGTAGCTCATGCACAGCGTGCGGAAATCGTTGAACTTGGCGAACGGAGCGCTCTCGTGGTATCCCCGCTGGTCAGTGGCCGGGAACGTGCCCGGATCAGGCGCTATGACATAGAACTCCAGTTCGCCCATGGCATGGAACTCCAGGCCGGTCTGTTCCGTGAAGCGTCGGCAGGCCTTGTCGAGCGTAAGCTCGGGCGACGACTCCAGCGGACGCCCGTTCTTGTCGAAAAACGAGCACAGCATGGTAAGTGTCTTTACCGGCGCGAACGGGTCGACGAACGCCGTGCGGTAACGCGGCACCACATACAGGTCCGATTCCCCCGCGCTGATGAACGGGAACAGCGACGAACCGTCCACACGCTCGCCCAGAGTCAGTATGGTTTCCAGGTATTCCAGCGAATTGATTACGAAATTCAGTGTCTTGAGCCGGCCGTCGGCGGCCGGATACATGAAGTTGACCATCTCCACGCCATTTTCGGCGATGAAGCGCACGATGTCCTCGCGCGTGAAGTCGGCCGGATGCTTGCCCAGCCACGCCGTCACTTCGTTTTTTGACAATCTGAGACTCTTTTCCATGGTTATTAACATTTAAGGTTCTCCGGGCCAGGTTCCCCGGCCCGCACAGCGCCGATCAAGGCATTCGGCGCGTAATGGTTTTCCGCGTCTAAATTACAAACAATTTATTGATAATCCAATTATTTTTATTAATTTTGGAGTTATCGGGATTATCCACAATAATAAGCACAATAATAAGCATTATCGCGACTGAAGAAGCACACCCGATAATTTGCAGATTGAAACAACATAATATTATGCCTATGAGAACATTATTACTGATTTCATCCGGATTGCTGACGCTGTCCTCCGTGGCGACGGCGGCTGTGCCGGAACGTACGACGCATGTCACGTCGCAGGGTGCCGTCAGACAGATGCGGGCTCCACGTCAGCAGGTGACCGCCGCGCAGGCTCAGATTCCCGTGGCCAAGGAAGCGCCGGCCAACACCGTAGAGGTGCCTTTCACCCATGACTTGGGCAAAGGTGGCACCGAAGTAAAGAACTACACCTCCATCAATGTCAATGGTGACAATCGCAAATGGCAATACGGCACTGTCAACGGCTATGCCGCCTGCATGGTGCCGAACGCAGACAACGTTGATGCCAATGACGACTGGCTCATAACAGTACCCATCCATCTGCCCGCCGGCAGCTACGTCCTCTCGTTCCAGATCGGCATAATGGGAAGCGGCACACCGTCCGTTTCCATGGATGCAAGTATAGGCAAAGCACCTACCGTCGAAGGCCTTACCACTCAGATAGTAGCTCCATTGACCCAGAGCCAGAAGGACTTCAAGACATACGAGTATGGCGTGACTATCGATGAGGAAGGCTATTACTACGTAGGTTTCCACTGCACCACGACCAAGGAACAGAAAGGCACGCTCAAACTTGCCAATGTCGGTATGAAAGCAGGTACGGTTGCGCCTCCTGTCGATCCGCCGGCTGCGGGACAGCTCAGCTGGACACTCGCGCCCCAGGGCGAGCTGAAGGCAACGGTGACATACGTGGCCCCAACCAAGACCGTATCGGGTGCCGACCTGACCGAGATATCCAAGGTGCTGATTACCTCGCGATGGGAGGTGGACAAGTTTGAATACACCGACGTTAAGCCCGGACAGACCATCCCATGCGAAGTGGAAATGTACGCCGGCATCAACAACCGCTTCACCGCCGTTGCATACGTGGGCGACACCCCCGGCGAGAAAGTGGAATACAAGAACATCTGGTGCGGCCCCGACACTCCTAAAGCCCCTGAGAACGTGAAACTGACGCCCTCGGCTGATTACACGAAGGCCACGTTGACATGGGACGCCGTCACTGAGGGCGAGCATGAGGGCGGCTATGTCGATCCTTCAGCTCTGACCTACTACATCTTCGATGCCTTCGGATCCTACTATGATCCGGCCATCGCCGAGGTGAAGGGTTCCACATCATATACCTTCGATTACTCCGACCTCGAGGCTCAGGACTTCGTGGCTTATCAGGTCACCGCAGGCAACGGCGACTTGTATTCGCTCGACACATCGTCCAACATCGTAGTGGTAGGCAAACCTGACCAGGCTCCGTTCATGGAATCTTTCACGGACGGCACTTACGACAAGGTATGGGTGCTTGATCCCAAGACATCGTACAACGGACAGGATTACGGCACGGTCGACGACTCTTACTTCGAGTCGCTGCTCGACCCCGAAGATCCGGAGGCCCCCAAGCCTCTGAAATCGCAGGACGCAGACAACGGCTTCTTCTTCTGGATGCCTATAGAGAACGATGTGATGTGGGGCCTGCAGTCGGTGCGCGTAGACCTGTCAAAGACCAAGAATCCCGTGCTCGATGTATGGTATCAGGGCAAGGGAAGCACCCTTGACATCATGGCCGCGCATGGCGAGGATGAGTTCGCTCCGTTGCGCACCATAGCCCTCAAGGACGCTCCGACCGACGACTGGACCCTCTGTCGCGTATCACTCGACGACTTCAAGGCCGACGGCACCGTGCGCATAGCATTGCGCCTTACAGCCACCGACAACACCGACACCGAGATGTGGAGCGTACCGCTGGACCATATCTCCATCCACGATCTTGTCGAGAAGGATCTGGCCATGCGCGGACTGGACGTACCCGAATCAGTCAAGGCCGGTGAGAAACTGCCCGTAACGGTCCGCGTGGAGAATACCGGCACGGCTGACGCCGCCGAGGCAACGCTGGCCTGGTACATCAACGGAGAGACGGTTGCCGAAAACTCGCTGTCGGCCATCTCTGCAAACGAAATAAGAATAGTCTCGGCCGAACTGCCGGTAGCCCTCAATGCCACCGACCTGATCGAAGTATCGGCTAAGGTCGTATACGATGGTGACGCCGTGGAGCATAACAACTCCCTATCGTCTACCGTGACAGTGAAATTCAATGAATTCCCTACCGTCACCGACCTTGCAGCCAACATAGACAAGGAATCCGTCAGCCTGACATGGACCGCTCCGGCACTCGACAATCTGCCCGGTCCGAAGACTGTCACTGAGGATTTCGAGTCCGAAGACTACACTCCGATGTCCATCACCGGTGCCGGAGGCTGGACCGTCTACGACGGCGACAAACAGAAGACCTACAACATATTCCGCGAACTGTACAACCCCTTCCAGACTCAGCCCATGGCCTTCCAGCTGTTCAATACGAAGCTGGCTCAGATTCCCGAGCAGTATCAGCCGGATGCCGAGACCCACAGCGGCGACTCGTTCATGATGGCCCCCAGCGCCCAGTCACAGAACGACAACTGGCTTATATCTCCCGAGCTGTCGGGCAATGCACAGACCATATCGTTCTGGGCCAAAAGCATGATGTCGGCATGGCCCGAATCATTCCGGGTGCTTTACTCCGTCACAGGCAATACTCGCGACTGCTTCACACAGACAGTCGAGGTGCAGAACTATCCCACCAGCGGCGAAGTGCCTGAGGTCTGGACCGAGTTCAAGGCCGCATTGCCGGAAGGTGCGAAATATTTCGCCATCCATCACGACAGCGATGATACGCTGGCACTGTTGATTGACGACGTGACTTACGAGGCAGCTCCTGAGATTCCGCTCGATCTCGCCGTAACAGGCTATCATGTCTTCCGCAACGGCAAGCAGATAACCGATGAGATTGTGACCGGCACCTCATACTCGGATACTCCTCTGGCCACTTCTGACGAACCCGGCAGCTACACGTTCCGTTACTCCGTGGTGCCTGTTTACAATCACGGCGCAGCGCGTGTCAGCAACGAGGTCGAGGTTTTGCTCACGCACAGCGGCATTAAGGCAGTAAGCATCGATGACCTTAAGAAAGCCAAAGTCTACAACCTGCAGGGCATACCCGTCTCCACCCGTGACATCGTGCCCGGTGTCTACATCGTGGTTGATGCCAACGGCTCCCGCAGAATCCTCGTGAAATAATCCCGAATATCCATGATACAATCCGGGGCTGTGCTCGTTCGCACAGCCCCGGCTTTATTATTCGCACTGCGTGAAACCCACGCGACTGCCATATTTTATTCAGATCTCATTTATTGATAATCCAACTATTTTTACAGAGGTCTCAGCAAAAATTTCCACACAGGTATTACTTCTATTTTTATGCCGTCCCCTTCAATCACTCCTTCATCGCCATAGGTCACGACTATATTCCTGCGGCAAGACAATCGCGATTGCAGTTTCACCAATGCCCTTGTCTCTCGTTCAAACGTGCCTTCGGCGTCATTCATGGTATAGCACACCTGTATGGCCGTTTCAGTCTGCGGAATATAGAAATCCACCTCCACGCCATGATTGTAGAAAAACACGGTCTGCTCCTTTGTGCCATAAGTGGAAAACAGTTTAAGAGCCACTATATTCTCAAGCAGCGACGTACGGATGTCCAAAGCCAATAACGATACGATACCGTTGTCAATAAAATAATATTTGGGATTGGACACCTTATCCACAATACTGTCTGCAATATTGGTAACAGGCAATATCAGATACGCTTCAATAGCATACGACAGATAGTTTATGACTGTGCTTTTACCTATTTTTGCACCGGTAGAGGCCACGATATTAGCCGCGCGGGTAAACGACAGCGGCTGTTTGATGCTCTCAGCCAGTTTGCGGATAAGCACCCTTAAGGCGAAAATATTCTCAATGTTGTTTCGTGCGGCTATATCACCTAAAAATATCTTTTGATACAAGCTCATCAGATAATCACGTTTTACCGGCAATGTAGCGCATTCCGGGAAGCCTCCGAACTGAAAATATTCTTCTAAAAGTCCCATAAGTTCTCCCCGGGCCGCAGTCGTGGCCGTTAACAGCTCATCTGAAGGGTCTACCCCATTCATAGTAATGAATTCATTGAACTGCATGGGAAACACTTCGCGTGTCAGATACCTACCGCCAAGCACAGCCCCCACATCATTGGACAGCATCTTTGCATTACTTCCGGTAATGTACACCGTATATTTGTTATCGGCTACGCGTCTGGCAAAATGTTCCCATCCATCTACATTCTGAATCTCGTCAAGAAACAGCATCGGCCGTTTGTCGCTTAAGCTGGCATGGACTTCCAGAATCATGTTCAGATCTGCCAGTTCCATACCGGCAAGACGCTCATCCTCAAAATTCAGGTATACAATTTCATCCCAAGAACGGCCCTGTGCAATCAGCTCCTGAATCTTGCCATACAACAGATAGGATTTACCAGCACGGCGCACACCCACCAACACCTGACGATCGAATCCGTCAAGCGACACATTACGTTTGATAACTTGGTGTCGCATAACTTCTTCCCGATTTTCAAGCATCACCTCACGAAGCACTTCAGATTTTATCATACCTCATTTTGTCTTATTTACAAGACAAAATTACGCATATTTTGTCTTATATGCAAGACCCTATTGCCTATTTTGTCCTACTGACAAGACAATATGAGTCTATTTTTGTCCTGCATACAAGACAATATGATGTATTCTCATTCCGGGAGCCGGCCCTGCGCCTTCAGGGCGAAGTATTTCCAGAGCGGGGCGGCCATCAGGGCCTGCTTCATCTCGTCGTCGACGAGGATTCGGTAAACCTCCTGTTCGGTCAGCAGACGCACCTTGATGTCCTCCGTGGCGTCAAGATGCTGGTCCGATATTTTCTCAACATCGGTGGCTAAGAATACATGGGTCAGGTTGTCGGAATTGCCGGGATTCTGGGATATGGTCATAAACTCGCGCCACGTTCCGTTGCCGTAGCCGGATTCCTCAAGCAGTTCCCGCCTGGCAGCCTCCAGGTAAGTCTCCCCTTCCTCCATGGCGCCACCCACTATCTCGGTGTAGACATCACGCAGTCCGTGACGGTATTGCTCCACCATCACAAACTTTCCCTCGCGCGTTATCGCTATGATGTTCACCCATGTCGGCAATTCGAAGATATAATATTCCGGATTTATCACGCCCGTCGGCAGCCGGCACACGTCACGCCTCACGTTCACCCACGGACTCCGCAGCTTATACTCCGAACTGACTATCTCCCACTTCTTTACTTCCATATCCTTTTCTTTGATATGCTTTTAACGGTTTCCCGGCCACGATTATTGAATAATTTCATATTTGTCCTGCATGAAATAAGTTGCCGGGGTTGTTCGTTGGTTCAATTAGCAATTCTTTTAGACAACCTATGAAACTTAGCAAACAGGCGCTGATCGGTTATCCGGCGGGTATCATTACGGGTGTGACTTACGGTCTCAATCCGCTGTTCGCCATGCCGCTGCTCATGGCCGGCGCGGCCGTGCAGTCCGTATTGTTTTTCCGCTACGCCATCGCTGTAGTGCTGCTCGGCGGCTGGCTGCTGCTGCGCCGACAGAATTTCAAGGTCGACCTCCGGCAACTCGGCGTGCTTCTCATCACTGGCCTGCTATATACCTCCAGCAGCCTGTTCCTGTTCATGGCATACCGTTATGTCGCCTCGGGACTGGCCACCACCTTAGTGTTCCTCGCCCCGGTGTTCGTGGCAATAATCATGGTCTTTTTAGGCAAGACGCCCTCCTGGCCGGTATGGCTGGCCATAGCGGCCACCTTTGCCGGAGTAGTGATCATGACCGGAGGAGACGATGCTGGAGCCATCGACGCCCGCGGTGTATGGCTCGCCATCGCATCAGCACTGGCATACGCCATCTTCATGGTGATAATCAACCACAACAAGAGGATAGCCGACATTTCCGACACATTGCTCACGTTTTACGTCCTGACGGTCGGAGCGTTCGTATTCCTCGGAATAGCGGCCTGGTCCGGCAACTCGCTGACGGCTCATTTAGACAATGCCCGTGCCATACTCAGCCTTATAGGGCTGGCCGTGCTACCCACCATCGTGTCCACTGCCACGCTGGCCGTGGCCACCCGTAACATCGGCGCCACCAAGGCCTCCATCCTTGAGGTATTCGAGCCCATCACCGCCATCCTCGTAGGAGCCATCGCCTTCGGCGAGCCCCTCACCCCCGGCATCGTCGCCGGCATTTCCATCGCCATCGTTGCCGTCACCTTCATGATCTACGCCACCAAACGCTGACACGACGCAATAGAGGCGAGAGGCGCCCCCCGGACTATTGCAGAAGGGCCTCCATATCCAGACAGAGCCTTAAAAAAATACGCTGATTCAATCGATAAAACACCAAGATTCCCCTTCGCCAAGATCAATCGCCACAAGTCTGCAACTTATTGTCTACAAGCGATTAACAAAATGGGGAGAATTTCCCCGCACAGGGTAGCCCGCACCCATTTCGGGGGCTGTCGCACCATGCCCGTCCGGCTCTTGCAAATCCCAAAAATCCCCTATATATTTGCCATCGAAAGATGTTCGAATCATCAGCCAAACATCAGCGAATTAACCATATTGTTCCACTTAAAAATCAAGAGCTATGAACGGATTTATCATCATTTGCGCTTTGTTCGCAATCAGTATGCTCATCCTGCCGTTCCGGTATGACCGGATAGCAGAACGACGCACCAATTACAGGTCATGTTCGTATGACACTTCTAATGAATTTGCTTATCTCACAGTGAAACACATCATGTTCTGGATTGGCGTCATTCTCTGCACATTGATGTGGCTGTGCGTCATCCTCGACCTGCCTGACATGAAGACGGTGGCGTGGATTCTGACAGGCATCTTCATCCTGTTCACCCTGATATCGGAGATAACATTAGCCGAATACGGCATGGCGGCCTTCCTGATGCTGATGTTTATCGGCATCTGCCCATCCGGCCCCGGAGGTTACAGGCCCGAGTACACGGAATCCGGCGTGGAACTACGTTCGCCCATGACATATTGGATCACGCGCAAGGTAGAGAAAACCGGAAAGGATTCGTTTCATTTCAATATGGTGGGCAGTATCGGCCGCTATGACAATTCACGGCCCGTTACCAAAGTCTATGGTCTCCGCAATGAAAAGGGGTACATATACATCCCGAAAATCTGCGACTATTCCGACAGATTCACCCGGCTCACCCTTGAACCGTTCCAAGGCAATCGCTCCAATGTGGACATAATGCATTTTTACCGCAATGACGGCACTGAAGCGCGACGCGATAAGAACGGCGATAATCCTGACCGGGACGGCTATAAACAGCCCACCTTTGACGATAGCGACACCGATGCATACGCCTACTGACGCAACGAAACTGAACACCTTCCTTTGGCGGAAGGTGCCTGCTTCGCCGCGACTTACAATTATCACTTTATTTAAGGGTCCTGATCACTACGTCAGCTATCGATTTCCCGTCGGTGGAATCGGTGGCTGACCCGTTTTCGTTGATATACACATCCCTTATGTGTATCATCCACAGCAGGTCGGCCTCGCATTCAGGCAACGCGGAGTTATCGGTCACGCCGGCCGACACCTGTTGAGCCCAATACTTATACACAGTTCCGAGATGTTCCAGATCGTTCCTGTTCTTAGGCAAATTGACCATGCTGCGGCATTTTTCCTTCATCTTTGCCTTGTCGGGCATCTCGATGTCAAGCTGAGGCGAATCGCACCCGAAGAAACTGGCGGTAGTCAGCAGAATGGTGTGCAGCTTGGGGTCCTTCTTTGTGTTATATCTGAGCGTCCCTTCCGTTATGGACGAGCAACTTGTCTTTACCGCCCACGGTGCGACCCATACGTTCCACAATTCCTTTACGTCCTTGAACATAAAGTCGGGGCACGCGGCTCCCGCACTTTTCAGCTCTCCAGCCAGCCTGTTACGCAGCGTGCACGCCCTGGCATTCAGCTTTTCCCATGCAGACGTGAGCCATTCCAGCCGTTCGTAGAAATCCATCGCCATCGGATGACGCGACCCGGAAATATCACGGCAGAAATTATCCATGGCTACGCCTAAAGGATTGCTGCCGGATGTATGCTTTACGGTTCCATCCCCTTCCTTTGATTTCTTTTCCCTTGACTTCCTATCAGCACGTGCCTTGGCTATATCCAGAGCCTTGCCGATCGAGCTGGTGCAATAGGCTTCCAGCTCGTTGTATGCCTTGCGCGACTCGGGCGTTTCCGTCCACATCCCGCCTTGAAAAGCCGACATAATATGGTCGTTCCATTCCATGAGTCTGTTTCGGAACGGCGCGGCATACGGTTTGTGTTCCAGCCGGTTTATGGCATTGGCTATGGCTTCGGCCACATCCCTGTTCACGCGTGCCACCTGATGTCGCATCCGCTTCATGTCATGCCGGTGGCGACGACGCGAGGCGACATATAGAATAGATCCGGCTCCGGCCACTGCCAATATAAGGATGAAAGCGAATATCACGCCTTTCCGGATATCGGCCCAGGCTGTAACATTGCGGCTTAGACGCAAGTCCGGGAGTCCGGCGGCAGGGAAATCCCCTGTCCAACGCACTGCATTGTCGGCCGACAGCGACTTCAGGACCCAGGTGCCGGCATTAAGCGTTTTCAACAGAATCCGTCCCTTGCCGTCACGCGTGATGCCGCACACGTACGGACTTTCATACCGTTCCTTGAGTTCGGGAAACGCATAATCGTGACGCCGGCCTTTATGAAAGTAATGCAATCCATTGCGCGATCCTATCAGCAGGGTGTCGCCGATGGCGCAAACGCTTTCGACACGGTCGTTGTCGGGATTGTTGCTCTCCACCATACGGGCCTTGCGCGGAGTGGAGAACATCAGGTCGGAACCGTTTATGGAATATACGCCGTCGGCGGTGGCTACGTACACCGTATTGCCGTGGGCGGTCATACCGCGTATGCCTGACACCCCCGTCACGTCGCCAAGAAACCGGGCTTTGCCGTCATCCTTAATCCGGAACAGGCCCTGACGGTCGCTTATCACGAACGGCCCGGCACTGAACCGCACACGCTCGTATCCCGCGTCCGCCGGGCGTGCGGAGTCAATCATGCGCAGTTCTCCGCCGCGTATGAAGTATAATCTTGACCCGACAGGGACTCCCGCCCGGAAACAGAGGAAATCCCCTTCCGCGCCAAATGTCCGGATGGAATCGGCGAAGACCGCCGTCCAGTTGGCCGACACCGGGACAAGTCGCCGCGACAGAATCCGTCCCGCACGGTCAAACAGCACCAGTTCGCGTTGCGAACGGTCCGGGAGATCCGGTGTATGTATCACGGCCAGCGTATCGTTCTTAAGCGTCGCGTTCCAGCAACGCATCCCCTCGCTGACCGTGGCGTAACGGGCCGACGGGTCGGCGAAATCCGACAACGCCACTCGATATATGCCATGGTCAGTAACCGTCAGGATGGAATCGCCCTGAAGAAACATTGACTCCTGCGCGAACTGCACCCGGTTCTTACGCAGGTGCTCCAGCGGCCGGACATGACGCGCCTCCGCCACCGAATCCGTGCGCATCCGGGCCATGTCCCGGCGTGTCAGGTACATCATGCCGTTGGATGTGCCGAGCACGATGAGCGAATCGGTTTCGATGATGGAATATGTGGAGAATGACGACCCTTTCGCCGGCAACGGGCGTGACGGAGACGTCACCCTGGCCGTATGGCTGATGCGGGCGCCACGCGGGCCGTACTCGTACGCCACATATATCAGGCCGCAGTTGCGCTTGGCCACCAGCCACTCGCTGTCCGACAGACGGTGTATGTCGTAGGTCTTGGTGTCGCGGCTGAAGGCGGGAAGCGGGAAATCCTGACGCGAACCGTCCGCTATGTTCAGCCGGGTAAACATCGGGGCCATCGACCCCAGCAGCAACGCGTCGCGGTCGCGGTCGGCCACGACACAGGTCAGCGACGGCAGAGTCACCGGATCCGAGTTGAATGCGCGCTCGCCGCCATCCCTGCGCCCGCATCCGGCCATAATGATGGTCCCGGCCACGATACATGGCAGGATGCCGTCACGCGTCACGCGCCACAATGCCCTTAAACTCCCCCTCATGCTGCGGTCACCACACCTTCATGGCGTGCTTGGGGCAATTCTCTACGCACGTTCCGCATTCGATGCAGAGGTCGTAGCCTATCACAGGATAGCCGTCGGCATCCTGCGTAATGGCGTTGACCGGACACAGCTTCATAAGCGGGCACACATGATTATGCGGGCATATTTCTTTGTCTACTCTGATCATAATTTTATATATAGTGAAATCGTTTATTGTCTGACTGAGTTCTTTAGAAAGCGGACTCAGTACCTGATTGCAAATATAAGGCAAATAAACGGTTCCACAAAATGAAAGGCAAGGTTTGGATATATCTTTTACGGGGTGTGCTTATCTTTTTCGCCATGATCGGCGCCGGCATATTCATGGTATGCCGCACCACCACCATGGTCAATCCCTGGATTGTCGCCACAGTGTGCGCGGTGCTGTCTGTGCCCGTTGCATGGCTGTTCTCCCAAAAATTCCGGAGAATAATCAATTTCCGCAACCTGCCGTTGCGCGTGGCCACATGGGTGATCCTGACGGCCCCTATACTCACCGGCACATTTTATAGCATCAACTTTGCGGGAGCCGATGCGGACAAGGCCACTACCGTACCGGCCGTGGTGGAACGCAAATACTACACCACCCACCAGCGCACCCGGCGCGTCCGCAAAGGCCGTTACATCCCCACCGGCGAGACCTACCGCACATATTACGCCGACATCCGCCTGGACAACGGCCACCTCGTCACCACGTCGATCACCACAGGCAAGGTACACAAAGTCCGCGTCGGACAGCACCTCGACATGAAGGTCTCCCGCGGCACTTTCGGCATCCCCGTCGTCCTGACCCGCAACCTGTTCAGATAAAACACGTCATATTAATGTGATTGCGCATATTGTTCCTTGCGCTGTGCGGCCTTGCGCCGGTGCCTGTGACCTGTGGCGTGGATAATGTCTACAATCACCATCAGGAAACCGATCTTACCGTGGACGGCACCTATGTGCGAATGCTCGTGTGCCGCGAGCCATACCACTGTCGCCATTACGCCTGTTACGGCAGTCAGCAGGAATACCCACCACAGTATCCGCGTCGACTGATGCCTGTTTTTCCTGAACCGTGCGAACCAGTCGCTCCGCCGGTAATGCAGATATACGTGCCACAACGAGAGCACGGTCAGTATAATTCCCAACGCTATGTGCGCCCATACCGACCAGGCATACCGTCCCGATGTGACCTCCAGCTGTATACCCGAAACCATCATCACAATCAGCACAATCCCCAGTGTCCTGTCACACACTCTCAATCTTTCCGCAGGTGTCATCTTCTTTTCTATTAATTTTGCTTTTGATTACGATGCAAAATTACAATTAACCTGTGCCACCGGGAATGGCTTTGATTGGGCAAGAGTTGTATTATTTAAGGTTTTTGCGGTACTCCGACGGGGACATACCGATACACTTGGAGAAAAGTTTAGAGAAATGGGCATAGTCCTCATATCCCAGCGCGTATGCTATTTCCTTGGCCGACAGCGACGTGTATGCCAACTGTCGCTTGGCCCGGACCATTACCATATTGCGGATATACGTGCCTACGCTCAGTCCGGTAGCGCCTTTCACGGCCTCGTTCAGATATACCTCCGATATATTCATCATCGAGGCGTATGCCGCCGGGCTTTTCTCCACAACAAGATGTATGTCAAGAAGTTTCCGCAGTCTCAGGGTTATGGCGCGATACCGTCCCGACACCGCAGTGCCGTCGGTGTTTAGAGTAGACAGCACTATGCTTTTGACAGCTGCCGCAAGTGCTCCGAACACCGTATTGTTTTCTTTGTTGCGGTCCATCATCGAGCATAGCGTCACGACATCGTCCGTTACCGCATCGTCCGGACTGAACGGAGAGGGAGATATTGAATATTCTTCTATTATTCCGGCTTCCTGTTCCGTCAGCATCTCAGGCGAGAAGGCCAGCATCCAGCCGTCGGCGTCCCATGACTCGCCTTCCGGCTTATTATGCACCTGCCAAGGCGACACTATCAGAATATCGCCTGCCTGCAGTTCCTTCCGCTCGAAATCGATCTCTACCGCAACGTTTCCTTCGGTCAGAAGCGCAAGGATATAGTAATCGTCGCGATGCGCATACGGCTTCATCGGCAACCGGCCCGACTGCCCGAAACGCTTCACGAACACCCCCGACGCGGATATCTTCTGCATCTGTGAAAAAGGAATACTCTGCGGCTTTGACATCACACACCTATTTATCCGCAAATTTAACACATAACCTTGACATTTCACTCATCGCCCTCTTATTTTTATACCTCATTCCATAGACCTATCCCCCGTGATTCATTATCTAACCATTATCTAACCAAACAATAATTCACTTTTTCGTGTTATATTATTGCATATTTACACTTTTTAGTGTATCTTTGTGCAATAAAATAGAAAGATACTAATGATTACAATAAGAAACGAACAAGAAGTAGAAACATTCCTGCGAGAATTCAGACCGAAATTCAGTATATGGGGAATAATCTTCCTGCATAGAGATAAAAATGAGGAAGCTCTTAAGGCGTTGGGCATTACGCCCATTGCCCGTGAAGAGATAATTAAGAAGATAGAGAAAGACGACTACTCGCATTCTGTAGTTGACGAAGCGACATTCGGCGATATGTGGGTATTTGGCAAGGATTATGACGGGACAGAACTATACATCAAGATATCAATGGGTATGCCTGGCAGCAATACAATCTGCATATCGTTTCATGAAGCTGAACATCCTCTTGATTATCCTTTTAAAAACAAGTGAATTATGGAACAGAAAACAGAAAAATATGTAGATATGAAAAGTCCTTTGACCGGAGGCCGGGTCAAAGAGGTTTGCACGACAGAAGTCAAAGAGTTCCGTAAGGAAAAATACTCGGTACATGTACGGTATTATATCTGTGAGGACACAGGCGAGCAGTTCACGACGACCGAACAGGATACTCTGCTGTTCAACACCCTCTACGCACAATATCGATTAAGGCATGGCATCCCTTTCCCTGATGAAATAAAGGATATACGCAACAGATACGGCCTGAATTATTCGCAGATATCCCGTATCCTCGGGTTCGGAACCAATCAATATGCCAAATACGAAGCCGGTGAAATGCCATCCGAATCAAACGGAAAAATGATTGCGGCTATTAAGGAAAAGGATGTCCTATTGAATTTACTGAAAAGCTGCAAGGATATGTTCCAGCCTTCGGAATACGACAGGATCAACATAGCTATAATGACAAGTGTTGATAATCAGGACTGTAATCTTCCACTCCGGCAAATCATATTCACCAACAACAGCCGAAGCATATTGAACGGTTACGGAGCAAAGAGCATTTCTAAACTTTTCGATATGGTGCGGTATATTGTCTCGATGCACGGCGAAGTATTTCCCACTAAATTGAACAAACTGATGTTCTATTCCGATTTCTACAATTACAGGAAATCAGGACAGTCCATCAGTGGGCTGGAATATCGGGCATTAAATTTCGGACCGGTCCCCAACCATTACGACACCATATACGACAATGTTCCGGATTTAGACAAAAGGCTTATAAACGTCCATGATATGGTAAGTACAATTCTGTCCTGTTCCATATCAAGCGGTTTCAATCTATTATCTGCAGCCGAAAAGGCTTCTATCGATTACATCATCGGGAAATTGAAACCCCTCTCTGTGTCGGAAATAATCGAAACAAGCCACAAAGAGAATTGCTGGCAAACGTATTCACCTGCATACGATTTTATCCCATACGAGGAGGCTTTCAATCTCCGGCTGCTTTAACGATACGTAAAATTTTATCACCCTACCGCCGTTATTGCTATAGATGTCATTCGCAAACAAGATACTCGGATTAATCAACAGCGGAAGCGGACGTTCGGTAAGGGCAAAGAAGAATATCGTCTCCATGTTTGCCCTCAGGGGCGTCAGCATAATCTGCTCGTTCCTGATCGTGCCGCTGACCATCAATTACGTGTCGAGTTACGAATACGGCATCTGGCTGACAATCTCGTCGTTAGTGGCATGGATCAGCTTCTTCGACGTAGGCATAGGCAACGGCCTGCGCAACAAGTTTATCGAAGCCGTAGAGAACAACCAGTCTGTCCGGGCGCGCCGCCTTGTAAGCACTGCCTACGCCATAATCTCCATCATCGTGGTGTCGGTATGGGCGACGGCCATGACGGCCTCATGCTTCATTGACTGGAACAGCATACTGAACGTCAGCGACGTGTCGGGACGCGAGCTGCTGTACACCGTGCTTATAGCCCTCACCAATTTCTGCGTACTGTTCATACTTGGCCTGAACCGGACTCTGCTGAACGCCCTGCAGAAACCCGCGCTGGCGTCAGCGTTCGACACCGCGACACAGGCGCTGCTTTGCATCGTGTTGCTGCTCATCACCCGATTCACCCAAGGCAACATCGTCTATCTGGCCATGGCCATGGGCGGCACTTCCATTTTCGTGCTCATCACATCCAATATATGGACATTCCGCACCGTGCTGAGGGATTACAGACCCTCGCCTAAGTATGTAAGGTTCAGTTACGCCAGGGACATCATGTCGCTCGGCATCATGTTCTTCTTCCTCTCGGTGCTGTCCATCGCCTTCTATCAGACCAACAACCTGATCATATCGCATTATCTCGGGCCGGAGGAAGTGACGGTCTACAACATAGCCTACCGGTACATCAACGTACTGCCCATGGTGTTCACCATCATCATCACGCCATTCTGGAGCGCCTTTGCCGAAGCCAGGGTCAACAACGACTACACATGGATGAAATCCGCCCGGAAACGCCTGATGCAGACACTGATGCTGTTAGGCTTAGCCGGCCTCGCGATGGTAATCATATCCCCTATGGTTTACAAGGTCTGGATCAAGGACATGGTCACGGTGCCGCTCATGGTCACATTGCTGGCATACCTGTTCCAGATGCTCAACATGTGGGGCACGCTGTGGACACAGCTCCTGTCCGGACTCGGCAAACTGCGGCTGCAGGTCATCTGCTCGACAGTGTGCTGTGTCTCGTACGTACCTTTGGGATGCTATTTCTGCGACCGGTACGGACTGTACGGCCTTATGGTAGTGTCCGTGGTGCTGCAGACGGTCTGCACATCGTGGTTCGGCGTGATACAGACCCGCAAATTATTGAATAAAACCGCTACCGGAATATGGAACAGATAGACAAGGCCCTGACATCCGGGCAACTGGACTGGGACAGCCGGTTTTTCGGTTACGGCGTCTCGCGCATCGACATCCTGGATGCCGACGACCGCACCGTTGCCGACGAGATAACCCGTCTTCAGGACCGGGGCAGCGAGCTTATATACGTTTTCAGCCCCCGGCTTCTGGCCCTGGATGGTTTCGACGCGGTATTGGTCGACCGTAAACTTAGCTACGTACTCTCCGAACCTCATTTCAGGCCCGTGGACCGAACCGTGGAATCCGTGCTGCGGACTTCCGAAGCGCTGTATGAATTGGGTTGTCAGGCCGGCGGACATTCCCGGTATAAGGTGGATCCTCATATCAGCGAGCAGGACTTCAGGCGCCTGTTCCGTCTATGGATCGACAATTCCGTCTCACGCCGGTTTGCCGACTATATGCTGGCATTCGGACAGGCCGGCAAGGAACTGGGCATGATCACGGCCGGACGTAAGGACGACATGCTGTCGATCGGACTTATAGCAACGGACGCGTCCTGCCGGGGCAAAGGCATAGGAAGCGCCCTGATACAGTCCGTCATCAACCTCGCCTCTGAATCAGAACTTAAGGTGGAGGTCACCACACAGGCCGACAATGCGGAAGCCTGCCGTTTCTACGAAACGCATGGCTTCACGGTACAATCCCGCACATACGTCTACCACGTCCGGGCATCCCATAATTCACGACATTAAACACTCAGAATCACCATGATACCTTTTAACAAGCCATTTCTCACCGGCAAGGAAGTGCACTACATATATCAGGCCGTATATGGCGGCAAGCTTTCGGGCAACGGAGCATATACCCAGAAATGTCAGCGATTCTTCGAGGAACGCTATGGCTTCCGCAAGGCCCTGATGACCACCTCGTGCACCGACGCGCTCGAGATGGCGGCCATACTGTGCGACATCAAGCCCGGCGACGAGGTCATAGCCCCGAGCTATACATTTGTCTCCACGGTGCTGGCATTCGTGCGTCAGGGAGCCAGGATAGTGTTCTGCGACAGCTGCAAGGACAATCCCAACATCGATCCCGACCGGATCGAGGCATTGATCACGGAACGCACCCGTGTAATCGTCCCGGTGCATTACGCCGGCGTGGCCTGCGACATGGACCGCATCATGGACATAGCGCGCCGTCACGACCTGCTGGTGGTGGAGGACGCGGCACAGGCCATCGACTCCTACTACAAGGGACGCGCGCTCGGATCCATCGGCCACCTGGCATGCTTCTCGTTCCATGAGACCAAGAACGTCATAGCCGGCGAAGGCGGCCTGCTTGCCGTCAACGACGAGCGATTCGTGCGCCGTTCGGAAATAATCTGGGAAAAAGGCACCAACCGTTCCGAATTCTTCCGTGGCGAGGTCAACAAATATGGCTGGGTCGATACCGGCTCGTCGTTCCTCCCCTCGGAATTGATTTCGGCGTTCCTGTGGGCGCAGATAGAGAATCTTGACACCATCCAGACACGCCGCAAGGAGATATGGGAACGTTACCATGCCGGCCTTTCGAACCTGGCCCGACAAGGATGCTTTGAGCTGCCGGTCATCCCCGATTATGCCACCAACAACGCCCACATGTTCTATATAGTATGCCGCTCCCTTCAGGAACGGTCCGCACTCATAGCGCATCTGAAGCAGAACGGCATCCTGTCGGTGTTCCATTACCTCAGCCTGCACAAGAGTCCCTTCTATACCTCTCATGCCGAGGCGCGTCCCGACAACTGTCAGGCCGTTCACACCGTCACCGTAACGGAATTCGACGGCATCGTCAGCGACGAGGCTCAGGTGGTGGGACTCGACCTGCCCCACTGCGACCGCTACGCCGACTGCCTGCTCCGCCTCCCCATGTATTATGAGCTGTCGGACCATGACGTCGAGCGGATTATCGGCTGCATTAACGATTTCTACATCAGTTGAGAGACAGCCCCAAGACTCATATTATAACTATGAAATACAAGGAATTGCGCGTTCTGATCGTTTCATCGAGGCCCCCCGAGCATTCGGTCGGATTAGGCGCGAGCATGGTCAGGGCGCTCCGGGACAAGGGATGTTCGGTAGATTTCCTTTCACTGTACCCGTCAACACAGGAAAATGATTGCACCGTTTTTTCCGTGTTGGCCCAAGCGCCTCGCGGCGCGGAGGATATTACGCAACAGCCGGGCAGATTTGCCGTGTATCTCAGGCGTATGCGCCGCCCTTTGGCACGCATTGCCAAAAACATCATATTCCGGTTGTCTAAAAAAAGGAAGATGGCGTCCTTCAGCGCCAGATCAGGCTTCATATACACCGATGAGAGTTCACCGGCCATTGATCCGGACCTTCTGTCGGCGGCTGTTCCGCCCACAGCCGAATATGATCTGATTGTCACATTGTTCTGGCAGAACATGCTGAACTCCACCTCTCTCCGGGTCCTGTCCCGCAGATTCAACGCGCCGGTGTATATTTTCGCCGTCGATATGGCTCCGATTACCGGGGGATGCTTCTATTTCAACTCATGTGTCAGATATATGTCGGCCTGCGGACAATGTCCCTGTCTGATGAGTGACGACCCTGACGACCGCTCCCACGCCAATTATCTCACTAAACAATCGAATTACTCGGATATGCAGGTATATTATCTGGGCAATTCCTGGATGATAGAAAGGGCTCTGGCCAGTCGGCTTTTTGACGAGGAAACTGTACTCAACATGGGCATGATCATAGATGAGACCATCTTTTCTCCGCACGGTTCGCCGGCAGACCGACAGCGACTTAACATCCCCGACGGCAAGGATATAGTGCTGCTCGTCAGAAGCAGTGGCGCCGCACGCAAGGGTGCCCACATCATCGTATATGCCGCCGAATACCTGCAGCATCATCTTCCTGCGGAACACGCGGAACGCATTTGCTGGCTGGCGATAGGCGACAGTACCTTAAAGGAAGCGTTCGCAAAGAAAAAGATGGCTCTGGTCAATCTTGGCTATGTCGATGGGGATACGCTGGTGGCGGCATATCGTGCATCCTCGTTATTCCTCAATCCGTCCACCGACGATGCCGGACCGTCGATGGTGAACCAATCCATCATGTGTGGCACACCCGTAGTGTCGTTCAATTTAGGTACGGCCGTCGATGTGATTGAAAACGGCATTTCCGGCTTCAAGACCGATGACATCAGCGCCAAAGGCTTCGCCGTAACCTTAAAGGATGCCATCCGCTCCTTGATTCATGGCACATACCCCGATCTCAGGGAATCCGCCAGGGCTACGGCCATGAAACACAACACCTCCGCCATCTTTGCCGATAAACTGTTGTCTCACTTCGATTCCAACCGCGCCCGCCGTTAACGTCTGCACACCGTCGGCTATGCGGCATCATCCCTATGGCGTACATCATCCCTATGATGTGCCGGCCGGCCACATATTTCGGAACCAATTAACCTTGCGGGCTGTTATACCTCAAAGGTGTAAACTTAAATTGCAAGGTTATGAAAATCGGTTTCTTCGTTCCGTGCTATATGGACGCCATCTATCCGCAGGCGGCCATCTCCACGTGGGAACTGCTCAGGAAGCTCGGGCTGGACGTGGAGTTCATCAACCGGGCGGCCTGCTGCGGGCTGCCGGAGCTTGACATGGGCTATATCGGGCATTCATGCACGCTCGAGAAGGGTGTGGCTCCGTTTGTGGCCGACGGCCGGTATGATTATGTAGTGGTGCCTTCCGGCATCTGCACCGATCAGTTCCGCTGCCATTTCGACGAAGTGGAACAGACACCGGAAGTGGTGCATTTCCGCAATACGGTGTATGATCCCGTCGAATTTCTGCACGATGTGCTGAAGATAATCGAACTCCCGGGGCATCCCCGCTTTCCGCACCGCGTGGCCATCCACAACGGCTGCCATTCCCTCCGCTATCTGATGGAGGCGCGCCCTACGGAACTGATGATTCCGTCGTTCGACAAATGCGCCGACCTGCTCAGGCTGGTCGACGGTATCGAGATAGGCTATGCCACGCGCCGCGACGAATGCTGCGGATTCGGAGGCATCTTCGCCATCTGGGACCCCTCGTGCTCCGGCCAGCAGGGACGAGACAAGGTCAGCGACTACGCACGCAACGGCTTTAAGTACGTCACCTCGCAGGATATGTCCTGCCTGATACACCAGCAGACCGTGGCCCGCAAGATCGGCCTTGACCTCAAGATGTACTATATCACTGAAATCCTAAACGGCGACGCGAAATGAAACAGGTGAACCAAGTAAAATCAGGGGCGGAGTTCATAAAACGCCGCGCCCACCGCGAGTCGCACGACCGCTGTCTGTGGGAGGCGCGCATGCGTCGCGACAAGGTGGCCTCCACCATACCCGAATGGGAGCAGATGCGCAGGCTCGCATCCGAGATAAAACAGCATACGCTCACGAATCTTGACCGCTATCTGGAGCAGTTCATAGCCAACGCGGAGGCCAACGGCATCCACGTGCACCGGGCGCGGGACGCCAAGGAGCACAACGAGATTATCCTCGACATATTCCGCAGTCACGGCGTCCGCACCGTTACCAAAGGGAAGTCCATGACCATGGACGAATGCGGCATGCGTGAGTATATGGAAGCTCATGGCATAGAGATCAACGAGGCGGACTTAGGCGAACGCATACAGCAGCTCGACCGGCAGCGGCCGTCGCATATCGTCATGCCGGCCATCCACAAGTTACGCAGCGACGTGGCGGAACTGTTCGCACGCACCCTCGGCTCCGACCCTGACATCGACGATCCGCATTACCTTAACGGCGTGATGCGCGCCGACATGCGGCCGCGTTATGGCAAGGCCGACGCGGGCATGACGGGCGTTAACTTCGGAATCGCCGAAACCGGAGGCATCGTGGTGTGCACCAACGAGGGCAACGCCGACATCAGCGCCACCCTTCCGCCGCTGTATGTAGCCACTATGGGAATGGAGAAGGTGATACCGCGCCAGAGCGACCTGCCGCTGTTCATCCGGCTGCTGTCGCGCAGTGCACTGGGCCTGGACATCACCCAGTACACCTCGCACTTCCACGGCCCGCGTCCCGGACAGGAGATGCACCTGGTCATCCTGGACAACGGCCGCAGCAAACGCCTCTCGTCCCCCGACTACTGGCAGGTGCTGAAGTGCATACGCTGCGGCGCGTGCATGAACACCTGCCCCGTATTCCGACGCACGTCGGGCATCAGCTACGACGCCACGTATATGGGGCCCATCGGCATCGTGCTCGAACCGAGCTACGATCTGTATAAGTACGCGCGCCTGCCGTATTCCTGCACGCACTGCGGCTCGTGCGGCAACGTCTGTCCCGTCAAGGTGCCTATCCCTGAGCTGGTGTTCTACTGGCGCAGCGAGGTGGTGAAGCATGGCTACGGCCAGCCGTCGCATAACATCGAGCAGGCCATGGCTGTGCCGGTGCTGAAAAGCAGCACCAACCTCGCCATGGCCGAGAAGGTAGGTCTCTGGGCCCTCCGCAATCTGCCCAAGGCACTGACCGAATCGCGCCTCAATCCCTGGGCCATCGACCACACCAACCCCGAGCCTCCCAAAGAAACATTCCGCCAATACTACGCCCGCGGCATCGCCCCGCAGACGGCGGTAGCGGCATCGGCCGCCACCCCGCATGAAGCAGGCGCCACTGTGGGCAAAGCCCGCGGCTTTGCCGCTCCCTGCGCGCATTCGGCCGGCGCCCCCTCCTTTCCCCTCCCCGACGTCCCCATGTATCCCTGGCCCGGCGACCCGCTGGCCGGCTTCATCTCGCATCTGGAGGGCTTCGACGGCAAGGCCGTCAAATTCGCCACGCGCGCCGAGGCGCTGCGCTGGCTCGCCACGCAGCCCGAAATGGACCCGAGTCAGAACGCCGTCTACTCCACCCTCGACGACGTGACCGGCAATTTCGGCGAAAAGGACCTCACCGACCTGCGTAACGCCGAGAAGATCAACACCTGCGTCACCGAGGCCGAGATGGGCGTGGGCGAGATGGGTTCGGTATGGGTCACCGACCGTTCGCTACGGCATGCCCCATGCGCCCTGATGTCGCGTCACCTGTTCGTGTTGCTGGACGCCACTAAGATTGTAGGCGGTCTGCACCAGGCCTACGCCCGGCTCAGCCTGCGCAATCAGCAGTACGGCTCCTTCTTCACCGGGCCGTCCGCCACCGCCGACATCGAGGCAGTGCACATCACCGGCGCCCAGGGTCCCCTCTCCATGACCGTATTGTTATACAATTGCAAGCAATGACTATAAAATAATATGTTATGAATACAAAGCAAAAAACCTATCTTGTCAGTTTCCGCAACAGCGACAAGTATCTTGTACGGTTTGACGGCACCAAAGAGGAACTGGAGCAGTCTCCGCAGTTCAAGGCCATCGAACAGGAGATAGCCACCTATATGCACCGGCACTTCGCCACGAATCACGAGATAGACAAGCTCACCGTTCCGGATATAGAAGAAGTGGAGGATTCCTCCAGATATGAGGGGTATCAGACTCTCGACCCCGCGGCAGTCGACAGTCTCAAGCAATCACTGACGCGCGAAGCCAAAAACATTCTCGACCAGAAGCAGATGGACCGCAACGCCCCCTTCGACAACATAAACTGACATTGCCCATCCCCCCGCCACTGTGGGCACACCCCATACCGCCGCCACTGTGGGCAAAGCCCGCGGCTTTGCCGTTCATACCCGGCCGCCAAGGCCGCGCATTGCCTTATATGGGCATAAAGAAAGCCGGAACTCCGCGTGAGTCCCGGCTTTTGCTTCCATATATACTGTCTGTCAGCGCACTATGTACTTGCGGCCACCGGCCACATAGATGCCGGCTGGCAGGTTGATGATGTCCATCACCTTGGCGTCGCGCAGCACGCGCACCCCCTGCAGGTTGTAGACGTCCACGATAGTATCGGGAGTCAGCTCAACGGCCTCAACACCTACGGTGCCGTCCTTCTTCTCGCTGCCCATCACCTTCATTTCCTTCAGCTTGATGCCCCAGACGGTTGCAGCTGTCTTGGTCTCCAGCTTTACGGTCTGGGCGGGAATCGTAGAGAAGTCCGCGTTGTACAGGTTCTTGCGGGGAGTCATATCCGCACCTCCGACGCCATCGTTTACGGTGAACACCTTTGGCTCGGCTGCGGCTTTCTGCATTGCGCCGGCTGCGGCGGCCGGAGTCAGAGTCACCGTGTACTCCTTGGCGGAAGCACCTTCCCATACCAGCTGTACGGCCTGAATCTGATATTCCTTCTCAAGAGTCACAGTCACATAGTGCTCCGCTCCTGTTTCGGGAGCCCATTCGATCTGGGTTCCTTCGTCACCGTCGAATGCAAGTGCGGCATTCACACCACCGTCAGCCTCGTAAGTGGCGTTGATGGCGTGTACGCCCTGTGCGTCGCTGTCAAGGAAGCACTCCAGCGCGATGTCGCTTGTGGCGGTTTCACAGGTGGCGGTTATATGGCCGGTTCCCTTAGCGGTCGCGGTCAGAACACCGTCAACCAAAGTAAACGGAGCCTCTACTGTGCAGTCAGCTGCTTTCTCAACCAGATAATGACCGTTGTTGTCCTTTACGATAGAACTTACATTATAGCTTTCGTTTACGATCATAGTGGCAGGAACTCCGTTCATTTCGATGCTTGCGGGTTCACCGTAAGCCACTGCATCGTTCTCCAGACCGGTCTGATAGCCATATACATCCAATCTTGTATCACCGCCGTCGTATGCAGGGAAATAATATACATACAATTGTGCGTCCTCATCGAATGTTGCGGCCGTGGTGTATGTGAATTTACCATCCACATTCGTCATCATCTCTATCTTGTCATGACCTTGCACGCACACATTAGCCTTCCATACCAGGCCAACGATATTGCCCTGACAATGAGGAACAGCCTGTATTGTAACCGTGCCGTCCACATTATAGCTGATTGCAGTTTCAATTGATACGGGGATGGAACGACGTGATGTCGCGGGATCTTCGCCTGCCAGATATGCGTTATTGATAAATCCGTCCTTGATTGTGTGCCATACCTTGGCAGCTGTAGCGTCACGGTTGGTCTTAAACTCAACCTTTACCTCCTTGCCTGTATAGTCCTGACCATCCTTGGTGGCCACGGCCTTCATAGTATAGGAATAATCGGTGGAGGGTGTCAGGCCGGTCAAAGCGATGGGAGAAGCCGTGGCTTCGGCATCGTTCAGATATACCTTGACTGTGGCGCCTGTCAATTCCTCGGGTAAAGTCACTTCGTATGCAATCTCGGCGGAATTGGCGGTTATGTTCTGAGCCTTGGCAGTAAGTTTAGGCAGAATCTCCTTTACCGGTTTCTCATTCGCAGACCCGAACTTATAACCATCTATAGCCTGATTTACTACACCTCCACTTTCATACGGAAAATAGAAATGCAGCGGCGCAACGGTATTTCCAAGTTCAAAGGTCGGATTATCAAGCGATACCCAAGTATATGAGCCGTCTTCATTTTTAACAGCGTTTGTCCAGCCCCCAACGCCTATCTGCATCTGGAGCACGGCAAGACCGGGCACCTTGTCCAGTCCCTCTATTGTAGCGTCTACCTGCAGGTGATTGTTCTCCAGCGCAGTAAGAGTATAGTTGAACGTTACAGTCAGATTTCCGGAAGTCCATTCGGCATTGCCATACCACTTGTTGCCGTAGGCATACTCGGAGGCGTTTTCGCCTTCGGCGCGTAGAATGTTGGTCACTTCTGGTTCGGACTGCCGGCCATCTGTAGGGGATGCCTGCTGGAAAACGTTGCCCGTTACGCCGGCGGTGGCCATCAGGCCACCAAACAGCAGCGCTGTCAGTAAAATTTTCTTCATGGTTGATATTGTTATTGATTATTGTTAACTATTATCTGTGTGTCAGGCGACTGGAGTGACGGTGTCCACACCGTCAACACATGGGCGACGTGGACGTCGCCCCTCCAGTAGCAGCCACTCGTCACTTAACCAGCACTTTGCGGTTGCCGATCACGTAGAGACCGGGGGCAAGTCCGTCTATGGCCGAGGCAGCGTCTACGTTGCGTTTCAACATCACGCCCTGCATGTTGCAGACATTCACGTTCGTTAAGGTTTCCATAGCCACTCCCTCCACGGCGCCGGTGCCTTCGGCATAGAGTCCTACGCGCGAGATCCTGATGCCGCTGGGCTGATACGGAGCGGCGTCGGCAAGGCGCAATGTCACGTGTCCGGCGGGCAACGTCAGGTTGATGGCGTGGGCCTCGTAATTCTCGTCGGAGTTGGGCAGAGTCATTTTTATCACGTCGGTCAGGTCGGTCACCTCGTCACCGTTCACAAGCTGCATCTTCAGCTGCGGATCGAAACGGGTAGGCTCGCCCATGCCGGCCACTGTCAGCTTCAGGTCATACTTGCCCGCCTCAGGCACGTCAAACTGCCAGTCTACGGTCGATCCTGAATTGAAACGGCTTATCTCGATCGGTTTTGCGCAATCGGCGTCATTGCCCGGATACAGTTCGATAGCGTTCGATGCTACATAATCCACTGCGGGAAACTCTGTGCCGACGGCGTTCCATACCTCCCTGTCGAAATCGCTCATGTAGCAGTACACCATTCCCTGAGGCGACAGCTTGCGCTCGTCGTAACCCGTCTGGGGTATGATCAGACCGTAGTTCGGTCCCTTGTTGCTGTTGTAGCCACCCTTGGCCTTGAACCACGCATACTTATGGATCCAGGGAGTTGTCTCCAGCCATTCCAGAGCCTGGGTCATGAAGTTGATCTGGGTGGAGGGGGTTACCGACGAATTCTGATTGCCGGCCTCGGGCCAGTAGCAGAACTCAGTCACCCACACATCCTTGCCATACTTGTCATGGAACTTGGTGGCCAGGTCCGTCAGCACGCCGTAACCGCCATACACATGAATCGCCGTGTAGTCGAAAGCGTCCGGTCCCACCAGGGCCACGAACTCGTCCATCCACTTGCAGGGATCCTGATAGGGCGCGTTGGGCGAATAATTCAGTGCCGGAGCCACGAGCTTCAGGTTAAGTTCCTTGGCCAGAGCCTGCACCGCGGTCCAATGGTCGGCGGCCACCTCGGGCGTCATGTTGGCCTGCGCGGTGAAGTTGGGCTCGTTGAAGCCCAGCAGATACTTGCATTCGGGGTGGGCCTTGACATACGCGCGGATCTTGTCGGCGCTATAGTTGGCGTTCCAGCACATCGGCACGAAATCTATGCCCTCGTATGCCTCCACCTGCCCGTTGATTCCGGCGGTGGGAGTATTGGCCCAGTTGTAGTACCAGCCCACGCCGGGCTTTAGGGCATCCAGCTCCACGGCGAGCGAGAACTGATTCTCGCTTACGCCGCGCTTCGCGCTCTTGCCCCATGCCGGAGCCGAGAGGCACACAAGTGCCAGAGATATTATCGCTGCTTTATTTTTCATACGCTGTATTGTTTTCCGTTATGCTGAATTTTACAGGTGCGGTCTTGCAGTCCGACGAATTGTCTACCCAGAGGGTGAACTCGCCCGGTTCCGTAATCTCGTTGCCCTCCGTGTCGTGGAATGCGAGCCGCGAGGCGGGAAGCGTAAAGGTGACGGTCTTTGATTCGCCGGGGTTGAGCCATACCTTCTCGAAGCCCTTCAGCTGCTTGACGGGCTGCGCCAGCGACGCCACCATATCGCGCACATAGAGCTGGGCCACGTCTGCCCCGCGCGTCTTGCCGGTGTTGGTCACACGGCAGCTCACTGTTATCTCTCCGTTACCTTCCATCGAGGTGGCCGAAAGCTCGGGCTTGCCGTATTCGAATGTCGTGTAGCTCAGTCCGTAGCCGAAGGGATAGAGGGGTGCCAGACCGGCATCCAGCCAGAAGGAGGTGCAGCCTGTCGAGGTCTGTCCTGCCTCCAAGGGTATCTGGTCCATCAGCATAATTTCACCCTCGGTGGGACGCCCTGTGTTCTTGTGCGCGTAGTAGATAGGCACCTGACCCACCATCCGGGGCATCGTGACTGGAAGTTTGCCCGAAGGATTCACTTTGCCAGTAAGCAGGTTTGCCACGGCCGGACCTCCCATGGTGCCGTTATGGAAACAGAACAGGATGGCGTCGCACAGCTCGGATTCTTCGGGCAGTGTCAGCGGACGGCCCGACAGCAGCACGGCCACCAAGGGCTTGCCCGTCTTCTTCAGTTCCTTCAGCAATTCCGTCTGCGCGCCGGGCAGCGAGATGTCGGCGCGGCAGTGAGCCTCGCCCGAAAGCACGGCTTCCTCGCCGCCTACAAATACTATCACGTCGCACTTGCCGGCGGCAGCCACGGCCTTGGCGAATTCGGCATCACTCCTGTCGCGGCTGAACTGCAGACCGGGCACGTATGTCACGTTCTTCGCGCCGTATGCCTTGCGCAGTCCTTCCAGCACGGTCACGGTCCTCTCCTTGTCCAGATCGAAACACCATGTGCCGTTCTGGTCATGCTTGGCGTCGGCCATCGGGCCAACCACCAATATACGTTCCGAACCCTTCATGGGGAGGATGCCGTTGTTGGTGAGCAGGATGGCGCTCTCCTCGGCTGCGCGCTGTGCGGCCGCAAGGCTTTCCTTCTCGAAGAAGCGGTTCATGTTCTTCTCGTCGACGTATGGATTCTCAAAGAGTCCTAAGCGGAACTTGAGACGCAGCACGTTGCGCACCAGGGCGTCTATTTCCTTTTCAGAAATGCGGTCGGCCTCGACCAGTTCCTTTATATACTGAGTGTATCCGTGCGCCTCCATGTCCATGTCCACACCGGCATGGAGCGCCTGCAGCGAAGCTTCCTTCAGATTGGCGGCCGTGCCGTGCTTCAGCATGTCGCCGATGGAGTTCCAGTCGCTCACCAACAGGCCGTCCCAGCCCCAGCGGTCGCGCAGGATGCCGCGCAACAGTTTCCTGTTGGCCGACGACGGAATGCCGTCTATGTCGTTGAACGAGCACATGAACGTTGCCGAACCTGCGTCGGCGCAGGCTTTGAAGGGAGACAGTATCACATCGTGCAGCACGGTGCCGGTCACGTTGGCGGTGTTATAGTCGCGTCCGCCCTCCGACATACCGTAGCCGGCAAAATGCTTGGTACATGCCGCGATGGCGTCGGGACGCGTCAGGTCGTCGCCCTGATACCCCTTCACGGCGGCCACGCCCATCACGGAGGTAAGGTACGGGTCCTCGCCGTAACCTTCGGCCAGACGGCCCCAGCGGGCGTCGCGCGCTATGTCCACCATCGGGCTGAACGTCCAGCGCACGCCCGCCGACGAGCATTCGCGCGCCGAGACACGGCTCCCCTGCTCCACTATCTCCGGATTCCAGGTCGCGGCCTGGCCGACGGGTATGGGGAACATGGTCTTGAAGCCGTGTATCACGTCGCGGGCAAACACCAGCGGGATATGCAGACGGGTGTTCTCCACCGCCTCCTTCTGAAGTTTGTTCACCACCACGGGGTCGACTTCGTTCAGCAGCGAACCCACGCTGCCGATGCGTATCTGGCCCACCATATCGGGATGATAGCCATAACCCGACAGCTGGTTGAGCTGCCCTATCTTCTCGTCGAGCGTCATCAGACTCATCAGCGAGTCCACGCGGCTCTCCACGTCGCGCAACGCTCCCTGCGCGGCGCCGCACACTAATGCTGCGCCTGTAAGTAATATCGCTGCGGTTCTTTTCATAACATTTCCTTGAGTACGGTTTTGTTGCCGAAATCGTCTCTGGCGCTCAGAATCACCAGTCCGCGGCCCATTCGCGACAGGTCGAGCGTGTCGCGGCCGGCACCCATCAGGCGTCCCGAAGCGTCGTATGCCTTCAGGTCGGCCCCCTCGCAGTTGGCGTGACCCGATTCTATGCGTATCTTGAGGTTGCCGGCCAGACTCGGGCTGATCACACCCGAGCCCTCGATGTCGTCGCCCGGAACGGTCATGCTTATCGATTCGTCGCCGGTGCCTTTCTGGTACACCTTCACATAGTTCACATACATCGAGGCCTGATGATTGTTTTCATCGTTCAGGGCCGTGATGCCCGCAGCATTGTGGATGCCGGGGAAATTGCCTCCCACGGCCACGTTGAACAGTATGAAATTCTCCTTGTGGAAGTAATTGCCGGGCGAATTTTCGTCATCGGGATTGTCCTGCGTGATGTTCATCTGGAAGTAAGGCATCTGCTTGGGCGTCTTGTCGAGGTCCACGTACATACGCACCTTGTCCTCGTCCCATATCACGGTGAATATGTGAAACTCGCCGTCCTGCAGCGAATAGCTTTTGGTGTTGTCGTGGGCGTACGAACATGCCGGCCATCCCTGGCCCCAGTGCATCGCGCCGTTGAAGTACCGGTCCTGCGTGCCGGGACCGAAAGCATTCTGATGGCCCATCTCCACAATGTCGGTCTCGCCGCTCTTGGGCCAGCCCACCTCCTTGTGGTCGTTGCCCATCATCCAGAACGCGGGCCACAGTCCGTTGGCGGTGCTGGGCATCTTGATGGCGGCCTCTATCTTGCCGTGCTTGAAGGCGAACAGCTTCTGCGTGGTGACACGACCCGATGTAAATTCCTTGCCCTGATAGTTCTCACGTATGGCGGTCAGAATCAGACAGCCGTTGCCCTGACCGTCATCGCCCACACGCACGTTGCATTCGCGGTCGGTGTAGTACTGCAGCTCGGCGTTGCCTCCGCCGTTGCCGTTCACCTCTACGTTCCATCGGTTGCGGTTCAGTTCCGTGCCGTCAAACAGGTCCTGCCACACCAGACGGTAGCCGTCGGTCTCGCCTGTGCCGTTCTGACTCTCTCCGGCATGACACGGTGTTCCCGCCGCTCCGGCAAGCATCACCGCAATTCCGGTTCCCAGTATCTTGTGTATCATAATTACTTGTTTGGTTCTGTATCCGGTGGAGGGTCACCCCTCCGCCGGATTATGGTCGGTCGATTACTTTACGACGATTTTCTTGGCCTGGTTGCCGCTCTTGGCAACGTACACGCCCTTGGCGAGATTGCTCAGACCCAGTGTGGTGCCTGCGGTCTTCTTCACCAGCTGGCCGCCTAAGTTATACAGCTCGATGCCGTTTGCACCTGCCACGTTCACGGTGTTGGCGGTAACAACCCACTCTGTCTCGTCGGCGCTGATACCGTTGATGCCGCTGCCGTTGCCGAGCTGATAGAAATACACGGCGTCAAGCGAGAACTGACGGCCTTCCACGCCACCTGCCAGGAACGACAGTATTACGCCATGCCAGTCGTTAGCGGCCTTCCAGTCGAATTCAGGCCACAGTTTCTTAAGGTCTGCGAAGCTGATGTCGATACCGTTCCAGTCATCGGCCGAAGCAGGACCTACTGCGGGGAATACCACGCCGTTGTCGTTGAAGGGAGTTCCCACAGCTACCTTTGCAGGCTTGCTGCCCCAGTCATCGCCGTTGGCAATGATGAATCCGATGGATTCGGGAGCGGTGGTCTCCGACATGTATGCCAGATGGAAACGTGTATCGGCGTTCCACCATGATGCGTCGATGCCGCCGTGTACGCTGAATCCGGCTCCTGACCATCCTACATTTGCCACTTCCAGCGATACATATCCGTCTGTCTGATCGTCTACACCGGGATAGGTGGCGTTATATGCACGGAATGTCGATCCGTCGGGCCATACGTCCAGAGCACGGTCATCGCCGTTGGGAGCTGCCGAAATCACCTTGGCTCCCTGAGCCTCGAACTTGCCGACAGCGGTCTCGCACAGCTGGACGGGCATGAGATAGCTTACTTTTCCCTTGGCCAGTACTACGTCGGTGCTGGGGTCACAGGTGTACTGTGCGCTTGCGCTTGCTGCCGTCAGTGCGGCTACTGCGATTAATGTAATCTTCTGCATTGTCTTTAGTTTTTAAAGGTTAATTTATTAGAGTTCAGTTAGTTTTCAGACTGTTTGCCCAGCTTGCGGGTCGCAAGACCCGCAGGCCGTGTGTATATGTATGACAGGTAATTGGATTAATATCCGGCGTTCTGTTCCATCGGGTTGAGGTTTATCTCCTCAGCCGGTATGGGGAACAGCTCGTTCTTGCCCTTGATGAAGTTGGCCATCTCGGCGCGTGCCTCGGCCGATTCGTTCTTACCGTAGCTGCCCTGGTCCTTGTCAAGCACCTCGTAGGCTATGCCCCAGCGCACCAGGTCGAACCAGCGGTGACCCTCCATACCCAGCTCCACGCGGCGCTCGTGGCGGATGGCCTGACGCAGACCGTCGGTGGTGTCGGCATATCCGTAACCCGGGAAGGCGGGCAGAGTGTTGGCGGGGTCGGCCGAGCAATTGCGGGCGCGCTTGCGAACTTCCTCAAGCGCCCACTTGGCGCCGGCCAGGTCCTTGCCGCTCTCCAATGCCGCCTCGGCATAGAGCAGAAGCACGTCGGAAGCGCGTACCAGACGATAGTTCATCGGCGAGCGGGAATCGTGCGACAGCGAAGGGAAATCGCCGTTCTCGCTGTATGCGGTCTTGTTGTTGTAATATGGCGAGCCGAGATAGTTCACCTCCACCTCCTGCTGCGCAGTCTCGGAAGGTACGCCTACGGTAGCCTCGCGACGGGGGTCGCCCTGCTCGAATGCGGCATACAGGTCGCGCGTCGGATGGTTCCAACCCCAGCCTTTGCGTGAACTTAACTCGGAGCAGCGCGGACGGGTCAGGATTGTGGTGAACGTGCCGCGTGTGAATCCGAAGCCCTCGCCGTAGTCGCTGGTCGGGTCTTCCATGTACTGTATCTCGAACACGCTCTCGGGGCCGTTCTCGCCGGCGAGTGTGAAGTTGTCGCTGTAATTGGAGCAGAGGGTGTATTCCTTGCCGTACTGTTCCTCACGGAACTTCTTGCCCCACACGTAGGCGTTGTCGTAGTCCTTGTTATAGAGATAAGCCTTGCAGAGCATGGCCTGTGCGGCACCCTTGGTGGCGCGGCCGAGGTCCTCGGCGGGATATTGCGACTTGTTCCACAGCATCTCCTCGGCTTTCAGCAGGTCGGCCACGATATGGTCGTACACCTCCTGCGCGGTGGCGCGGGGCTGCTGCCACTTGTCGCTGCTGTCTATCACGAAGTCCACCAACGGCACGCCGCCGTACACGCGCACCAACTGGAAGTAATAGAACGCACGCATGAAATAGGCTTCGCCCATCAGACAGTCCTTGCGCTCCTGGGTCATGTACTCGTCCGGCTCCATTCCGGACACCTGCTGCAGCGCGAGGTTGCAGCGGGCTATGCCCTGGTATTTCGCGCGGTAGTAGTCCAGCACTATCGCATTGTTGGCGTTCACCTTGAAGTTGTCGATGTCGTAGGCATCGGCGCCGTCGGCCACGTCCTGGCCTCCCTTCAACGCATCGTCGGAGGCGATGTCTCCGAAAAACCACTCGGAGAAATAGCTGTTGTTGTATTCCCATGCCAGAGGCACGTAGCAGGCGTTGACCGTCTGTATCGCTACCGCGCCGCTCGTGAAGAAGTCGTCGAAATCCTGCGATCCGGGGGCCTCCTCCTTCAGCCAGTCGTTGCAACCCGTCAGCATCAGGGCGCCGGCTATCATCGGTATCGCTATATATCTTGTTTTCATCGTTATATGTCCTTAGTATATGTTTGTATCCTGTGTTAAGATATCAATATGTGATGTTCACGCCGAAGATGAAGCTGCGTGCCTGGGGATAGTTGCCGTAGTCCACGCCGCCCAGGGTCTCGGGGTCGTAACCCTTGTACTTGGTGACTGTGAACAGGTTTCCGCCCTGGAAGTAGAAGCGGCACTTCTGGAAGCCGATGGCACTCATCCATTTCTGAGGCAGCGTGTAGCCTATCTGCAGGTTCTTGAGGCGGAAGTACGATCCGCTCTCCAGGAACCGGTCGGATACATAGTAGTTGATGGTGTTCTTGGGATTGGGGATTGAACCGTCGGGATTCTCGGCAGTCCAGGCGTCGGTCATTACGGGCGAGAGTACGGAAGTCGAGCCGTTGCCCTCCAGACGGTGACGCATCTGGTTGTAGATCTTGTTGCCGCCCACGCCCTGGAAGAAGATGGAGAGGTCTATGCCCTTCCACTCGGCGCCGATGGTCAGGCCGTAGTTGAGCCATGGTATCGAGCTGCCTAATTTCACGCGGTCCTTGTCGTCGATGCGGCCGTCGCCGTTGTTGTCGCGGTATTTTGCGTCGCCGGCGTGGAAGGGTATGTCGGCCGAGGTGTAGCCCTTCAGGTGGTCCAGGGCCTCCTGGTCGGTCTTATAGACGCCCTCGTAGTTGTAGCCCCAGAAGTAGTAGAGGGGATAACCCTGGTCCACTACCTGGACGTTGTTGTAGTTGGTGTAGATGGGCGAGCCTCCGTTCAGGGCCGTCAGCTTGTTGTCGATGAACGACACGTTGCCGTTGATCCAGTAGTTGACGTTTCCAACCCAGTTGCGGTGCTCCAGGGTGATTTCGATACCCTTGTTGCGCACTTTGCCCACATTGGCGGTTGCGGAGTAGCGGTTGCCTACATGGGCGGGGGCCGTCACGCTCATCAGCATGTCGTTGGTGTCGCGGATGAAGCCTTCGATCGAACCGGTCAGCTTGTTCTGGAAGAATCCGAAATCCACACCCACGCTCCACTGCTCGGTGTTCTCCCAGTGGCCGCCGTTGTTGACCCAGGTCAGCACCGTGGCGCCGTTGGCCAATTGCTGGTCCTTGCCGAACACATAGTCCACGAATGTGGGGCCTGTGTTGAACATCTGCAGCAGGAATGCGTTGTTGCTGATCAGGTCGTTGCCCACCTTACCCCAGCCGAAGCGGAGTTTCAGGTTGTTCACCCAGCTTACGTCGCGCAGGAACTTCTCTTGGTCTATGCGCCATGCCAGTGCGAACGAGGGGAAGAAACCCCAGCATTTGTCGCGGAACTTGCTGGAACCGTCGGCGCGGAAGTTGACGGTGGCCATGTAGCGGTCGTCGTATGCGTAGTGCACGCGGCCCAGCCACGACTGGCGGCGGTTGCGCGACACGCTGTCGCCGGGGCGTCCGAAATTGTCCGTAACCTGCGAGAGATACCAGTTCTTCTCCACCGGGTTCAGGATGTCCGAGCCGCTCGATCCGATGCTGTAGTAGTTGAATTCTTCGATGGTCATGCCGGCCATCAGGTTCAGGTAGTTCTTGCCGAATGTGTTGTAGTACGACAGGATGTTGTCGACTATATAGTTGAAGCTGCGGGCCATCGAGGAGGAAAGGAAGTTATGCTCGCGCTTGTCGTATGCCGAAACCTCGTATGCCTCCATGAAGCTGCGGTCACGCGTCAGCTTGTAGTCGAAACTGAATGTAGACTTGAATGTCAGCGTCGACCAGGGGTTGATCTCGGCGAATACGTTACCCAGCCAGCGCTCGTTGTTCACCTTGGGATTGGAGTATTCCACCATGCTCAGAGGGTTGGTCACGTTCTTGAAGTTGGAGCCTGCGGAGATTCCGCCGGACAGATCCTTGCCGTTGCGGTTCACCGAACCTTCGGGATAACGTGTGGGATCCCAGGGAGCCATGGCGAAGGCCGCCGAGATGATGTTGGCTCCTGCGCTCTCCACGTTGTCGCCGCTTTCGTAGGCGTTTCTGGACTGCGAGGATGTGAACGACAGGTTCTCGCCTATCTTCAGCCACTTGGTGGCTTGATAGGTGGTGTTGAGGCGTGCCGTCAGACGGCTGAAGTTGGATCCGATTATGGTACCCTCCTGGCCGAACCAGCTGCCCGACATAGAATAGGTGAACTTGTCGGTGCCGCCGTCGATGCTGAGGTGATAGTTCTGAATCGTGGCGTCGCGGAACACGACGTCCTGCCAGTCGGTGTCGACCGCGCTGTAGTCGAATCCCGTGGGATTGGTCTCGGCGTTGTACACCGTGGGGAAGTAAGGAGACGCGCCTACGCCCATGAAAGTATTCAGCCATGCGTTGAAGCCCTGCTCCTCGTACACCTTGCGTGCGCGGGCGTTGGCGTTGATGTTCACGTATGTATCGGCGAAGTCCTTGGCGTTCATCACGTCGAGCTTGCGCCAGCGCGACTGCCAGCCGGCATACATGTCGAACGTGATGTGGGCGCGCTCCCCCTTCTTGCCGGTCTTGGTGGTCACGATCACCACGCCGTTCGCACCACGGCTACCGTATATGGCTGTGGCCGAGGCGTCTTTCAGAATTTCTGTGCTGGCTATGTCGCTGGGCGACAGGAAGGAGATGTCGTCGGTGATCACTCCGTCCACCACATATATAGGCGATGCCCCGTTCACGGTTCCGACACCGCGGATGCGCACCTCGGCACTCGCGCCGGGACGGCCCGTAAGCGAATTGACCGTCACGCCGGCAGCCTGACCCTGAAGGGCGTTGGCCAGCGATGCGGAAGGCGTTTTCTGAAGATTTTCGGCGGCGATCGAGCTTACCGAACCGGTCACGTCGCTCTTTTTCATCGTACCGTAACCTATCACCACCACTTCATCGAGTGTCTTGGTGCTCGCAAGCTTCACGTCATAACGCTGTGTGGCGTTGAATTTCTTCCTCTGCTGGTCGAATCCCATATAGCTGTATTCCACGGTCTGGCCGGGCTGCAGACTGATGCTGTAATTACCGTCCAGATCCGTCACAACTCCGTTGGTCGGATTCTCTACCACGCGAACCGTAGCTCCTATCAGAGTCTCGCCGTCGTCGGCCGATGTCACCGTTCCTGTCACGGTCACCTGTGCCGCTGCCGTCAGACCTCCTAATAATAAGGCTATGCAAAACATCAAGTTTTTCATGTCGCTCCTTAAAATATTGTTACTGTTATTGTAGTATTATTTGTTTCAACAATTTGTTTCAACATTGACTCCGAACATCATCTTGTTATTGGCCGATGCCCGATTTCGGTCACAAAATTAGATGTCGCATTTATCATTGTCAATAGTTTCGTATTCACAATAACTCTACATCGACATTTTTATTACCCTACATCAACTATATTAACACATCTTATATATTTGTATATGTTCGTGTTAGCAAAAATATGTTTTATAACATGTTTTACATATAGACTCACAAACCACTTTTTTCCGTTAAGAATATGGCTTACCGGAATAAATATTCTCATATACTCCTTAAGTGAGTTTTACGACATCATGAAAGCTTCAAAATGGATATATTCGTTTCTTATTGCGGCGACACTACTGCTGAATTTCGTCACTGCACGGGCCTCCTACCCCATCATCGAAAACTATGCGCGCAAGTCTACGGGTGGAGGGACCCAGACCTGGGCCGCGGTGCAGGATTCGATAGGCCGGATGTATTTCTGCAACAAGGACGGACTCCTTATATATAACGGCAACGAATGGGAGCTTAAACAGCTGCCTCATGGACTGACCCTCCGCTCGGCGCTACTGGACTATGACAGGGGACGCCTCTACGTGGGTTCTTCGGAAGAAATCGGCTATTTCTCGCTTCAGGACGGTTCGCGGGGGCTTGTCTATCATTCGATGCGGCCGCTGTTGGGAGAATCCTCAAGACCGCTCAACGAGGTATGGGACATTCACCGTCAAGGCAACACCATCTGGTTCCGTGCGGACAAGGATATACTACGTTATGACGGCCGACACATGCTTCGGATAGTCATGCCGGGCAAAATCAGCAGTTCGGCGCTGATTCAGGGCTCGCTGTATGTAGCCATACAGGGGCGCGGGCTTTATGAGCTGCGAGGCTGCAGGCTGGTGGCCGTACGAGGTCATGAGAAAGTGCGGGATTTCCGCATAGTCGCCATTCTGCCTTTCCGCGAAGCCGTCATGATAGTGACCAGCGACCACGGGCTGTTCGTCACCTCCGGCGCCGACATAGTGCCGCTGCATACGGAAATAGACCCGTTTCTGAAAGAAAGCCAGGTGTTCTGCGCCACTTATTCCGAAAACCGCTATGCTTTCGGCACTATCCTCAACGGTGTGGTGACCAAGGATTTCGCCACCGGCAATGTCTCGTACGCCAACCTTACCACAGGCATGCAGAACAATACGGTGCTATCTCTGTTCTTCGACAATAACCGGAATCTTTGGGCCGGCCTTGACGACGGCATAGACCTGATCAAACTTAATTCTCCTTTCACCAACCTGCTTAGTTCCACCAACCGTTATGGAGCGGGATATATGTCTTTGCTTCAGGGCCGGTCGCTTTATTTAGGCACCAATCAGGGTCTGTTCCTCACAGACTATCCCTGCAACGGCCCTAATGTCCCGGACCTCGCCCCCATCATCCGCGGTCAGATATGGGATGTATCTGCAATCGACGGGCGCGTATTCGTCTGTGCCGACAACGGAATATATTACGGCACAGGCACACAATTTTCCAAGATACCGGACATATCCGGAACCTGGAGTGTCCAGAGGCTCAGGGATTACCCGCAATACGCCCTTGTGTCGGCCTATGAGGGTCTGTTCATCCTGCGTATCGACGGGGGAAACATCACCAATACGGGGCGCGTCAGCGGATATGACGACATAGGCGGCCATTTCACCCAGGACGGCGATGGATATGTATGGATGCCTCACTGGCTCAAGGGCCTGTACCGTCTTTCCATCAATCCGGAAACGAGGTCCGTGATCAGAACCGATTTCTACAACAGCCGACACGGACTGCCTACCGACCATAACAATAACGTCATGATAGTGGACGGCAGGCTTGTATTCAGTACCGAAGGGGGTTTCATGACCTTCGACGGCAACAGATTCAGTTTCGACACCAAGATGAGCCGCAGATTCGGTGTCAACACGCCGGCCAAGCTCAAGGAGGCTCCTTCCGGCGATATATGGTGCGTCAACGGCAAACGCATCATACGCACACGGAATCTGGCTTCCGACCTCACTACCGTCGATTCCGTCGGGTTCGCCTCGATCGGTCCCACCCTTATCCCGGGATTCGAAAATTTCAATTTCCTGCCTGACAACCATCTGATAATATCGGGAATGGAAGGCTTCATAGACGTTGACCTTAAGTATAATCCGGGGCCCTTCAAGGAACCGAAACTGGTTATCGACCGTGTCTTTGCCGACAGAGATTCCGTATTGTGCCGTTCAGGATTCAACGGAGCCATACCCGACATCAGGATAGGTCCCGACGTCAGCACACTTCAGTTCCGGTTCGCGGCTCCCATATTCTTTGACGAGCAGAACGTGAGGTTCAGTTACAGGCTCGAAGGCTTCGACGATCATTGGAGCAGCTACGGGCATGATCCACAGAAAGAATACACTAACCTCGGTCCCGGCAAGTACGTGATGCATGTGCGCGCCGCACACCCGTTGCTGCCCGACAATTACGAGACGAGCCTGGCATTCACCATCCTGCCTCCGTGGTACCTCAGCACAGGTGCCAAGGTGACGTACATGCTTTTGGTCCTGGCCATGCTGGAATGCGCGCGCCGTGCCGGCAAGCTATGGCTGACACGCTCCACGCGCCGTCTGGCCGAACGTAAGGAGAAGGAGCTGGAGGAAACCCGCCGCAAGGCTCGCGAGGACGCTCTGCAGAAGGATGTGGAGATCGCCACCCTCAAGGGGCGCCAGCTGGAACTCGATGTCAAACACAAGGCCGAGGAACTTTCCAACCTGACCATGAACATAGTGCGCAAAAACGAGATACTCGGCGACATATCCAACCGTCTCAAAAAGTTGCAGGACGGCGAAATCTCGGTGGAAATAAACAGACAGATAGAGAAACTGCACGGCATTATCCGCGACAACATCAGTCATGACGACGACTGGAAAAATTTCGTGCACAATTTCGATGCGGCCTACGAGGACTTCACCAAGCGACTCACGAATCTGCATCCGGACCTTACCATAACTGAATTGCGCACCTGTTGCTACATCAAGATGGGACTGAGCAGCAAGGACATCGCACCGCTGTTCAACATCTCGTACCGGTCGGTGGAGATGACCCGCTACCGCCTGCGCCGCAAACTCAATCTGGAGCGTTCCGAGAACCTTTCCGACTACCTCCTGAAGATATGACTGGGAGGGCGGTGTCCTCACCGCCCACTTACTGACGGCGTGGACGCCGTCACTCCAGTCTCCGCGACTGTGGGCAAAGCCCGCGGCTTTGCCGTCTCAGTCGGCTTTCCATCCGTTTTAGTAAATATCGAACGCCAGTCCCACCTGCAGGGCCGCGCCGTCGGTCAGCGGGCAGTTCAGGTAATAGTACCTGGGCTTGTAGTTGAAGATGTTGTCGACCGCAATGTTCAGCGTCACATAGCGAGTGAAGCGCTGCGACACACTCAGTTTCCACAGCGTATAGGCGGGATAGTTCACCGTCACCGTGCCCTTCGAGATGTCGTAATAATCCCGGTATTCCACATTCCTGACGCCCGACAGCACACGGCCGTTCAGCGACACGTTCAGCGTATAGACCTTGCTGAACTCCTTGCCCCAGTCCAGACGGCAGGTCAGCGAGTGCTTGCGCGCGGGTATGTATTGGTTGGCCACATTGTTTCCGCCTTTGTCCCTGGCCTGATGCTCGTCGGTGTAGGCATAGCTGACACGTGCGCCCAGGCCGTTCTTCCATTTGCCCTGCAGCGTTATCTCCCCTCCCCATACCGTGAACCGGTTCAGGTTCACATAGTCTAAGTACAGTTCCCTCGGATCGTCGGGCCTGTAATAAGGCACGCCGGTGGTTATCTTGTTGCGGATATTGTTGTAATAGCCCGACACCGTGACATTGTAGTTGCCGTGGGTGTAGTCGGCCGACAGGGTCACGTTATGGCTGGTCTCAGACTTCAGATTGGGATTGCCGTTCACTATCCAGATGCCGGCCATGTCGAAGCTGTAATATTTCTCCTTCAGCGTCGGGGCACGGAAGCCCATGCCGTAACCCAGGCGGATGTTGACGTCCTGATGCGGTTTGTAACGTGCCGATACCTTAGGCGTTACGCGCGACATGTCGCCGTCCGAGATATAGTCGTAGCGCACGGCACCCACCACCTCCCAGCGCGGGTCGATGATCCAGTCATACTGCACGAAGGCGTCGGCCCAGGTCTCGTGTCGGCGACGGTCGTCTAATTTGGTATTGAGCATGTAATTGTACAGGAAATCGGCACCGGCCGTGAGTATGTCCTCGTTGCCGAAGGTATGGTTGTACACTGCGCGCACCGTGTTCTGCACGTTGCTGTAGCTGCGCACGTCGCGATTGCTGCGGCGGTAATAGTCCGACTTGTCGTACTGGTCAAAAGAATAGGCCACCTCCAGGCGGTCGTTCTCGGTTATGCCCCACTCGCCGCGCAGTCCGGCGGTAAAATCGCGGTAACGCTCCGGAGCGTCTGCCTCGCGCGTGAGCTGGCGGAAATAATATCCGGCACGACCGGACAGTTTCAGGTTGTCGATGGGCTGGTATGCGATGCGTTCCTGCACGTTCCAGACGCGGCTGCCGTAGACGGTGCCTATGACACGCGTCACGGGGTCCGGGGCGCTCTTTACATTGTAATTGTCTATGTCATAGAAACTCCCGGTCAGCACGTTGCTGACCTTGCTGCCTCGGGCCGTGACGGAGAGGTTGTAACGCTGCTCGTTGTGCTTCGACCACCGGGCGTCGCCGTTGACACGCCAGGGCTTGGCAGCCTTGCGGGTGATGATGTTGATCACGCCGCCTCCGGCATTGCTGCCGTACAGGGCCGACGAGGCGCCCTTCACTATCTCGATGTGGTCCACGTTGGCCATGTCCAGGCGCGAGAAGTCCACGTCGTCCATGGTTTCGCCGGCCAGACGCTCGCCGTCCACCAGGAACAGGATGCTCTGCCCTCCCTGGCCGTTGAAGTTGAGGTGCGTCTGCTGGTTCATGGCGTAGCTGAACTCCACGCCGGGCATCTCGGCCTGCAGCAGGTCGCGAATGTCGGTGGCGTCCGAGCGCTCGATGTCGCGGCGCGTGATGAGGCGTGTCTGCACGGGCACGTCCTTCAGCAGCTTAGGAGTGCGGACGCCGGTCACCACGACCTCGTCGAGGTCGAAATTGCGGACGCCGGCAGTGTCGGCAGTCTCCGACGCCCGAGCCGCGGGCTCGTGCCACAGTCCGGCCAGGCACAACAACACGGGCGCAAGCCGACGCGCAAAAGCGGGCGCAAGCCGATGCGCAAAGGCGGGATGACGCGGTGTCATAGCGGGTAACGGTATTTGATGGTGAGACTGCATTTCACGCCTTCGGAGCTGACATAGTCCTGGAGCTGTATGGCGGCGTGCGTGCCGTCGGGCAGGCGCAACACGAACACTTCGGGGTTCATGGTGAATGCCGGCGGCATCGGAGGGATGGCCACTTCAAGCCACGATGAAAGCACGGGACTCACCTCCATGCCCTGGTTGCCGATCAGACCCGACAGCATCCGTTCGCGTATCACCCACACGTCGCGCTCGTTCCATTCGTCGGCGCGGTATGCGAGACCGTCAAGATATTCGCTGTCCGCAGGGACTTTGTCAATATCGGTCAGACCGGTTGCGGCGGCTTCGCATCCGTTGGTGCGCACGTTGTTGCGGTGCACGGCAATGGTCCACGATTCCGGCTCCGGCTGCGGCGCCGTGGCGTAAAAGTCACGGAACTCGTTGACCGATATGCCGGCGCCGAATACGTCGTACCAATACGTGTATATCCCGTTGCGGTCGCCGGGAGCGGGGTCGGTCAGCGGCTCGGTCGGAATGTCGAATGTGCGCCATGCCAGCGAGGTGTTGTAGGTGGAGTCGGCGGCCACCGAGTCGGCTAATTGATGCAGGTCCAGATAGTGCCACTGCGTCCAGTCGGAGGCGTCCACATACAGGGTGCCGTTCACCGTCACCTCGCCGCTGTTGTCCGGCTCGTCGTAGATGCCGCCGAACACGCCTTCGCATCCGGTCAGCACGACCGCCATCGTCAAGCCTGTCAATATACCGTTGACCTTCAATATACCGTCGACCTTCAACATACCTCGTCACTCATCCACTTGTCACTTGTCACTTCTTACCCGTAAAGGTCTGCGTGAGCGGGAAAGGCATGCGGCCGAGTTTGAAGGGGTTGGTCACCTTGATGCCGTCTGCGGTCTTCTCGATGGTGATCTCGCTGGTCTCGCCCAATACGTAATCCTGGTTCATCGAGGTTCCGTTGCTGAAGAATTGAGTCAGTCCCAGGCTGCTGTAATTCAGATAATAGGCGTTTTTCTCCTCCACGTAGGGGATGTTGGGTATCGTGAGGGTGCCGAGAGTCAGGTCGCCCATCACGGTGCCGGCAAGCTGATACTGCGGCCATGTAAAGTTGAGGGTGCCGTCGGCGTTCTCCACGATGGTGCAGGTTATGTCGGCCGTATATGTAGCCATATCTCCTACCTGGACGGAAGTTACGCCTGTATATGCACCGGACATGGTGGTGGGTTCTTCGGTGCCGAAGCTGAGCTGCTTGATGTCGGCGACGGGGATGGTCTTAGTGGTGCCGTCGTTCATGTCTATTATCAGCAGTTCGGGATTCTGGGCTGTGGCGGTGAGTGTTGCTATCGCGAAGGCCGCGAGGGCCATGATATTCCTTTTCATTTGATTATCTTGATTGTTGTATTGTTTGCCTTAATTACATATATACCCTTGGGGAGAGAGGCGGTCGACACCCGGTCGCGGCCCGTCATGACAAGGCGTCCGTTCATGTCGTGGACAGTGATGTCGCTGCCGTCGCAGCGGAATTCGGTGCCGTCATAGTAATAATTCTCGGTTAATCTGTCGGCCACGGAAAGTGTACTGTTATCGACGAACGTTATGTTCCGCACGTCGGCACGGGCATAGGTCACTTCCGCGCCGGGGGCCGTGATCTTCATGTCGGTGGCGCCGAAAGTCACTACCGGCTTCTCGGCCAGAGTGAACGTCCGGACATTGCCGTCGTCGAGAGTCACTTTCAGCGACATCCCTTCGGCCATTGCCGTCGAGGCGCCGGCCATCAGCGCCGACATCAACAATAGGGTTATTTTTTTCATTATCATGTTTGGTTTCTGATTTACGGCTGCAAAATTAGTATATATTCCAGCCGTCTGCAATACTCAAAAAGTGTTAATTATGGATTGTCGGGATCAAATGGAGCCGTATCATCGTAGACGGCATCAATTACCAGATCCGGATTAGTGATGTACACGCGCGGAATCGACACGGTGGCGAACATATTGTAGACCGTGCGGTCGGGCTGCGGAGAATAAGGCAATGTCAGGCCGTTCTCACGCCAATAGGCCGCGATTTCCGCCTCACCCTCCTCGCGCGCGATACATATTACCCTGTAATCGGGATTGTCCTTGACTCGATCGTAAGCCTGCTGTATCTTCGGCAGCTCGCGGCGGCAGTCGGGACATTCGGTGTTGAAAAACACTATCATGCCGTGCTTGCCTGCAAGTTCGTTGCTGCTGAACGTGCCGCCGTCGCTCATCATCACGCTGAACGCCGGCACACGGTCGCCCGGCTGAAGGCTGTACTCCTCGGGCAAATCATCCTTGATGCACCCCGACAGCAACATAACCGGCAAACACACGTTGATTAATCCTCTCAGTTTCATAGCCACAAAGTTAACGATTCTTCCCGACATAATAAAATTGATTGAGTTTACAGGCCTATTCGCACGTATATTGTTGCGTATAGGGCGGATTGTGACTGTTATTTGCAAAATTTTTATTAATTTTGCAACCAGTCACCCGAAGCCCATAATCAACATACCTTAGAAACCAGAGAACTATAAATTAAAACAACATAACGATTATGGAGAACATGTTTTCGCTTGAGGGCAAGACGGCCCTCGTGACAGGTGGTGCGTACGGCATCGGACTGGCCATAGCCAAGGCCCTGGCCGAGGCAGGCGCCAGAATAGTATTCAACTGTTCGCGTCAGTCCACCATCGACCGCGGCCTGGCATCGTACAAGGAACTTGGCATCGACGCCAAGGCATATCTGTGCGACGTCACCGACGAGGAGGCTGTAAAGGCAATGGTGGCCGACATCGAGAAGACGGTAGGCACCATCGACATCCTGGTGAACAACGCCGGCATCATCAAGCGCATCCCCATGGAGGAAATGTCGGTCGAGGACTTCCGCAAGGTAGTGGATGTGGACCTTATCGCCCCCTACATCGTGGCCAAGGCCTGCATTCCGGGCATGATCAGGAAAGGTCACGGCAAGATCATCAACATCTGCTCGATGATGAGCGAGTTAGGCCGCGAGACTGTCAGCGCATACGCCGCCGCCAAGG
>CAJKBH010000027.1 GCA_905198125.1 uncultured Porphyromonadaceae bacterium
AAACACGAAAGCAGGAGATAAACACCTGCGATTTGTGTTTACCTCCTACTCGATTCCCCAGTTGCTCAATGGATCGGTGTGCAGCCAGCTGCCGTTTTCCTGACGGGGTAGCAACAGATGCAGTTCGGGATGAATACATTTGCGCCATCCCTTAGAGCGGGCCATCAGAGCCTCGGCATCCTTATGCCTGCCCATACGTTCAGCCATTCGGCTCAATGCCCAGTCCTCGAACACCCATTGCACCGTCAGACCCGCGCGTCCGGGAGCATAACCGTTGTTGAGATAAAAGTCGAACTCATGTTCCGAATCATGGCCTAACATTCCTCCGCGTTCGTGATTCCGTTTCAAAACGGGATATGCCTTCCTCGGATTCCACTTACGGGTCAGGTCACGCTGGTAGGCGCTGGTGATTAATGATGTGGCCGGACAACCGCTCATAATGAACGAATAGCCGCCGCCACAGGAGCCTCGGGGTATCAGCCCTCCGTTCCCTGCATATTCCAGCATCGAGGCACTGAATTCGTCAAGCATTTCGGGCCATGCGAGTCCCCACAGTGTATTCTGATTCCATTGCGTCAGCCACAAGGCATCGGAGTTATACATATTGAACAGAGGTTTGCCCTCTCTATCAAGTGGAACTCGCTTAATCCTGAAATCGGGATTGATAACATTCTTGCCAACAACAGTTCCACCCGTTGTGCGGTCAGGGTAGCTGCCGTCAGCGTCATTAATTTTGTGACGCCCCAAAAGAGTGTGCCAAAGATCGGTATAGAACTTAATCATCTGCCTGTCGCTGCCTCCCTTTACTAAAATCCGTGACAGCCAGTCGTTCCATTCGTCGCGTGATTCCTTGCAGATAGTGTCAAAATCCTTGTCGGCCGATTCTGCATTCAGATTTGCAACGGCATTATCCACAGATGTGTATGATATCGCCATCTTGACGCCTAAAGGCTCGCCCGCCCTGACGTCGAACAGAGCGAGTATCCCTGCCGAAGGAGCGTCATGATAGCTCATGCCTTCATTGCGCGCTATAGATGGATAATCAGTACGGAGCGAATTGACACTCCTGTGAATGCCATCCGGATTCCAGGAGTCGAGACGTTTAAAAGGACGGTCGAAGTCCACTACGAAAAACACCTTGACAGAGTCCGGACCGCCCCATAGACGCCCGACAGTCTGGAATGATCCCTCCAGTCGGGTAGGGGACACGGTCTTTACATCGGCGTTTACCATTGTGGAAGTGGCTACGTGGCCGCCAAGGTTGAAAAGCAGCGCAGCTTCCTTATCGCGGCTATATTTGAGTCTATAGGCAGACGTGCGCTGTGTGGCTGTCTGTTCCACCCATACGCCGTAATCCTCGAGATATACGCGATGATAAGAGGGGTATGCCACCTCTCCGGCATGACTGAACCTCGATTTCCATGACTGCTCGCCACGTGATACATTTACGTGTGCATCGGCAGGCATGAACGTCAGACCCGACAGCATCCAGGCATGAATCTGAGGGAATCCGAGTATGTGGCTGTCATTATAGTTATAACCGCCGCCACCCTGGTTCTTGTTTCTGGTGAGTGGGGCAGCCCCTATCATACCGAATGGCTGGCATCCGGAAATGAAAAAGAAATATCGTCCCCTTGTGGTCTCGATAAACGGATTTACCATAGATACAGGATCCGTATCATCATCAATCGACGGATATACCTCAATTTCTGAAATACCTATATTGTCGCCTGTTCCATCGATAACCTCAGCCTTGATATACGATGTCTCAATACCATTAAGCAATACTTCCTTAGGAGCGCCGTTTTCGGGTATCTCGCCAACATCAATCGTACTGCCGTCGCTGAAATGCAATGCCACGCCGGCAGCATGCGATTCACGACACATCCGGTCGTATATCAGGACTTTGTCTATCTTAACCGGTTTGTCCCAGTCCAGACGAACCCAGAGGAAATCAATCTCGTCCCAGAACATCTGCTTTACATCAGAAACCCATTCGCCCCGGCCTTCGATACGTGCGACTCCATCGTTTACAGCTGAAGCGGAGTTCCCTTGAGCGCGCGATGAGGCCGATGCCTTGGCCAATGGCGCGATGTTGTATGTCGCCAAAGCAGGGGACACAGCCATAGCCGCGACAATGAATGTCAATAATTTCTGTTTCATATCAAGAGCAATTGTCTATGTTAACGGTCGTTGGCGAATGGAGCCACCGGAAGTCCTGTTGTACCGTATAAATTGCCAACAGGATAATCCGCCCAGTTATACCTTACATACACCGGTTTATCAACAATACCGGAACCGAGACGGATGGTCAGACTATCCACCACGGTCGGGGTAGCCGTAGTAAACTTGCCATCCTTGCCTGCAATTATAAATCCGGTCACGGCAGATGATGTGGGGTGAACCGGTGCGTCAAATTTCAGAATCATATACTTGCTTTGGGATGTTACGGACACACATTCTGGAGCCTTATAGACACAGTCTTTGCCATAATCGCGGTTCAGGGCTATCAGAGCAAGACGGTGTGCCACATCCTGCTTGTTCTTGGGATGTATGTCCGCGGGATTGCCGAGGTCAATGGCTACGGTCATCGCAGTATTGTCCAGTTCTAGCGCCTTGGCCTGGGCATGACGCAATGCCGCCCATTCCGAATCGGGCTGAACGGGTCGTAGCTGCAGATAACCGGCAAGCTGCACGAAATAGAAAGGCATATCGGGGCGCCATAGTTTGCGCCAGTCGTTGATAAGGGTCTTGAACAGAGGCTCGTACTGTCCGGCACGGCTTACATTGGCACACCCTTGGTACCAGAGCACGCCCTTGACGGGCATGTTGGCCAACGGATGCAGCATGGCATTGTATAATACGGAGGGATAACCGGATGAGTTCGGGTCTATAGGTTTGGGAGGCAGTTTCGAGAAATCGGACTGAACCAGATATTGCCATTCGCCGTCCAGTGGCATAGAGGCATTTCCGCAACGTATTTCGGTAGTGCCGGGGGCTATGCCGCCTTCACAGCCAAAATCACTAACTTTAATGGCAATCATATTTTTGCCCGCTTTGACCAGTTTGCCCGGAATTGTGTATGAACGCGGCGTATTATAACCGGAGCCTTTACCGACTTCAGCTCCGTTGAAGAATGTCACATCCTCGTCATCAATGGCCGCAAAACTGACGGTGAGGTCTTTGGCCGCCCAATCAGCGGGAATGTCTACATTCTTACGCAACCATACTATGCCGTCCAGGTCCGGGAGTTCCGACTTTTCCCAATATCCGGGAACGTTGATTGTATTCCATCCCTTTTATGCTTTAAGGTATTTTTGATCCTGCGACGAATCGTTTGCTCCGGCTAATGCCATCCAGTCATCGATGCGCGACTGATACACCTTATTAATAGCGTCATTAATAGCGTCGGCGTTAAAGCCTGCCGATTTCATATCGGCTAATTCCTGTTCGAATCCGGGAACTGATTTTAATGCCTCGGCCGATGTCCAGGCTTCGGCGGGAGTACCGCCCCATGTGGCGTCAATCACACCGACAGGAACATGCAGCTGCTGAGACAGCTCGCGGGCATAGAAATATGCGATAGCCGAAAAATCGGCCATGCTTGCCGACGAGCATATCTGCCAGCCACCGCCATTAATCGCTACATCTTCCTGAGGCTGGAATGCTGTGGATTTCTTGACCTGCAACAAACGTATGTCAGGATGATGCGCCGTAGCCACCTCGCGGTCGTAATCCATCACGGTGGTCCAGCCCTGCACCGAGAATTCCATATTGGACTGACCGGAACAAATCCATACTTCTCCTGACAGTACGTTCTCGAAAGTTTTTGATTCCTTCCCGTCGCTGATTGTAATGGAGTAGGGGCCACCGGCAGGTGGAGTGGGAAGCGTTATCGAAAAACTGCCGTTTGCGTCGGCTTTTGTGTCATGGCATTTGGATTCCCATCCGGCACGTATGCTGACTTTGGAGCCGGGAGTGGAATGGCCTTTGAATGTGAATGTACTGTTTTGCTGCACAATCATGTTGTCGCTGATGTAATTCGGCAATGTCAATGCCGAATGTGCCGGCGTCCATACCATAAGCATGACGCCTGTTAGAATGATTCCGTATAACTTCCATGCCATTGTGTGCCAACCTTCGGGGTAGATGGAACGACAACCGCGCCTGCAACATGCCCTGGACGTGCGACTATCACCTTGACGAGAATATCCAGCAGAACTATTGGTCGGCCAACCGCGCCAACTTGGCGGAATGCAACGAACCTCTGTTCGATTATCTCGGCCTGCTTGCCGATCATGGACGCGACACGGCAACCAAGATGTATGGAAGCCGCGGATGGGTGGCACATACCGTATGCAACGCATGGGGATACACGGCACCCGGCTGGGGAGTAAGCTGGGGTATGAATTTATCGGGCGGCGCATGGCTCGCCACCCACCTCTGGAGTCATTATAAATATACAGCCGACAAGGAGTATCTGCGCGACACGGCCTATCCGATACTTCGCGGTGCGGCACTATTCTTCAGCGACTACATGGCCGAGGATCCCAAGACAGGACATCTGATGACCGGCCCGAGTATCTCGCCCGAAAACGGATATCAATACAACGGCAAGCACTATAGCCTTTCGATGATGCCCACCATTGACCGGGTGATGGTATATGACATTTACGACGCCTGCATTCAGAGTGCGGAGATTCTCGGCATCAACGACGAATTCACCGTAAAACTCCGCAAGGACATAAAGAAACTACCCCCTCTGGAGGTCGGCAAGGACGGTCTGCTTAAGGAATGGCCCGGCGACGTACGCCGCAGTGATCCCTCTCACCGTCACAGCTCGCACGTACTCGCACTGTTCCCGCTGGATCAGGTGTCGTACACACGTCAGCCGGAGCTGATGGCCTCCTGCCGCAAGTCTCTTGAAAGCCAGACCCGTGACCCGGCTTGGGAGGATACCGAGTGGAGCACCGCCAATATGCTTTGTTTCTACGCACGTCTCAAGGACGGAAAGGGAGCACATGGATGGCTGCAGAACCTGTTCCACCGTTTCATGCGCGAGAACCTGATGACCGTATCGCCGGCCGGAGTGGCTATGGCCGAGGAAGATATATTCAGCTTCGACGCCACCGAAGGTGGAGTGGCCGGTATGTGCGAGATGCTGTTGCAATGCTACGACGGTGCGCTGGAATTCCTTCCCGCACTTCCCTCACAGTGGAAGGACGGCAGCGTCAAGGGCCTGTGCGCCCATGACGGCCTGGTTGTGGACATCGACTGGAAGAACGGACGTCCCGTTACCGCTTCCATCAAGTCAACGGCCAAGGATTGCTCGGTAAAGGTAAAAGGTTTTGACAAGCCCTTCGATATTTCAAAGGGAGACACTGTTAAAATTAAATTCTCATGAAATACATAACAGGAATATTAGCAATAACGATGTCCATGGCATTTGCCATGGATATGGGAGCCTCGGTATGCCGTCGCGAACTGGCCGACGGCTGGAAGTTCCGGCATGGTCGTTCGGAGATATGGTATCCGGCCACGGTTCCGGGTACGGTGCATACCGACCTGATGGCAAACGAGATAATCGAGGATCCTTTCTACCGTCTCAACGAGCGTGCCGTGCAGTGGGTGGATAAAGAGGACTGGATGTACGAGACCACGCTGAACGCGACTCCGAAGAACTGAAGGCTAAAAACCAGGATCTGATATTCTACGGACTCGACACTTACGCCGATGTCTACCTTAACGGACAGCCGATTCTTAATGCCAACAACATGCACCGCACCTGGCGCGTGGATGTAGCCGGCAAACTTAAGGACGGACCCAACAAACTCGAGGTTTATTTCCATTCTCCCATCAAGATAGACCTGCCTAAATGCGACAAATATGACTACGAGTTCAATACCGGGCCCGACCAGTCGCAGAACGGGGGTATATTCAATAAACTGGTAAGCATATTCGCCCGCAAGGCGGGGTATCATTACGGCTGGGACTGGGGGCCGCGTCTGGTGACGTCAGGAATATGGCGACCTATCGTGCTCGAGACATTGGATGGCCCGAAGATCAATAACGTGCAGGTAATCCAGAACTCGGTAAATAGCTCCAAGGCCGACATGACACTTATTGCCGAAGTTCAGTCGGATATAGACGATGATTCCGCCACTATCGGCGTTACAGCCGATGGCAAAAGGCTGGTTTCCAAAATAGTGTCGCTGAAAAAAGGCCTGAACCGCATTGAGATGCCGGCAAAGATATCGCATCCCCGTCTGTGGTGGCCTAACGGACTGGGAGAACCCAATCTGTATGACTTTGTGACTACTGTTAAAAGCAAAGGAAATTCAGACTCTGATTCCCAGGAAATAGGGTTGCGTTCCATCAAACTGCACAACGACAAGGACCAATACGGACATAACCTCTACTTCGAGGTAAACGGCAAGCCTGTATTCATGAAGGGTGTGGACATGGTGCCTCTCGACAATTTCCTGCCGCGCATCAAGCGCGAGAAATACGAGAAGCATGAGCTTGACGCCAAGAACGTGAACATGAACATGAACATGATCCGCGTCTGGGGCGGCGGCGTTTACGAAGACGACTATTTCTATCAGCTATGCGACCGCAACGGAATGCTGGTATGGCAGGACTTTATGTTTGCCTGCTCCACGTATCCCGCAGACGATGAGTTTCTTGCCAACATCCGCCAGGAGGCGATAGATAATGTGCGACGTCTTCCCAATCACGCATGTATAGCGTTATGGTGCGGCAACAACGAGTGTCAGGATGTGTTCTATGGATGGGGCAACCGCAAGGAATATTATGAGAAGAAGGGAGTGCTTCCACTGTTGGAATCACAGTTCAAGGCTATGTATTTCAAGACATTGCCCGAAGTGGTGAAGGAATATGGCGGAGGAACGTCATACCGGCCATCTTCGCCATTCGCGTTCGAGGATACTCCGAGTGACGGCATAAACGGCGACGACCACTACTGGGGCGTATGGCATGGCCGCAACTCCATCGGTCATTATAACGTGAAACGCGCACGCTTCTTCTCCGAATACGGTTTCCAGTCGTTCCCGGAATTTGAATCAGTCAAGATATATGCTCCTCAGGAGCGAGACTGGGACATCAATTCCGAGGTGATGATGGCACATCAGCGCGCAGGTTCGTATGCCAACAATCTGATCCGGGATTATATGGCCGACGAGTTCGGAGTGCCCGACAATTTCGAGGATTTCCTGTATATAGGCATGATACTTCAAGGCGATGCAATCAAGACTGCAATGGAAGCCCACCGTCGTGACATGCCTTACTGCATGGGCACATTGGTATGGCAGCATAACGACTGCTGGCCCGTGGCATCATGGGCGGAGCGCGATTATTACGGCCGCTGGAAGGCTCAGCAATACTATGCGCGCAATGCGTTCCGCGACATTCTTGTTTCTCCGCTTGTCAAGGGCGACACCCTGAACGTGAATATCGTTTCCGACCGCCGGAAGAACGTGAAGGACAATCTCGTGGTAACGGCCATGACGCTTGACGGCAGGAACATCTGGCAGCAGAAGAAGAACGTCACCGCCGAGGCGTTGAAGTCGGAAAATGTGCTGGCATTGGATATCCGTCCGATACTCGGCGACTACAAGAGGGGAGAGGTGATATTCACCACAACGTTCACCACCAACGATGCCGATCCATATACCAACATAGCATACGCGTGCCGACAGAAGTACATGAAGTATCCCAAGCCGGATTTCAGGCTGGATATTGCAGAGGCTGGCGACGGATATGACGTAACTATCGGATCGGATGTGTTCGCAAGGGGAGTGTTCCTATCGCTGGACGGTATCGACAATTTCTTTTCCGACAATTATTTCGACATACTTCCTGCTTCGGAACGTAAGATTCACGTCAAAACGGGAATCTCTCGTGATGAATTTGTAAAACAATTGAAAATCAATTCAATAGGAAATGTATGTTGTGGTAAAATATAGTTATCAGGTGCAACATTGCGTCAAAAATTGCATTTTTTGGTGCGTTTCTTCTAACTAACAATGCAAAAACGACATAATTTTGCAGTGTTGACAAAACCTAACGACGTCATTGGACGCCATGAAATTAACACTACTAATTAAAACAACATAATAACCTAAAAAATCATGAAAAAATTCCTAAGTGCTTTGATGTTCATGATTGCTGTGTGCCTGTCGGCATCAGCCCAGATCACTGTAACGGGCAAGGTCATGGACGAGAGTCATGAGCCATTGCCCGGAGCATCAATTCTTGTAAAAGGAGAAGGGAAAGGAGCGGCTACGGATATCGATGGCCACTTCACGTTGCAGGCCAAGGTGGGAAACGTACTCCAGGTTTCTTACGTAGGCTACCGGTCTACCGAAGCGAAGGTACCCTCCGACGGTAAACTGACCATCGTTCTTAAAGAGAACAGCGATGTGCTTGACGAAGTCGTTGTGGTCGGCGTATAGATGAAATAGAGCGACCTGACCGGTTCCGTTTCGCACATCGGTTCGGACGTATTGACCCAGAAGCCTGTGACCAGCATCAACGAGGCTCTGCAGGGACGTGTTACGGGTGTTGCAGTTACCGGTTCGCCCAAGCCTTCGGACGACTCGGGCATCAAGATCCGCGGTACGAACACCATCAATTCAGGTTCCGATCCCATATATGTAGTGGACGGTCTGGTTATGGGCAACGAGTTCGGTTTCTACAACTCGCTTAACGTAAACGATATCGAGAGCATACAGGTGCTGAAAGACGCATCGGCCACTGCACTGTACGGTTCGCGTGGCGCCAACGGTGTGATCATCGTCACCACCAAGAAGGGCAAGAAGGGCAACGGTATGGTCAGCTATGACGGCTGGGTATCGTGACAGACTATGGGACACCGCCCCAAGCGCATGAACGCAACGGACCTCGGCGACCTCCGCAAGCAGGCATACATCAACGGATATATGTTAGAGAATCCCGATGCGACACAGGAAGACCTTCAGAACCATATCGACAATTTCATCATGGCTCCTGACAATGTCTTCGCTTCCGAGGAACTCGACACCTACCTGAACGGAGGCAACTATGACTGGGTGGATCCGTTGCTGCGCACAGGCATAACTACCAACCACAACCTGTCGTTCTCGCAGGCCTCCGACAAGGCGAACGTCTACATCTCGTTCGGTCTGAAAGACCTGAAGGGTATGATAGTCGGCACCGACCAGCAGCGTTACAACGGACGTGTCAACGCATCAGCCGAAATCACATCCTGGCTGAAGGTGGGCACCAACACCACCTACAGCTATACGCATGACAACATGACCGATGACAATGTCTATTACAAGGCATACTATTGCGAGCCGCTGGTAGACAACCGTCCGTTCATGAGCGACGAAACGCGCCACAACGAAGAATACCTATGTACCTGGTGGCAGAGCCCCAATACAGAGAAGAACAACAACTTCAACCCCTACAACTCGCGCGAGATCAAGACAGAACGTTCGCGTTATCATCTGACATCGTCCAACTATATCAACATCAACCCTATCGAGGGCCTGAACATACGCTCCACATTCTCCATCAACCGTGCGGAGCAAAGCTGGAACCAGTATCAGCCCACAGGCATCCAGGAGTCCATCCGCTACCGTGGCGGTGACGCATCGGCCACCCAGCAGCGCTTCGGCTACACGCAGTGGCAGTGGGACAACACAATACAGTATATACGCGATTTCAACAACGCCCATCACATGGATGTATTCTTCGGCTACTCGATGTCGCGCAACATCTACAACGTCATCAAGGCCAACGGCCGTCGCTTCGCATCCAACGACTTAGGCTGGGATCAGATAGGTTCCGCAGCCGACTGGGAGAATTCGCGTCCCGAGGGTGACCATCAGGTTACATCGCTGATGTCGTATGTGGCCCGCGCCAACTATAACTTCAAGTATCGCTACTACGCTACGTTCACAGGCCGCTGGGACGGTTCATCCAAGTTCGGCAAGGGACACCAGTGGGGCTTCTTCCCCTCGTTCTCACTGGCTTGGGAGCTGACCAACGAGCCTTACTTCCCGAAGACCTCCTGGCTTGACCAGATCAAGATACGCGGTGGCTACGGTTCGGTCGGTAACCAGAACATCGGAAACTATCTCTACGCTACTATGTACTATGCATCTTCCTCGAACGGTACCGCAGGCTTCTATACCGACGGCCGTCGCGGGACACCGAACCTGACCTGGGAGAAGCAGCAGCAGACCAACATAGGTCTTGACCTGGTATTCTTCAATCGCCGGCTCACCGTAACCGCCAATGTATTCTTCACTCGTAACAAGGACCTGCTGATGAGCCATTCACTCGCAACATCAACCGGTTACAGCACTACAACCGAGAATGTCGGTGACCTCGACAACCGAGGAGTGGAAATCGCCATCAACGCCACACCGGTTCAGGTCAAGGACTTCGTATGGAACATCGGCCTCAACCTGTCGCACGACCGAAACAAGATCAAGAGTCTGTACGGAGGCGTAAGCCGTCTGTTGAACGTGCCTACCGAAAGCTCGGTTCCCGACCGTGAAGGCAATATGTTCGTAGGAAAGCCTCTCCACAACATATACTGCTACAAGTTCGGAGGCATTGCCAACGAGAACAACCGCGACCTGTGGGAAGGCATCGACTACCGCGGACTCACTGTAGGTCTCGGTGACGTATTCCCGCTCGACCTCTCGGGTCCCGATGGAACTCCCGATGGAGTGATCGACAATTACGACCGCGTAATCACCGCATACAAGGATCCGAAGATCTACGGTGGTTTCAACACCGACCTGACATGGAAGGGCATCACGCTGAACGCCATCTTCACCTACAGCGTAGGGGGACATCGTGTCAGCGGTTATTACGAGGGACTGGCATTGTCCGTCGGTCTGAGCCATGCCACTCCCGACCTGATCGGCAACTACTGGACTCCTGAAAACACGGACGCATATTTCCCGCGCCGCGTCACCAACGCCACCGGTTACACTCCGTTCGGAGCAGGCAATACCGACCGCTATATCCAGAACACATCCTTCCTTCGTCTTTCAACGCTGACATTAGGATATGTGCTGCCGGCAAAGATCACGAAGAAGATCCGCATGAACAACCTGCGATTCTACTTCACGGCCTCCAACGTGTTCACGGCTACAAAGGATAAGGGCTTTGACCCGGAGTTCTGCGACAACCTCTATCCCAACGAGCGCAGCTACACAATCGGACTCTCATTCAGCCTTTTCTAACCAAATAAAACAATCGACATGAAACTCCACAATAAGATAATTACTATGGGTGTGCTGGCAGCGGCGATGCTTCCTATGGCGTCGTGCAGCGACTTCCTTGACGAGCCGAGCCGCACACAGCTCACCGAGGAGCAGATCTACGGTGACACGGAGACGGCCGAAAAATCGCTTCTGGCTCTGTATAAGAACTGGCGCGACCTGTGGGCCGGACATAACTTCTACTACCTGTCCGACGGTACGGACGAGATTCAGAACGGTGCATACCAGGCCCTGAAGGAGGGTGGCGGCAAGAATGGAGCTAACGATCGTTTCGACGCTCTGCTCACTTCCGACCATGAGTATGTGACCAACTGCTGGAACTGGCGCTGGCCCAAGATTTCGGAGGCCGCCAAGCTGATCAACGCCCTCGAGCCTAAAATAGACGATGACGAGAAGGCAAAGCAGATATGGGCCGAGGCTTCGTTTATCCGAGGCTCCCTGCTGATGGACATGACCATGATATATGGCCGGATTCCAATCATCGACCTGAGCAAGATCGAAGAACTCGGCACCAAGCGTCAGGATCTGGCTACGGTTTGGACATACATTCTCGGCGACCTTGACAACGCGGCCAAGAATGCACCCGAAAAGAACGACCCGGGCCGCATATCGAAATATGCAGCGCTGATGCTTAAGGGCTACGCCTACATGGCAGCCCCCGAAGAGACAGGTCTTCGAGACTTCGCCAAGGCTGAGGAATGCCTCCGTCAGGTTGTGAACGGTCCGTTCAGCCTCGTGCCTTACTACGACATCTTCGATTACAATACTCCCAACACCTCCGAGGCAATATTCGAGTTCCAGTTCTCGACCACATGGCCTGACAACCACGGCAACCAGTTCATGGTCGGTTCGCGAGCAGCCGCGTCGATGGGTGGTGATGCATGTTACTTTGCAGGTTACGATCACGCTGTTCCCACCGAGTGGGCATACTCTGACGTGGACGAAGGCGGTATCTGGGAAGACGGTGACATCCGCATCGAGGAATCCATCCGTTATGAGTTCGAGTGGAACGGCAAGAACGCCGAGGATTTCATTCCCGGTCTGAGCTGGGAAGGTCTGGATCCGGAAGATCAGGACGAGTGCAAGCCCCATATCAAGAAGTATGAAGACTACCGTACCGACCTGTACTCAGGAATGGGCATCAACAACATGTGGAACGCCGGAAAGAACATACCCTGGCTACGTCTCGGCAACGCCTATCTGCTCTACGCCGAGTGTCTGAACGAGCTTGGCCGCACCTCGGAGGCTGTAGACTGGGTCAACGATGTACGTGCACGAGCCTGGGACTTCGACATCCCGCAAGACAAGCTTTGGAACAACGGCATGTCGCAGGAGAAGTTCCGCGACGAACTCATGACCGAGCGTGTACGAGAGCTGTTCGGCGAGCGCTGGCGTCGTTTCGACCTGGTGCGTACAGGCAAGTTCTACGAATATGTGAAGAACCGCAACAAGTGGGCCAAGCGTTCGGGAACAATCCAGCCCTGGCACGTGATCTGGCCCATCCCGATGTCCGAGATCGAGCAGAACCTCGAGATCAGCACATCGGATCAGAACGAGGGATATATCTAATTACCCAACCCGTAATATTTACAATTGTGTCCGGAGCATGGGAAACCTACCATGTTTCCCATGCTCCCCACCAACCGGAAAATTAATAACAACTTCATAACCGAAAGATACACATGAAATCTTTACTCGTATCATTAGCGGCAACCGGTGTAGCCCTGATGGGCATGGCAGCCGCACGTCAGACCAATTATTCGGAACTGACAGGTATTTCCGACCTGGTGTCCACGGGTCTGTTCCAAGGCAATGCCATTATGGCCGACATAGACAATGACGGTTTTATGGAACTGATAGTTCGTGGCCGCGACCTGAACAACGGATGGGCCAATACATTGCAGGCACTCCATGTCGACGAGAACGGCACGACATTTACATCATCAAAGGATCTGACAACTCCCGACGACGCCATATGGCAGCGCGTGGCATACGCATTTGATTACAACAACGACGGCAACGTAGACATTCTGTATGCATCTTCCTGGGGCGCCAAGCTGATAAAGGGCAGCGGTGACGGCAATTTCGAACTTGTCCCGGATTTCGAACTGGACGGCGAGATCAGCATAGACGAGGGCGACAGCGAGAAATGGTACACCGGTACCGTTGGTATCGCCGACTTCAATGGCGACGGCTATCAGGACATCGTGACATTCTGCGGCAATCCCCGCAACGACGAGGGTACACCCGTGGTGTTCTTCAACGACCAAGGCACAGGCAAATTCATCAAGGACGATCAGACCGGTATAAAGGCGCAGCGTGGCGGTACCATCTGTGTAGGCGACTATAACAAGGATGGATACAATGATATCCTTATATCAGGATGGGCCGATGATTTCGGCAACGACTGCGTACGCATCTGGAAGAACGACGGCACCGGCAAATTCAGCGAGGTAATCGTAGGCAATACTGCCGGTACGGAGAAGGGTCGTGTCATCTTCGCCGACCTTATGGGCAACGGGCTGCTTGACGTGTTCATCACCGGCACCTCCTGCCCCAACAACTGGGAGCTGGCTGCCTACATCTACAAGAACAACGGCGACGACACCTTCACCAAGGTAGAGGCCGGACTTCCCGGATTCCAGTGCAGTGGCGCCGACTGGTGCGACCTGAACGGCGACGGCAACATCGACCTGGTTTACGCCGGCGAGAACGGCGATCTGAAGAACTCCGTATATGCTTTCAACGAGGGTAACGACACCTTCACGGCAGTAAGCGACAAGCTCGGCCAGCATCGCGGCGGCGCCTGCGTTCTGGCATGCGAGATCAACAACAACAATGTTCCCGACATCGTGCTGATGGGTTATATGGACGGTGACGGTCCAAGCCACTTCCAGGTTTACAACGGCGCAGGCTCGCGTGTCGCCAACCAGGCTCCTAACGCACCCACAGGTCTGAAGGCCGAGGCTAACGGCAACAAGACAGTTCTGACCTGGAATGCAGGTTCCGACGAGAAGGCAGATCAGGGTACGGGTGCAACTCCCGTCGACGCTCTCCGTTACAACTACTACGTAAAGGCCACCGAAGGCCAGATCATCACCGCCGTTCCGGTTGATGCAGCAACAGGCAAGCTTCGCAGCGGCAATGTGGATGCTGCTTCCACAGCGCGCAAGGTAGAACTCAACGTTCCTCTGACCTCCATCGCAGAGTGGGGCGTGCAGTCAATCGACGGCGCCAAGGCCGCCAGCACATTTGCAATGTACGGCGAGTCGGGCGTGACCGGCATCGAGGCTGACGCTAATGCCGATGTTGAGTATTTCAACATCCAGGGTGTGCGTGTCGCAAATCCCGGCAACGGCATCTTCATCCGTCGTCAGGGCTCGAAGGTTGAAAAAGTGGTGATCTGCTAATCTACAATCAGTCAGGATAATAAGACTCGGAGTGAATTATAAAACGGGGTTGTCGGTGATGTGCGATCCCGACACCCCTAATCCCTTTTCACTTGATTAAAATATAAATTTTATTTAACTTTGCACGTCCCTTACAGACGTGTCCTTAAAAATCCATGATGAAAACAGCCAGATACATGCTCATGCTTCTTGCCGGATCGGCAATCGTACCGGTCATGGCGGCAGACAATCTCGACGCTCAATACGGAGATTGGAAATTCTCGTTGAATTCCAATAAAAAAATGACAATCGAACAGAATGACAAGACACTGCTTGGCGGCGTCACCATGACGGCGAAGGATCAGAACGGCACCGAACTGCAGTCAGACAAGTATGCCGATAGCACGAACACTCTGCCGTTGCCTACATCGGAGAACCGTGGGTACAATATGCCTTTCGCCAACGACAACTGGGCAACATTCTCGACAGTACGCTGGTCTACAGGTCAGCCGGTGACATCATGCGAGGCTACAGCCCTTTTTAACGTCGACTCGCGTCAGGGCATCGTAATCGGATCCGTGGATCATTCCGTGTGGAAATCTTCAATTTCCATAACTCCCAACTCCACAAACCGAATCCGTCGCCTCGTGGTAAATGCCGGCTACGTCAGCCCCCGCACATGGGACAACGGCAACTTCGGTAACAATTCGCCCATGCAGCAGCATGGCGCAGTCAAAGGCCAGCGTGTGCTTTCGCCCAAATTCATGATCGGTTATTTCGATGACTGGCGCAACGGTCTGGAGACATACGGCAAAGCCAACACGGTATTATGCCCCAAGCTTGAGATGAAGACCGGTGACAAGGCTTTGTTCGGATGGCAGAGCTGGGGTGGCCAGGAAGCTTAGCTTAACTTTACTTCCACGATGTCGGTGCTTGATTTCTTCGACAAGGAGATAAAGGCAACCGGATTTGCAGGAGAGAACGGCGTGTGCTGGATGGTTCTCGACTCTTTCTGGGACAATATGAGCCGTATGGAACGCCGCCAGTTCGCAGATCGTTGCAAGGAGATGGGTTACCGCCCCGGCATCTATCATACGCCGTTCTCACTGTGGCTCGGCAGCGACGCCGAAGTGTCCGACTATCCATACGAGATGGTAGACGGCAAGACATACAGCCGCAAGGACGTAGTGCTGACCGCCAACGGTAAGCCCCGCAAGATTCCCGCATATTCACTCGACCCGACACATCCCGCTGTGAAGGAAGCCAACCGCAAACGCTTCAAGGAATTCAAGGAAGATGGCTTCGAGTTCGTTAAGATCGACTTTATGAACAATGGTTCTCAGGAAGCCGACAAATGGTATGATCCAAACGTAACCACCGGCATGATGGCCTATAACTATGGCATGGACTACATTGTGGAAATGGCCGGCGACATGGTACTTGACTTCTCCATCGCGCCCGTATTTCCCGCAAAGGCGCATATCCGCCGCATCGGTTGCGACGCCTGGGGAGAGCTGAACAATTCGATGTACACCCTGAACTGCATCAACGGCTCCTGGTGGCTCGACCAGTGCTATTCTTTCAACGACCCCGACCACATGTGCCTTTCCAAAGTGTTCACAGGCAAAGGATCGCCCGATGAGAATGAAGCCAGGATACGTTACACCTGCGGTCTGATGACGGGCATGACGCTGCTGGGCGGCACATACGCCTACGAAGGTGCCACGATGAAGTACAACAACCAGAACGTCAAGATTGTCGGCACCGACGCAGAGCGTGCGCGTGTCGTTAAGTTCGCATCGAACAAGGACCCGACCGAGGTTGGTCGCATCGGCCGTTCGTTCCGTCCGGTAGAGGGTACGTTCAACAATTACATCACCCTCTATTCCCCCAACGACATCTCGACCGACAATGAATTCATCTACGACACTCCTACTGCGTTCTATTACGTGGTGTTCAACTTTGACAAGACCGCGTAGCTGAACAAGGACGTCGACTTCAGCCGTCTGGGCATCAACCCCGCTGAATTCGTCATCGTCAAGGAACTGTGGAACGGCGCCACTTGCGCACCCTCGGCACTGAAGATATCTGTTCCCGCCAAGGACGTGCATATCTACCGTTTCGACCGTGACGCTTCAGGCGTTCAGGACATCAAGGCCGACAACGCAAACAAAATATCTATCAAGGTTTCCGACGGCTCGGCACACGTGTCGGCTACGGAACCCATATCATCTGTTGACGTATACGGAATTGACGGCACCACTGTCAATTCCGTATATGCCTGCAATTCAAGCAGCGAGCTGAACTTCGACGTGCCGGCTCACGGCATGGCGATCGTAAAGGTCAAGCTCGCCTCGGGAATGTCCGAGACATTCAAAACGATTCTTAAATAACTGCCTTACATCTAATACATGGACAACAGAAGCCTGTGCAAATCGCACCATAGAATATTGATCATGTTGTGCATGATCATGGTAGTGTATGGTCATGCCGGCGCGGCCCATCAGTACAACTTTACGCATGTCGACAGCCGTGACGGACTGTCGGTCAACAATGTGAAAAGTATCGTGCAGGACTCGCTGGGCTTCATGTGGGTTGGCACTAAGAACGGGCTGAACCGTTATGACGGAAGTACGTTCAGGGTATATAAATGCTATGACGAGGAGCGCAAGTGCGGCAACAATAATATAGGGGCATTGTACGAGGACGAGAACGCCACTCTGTGGATAGGAACCGACCGAGGCATCTATCAGTACGATCCGCGTGAAGACCGCATCAGGTTCGTGGACCTGAAACCGGAGGACGGCATGATGCCCGACAACTGGGTACAGACCATAGCAGGCGACGGCAAAGGCCATGTCTGGGCGCTATTGCCCGACGAAGGCCTATATCTGTAAGACACCGGCAAGGCAGCGTACGTCATTTCCGGTTTGAGGAAACCAGCAGGTTCAAGAAGGTGTATGCGTCTGACGTCATGGTGGGCTCGGACGGCTCGGTATGGGTAGCCATCGCCAACGACGGTCTGTATCGGTATAATACGTCTACAGGCAAATTCGTCAAGGAGCGAATCAAGAATCCCGACATTGTGGCGGATACATCTTTCATGGCCCTGGCCGAGACTGCGCAAGGTACAGTAATAGCCGGCACAACCAATGGCTCGATCTATGAATACAATCCGCGCACACATGTGGTAAATCCGATACCTTTCAGTGGACTGGGCAACGTTTACCTGCGTGACATCCTGTGCTTTGACAACGAACTATGGATCGGCACGCACGACGGACTCTATATCAAGAATCTCGACAACGGAGCCGAGCAGTTCCTTAAGGAAAACCCTCTGGATCCGTTCTCGCTTTAGGACAATACCGTATACTGTATTTATCGGGACAAATCGGGAGGTGCATGGATAGGCAGCATATTCGGAGGCGTCAGCTACATGTCACGGCGTAAATTCAAATTTGCCAACTACGGTATAAAGGACGGTCTGACAAGACGTCTGGTATTAGGCGTGTCGGCCGACCGCAGCAACAGGATCTGGACCAGTACAGAGACCGCGGGACTGAATCTGCTGAACCCTGTGGATGGGAAATTCACTTCTCCATTCCATATATCCGGCGTGAACAGGATAGTGCTCTCCATGACATCGATCAACGGAAACATCTATCCTCGTTTTCACGTGCAGGACTTTATTGCATCAATCCCGACAACAACAGCCATCATAAGGTATTCCCATTGAACGAGGGCGACGACAGCAATGTGTATTCATATATAGTCGACAGGGACGGCGACGAGTGGGTAGGAACATCGTTTGCCTTGTATTGCCGCAAAAAGGGAGATGCCGACTTCAAACATATCACAGAGACCGGCTACGACTGGATATATTGCCTGTTCGAATCGTCCGACGGTTCAATCTGGATGGGCACGATGGGCAACGGTATATGGAGACACAACAAGAAGAACGGCTCTTTCCAGGTTTATACGTATGACTAGAATTCCACCGATCACAGCGGCCTGATGTCCAATTCCATAAACTCGATCATGGAGGATTCCGAGGGACGGTTATGGGTGCCTACCGACCGAGGCGGTCTGAGCCGGTATGATAAGAAGAATGACCGGTTCGTGACATACGGCATAGAGGAGGGGCTGCCAGATGACGTGGTGTACGGAGTGGTGCAGGATCGTGGCAGGAACCTGTGGTTCGGCGCCCACAAGGGCCTGGTGCGTTTCAATCCGGACAATTCGTCGATACGCGTGTTCACCCGTCACGACGGCCTGCCGTTCGATCAGTTCAATTACAAATCGGCCATTTATTCGCCCGACGGAAACATATACATGGGAGGTATCAACGGACTCATATCGTTCAATCCCTAGGATTTCAAAGACCTGAACACACCACTTAATATCTACTTCACCGGTCTCAGGGTCCGCAATCAGGAACTGCGTCCGGGCCAGGACTCTCATCTTAAGAAAAACATACTGTATGCCGAGAAACTGACATTACCTCACGAAGACGCTACATTCTCCCTCTCCATAGCTGCCCCGGAATTCCGACATCTCGGACCTATTGCATTGAGCTACCGGTTATTGCCCGTAAGTGACAAATGAGTGGAACTAAAGGATAACGAGATATCGTTCGTCAATCTTGCTCCCGGCAAATATACCCTTGAAGTGAAAGCTGAGAGCGAGTCTAACCTTGCCACGCGCAAGATTGAAATCAAGATTCTGCCGCCTTGGTGGAAGTCTTGTTGGGCCTATGGCATCGATGTCCTTATGGTCTTTCTGCTGGCCGTGCTGTGGTCCCTGTGGTATCGCTCGCACAAGGAGAAGCAGATGCGCGTTCACGAGCAGATGATGATGGACAACAAGGACAAGGAGCTGTACCGCAGCAAGGTGAACTTCTTCACTGAGATCGCCCACGAGATCCGCACCCCGCTGTCGTTGATAGACCTTCCGCTGGAAGCCATGGAGGAACTCGACATCAACGACCCTCAGTTCAAGGAATATCTGTCGGTTACGCGCAAGAACACCGGACGTCTGCTGGAACTGACGGGACAGATTCTCGACTTCCAGAAAATAGATTCCAGCCGACTGACCCTTAAGAAGGAGAGTGTGGACATACCTGCGTTGCTGAACGATATAGCCGACCGATTCGACACCCCGCTGAAACTTGCCGGCAATACATTGGAGCGCCACATAGCACCCGACCGGCTTATGGTGATGACCGACCGGGAGGCATTGGTGAAGATGGTGAGCAACCTGCTGAACAATGCCCGTAAGTATGGCGACAGGATCGTAGAGCTGTCATTACATCGCAAAGGGGATGAGTTCGAGATATTGGTAGCCAGCGATGGCGAGAAAATCAAGCCGGAGGAACGCGACCGTATCTTCATGGCATTCTATCAGACCCATTCGGGCGAGGATTCCAAGAGCGGAGTGGACATAGGTCTGCCGTTGTCGCGCTCGTTGGCTACACTGATGGGCGGTAGCCTTACGCTTGAAGACAACCCCGACGACAAGGACCGGAACGTGTTTAAGCTCACATTGCCCGTCATAGCGCCTAAAGATGATTCAGAGCCCGTGGATTCCGAGATAGACGATTATATGCTGACTTCAGAATCCAATCAGTCCAAGCCACGTCAGGATGTGTTCAGCATCCTTTTGGTGGAGGATAACGAGACCATTCTGAAGTTCCTGGCCGACCAGCTGTCACGTTCGTTCATGGTCTCTACGGCCGGCAATGGCGTCGAGGCTCTCGAGAAACTCAAGACCATGCAGCCGGACCTGATACTGACGGACATAATGATGCCCGAGATGGACGGCATGGAACTGTGCAGGTTAGTGAAGTCGGATGTCAGCCTCAGCCACATACCGCTCGTGTTCATCACGGCAAAGAACGACCTGGACGGCAAGATACTGGGACTGCAGTGCGGTGCCGAGGCGTACGTGGAGAAACCGTTCTCCATCAAATACCTTCGCAATCTGATCAATTCAATCCTTGACAACCGCCGCCGCGAGCGCGAGGCTGTAAACAAGAATCCCTTCATGTCGTCGGAAGGCGCACAGGTCAGCGGCGCCGATCGCGAGCTGATGGAAAAGATAAAGGCCGTGATTGACAAACATATCTCGGACGAGAACTTCAACGTGGACTCACTTTGCGACGAGCTAAACATGAGCCGCTCGGCAGTGCTGCGCAAAATCAAGTCCCTGTTCGGCATGTCGCCTATCGAGGTGATACGCACCATCAAGCTGAAACGTGCCACCGAACTGATCAAAGACGGGAGATACCGGATCAGCGACATCTGCTACATGTAGGTATAGCCACGCCCTCATATTTCAGCAAACTATTCTTCAGGCAATACGGCATGACACCAAAGGACTTCGAAAAGCAATGCCGTGTCAAGGGAATGGATACTGAAAATTCGGACATATCCGGGTCATAAACGCGTGTTTTGAAGCGATAGTAGCATATTTAGAACTGTTTGAGTCTTTTTTTGACTAAATACTGTTAACTTTGCAACGGAATAGAAGTCCGGACGCAGACTTATGTCCCGTAACGATTCAGAATCTTCATAATAAAACTAATAATCATGAAACTAAACTTAACAGCTCTTGCCATAGCCGGCCTCACAGCCGGAGTATGTCAGGCCAACGAAATCATCCCCATCGAGACGGACAATACCGCGCTGGTGTACACCGTCGGCGACGACGGACGTCTCTATCAGTCATATTTCGGCAAGAAACTCTCTGATTCCTCTGAATATGCATCGCTGCCCCAAAGCAAGAAAGAGGCTTATTTGACCCATGGAATGGAGGATTATTTCGAACCGGCCCTCCATATCAACCGCAAGGCGACTCCAAATTCATCGACGCTGCTTAAATATAAGGGACATCAGACCATAGACTGTGGCGGATACAAGGAAACCGTCATCACGCTGCAGGACCCTAAGTTTGCAGACGAGGTCAAGATACACGTGGCCGCCTTCGGCCCTGAGAATGTATATAAGGAGTGGACGGAGATAACCAACAACGAGAAGCAGCCCGTTGAGCTTGAAAAGTATGCTTCGTCACTGCTTCACTTCACGGCTCCCAAATATGTGCTGACACAATATAGCGGCGAATGGGCCAACGAGGCCAACAAGCTGAGCCAGGAGCTGCATTATGGCAAGAAGGTTGTTGACACCAAGCTGGGCACCCGTGCCGATATGTTCGTGTCGCCATTCTTCCAGGTGTCGCTCGGCGACGAAGCAACAGAGACCTCAGGCGATGTATTGGCCGGCACTCTGGGTTGGACAGGCAACTTCCGCTATGTGTTCGAGGTAGACAATTTAGGCGACCTGCGCGTAATCAGTGGTATCAACCCTTACTTCTCGTCATATCCCTTAGGCAAAGGCGAGACATTCACCACTCCGGAATTCATATTCACTCTCAGCGACCAGGGTACGGGCAAAGCAAGCCGCAATCTGCACGACTGGGCACGCCGCCATCAGATTAAGGACGGCATGGGCAACCGCATGACATTGCTGAACAACTGGGAGGCCACATACTTCGATTTCGACGAGGAGAAACTTGTAAAACTGATAGGGGAGGCCAAGGAGCTTGGTGTGGACATGTTCCTGCTTGATGACGGATGGTTTGCCAATAAATATCCCCGCAACAGCGACACCCAGGGTCTGGGCGACTGGGACGAGACCGCATCGAAACTTCCCAACGGCATAGGCCGTCTCACCGAGGAGGCCAAGAAGCAGGGAGTGAAGTTCGGACTCTGGATCGAGCCTGAAATGGTAAATCCTAAATCTGAACTCTACGAGAAGCATAAAGACTGGGTCATCACCCTTCCGAACCGTGACGAGTATTATTTCCGCAACCAGCTGGTGCTGGATCTGGCCAACCCGAAGGTGCAGGACTATGTGTTCGGCGTGGTCGACAATCTGAAGACTAAGTATCCTGACATCGCATACTTCAAGTGGGACTGCAACAGCCCCATCACGAACATATACTCCAATTATGAGGACAAGGAGCAGCAGAAGCTGTACGTCGATTATGTACGTGGACTGTACAAGGTCCTGGACCGCATCAAGGCCAAGTATCCCGATCTGCCCATGATGCTCTGCTCGGGTGGCGGCGGCCGTACCGATTACGAAGGCCTGAAATATTTCACCGAGATGTGGCCCAGCGACAATACCGATCCGATCGAACGTCTGTTCATACAGTACGGATTCTCGCAGGTATTCCCCGCCAAGGTGCAGTGCGCGCACGTGACCACATGGAACAAGAAGGCTCCCATCAAGTTCCGCACCAACGTGGCGATGATGGGCAAGCTCGGCTTCGACCTCAACCTGCATGACCTTACTGCCGACGATCTGGCATACGTCAAGCAGTCCATCAAGGAATACAACCGCCTGAAACCGGTAATACTGGACGGCGACCAATACCGTCTTGTATCTCCGTACGAAGGCAACCATACATCCACAATGTTTGTGGACAAGGGAGGTAAGAACGCAGTGGTGTTTGCATTCGACGTACATCCCCGCTACAACGAGAAACTGATCAATGTGAAGCTGCAGGGTCTCAATCCCGATGCAAAGTACCGCGTGCACGAGATCAACCGCGCCGACTGCTCGGTTGACGACAGCCAAAGCACATACTCCGGTCAGTATCTCATGACGGTAGGTCTGCCGCTGTTCAGCAACAGCGACCTGTCAAGCCGCGTGTATGAAATCAATGCAAAATAAGATTTATATCAGATATTGGATATTGGATGTTAGATATTAGATATTAGATTAGTTATAAGTTAGCAGTAGAAGTACAATAAGATTCAATTCATAGATATTACAATTCATAGATATTACAATTCATAGATATTAGGTATAGATTGTTATAGATAGGTTATTCTTGGATTGTTTACTCGCGGGAGGTGTCAGTGATGACCCCTCCTGTCTATTTACATAGGTATTCATCTATGTATAAGCTATTAACGGACTCCTATAAGTTTGTGTGTCTGAAGTGACAGGCGCCACTTCGGGTGAGCCTTGACATAATCTATGGTTTCCGAGAGGATCCGGCGGTTTTCATCAACATCTCCGACATCGCAGGGCTGAAGACAGTATTCTTCGGCCCTTATGTCATCATATAGGCTCATGTCCTGGCCTTTGCCTTTATACACCACCTTAAGTTCGTCGATGTGTTGCAGTCTTAACCCGGCATTAGGGCAGAATCCGACCTTGGGCGAGCATACCACCCAGTCGATGCCGTCGCACAGAGGCATCGTGCCGTTGGTCTCTATTGCCACAAAACAGTTGTGCTCGTGCAAGAGGTTCACCAGTTCCCCGGTGAGCTGCAGGCACGGTTCGCCGCCGGTAATAACGACAAACCGACAGGGAGAATGCTTCCGTATTTCCTGAAGTATTTCCCGGTCGGTATATTCTTGATATGCTTCGTGACGCGTGTCACAGAAGGAGCATTTAAGGTTGCAGCCCGACAGCCGGACGAAAACCGCTGGAGTGCCGGAATATGATCCCTCGCCCTGCAGGGAATAAAATATCTCGTTAACCCTCATGGCAGATACGGACTGATCTGGGCGACGCAATTGTCATCGACATACGTAGCGGTATTGCCTTCCGATTCCTGAACCGACACCTTATAGCACTGCGGCACCTGTTCGCAGATCCATCTGGCTATGTTTTCAGCAGTGGGATTGAAGGGGAGGAGTTCGTTGAAGTTGCCGTGGTCGAGATAACCGTGAATCCGTTCCTTGATCCGGGTGAAATCGCACACCATGCCGTCGGCGTTCAGCTCGCGTGCATAGCAGTAAACCGTTACAATCCAGTTGTGTCCATGCAGATTGCTGCATTTACTCTCGTAGCTCAGCTCCAGCCGGTGGCATCCGGCTATCTCCATGCGTTTGGATACAAAATACATATTTCGTGTCTTTCTTCGTTCTGAATAATTGCAACTACAAAATTAATGCATTATTTGAAAGTAGCCAAATATAGAGTGCCTTCGCTAAAGCTCCGATCAGAAACAAAAAAGAGCGGGGCATGAAAACGGAGAGTCTAAGCGAAGGAGATTAAACAATATAGCTGCGGAGGGTACGGGCATCGGCGAGAGTGAGCGAATAGACGGTAGTGACCCCGGAGTTGGTGGCTACCTGCAACGAGACACGCCCGGTATAACGGGTAAAGGGAGTGCGACGAATCCGTATGGATTCAATGTCGGGGTATCGGACATATTCACGGATACGGGCAACATTGCCTCTATTTATGAGCACGTATGCGTCCGTCAGCTCTATGCTGCTGTGACGCCAGGCCATGACGGCATGGACGGCCATAAGAACGGCATACAGCGTGCATACCGCTATGGCCGGCATGACTATGTCGGCGGCGAAAATAAAAACCGGCAACGCTACAATTGCTATGAGAAGATGGGGGATGAACCGGCGTACAAACACTCCCTTTCCTGAACGGGCGGTCATCAGAACGGACTCTTTGACAGAATCCTTGTCCCGGAACGGCTGTTTGTTTCCGGCATCGTCTCCGGTCCACCAGTCAAGTATCCGATTGCCGAGGTCGGAGCCGTAGATGGTGATGTCGCCTCGCTTTTTCTCGTCCGTCACATTCTCGGCCTGGCGTATGGATATTGTCTCGCATTGTGCCAATCGCTCCAATGGGTTTTGCTTGATGCTCAGTACGGTGGCTTTGTCGCGGGCTATGCGGCTGGTGTAGCGTGAGAACAGTCCGGACTCGAATGTAAGCTTGCTGTCGGCTATGTTGATTGTCATGCCATAGTATCGAATAGCGGTACGGCCTGTCCACAACAGCATCACAAATAAATAAATGGCGGCTCCGCAGAGCAGTATCTGACCGACAGACAGCGATATGTCGCCGGCATGAGCGTCGATATAATCGATAAGCCGCCCGGTGGCATCTCTATCTATTTCGCCGACTTTATCAAATATTGCGGCTGCGATGGCTCCGAGTATCGCGAAGCCTTGCAGATGGTTCTGACATAAAGCGCCTTTGATTATATTAAGGTTGCTGACGTGCAGTTTGTCCTGCCGGAACGGTGGCGGAGGTGCGACAGCGGTGTCAAGGCCGCCGGCATCAGGGAAATCCTCGCCTATGCGGACCTGACGCAGCAGCGCCTGCCATTCGGATTCATTGAGAATCAGTTCCACTTCCTGCTTGTCGCTGGCAAGCGTGTCGAACGATACACCCCGCATATCGACCAGACGGTAAAAGATGCCGCTCTTGGTCCGGAGGTTGTGTATGCGCTCCAGCGGTACGCTTGTGGTGTTCTTGAACGCCAGACCATGAGTGTATATCAGGCTGTCTCCTTCGATATGATACTTCCGGAAGTAATATTTCAGGAATGCTATGCCGGCTGAAAGTGCGACAGCTCCGCCAACGCAGGCAATAGCCATGATGATCCGTTGCGAGTGCACGAGATCATCGTCAAACAGCATCATGCCGATTATGAATATGAATGTGGTGATGAGTTGTTGGAACGTCTGCATCCATATCACGATGAATGCGGCGGGGCTCATGCGCCGTGGCGTAGAAAAGTCATTCATCGCAGCCGTCTTTATTGATCAGTATCGACTTTAGCCGTTCGGCTTCGTCGTGAGTCAGGCCCGGAATGGATATTACATTTCCGGCCGACTGCGATCCGTTAATGATGTCGAGATGATAGAGTCGGAACATACGGCTCAGGGGATTTGTGCGCACGGACACCTGTTGAATCTTGCTGAACGGCACTGTCTTCACGGAGGTAAAGAAAAGTCCGGATCGGTATGATATGTCGCGGTTGCGGAGGGCATAACCCTTTACACTGTATATCCTGTGGATCAATGCGATGTTGACGGCCATTGCAATCGCCAGAGCGCTTTCAACGCCGAGGAGAATCCACCAGCCGTATGATTCCACCGTCAGCGGGATAATGAATGCAATGCCCATAATAAGTACATAAGTCATCGCTATACGGGCTGTCAGCACCTTGATGTATGTAGGTTCGACGGCCTGAAATTCAAGGTCCTCGACAGGCTGGACTGTGTCGGGCCAAATCTGTCTGTTTGTCATAATGTGCGGTTAGTTCGATTGCGTTTCCTCGGCCGTTACCGTTTCTGCGGTGGGTATTCAGCCGTGATTATGTCGTATGCACTCAGGTGCCCGATGTGTATACAGAGTACAAAGTTAATCAATCTGATTCAAATACCCTGACGTACCGTGCAAATTTACAGACTTATTTTACATCGTAAGCGGAAATATTAATATTTTGATACATATTTGTTGAAATTTGTGAAAAAATGTTTGTTTTATTAAAGATAATTTGTAAATTTGCAATCGTTAGAAGCATGAATATACTACCTTGTGTTCATTTCACCCGGAATATCAGCCGTATTGCATAGCATACAAATCAACATAAACCAACAAAACCAAAGAGCATGAAGAAATTCTACACAGCGACACTGGCACTGATGGTAGCGGTATCGGCAGCAGCAGCCCCGCAGATCCGTCAGATCCTGCCGGTGAAGAAGGCAGTCAAGATGTCTGCAAACCTGAACGCGTCGGCATCGAAGACTATTGCGGCAAAGAAAGTCAGAGCCGCCGAAGAATCAGAGTCCATAGAGGGATACTACGATTTCACCCTTGGTGATTACTATTTCCAGACAAGTACACTAACTGCCGAGACTGTGCCATCCAACCTCACTCTCGACGGCACAACAGTGACGATAACCAGCGAAAGCGAGTATTTTGCATCAGATCTCGTCGGCACATACGATGCCAATGCCAACAAGCTGACATTCAGCGAAATAAAGCTGGGTGCGGTCAGCATACAAGGCACCACTTATTACATTGCCTTCCAGCCTTTTGTGTACACTGAAGTAGGAGGAAAAGGAAATCTCAATCCTACAGATGTTATAGGCACATACGACCCGGCAGCAGGTACTATTTCGTTTGAGTCTGACCATGGCTTCAGCTGGGAGGCATACAAAGATGCAGATTATACTGAATCTGCAGGGTATGTGGAAATCTGGGATGTATTGGGCATGAAGAAAGGTATAGATCCAGAGGCCGGATGGACCGATTTGGATAAACCTGCCAAATGGATGGACCGGATGGTATGGCCTATGTTCATGGACGCAGCTCCCACGGAAAAGGAAATTACCGTGCAGGTGAACGAAGATCAGCCCGGTATGTACCGTATGATAGCTCCGTTCGCAGATATATGGGGAGATGCCAACATCATACTTGATGCTTCTAATCCAAACGATGTGGTCATCGAACTGCAAAATTCAGGGATTGTCCTTCAGGATATGGGAACATGCTATGTTGCATCCGCAGGCGAGGTTCTTGAAGACCCTTCGCAGGGTGCAGCCATCACGATGAAGGACAATCGTATTGAGTTCCCGGCTAAATCTGTATGGATGTACTTCCCCCAGTACAAGCAGGATAGTGTCTATTACAACGGAGAACAGACAGAACCCGGTTATCTTGAACTCCCGACAGACGACAGTGGCGTAGCAGACGTCGTAATCGACGAAAACGCTCCTGTAGAGTACTACAACCTGCAGGGCGTACGTATCGCCAGTCCTGCACAGGGCGAGCTCGTAATCATCCGTCAGGGTTCCAAAGCAACGAAGTCAATCATCCGCTGATATTAATTCCGACTACAAAAAAGGCCGACGCAATTGAAAGGGCGTCGGCTTTTTTTATGCTATTGTTTACCGGCCCTCAGTATTATGACATGCAAGTCTGACTGTTCCGCATATAATTATATACGAGTCAGAATATAATTATATACGAGCCAGACTGTAGCCGATATATAACAACAGGAATCCCACAACCACACTTAATGCAACATATCCGATAACAAGAGGCAGATTGGAGGACTGGAACAAAAGATAGTTCTCGTTTATAAATGTGGAGAAAGTAGTGAATCCGCCGCAGAATCCGACAGTGAGAAGCAGTCTGAACTGTTGCGACAAAAGGCTATCTGAAGCGTATCTGTCGAAAAGCCCATAAAAAAGACCGATTAAAAGACAGCCTGTAACATTGACGGCAAACGTCCCCCACGGAAACAATGATGTGGCGGCAACTTGTGACTGAACAGCCTTGCCGGCCAGATAGCGGCATACGCCTCCCAGGCCGCTGCCTACGAATATCGCAATCAAATTCAGTATCATCTGTACATATTTAGAAATCAGAGAGCAGATGCTCTGCTAAATGCAAACCTCCGGAAATTATCATGACATCGAAATTGGCGGTAATCCTGAAAGCTCCGGCGATTCGAACGGTGGTCCCTAAAACAGAAATACGCTGAAATCATATTATTATGAATTCCAGCGTATTTACCTGCGGAGCGACCGAGATTCGAACTCGGGATACGCTTTTGGCGTATACACGCTTTCCAGACAACTTTCTCCAATCGTAAACGACTGGTTAATAATTAGTTGCTTAAAGCTCGTTCCTGCTTGCGCGTATGTTGCGCGCAAGATTTACGCTGCAAAGTTAATAATATTTTTTGATGTGGCAATAACTTTCGCGCCCTTTTTATCATTTTTTTTCTTGAGTGTAAGAGATTCCATTGGCTGTTAGTAGCTCTCGCAAACGCCATATTTCTTCTCGTAGGTCTATCTCCCTATCTCGGCAATCGTCGTATTTCTTTTGTAACTCATCAAGCCGGGAACATAAACGCGCGTTGTCATCGCGCAATCTTTGTATTTCTTCATCATCGCCCCCTCTCGCCTTGTCTGTGTCGCGGTCTATGCGCTCCAGGACTCCGAGTATCTGCCGCAAGGCTTCGGGGTCATTTATTCTAATCTCCGAAAACTTATTGTTGCTGCCTACCGATTCAAGATAGCGAGGATATTCTTCCTCATCAATTTCATATCTCATAATGTCAACTCCGGGGAAGGCTTTGCGGAGGTCGGCAACTCGCTCGTCGGGAAAAGGATTGCGACCCTTTTCTACACTTGACAGAAAGCCCTGTGTTACGCCGAGAGCTGCGGCAAGCTCTTTCTGCGTTTTGCCGTTTTCTTTTCTCAATTCAAGTAGTCTGTATCGTGCCATTACAAGTTTTAGTAATTATTACGCAATATTTAATGCTAATATAACGTTATATCAATTAGATTAGCTACCTTTGCATTGTCGTGATTATTCACAACAACAAGCAATAAGATTATTTCTTGATGCAAAGGTAACTATTATTTCCTAATATAACAAATATATTGCGTAATATATTTGTAGTTCAATAGTTAAAAAATGTAAACAAGATTATATGGAGCAAAAATCACTAAAGGAACTCTACCTTGAAGAAAAGGAGAAACCAAATCCGGCACAGGCTTTTATATCAAAAATAGCCGAAATCACTTGCCGCGAAGAATCAACCGTAAGGCAATGGCTGTCGGGTATTCAAACGCCTAATCAAAGAGCCAAAGAGCGCATCGCAGTTGCTTTCGGCTCAACTGTCGACGTGTTATTCCCGGAAACAGTTAAATAATAAGGTTCCCGTATATGAAAGCTACCGAACCCCAAATTATTGCAACTGCACGTTATTCCATAAGCCAAACCTGTGAGCTACTTGGAATACACCGCGATACTCTGCGGCTTTATACCGATAAGCAAAGAATTATCAAATGCGGCTATCGTACTATCGGAAACCGCAAAGTAAAGTTCTATCTCGGAAGCGAAATTTTACGCTTCTGGAAACGACAGGTGTAGCCATGATAGCGCAGAAAACGATAGACGCTGTTCTCGACGCGGTGCAGATATACGATGTCGTGAAAGATTTCGTGCAGTTGCGGCGCAGCGGCTCCGGCTGGACAGGGCTGTGCCCTTTTCACTCCGAGCGCACGGCATCTTTCCACGTCGACCCGCGACGCAACATATACAAATGCTTCAGTTGCGGCGAGGGTGGCGGAGCCGTGAGATTCCTGATGGAAAACAGGAATATGTCATACCCCGATGCCATACGCCATATAGCCGGGCTGTATAACATACCCGTCGAGGAAGCTCCCCACAACCTTACAGATGAACAGCGCAAGCTCGCCCTTCAGCGCGAGAGCGACCTTGCGGCACTGGAAACGGTGCAGCAGTTTTTCGAGCAGTCGCTTGTGGCCGGCAACACCGCGGCCAAACGCGCCTGTGCTTACGCCTCGAAACGGTGGACGCTTGAATATTGCCGGGCAAACGGGATAGGTTATGCACCTTATCCCAAAGAGTTTTTCGAGTTCGTCAAACAGAAGGGCGTAAGCCTCGACGCCCTTCTTGACACCGGCATGATCAGAAAGAAAGAGGACGGGCACTTCTCTTTCATGTTCGCCAACCGTATCACCATACCCATACGCGACAGGTTCGGGCGCGTGATAGCGTATACCGCCCGAAGCCTTGACGATAATACGGACTGCAAATATCTCAATTCCACGACCTCATGCGTCTACAAGAAAGGAAATACCGTTTTCGGCATCGAGATAGCAAGGAAAGCCGCGCGAAAGGCCGGGTTCCTATATGTGGTTGAGGGCGCGCCCGACGTGCTGCGCCTCCAGTCTGTCGGCAGCGACAATGCAGTGGCCGCCCTCGGCACGGAGTGGACTGCCACGCAGTTCGAGGCCATTAAAGGTATTTCCGACACACTTTGTTTTATACCCGACAGCGAGATACCCAAAGAGGGCGAGATTTATTCGCCGGGAACAAAGGCCGTGATGAAGAACGGACGCGAGGCCGTAGACCGCGGATTCCGCGTTGTGGTACGGGAGATTCCGCTTGACAACGGAGCCGAAAAGAACGACCCCGACAGCTATTGCACCACTCCGGCTATCCTTTCTTCGCTCGAAGAACAGGATTTTGTGCTGTGGTATGCCGAGAAAGCATTTCTCGCCCCCACGACGCAGTTAGGACGCACGGAGGTTATCAAGGACTTGTGCGCCATGCTCGCAGCCATAGAGGACGCGACACTCGCCTCTATGTACCTCGAACAGCTTATCAAGAAATATAAGGAGCGCACCGCCTGGAAACTGGCCTTTAACTCGGCGCAGATGCGCAAGCGCAATGAATCGGGCAAGGACGGCGCGGAGAGCGAGAACGAGCGCGACCTGTTCAGCCGCTACGGGTTCTTTATTGCCAACAACTGCTACTGCACCTATGGCAAACAGAGCGAGGTCATACGACTTTCAAACTTCATTCTGCTGCCTATGTACGATATTCCAGACGAAGGCTCCATGACGAGGCTTTATAAAATCGTCAACGACCTGGGCCACGACGCCATTATACCTCTGGAGCCGGACGACCTCGTGAATCTCGCTCTGTTCAGAAAGAAGATAAACATTGCCGGGCGTTATGTGTGGCTCGGCAAAATCGACGACCTTATGCGCGTCGAGGAATACATCTTCAGAAAGAGCGAATCGGCCAAACGTATCCGCACCCTCGGCTGGCAGCCGGAGGGATTTTTCGCTTACGGCGACGGCATTTATACAGACCGTTTTATCCGCGTTGATGAAATAGGAATGGTGAGCCTCCGGGGTTACGGCATTTTCTATCTCCCGGCTTTCTCGGTGATGTACCGCGACAACCGGCTGCGCTTCGCTTTCGAGAAATCTTTCACCTATACCCACAAGGCCGACGTGTCGATGGCCGAGTATCTGAAACTGTTTGTCGACGTGTTCGGCGACAACGGCAAGGTAGCGATAGCTTTTATTTTCGCCACGCTTTTCCGCGACTTCATTTTTGAACAGTTCGAGTTTTTCCCGATTTTCAATATTTTCGGCAAGCCGCAATCGGGCAAATCACAGCTTGGCAAAGCCATGAAAGGCTTCTTTACAAGCTCGAACAAGCCGATAAATTACGAGGGCGAAACATACCCGGCCATTAACAAGGCTTTGGAACAGACAGCCAACTGCCTTGTGCATTTCGACGAATACAAGAACTCTATCGAGTGGCGAAAGGTGGAACTGCTGAAATCAATGTGGGACGGTGTAGGACGCGGCAAGATGAAAGACGGCGATGTGGAGCGTGTCAACGTGAACTGCGGCGTTATCCTGTCGGGTCAGGAAATGCCGACTATCGACCCGGCCCTGTTCACGCGTATTCTGCACATAACCGTCAACAAGACCTCATACACTCTGGAGGAACGGCAACGCTTCGCCGAGCTTATGGAACTGAACCGTCGCGGTGTGTGCCACCTTACTATGGAAGTAGTAAGACACCGCGACCGCTTCGTGGAGGATTTTCCCCATTTCTGCGCACTTACCCGTACAGAGGTGGTGAACCGTATCGCCCGGAGCGGCAAAACTGTGTCAGACCGTATGTATATGAACTGGGTTGTGGTGCTCGCCTCATTGAGGACGCTTGAAAAAATCCTCCCTGTGCCTTTCTCTTACGAAAATCTTCTTGATATCTGCGTCGAGATGCTGCTTGAACAGCACTCGATCACAGAACGCTCCGACGAAGTGGCCTCTTTCTGGAACTTTGTTCATGTGCTTTATCAGGAAGGGCGGCTATACCAGGAGGGCGACTTTCGCATTAACCGCAATGTGTCGAGCCTGAGGCTTCACGGCACTTCCGCGACAAGAGAGTTTTCAGAGCCGAAGAATATACTCATAATACGCGACCGCCGTATTATTCAGCATTATCAGACCGACAAGGCGCGCTCGACAAAACAGCTTATACTATCCGAAGACGATATGCGCAAATATCTTGAACGCTCCGCGCCATGCCTCGGCATTGTCAAGCGCAAGTTCTATAAGATGAACCAGTACGGACAGCCTGTAAAGGAGTTTGGAGAGGGCGGCACCGCCGGACGGCAGCTTTACGATGTCGATACGGCACTGGCTTTCGATTACGACCAGGTGCAGCAGCTTTATCACCTCTATCTCACCGCCGACACCTCGGCCATGACGGAGGAAGAACAACAAGAGCATGAAAATCAAATCAGTAAGCCTCCCGCGAGCGGCTCCGGCCAATCAAGCCTTCCTTTTTGATTTTTTCGGCAAATCTTTTGAAAACCGACAGTTACCACAGCCACCGCCGCCACCGCGGTATAAATCAACACTTTAATGTCTGCAACCTTTGACAACCGAACAGCCACCGCAAGCCACCGTTTGCCGGTTTTGCAACCGCCGACAACCGATTTACCTTATTTTTCTCTTTTTGAAAAGAAAGAAAAATATCTTAAATGCGTGGCTTCGTGGGGATTGCCTTTGCCTCTCTCGGACGGTTGCGCGGTTCCGGCGGTTACACCTCTTTTCCCATTGAATTAACAATAAAAATATAAACCTAAAATACCCGGATATGAACGACTTCCTTATTTACCTCCCTCTTGAAGCATTTATGGCGCAGTGGTTCCGCCACAGGCACGGCGGCTCGCAGTACACCGTGCGCCTTGTGCGCGGCAGCGTGGAATCCAAACGTCTTAAAGCCCTGCTCGACGTGCCGCCGTCGGACTATGTGCCCCGGCCCGCGCCACAGGGCTGCGTGGCCGTGGCTATACCTTTCTTCCCGGCCAAAGACCCGCGCCAATTCAACTATGTATCGCCGCAGGGCATTAACGCCCTCGTCGAAACGCTACGCGACCTGTTCGACCTCGAACTGCACGACTATTATGTGAAAACATACATCAAAGGCTCGCGCATTGATTATATGCTGGAGGCATGGATGGCGATGCACGGCATAGAGTTCAATGATACAAACTACAACTCGGTCAAGAAACGCCTCGACCGGGTTAGAAAGAAAATATATGTCAAGCGACACCGCGACAAAGGAAAAAACAGCGAAAACTGAATAAAAATCGTACCGAGTTCAGCGCGGTTTTATACCGTGCAAAATATAGGTAATAATCGTTATATCAACAATATCTGTAATAATTATGTCTGAAACGACCAAAATCTGCTCCGGCTGTAACCGCGAGTTACCGCTGGAGAGCTTCGGGAGAATGGCATCGGCTCCCGACGGCCTGAGTTACCGATGCAAGGAGTGTGTGAACGCCGCGAAACGCGAGTACCACCACTCACGAAAGAAATTAAAGAGAGTGTTTACCAATCCCGACCTCGCCAACTTCACGCCCCGGCAGCTTATCGACGAGCTTAAAGCCCGTGGCTATTCCGGCGAGTTGAAGATTACACAGACGATTAAGGTATGAAATCGCCGCTCGTACCGAAACTGTCGCTTCCCGGCATACGGTTTGTCGGGGTTGTCGACTGCGAGAAATTACAGCCCAACCTGCGAGAAATGGCTATGGCCGGGCTTACCGTTGCCGCCCATACCGATGTGGAGGAAGTGCCGTTTGCAAACGCTACCGCCGAGGCGGTCAGCGAGTGCAGCCACGGCGCACCCGTGGAAACGGCGACTTTGAAATTCCGCACATCGAAATTTCTGCGTATAGATATTCAGATGGGGTTTGTCATTACCGACGTAAGCGGCAGGTCTTGGCTGATCGGCGCAGCCGAGCCGCCATTTCCCAAAGTGTCGCTCACAAGGAAGACGGGGCTTCCCGGTGGCGACCCTGCCGTGTGGGAGATTGAGGTTAAGGCGGTGGGGCAACGCTCGCTTTTGCCATGCGTGTTCTGAATGGGCTGCCTTTCGCCGACCCCACCGAGGGAGGCTTGCGTTTTCAGGACTTGAACACATGGCTGTTATCCTGATGTAGCCGTTGATAGGATAATGCGGTCATTGGCGGCATATCCGAAGACACTCATTGCCCTGCGTGGCCGTAGCTTGCGACGATATGCCGGGCTTCCTCGCACTGTGCGCCGCAGTTGCAGCCGTAAACGTCAGGCTCACGCTTCTCCCACTCATTATTATTCGGACGGTCTGCCTTGTGGCGGACTTTCCTTTTTATATATGGCACTGTTCCTTCCTCCTTTGGCTTTCGCTGTTTGGCTGTGGTAAGTTCTCTCCGTATGGAACATGAATCGTTGTCGGCAGGGCAAGCATCGCGGAGTTGATGTTTTGCCGTAATAACAGGTGGAGATTTCAACGCCTCCGTTGCCGCCGTATGGCGTATGTGTGGTTGTCTGTATGGACGTTGGCAGTGTCGTTGATGCCCCGGTGGGTTCGGGCTGTACGTTGTATGTGTCGCGGCTGTCGATTACCCGACACTCCCGGCTGGCTGATTTTCTTTCATTGTGAACCGAGGGCATGATTGATTTCGCACCCTTCCTTTTACTCCGCAAAGTTAATAGCTCCCTGCGGCGCGACAAGGCTAAACTGCATCTTCCTGAAAATCTTCCTCTTGCAGAGCGTATTTTCTTTCAGAGCCTTGTCTTGAAACACCGCCGGGAGCAACTTTGAGGGCAGCGTAAAAGAAAGAGCTTTTACACGAAATCATTCATTCAAACCCTCAATTCATACAGACATGAAAGAAATTCTTAACGCCAACCTCCCTCTCCGTCAGGTTATCATCGACCGCCTCGAAGAACTCGGCTACACGCCCGAATCGCTGCGCGAGGCCATCACCGAACACGAGGCCGACTACCGCGACGAAAATCCGTCGCTCTACTGCGGAACATACGCCAAATACAACGGCGGCGACCTCTCCGGCCTGTGGGTTGACCTCTCCACCTTCGACAGCTACGAGGACTTCATCAACTTCTGCCGGGCTTACCACGCCGACGAAAACGACCCGGAGCTTATGTTTCAGGACTACGAGAACTTCCCCCGTGAGTGGTACTGCGAAAGCTGCATGGGGCAGGAAACATGGGATAAAATCGCCGAATATATCCGGCTGTCGGAAATCCACGACAAGGAGTCCGTGGACGCTTTCGTGGAATGGGGAGGCGAGAGCCTCGACCACTTCGAGGACTGCTACTGCGGCGAGTGGGAGGACGAGGAAGCCTTTGCTCGGCATATCGTTGACGAGTGCTACGACCTCGACCGCACGATGGGCAATCTCGCAAACTACTTCGACTATGCCGCCTATGGCCGCGAATTGTTCATGTACGACTACTATATGGATAACGGCTATGTGTTCCGCCATTGGTAAGGCATAAGCCTCTCTCCCTCGGTGGGTCGGCGAAAGCCGGCCCTTTTGCTTGACAGTCAGCTATAAAAAGGCGAAGCCGCGCAGACAAAATGCGCGGCTTCTTTTCCCTTTTAGAGTGCTGGTACCGGGACTAAAACCGATAGCTGCACTTATGATGTTGCAAAGGTACTTATTTTTTCTGATATAACAATGGCTCAAACAGAAAAGTTGTGATTATTTTACATTTGAGGCATCTAATCCGCTTATGTTGGCGATTATCTCGGCCACTTTGGGGGATTGCGAGTAGTGTCGTATAAGCGCCTTGATTTCTTCCACCATTTCATTGTAACGGTTTATCGAAACCTGTTTGAGCATATAGAGGACTACTGCTATCGAGCCGTTAAGATTACGGAAATTCCTGTCGCCCCGTACTTCTGCCGGGCCTCTCCTGATATATTTGAAAGGCACAAAATCATATAGCACATTACCGTGGGCGCAGTAGTTACGGAGTTCCCTTACTATTTCAAGGTAGTTTTCAACGACCTCTATATAGCGTATGCCGTAATGATTGGCTATTTCTATCTTCAGACGCCTATCCTTTATTGCTTTATAGAGATTTATAACACTACCGAATGTCATGTATTCTATCGTTTTCCATGCAGGGGCGTATGTATCCTCCTGATGGACGCGGTGATGTTGCCTGATTACGGAGTTCAGTTTGAAACTGGCCGTATAAACCGTACTGTCAAAAGTCGACGCAAACTGTTCTGCCACTACCGTATCATCGACAAACCACTGCGGGTTATCTATATAATTATTGGAAAGCGTGTAGGTCAGGAAGTTGCGAAAGTTTATCTCTATTCTGTTTATATAAAACGCAAGTATGCTCCGTAATTTGTAATCGAAATAATATAGCTTCACCGCATCATCGAAGTTGGCTCCGGCCACAAACTCATGTGTTCGATTTTGTTTTGCCGGGTAAGTCTTCTCAAATGGAAACCAATAGAAACCAAGACGATAATAACCGACGTCTAACAAAACCTCTTTGGCTTTGTTCTCGTCGGCAATAGTCATGCCTCTGCTTCGTAGAAGCCTGACCTGCTTATCTAATGTCATTGCTTGATTTCCCATTCTGCAAAGTTACGAAATTTCCGTGAATTTCAGTGTCTTTTAGCCGCTTTATTTACTGCGGTACTTTTGTGGCAAACAACGATTAAGATATGCCACAGCCCAAATATAACCTGCATCTGAAAGGCTTTGTCGGAGGCTACGACTTCGACCGCGATTATGTAGACTACATACTCGCCAAAAACGCCGGGAAACCCGTTAACGTGCTTATCGACAGCACAGGCGGCTCACTCGCCACCGCACTTTCTATTTCCTCCGCTTTCAAGCTGCACGGCGACGTGTCGGTGCATTTCGTCGGCATGAACGCCTCTGCAGCGACTATCGCCGCCCTCGGTGCAAAGCACGTCAGCATCGACACCGCCGCTTGGTACCTCGTGCATAAATGCTCCAACGAGTTTTTCAAATGGTCGAGCCTCAACGCCGACCAGATGGCCGACCTAATTTCTGCCCTCGAAAGGCAGAAAGCCGACCTTGACAAACTCGATGCCGGAGTTGCCGCCATGTACGCCGCTAAATGCTGCAAAGACCCCAAAGCACTCCTTGACCTTATGAAAGTAGGAGGCTGGCTATCGGCCAAAGAAGCCCTTGAATGGGGTTTTGTCGATGAAATAACCGACGAGCCGGAGGACACCGCCCCCAAACTCACCGATTCCACCGCCTCGGCGATGGCGGCTGCCGGTATGCCTATACCCAATGTGCCCGTCGCCGACAGAGAAAGCGGCCTCGGCAGGTTCTTCGCGGCCATTGCCGCTATGTTCAGGCCCTCCAACACCGCCACGCCCGTAATCAATAACCAATCAAATACTCCCCAAATGTCTACTATCATCTTCCCGGCACTGTGCGCCGCCCTCGCCCTTGATTCACTGGAACTTTCGGGCGACAAGGCCACGGCAAGCCTCTCCGTGGAGCAGCTTGCAAAAATCGACAAGGCTCTGAACGGCAACGCCTCCGAAATCAAGGCCAAAGACACCGAAATCGCCACCCTCAAAGCCCGTGTTGCCGAACTCGAAAAGACACCGGCGGAAACCACCTCCGCCATCGTCAGCACTTCGCAGCAGCCCGAAAAGCCCGAATCCCCTATGGACGCTTTCAGCGCATCGGTCAGACGCGCCCGCGAGATCTACGACCAACTGCCGTAAGCTCTATGCCGCAAATCCTCCCTCTGTAACCAAAATTCAAGTACATTATGCCCGATTTACTTCACTCTATCCAAATCACCGACCCCGACTATGAAAGGGCGGCTATCCAGTGGAAGACCGACTTTCTTCTCATGCCGCTCTTTGCCTGTGAGGAAGCCCTGAAATATATGCAGGGTATGCCCGGAGTTACCGCGCCTACGAAGCTCCCCTCCGTCGAGGGCGCGGGGCAGTTCGCCCCTTACCGACGCGACCGCCGCAGCGCGTCGGCCACCAAAGTAGGCTACCGCGAGATTACTTCCTACCTCGGCAACGTGCGCGAGGACTTCGAGCCGCTGGAAATCATTCAGACCCTTTTAGGGCGCGGCACCGCCACTCTCGGCGACGCACAGATGCAGGCTCCCTCGGCGCGCCTCGTCATCGCCGCCGTCATGCGCTCGCTCGGACACCACCTGCACGAGGTTCTTTTCACCGCCAGGCGCAACCCCGACGGCGACACGACTGCCGACCTGTTCGACGGCTGGGGAACTATCCTCGACCGCGAAATGGAGGACGGCAACATTTCCGTCGCAAAAAACAACCTCATCGAGCTTACCGAGGCTGTCGACGGCACTAACGCCGTCGATGTCGCAAAAGAGGTGGAACGCTCATGCGACCCGCATCTGAGAAAGCAGCACAAGTTCCTGTTCTGCGACCCGGAGTTTGCCGACTTCTATAACGACGCATACCTTGTTACACACAACTCCGTGCCATATAACAAGAAATACGAGCAGCCCATTGTAGAGGGCAGCTTCAACAAGACCACAATCGTGCCCCTCGACTGCCTCGCAGGTACGGACAAGTATATCCTCACCCCCGGCTCCAATATGCTCTACGCCTACGACAACATGAGCGACCTTACCCGTATGGAGGTCAAACGCTGGGAACCGTGGGCTATGACTATCGCCGCCGCTATGTTCTTCGGCACACAGTTCCGAAGTATCGACCGCCGCTTCCTCAAAGTTGTTAAACTCAAATCCGCTTAATCTATGGCTATCGCAGCTTCTTCTTGCCTCAACATTCAAAAGAGCCTCGCATGGTGTCAGGGAACGCCCGAATACGCCGGTGTGCGCCGTCGTATCTACTATCTCGCCAAAAGCGAGATAGTGGGCTGGCCGCTCCTTGAACGCGATGCCAACGGCATACGCGCGACGTCGGCCAGATACAAGGGCGACTTCACCCTCAAAGCCGACGCCAAATGGAAATTCATCGACATTCTCCCCGACAAATCGCAGCTTACCTCCGAGCCGCAGGGCGAGCTTCCCTCGCAGACACAGCTTAACAAGCTCGTCGCCGTACACCCCGGCGTGGGCGCGGAGGCATCCGCTGCCGCAGCTTATCTCAACAACTCGGACAATGTTTTTATCGTACAGGATATGAACGACAATTACCGCGTTGTCGGCTGCGACAAGTGGCTCACCAAAACGACGGTGAACCAGGACAACGGACAGGGGGCTTCCGGCACCACCTCGACAACTATTAACGTCGAAGCCTCCGACGAGGTGCCCGCGCCTTTCTACGACGGCGAGATTATCACCGAGGACGGGATAATCAACCCCAAAAAGGCCGCCTGATAGATGGCTTCCCCTTACGACGGCAGCGGCGCGGTTGACATGGGCGAGATTATCCGTGGGATAACGACACCCGAACTCGAAACGCCGTCTGCCGCCGTTTTATCTTCCTCTCAATCCGGCAAGGATCTGTTTACCGTAAAGAAACGGCAACAGTGGGCGCACGACGATGGCGCGCGGTGCGACTTTCAGAGCCGCCCCATGCTCGCATACCGTACCGGCCTTTTCTTCCTTGCCGTGTGGAAACGGAGCGTCTACGGCAAAACGCTTTCCGAAATCAAGGCCGACGATGCCATGATTCCGAAAATTGCCGGGGCCACCGCCGCGCTTCTCGCCGATGTTCTCGGCTATAACCTCGCCGCCGGAGGCTGGGCGGTGATTACCACCCCGAAACGGAGGCACCGTCAGCGCAACTTCGCCTCACTCGTTGCTGCCGACCTTGCCCGTCAACTCGCAATACCTTTTTATGAAGATGTCGCGCTCTGCCGCTCCAAACAGCGGGTGAACGCGACCTTTGAAATGAATGTATGCCCTGCGGAGCAGAACATTATAGTTTTCGATGATTTCGTTACCACCGGCCAGACGATGCTTGCAATGAAACGGATCTTTCAGCCTACCGGCAAGAACCTCGTCTTTATCGCCGGGATTAACAATAAGGCATAGCCTTATTCTTCAAATATTGTTTTGGGCTTTGGATTGGATATTACAAACTGCCATTGATAATTATACGAATCCTCGAAATATAAAGTATCGCAGTTCGCTTTTTTCTTGACTACTATGGTATTGCGCTTTCGCCTTACAACATTCTCAACTTCGCCAATGTAGGGGGTAACGTAGACATTATAAATCTTGCCGTTTGATAATTCTATTTTATTGCCGGTTTTGCGCCAATAATCTATCGACACTACCGTATCGTTTAGGGCAGATTTATAACACTGGTAATATTTTTCTTCGCTTGCCTTATCTCCGTGATAATTAACCACGGCGAAAAGAATAAGCGTAATTGTCGCCACCCAATAAAACCAACTGTATTTTTTCAAGAATCCCCAAAAATCCAAATGAAGTTTTTGTTGGCTCATAGTTATCACACACGCGAAAGTTGCAAATCCATACATAAATAATGCTGCAAGCGCAAACCTGAATATTACGACTGTCATAAAGACAATCGCAATAGCTATTAGCAAGATTATGCTTTTCCGATGTGCGACCATATCTCAAAACTATATAAGCCGCTGGATTATTTCAAATCATCAGCAGTAAAAATAAATTCATATAAAATATCGCCCGTTTCGTTAAGATAGGAATAATGCAGAGTTATACCCTTTTCTTCAATTTCAATTAAATAATCCGGGTTAATATTAGCCCGCAAATTATTTATTAAATTCATTCGATTATGTTGGATTATTTCATCAGTGATATTCGATGAATCTATATTGCCTTCAATTCTATATACCCAGTTAGCTTCGTTATCTTTAATGAACCCGTTGATTAAATAGACGCCATTAACTACTTTCAAAGGAAACTTCATATTGGAAAATGTATACTGCAACATTTCCAAATATGGTTTAAGAGAAGAAAAGTCGCCGTTTTTAAGTTTGGAGTAGACTATGGGTATCGCAGATGCCGGAACCGTAACAAATTGAGTACAGTTTAACCCGTCTGCTGATGGAGAAGTAACTACTGTTCTGAATCCTGCTTCGGCTTCAATCATTGAGATAGAGAAAATCTCATCGTAACCGGTCAGAAGTTGGGCTATCCCGTTTTCAGTAGAAGCGTTTTTAATAACGCTCTCAACAAATTCAGGGTTAAGGGTATAATTTATGACAAGCATTTTCTCCTTTTTATCTACTCCAATGTTGGTAAGAACTATTCCCGGAGCTATATTATAAGGGAATACCATAGAGCTGTGTAGAGAATCCACCACCTGTGCAAAGCGGTCAATACTACTATTCTTAGCCGTAGTTGAGTGTGTAATGAAGATTACACAGACAAAAAGTAAAATGGATTTAAGATAATTACACATAGTAAAAAGGTGTTATACCATCAATAAACGCAAAGTTACGCATTTTCTGTCTTTTTACAGCTATCCGGGGCTATATAATTTTGTATCAGACAAAATCATAAGCCGTAATGAACCACCAATTTACCGAAAATCTCGGCGCGTGGCTCCGGGAGAAACCCGACAGCCGCGACTATGCCGACGGCTGCAAGATGTTCTTGCAGTTGACCGGGCGCGTCAATATGTATAAGAACCTCCTGGCCGTGCCCGATATGCCGCGCCTCGAAGCCGAACTGCAAAAGCACTACAACTTCCGTGTTGCAGACCTAACCCATGCGCAGGTTGTGGAAATGGACGCGAAAGCCGTCACTATCGCCTCCGACAACAATCTCCACACCGCTGCACCCTCCGACACGCCGCGCGGCAAACGTGCCGATCACGCCGCCCTGCCGCCCGAAATACAGGCTTTATACGTCGAGAACCTTTCACTGCTCCGGCGTATGCGTGAGATGCATCTGCGCCTACGCAACCTCTCGGCCGAAAACTCCGTATGCCCCGACAGCGAGCGTTACCCATTTCTCAAAGAGCTTATCGACCTCGATAAGAAATACCGCTCCAACTGGCAGAAATACGACAGCTATAATCCCCAATGAAACGCACGGCCTCCATTTCCGAAATCCTCCGGCCTCTCAAAGACGCGCCTTTTCAGGCGTATCTCTCAAATGCCGTGCAGGTGGCCGACATACTGGAGTGGATTCTGGAACAGACCGGCACCGCCGAAGTGTGGCAGACCTCCTTCTCCATATCCGAAGAATTTCTGCGTCGCCTTTTCTTCCTCAAAAAGAAACGCCCCATATCGCGCTTCAATCTATTGCTCGACCACAAGGCCACCAACAAGACCGTCAAACTGTGGAGCTTCATAGTGCAGGTTGTCGACCGCACTTTCCTGGCCGACAACCATTCAAAAGTCCTGTTGGTGCGCTCCGGGCGCGGCGACACCGTAGCCGTCGTTACCTCGCAGAACCTCACTCGCGGCAACCGTGCCGAGAGTGCCTTTATCTCGACCTCGCCGGAGATTTTCGCCAATCTCCATGCCTCGGTGCTCGACATCATCGAGAACCATTCCGTACCCCTCAACGACCTGTATAACCAACGCCTCGACACCGCCAATGAACTCCGATAACATCATTTTCTCCGAACAGCAGCTTTCCGACATTGAGAAATATGCAAGCATATACCACAAAATATCCGACATCGCCGTGATACTCGACATCGCCCCCGAAGTGCTGCGCAACGCCATTTCTCACCGCGACAGCGAAGTGTCGCGCCGCTATCATCGCGGCAAGGCCATTTCCAAAGTGAAACTGCGTCAACAGGAAATGATGCTCGCACAGGTTGGCTCGCCTCTCGCGCTCGTCAACACAGCCAACAACCTCCTTGACATGGAAGACGATGAGTAAGAAACAACCCGACACGCTCGAAGTATGCCGCCGTTCTCTCTTTGCCGCCAAAGAGGAACTGGACGCGCTATATACCGAGGCTATGGTGCTTCGGGTGCTGCGCATACGCGACCTTTACGCCTGGGTCATTGCCAACCCCGACGCAAAGGATCGCCAGTTTGTCGAGGAACATCTTTACCGCTACCGGCTCTCGAAATTCACCGCTTACTCCGACCTCGCCATAATTAAGCAGCTTCTTCCCTCGCTGTCGGCGGCGAGCCGCGACTGGCACCGTTGGCGCAGTAATGAAATGTTCCTCGAAACATACTCTATGGCGAAGAAACGCAAGGACACGCGCACTATGGAGCGCGCGGCCTCGGCCTATGCCAAGTACAACCGCGTCGACCTCGAAGACGAACAGGCCGTGCCGTGGGAGCAGCTTCTTCCGCAGCCTTTCACCGCCACCGACGACCCTTCCGTACTCGGCATTAAGCCCATACCAAATCTTCAGGAGAAGATTGACGCGCTACTGGAGAAATACCGCGCCGAAACGATAGATATTGATGATGTGGACTTCGAGGAAGTAGACCTCGAAGAAAATGTGCTATTCAATGACAGTACCCAATAAGCCACTGGCAAAATCCCAATCCCGATAGTACCGCGATGATTATGCTTGCCGTCTTATTGTAACTTTCCTCCCCTCGGATTTTCCTCATTATATATAACGATAGCCCATAGACACAGTAGCCTACGAGTACACTCATCAATAGAAGAAAAAGCCCTAACATTTTTATCCTTTTGTGCAAAGTTAATCATTTTTATGGAAACCGCCGCGCCACGCAAGATTTACTTTAACCGCCCCCAACGCCTTACGCAGCTTATCGGCGCGAACACTACCGTTATCGTCGCCGGACGGCGCACGGGCAAGACCGACAGCATCGCAGCCCCTTTCGTGTTGCGAAATATGCAGCGTATGCCAGGCTCTACCGGCGGCATTGTCGTGCCTACCTTCAAGCACGGACTTACAAATACATTGCCCGGTCTGCTTGCCGCGTGGAAACGCTGGGGCTTCATCAACGGAGTTCATTATGTCGTCGGGCGAAGACCTCCGAAATCCTTTGCCAAGCCTATCACCGAGCCGCACGACTACGAACACGTCATATCGTTCTACAACGGCTCCATCGCCATTATTATATCGCAAGACCGCCCCGGCTCGTCTAACTCGCTCACCCTGTCGTGGCTGCTCGTCGACGAGGCTAAGTTTATCGACTACGACAAACTTAAAGACGAAACCCTCCCTGCCAACGGCGGCATCAAATCGCACTTCGGACACCACTCCTTCAACCACAGCATTATGATACTGTCGGATATGCCGCAGACAAAGCGCGGCTCGTGGTTCCTCCACTACCGCGAGAAGATGGACACCGACCTTATAGCCGCTATCGAGGCCACCGTCTACGAGATTTGGCGCATCAAATCTCGCATACGCAAACTCAACAAATCCCAATCCCCGATTCCCGATTACCTGCGAGGCCATCTGCGACGCCTCGATCGCGCCCTTAATCAGATGCGCTCCGTGGCCGTATATTATAAGGAATACTCCAGTATCGAGAACTTGCAGCTTCTCGGCGAGAACTACATAAAGCAGATGAAGCGCGACATTACCCCTTTGACTTTCCAAACCTCCATACTTTGTCAGAGGATCGGAATTGCCAAAGACGGTTTTTATTCCTCCATGCGCGAGCGGCACAAGTATAACGCCTCCGACTTTGAAAGCCTTGACTTGGCTTTCAAAAGTTTATGTGATGATAAGGTTATGGAAGCCGATAACCTCATAGCCCATAACCTCATAACCTGCAAAGCGGACGCCGACGTGAACCCTCTCGCGCCTATTTGCATAGGCTTGGACTATAACGCCAACATCAACTGGATTGTGGCCGGGCAACCCTCCGGCAAGCGGCTCAACATCATAAAATCCTTTTATGTAAAGTTTGAGCGCAAGCTGCCCGAACTTGTCGCCGACTTCTGCGACTACTATGCCTCACACCAAAACAAGACCGTCGTGTTCTACTACGACAGCACCGCTTTGGGAGGCAACTATGCCGTCAACGACCAGGATTTTCGGTGGGTAATTATCCACGAGTTTGAGCGGCACGGCTGGCGCGTCGAAGATGTCTACCTCGGCAACCCCATGCGACACGATGAAAAATACCTGCTCATAAATCAGGGCTTCGCAGGTAAACAGCGGCTTATGCCGTTTTTCAACCGTCAGAACAACGACGATTTAATCCTTGCCATACAGTCTGCCGGGGTGAGCCGTGGACGCCTCGGATTCCGCAAGGACAAAGCCGGTGAAAAACTCGCCGAAACCGAGGAAGACCGCCTCGAACACCGCACCGACGGCACCGACGCTTTCGACACCCTCTATATCGGCTGTGAAAAGTTCCCCTATAACGACACCTGCATATCCGTAGCACTCGGCGGCATTGTCTGATTTTCCTATGTGGTAATACGTCTGTGGCACGGCGACCTTTTCCACCGCAAAGTTAAAGCGGCCCCGGCGCGTCAAGGGCAGGTGAATTGCCTCGAAAAATTTGCCGTCGGAAATTTTTGTCGGTCAACCCTTGACCCCTGCGCCTTGCAGCCGCACTTTGCACGGCAGTGTAAAAGGCTCTTGCGAGCCACAAGTTTAACTTCTTACCACATACTGATATGGAAAATAAGACAACAAAAGCCGAGTACACCTTTCACTACTATGCCGACGGCATCGAGGTAACACAGCGCATCTACAACGCTATCGCCACCGCCAACATACTCCGCCCTAAGGCTGCCGTGCCATGCCTTGTATGCCACGAGAAGCGCCCGGCTCTTACCGGCAATCCCCACATCGAGAAAGCCATAAGCGAGGCTTTCGATCGCTACGACAAGGCACACGCCGCCGACCCTCCGACAACCGACTAATCACGCCCACCGCGCCCCCGACCTCACCGCCGGGGGCGCATCATTATATTTTTCGGCATAAAACACTCGTTTTCTCGGAGATTATCATTAACTTTGCAATATTGGAGGCAATATACTCCAATATTTTATAAACCTCGTAATCTCCATTTTATGAAATATTTGAAAACACTTCTGCTTTTCCTACCGCTCTTTTTCATATCCTGCGGCAATGAAGAAGAACCCGAAGACAAGCTATTCTCTTTAGCCGTACAGTTGCAGGGAGAAGGTGAGGTTGCTTTGGGTGTTCACGATTGTGAAGTTGTTATACCGGGTAACGCTCAATATGTTAAACTCACCTTGATAGGCGACTATGATTCTTTCAATATATCGGCAGGTTATCCGTCCTGGATGCTTGTTACCTCTGGCGACAAAACTATCTCTATAAGTGTTGCTGACATAGCCGACGCACCGACACGGACAGGTAAAGTTGCTTTCACTGTGTTCAAAGGCAAATCCTATAATACAGGGTCTATCACCATCACACAAAAAGATGCTCAAGGAACATTTGAGGATTTGCTTAAACTGGAGTCAGAGGCCATTGATGAATATCTTAAGGGTAAGTCTGTAATAAGCCAAATACCGGCAGACAATAACTTCCAAATTGGAACCGATGCGCCATTCTATAAACTTGGTGAATCAGGCGCATATATGCAGGTGTTGGCAAAAGGAACACCGCAATTTAAGGACGGCGAAAAAGTTTATTTCAGATTTGAACGGTGGAGTCTTATTCATTTTTTGTTATCAGGTTCTCTTGGTGAATCAACAGGAAACCTCAATAGTCTGACACAAGAGGTTACTTATTTCATTTTTGGAGGTCAGGACGATATTACCAAACAGTGGGGTGATGGAATCCAATTACCCATTAAGTATGGAGTTGGCAATGGCGGTGAAGTTAATATTATTATCCCGTCAAAGATAGGTTTTGTAAACGAAACAAGTTCAGTTAGGCCGTATTTATTTCACATAAAATATTTCGGAACAAATAATTGACTTTGGCGATGCGACACTGCCGCCGGGCTATTGCGGCGTGGCCGTTGAGCTTCAAATCTCAACCCATAAGGGCTGTTATCCCTATCGCATTGGATCGCTCCACTTCGGGGCGGTCTTTCTTTTTTCAAGCGGCAGCGGCGTCGAGTGTCGGCGTTGTCGCGTGAATAAGGCTGTGCCGTTATTATCTGTTCCCTTTGGAGGCCGGTTTATGCCGGGGGGTAAAGCGGTGTGTATCTCCGTAGCCCCTCATATCGGCTGTTGAATCAAGGAGTGAGGCAGCTTCGGCGTTACGGGCTTCATCAAGGAATATGGCCGTTGCCGTCGGGCTATTACTTAAACATAAACACATAGGTTTTCATACGGTCGGGAGGCAGTGCTTACCGCGCATTATATCGCGTCATTTCCGTTCTTGCAGACCTGATTTTAACTGATATTACTTGTAAACACGCACGGGTACGCATCTGATATTTCACTTTGCAAAGTTAGGTCGTACCGAGCTATCGCAAAACAGGCTCCGATTTCCGCTCAAATTTTTACAAATCTCCACACCCTTGCAGGGGTAGTATTTGCTACGCCCCGGCAGGGGTAAAATTTTGTTTGAAATTTTTGCGCTTGCGCTCTTTTTACTTCCCTCCTTATTGCGCGTAAAAATCAAACGCGCCCCGGCGCACAGTAATAACAATCAAAATCTTACGGCAATGACACATATAATGAATTTCGCAGCAAGCACCACCTCTCGCTCCAACCGCATGAAAGAATACCAGGTGGAAGTAATCACCTTCGACGGCGACAGCCAGACAGTATATGTGGAAGCCCGCAACGAAGAAGAAGCCTCCGACCGCGCAGCCGATATGGTAGGCAACGCCGACTACACGATGGTTTACGAGATTGTATAAAGCACTCCGACCTCCAAAGGGAGGCTCGCCACCACCGGCGAGCCTTTCCCCACGCTCCTTTTGCCGACACTCGCCGCCACGGTTTACCTATTGCCGCTCCGACACGCTCCGCGCCAACTATTGCACCTTCCCATACTCCGCCGGATTATGCCGGTGAAAACTTTCTCAACTCTCGACCCTCAACTCTCGACCCTCAACTCTCGACTTTCCGATCCCGTGGGGAGAGAGGCGCGCCGAAGCCGACGCACGGCGGCAAGCTGCTTATGCCCGTCGATGCCGCACGGTGGAAATCGGTTGCCGGGCACACGCTTTTTCCCGACAGACACGAGGCGCACAGCCTGGGGCGAGGCAGCGGCCATATCCTCTACGGACACCACGCCGTAAAGACACATTAACATCGGTGTTATTGGCAACGGTCTGAACACTCCGCTTCGACACCTCCGGGCGACCGCGCCGTTGCGCTCCGGGCTGCCGTGGCCGGGGGGCTTGCCTTTCATCGGGAACGCCCTTGTCGGGTGCTTGTTTATATCGGTCGGGGAGGCAGCGCGCTTGCGCAGTGGCGGAGGCAAGTTTTCTCCCTCCGGGTTTTAGACGGCAGTAACTTTCCTGATCCGTCAGGGCATAGTGATTTTTCCTGTCGCAAAGGTAGGGTTCACCGCACCGCCGCAAAACAGGCGATGATTTCTGCGCAAAATTTCAATAAAAATCTCGCTTCGCTACGTTGCAGCTTCATTTTTTTCTACGGCCTCCGGCTGAAATTTTACTGGAAATTTTTGCTTCGCCGCTTTCTGAACGCTCCCTGATATTGCAACGTAAAAATTCAATAAGCCCTTCGGGGCAAGTAACAAACCCTCTAAAATTCAAAGAAATGAAAACTACAGCCACCACCACGACAGCAGCAACCGCCAACGCCACCTCGACCGCCAAGACAAAGAAGCGCACACGCAAGAGCGCAGCCAAGAAAGAGGCCACAGCCCCCGTCGCCCCCGAACAGAAGCCCGAAGCCGCTGCCGAGGCCACCGCTCAAAAGAGCAAGCTCCTGGTGTTCAAACGCTCGCGCAACAACGGATTTTACGTCTACCTTCTCGGCGTGATGCCCGACGAAAACATAGGCTGCAACTGCCGCACCCCTCAATCGGCTATGCGCTTCATGCTCTGGAAAAAGCGCGAACTCGGCGCATCAATATCCGAGCAGCATTTCAACGAGCTTAAGCAGCTTGCCGTAGCCGAGGGTTAACGCCCTCGGCTTTGCCCTCTCTCCCCACTCATTTTTATAATCCCGATACATCGAAATGATATGGAAAAGAAGATTTACAAAGTATTCACCGATAAAGGCTCATGGCAAATCGAAGCCTCCGGCAGCCTCGAAGCCTTCCGCCTCGCACTCTATTACTCATGGCGCGACGGCGAGGTGTTCCGCTATATGGAATCCCCCTCCGAGCGGCTGGCTTTCCACCTATGCGCCGAAGACAAATGGGGATTGTATAAAATCGCAATCCCCTGACCGCGCCGCCCTCGGCTGTCTTTTGCCCGGCAGCCGGGGCGCAATACCTTTGCGGCATGGCAACATCGATACAACTCAACTTCGGCGACCTCGCTTTTTCCTCCGCTGTCGAGCGTATAACCGTCAATACCTCCGCCGCCTCCGTGGATATATCGCTCTTTATACTCTCCGGCACCGTCGAAAACCCTGTTTTCTCCGAAACCTACTACCCATACGGCGGCATCGTTACGCTCCACGACTTCGCTTCCCTCATCGAAACCGAAATGTCGCTCCGTGAGCAGCCACTCGCCACATTCCGGCTAACGGCACGAGCCGCCGACGCCACTTCCGCCTCCCGTACTTTCTCTATCCTCTACTGCGACCGCCACACCGACCTGCAGCCCGGAGCCGTGATATGGCAGCAGTTCCTCACCTCGCGCCGCATCATCACCGCCACGCCCGATATTCCCGTGCCGCTTTTTTACGTCGTGCCGCCTCTCAAATATGAAGACCAGGAACTGATTGCATACCACATCATCACTCGCCGATGCGACACCGGCCTTATCCGCGTCATATTCTCTCCCGACGGATATACCGGCTACGGCGACAAATACCGCCTCGCCATGCTCACCGTAAGCCGTGCCGCACTCTACGAGAAGACCGCCAAATACTACAACGCCACGCCTTATGAAATCCTCGGCGTAACCGTCGACATAGGCCGACGCTCCATTACCGTCTACTTCTCCGACACCACCCCCGACCTCCGGCTCTGGTTCACCAATATGTTCAACTGCCCCGAACTGGCCGAACTCACCGGCGACACCACCGCAAAAACCAAAGTGAAACGCTCCGAGGCCGTCTGCGCCGACTCTCTCCGCCTTTACGACCAATCCGTTGAGCAATCCTTCGACTTTCAGGCCGACAACCTTTCTTTCGACACCGCCCGATGGCTTACGCAGCTTTTCGCCTCGCGCGACGTGCGCATTGTCGACCGCCCGTATAACGATGATGATCTCTTTAACGAAACCTTCCCCCCGGTGCTTATCACCGACAGCACCAGTGAGGTTCAGGACGGCGACGATGAACTCAACAAAGTCAAGTTCACCTACCGCCGTACCTCCGTGCGACCCGACAGCGGCTTCCGATACTCCGACCGAATACATAACGACACCTACAAAAATCCTTTCAACTGATGGCACACGCAATCCATTACACAACGGCACTCACTATGATCCACAGCGGCGACCCTGTGGATATCTCCTTTTGGAAACGAAACGGCGAAATCGTGCATCTGCACAACTGCATCGCACTCCCCAATAAAGCCGCCGCAAGATACTCCGGCACCCAAAACTTCAAGCTCCTGGCCTCCGGCCAGATCCGAAAAATCCGACACGTCTGTATTTTTCGCATTAACGGCCTCGAAGTTTTCCTCTGATTATACCCCGTATCTCACCGATTTTCGCTAACTTTGCATATGCGTAGATTATATAACATATTATTTTTAGCCGCTTATTCGGCTTTTCAAGTTGTGCCACTCATTATTATATGAAGAAAATAGCAATAGCTCTATTCTGCTCTTTTGTTTTGTCTTGGGTCTTCGTAGTTGGCTCAATAAACAAAGACCAAAAAAACGTAGGTAATATGAGATATTGCTTTAATCAATATGAAGAAAAAGAAGAAACTGAAAATCAAAATAGCGATATGGCAATAGATAAAGCTAAATTGGCCAGACAAATTACCGACGAACTTAACAAGGAAATTGGTGTACCTACAATTTTTATCCATCCGAATAAACGAAAGAAAATCGCTCTAATAAACAGTAAATTTGGAGGATTGCCTTATTGGGATAAATCTGTGCCATATCCAACGGATAAAAATGGGAATAAACTGAAACTTCTCGCTCAATTCAATTTGAACGAAATTTCGGAAGCTTGTAATGGAGAAGTTGGACTGCTCCCGAAAGAAGGTATTCTTCAATTTTTCCTTTTGTCGGGAAATGATTACTTGTATGGTTCTGATCTGAATGATTACACGAACAACAACCGTTTTCGGGTAGTCTATCACTCTATAATCGATCCAAACATTACAGTAGAGGATATTCAAAATTTGTGCATACCAATATCATCATCTAAATTAGCTGATGACTATGAGCCTATAACAGGGGAAATAGGACTTGATTTCAGCGTTAGAAAAACAGCCTCCCCCCATTATGGCGAGTTCAAAGAAATATTCTTAAAGAAAGCTGCCTTATATGGTTGGCAAATTGCCGAAAAACCACCTTACTATGATTTATATCATTGTTTGGGCGAAGATGTCTGCTACGAACTCGATGAATATGCTTGCCAAGAGGAAAATTGCTTATTAGGTTATCCTGTTTATACTCAACTGGGAGATCCTCGTTTAGACGAAGAACGGTACGCCAAATATGATACACAATTATTCCAAATGGTTAGTTATAACGAGAATGGAACTAAATTTATGGCGATTTGGGGCGATATGGGGATTGCTCATTTCTTCATAAATCATAAAAACCTGATAGAAAAAGACTTTTCCGATATAATGTATTATTGGGATTGTTCATAAGTCATGTGCTTATTTCCTCATTAGCCGCGTCTTTTCGCCCCGCACACTCGCTCCATAATTTTGTGGCACCACAACCCACAAGATTATGGAGCAGCTTATTTTTAGTTCAGTAGAAATTCTTCCCAACGCCCGCGCGTCGGTGGCCTTCACCGACCCCAAGCCCGTGTTCAAGGAGGACGGAGAGATTACACCTACAACCCTCTCCGACACCCACGCATATATGCCCTGGGGTGCCAACAATCAAATGCCCTTCGACATTATCGACCTGATAGAATCGGACGAAACCCTCGCAACCTGTCAGATGTTCAATGCCGAGGTATGCTACGGCTCCGGCCTCGTCTACGATACCGCCCAAGCCTCCGCACCTGTCGCCGAAGCCGTCGAGGATTTCACCCTCGACAACGACCTCCCTTCATATTTCCTCGGCGTGTGCCAGGACTTGAAGCACTTTGCCTTCGCCGTGTCGGTCATCATACTCAACTCCGAGGCCACAAAGATTGTGCGCATTATCCGCAAGGAAGCCTGTTACTGCCGCTTCGCTCCGGCGGACACCAACGGGCGAATACCTCGTCTTTATTTCGCCAACTGGCGTAAGTTCGCCACCATCGACGACTGCGAGATTATCGAAATGCTCGATGCCGCCTCGCCTTTCGCCGACCTCCGCGACCGACTGAAACGCGGCGACACCTGCCGCAAATTCGCCATCGTCTGCCGCGTACCAACCCCCGACAGCACCTATTACCCCATACCGTACTATGGCGCGCTGTTCCGGGGAAAGTGGTACAACATCAAGCGACTTATCGGCCTCGCCAAAGAAGCGAAGCTCCGCAACTCCGCGCCGCTAAAATATCACATCGAAGTGTCGCAGAAATACTGGGATTCCATATTCAAATCCGAGGGCATTACCGACCGCGCCCGGCAACAGGCGCGCATCGTCGAGGAAAAGCGGCGCATTCTCGACTTCCTCACCGGGGCCGAGAACTCCGGCAAGGTATGGTTCAGCACCTTCTACGTCAACCCCAACGGCGACGTGCAGCACGACGTCGTAATCATTAAGATAGATTCCGACAAGGAGGGCGGCGACTGGGAGAGCGACATACAGGAGGCCGTCAATATGATATGCTTCACCCTGCGCGTCCACTCAAACCTCGTAGGCTCCGTGCCCGGCAAGGCGCAGACAAACAACTCCGGCTCCGACAAGCGCGAGCTTTACACCATCGCCCAGGCCCTGCAAAAGCCTTATCACGACCTTCTTTTCACCGTCCACCGCATCATTATCCGCTTCAACGGCTGGAAAGGCGTTAAACCCCTCGTGCCGTTCATACAGCTTACCACATTGGACGAAAACCGCGACGCAAAGACAGTAACCACCGACAGAGAACATCGCCATGAACAAGCTGATAAATAACGACACCGACCTCCGCCGATATATCCCGAACCAGGTTGTCGCCGTCAAAGGCGAAGCCTCGCTATTTGACAAAATCGCATACTGGCTCGACACCGCCGAGCAATGGATTTTCGCCACTTTCTGCCCCGCCTCCGTCGTAGACGCTATCCTCGCTGATAATCCCCATTCCCCAATCCGCAATCCTCTCGCCGCAATCGCGGCGCATCAAGCCCTCGCCGACGCGATACCATCGCTCGACTTCGTGCAGACTGTCAACGGCTTTGCCGTGGTGAGTAATCAAAACCTCGCCCCGGCATCGCGCGACCGCGTGGATCGGCTCATCGCCGCCCATCGCTCCCAACGCGCCACCGCCATTTCCGCGCTCATACCCCTGCTTGCCACCATACCCGAATGGCGCGACACGCCCCAATGCGGCTACTTCCGCTCCACGCTCTTTCCGACACCGGCCCACATCCGCCCCCTCGCCTCCGGCGCGGCGACCTGGGAGCGATACGAGGAACTGCACCCGGCCATCGCCGCCGCTGAAGACCGCCTCGCCGCCGAGTACATTTCCCCCGAACTGATGCAACGCCTCCGTGATGAAGCCCTCGGCCTCTCTCAACTCTCCACCCTCGACGCCCGACTATGCGAAGCCCTGCGAAGCCATATTGCCGACCTGATAAACGACAGACCCCTGCGCGACACCGCCCTCCGCGATATTGTCGACTATATCCGGCGACACCCCGACACCTTCCCCGAATGGCACCGCTCCGACACCGCCCGGCTTTTCTCGCCCCCTGTGTTCCGCAACAGCAAGCAATCTCCCGGCTATTGGTTTTGATGCAGACAGCCGACACTCCGCGCCGCCGCCTTCCCGATGCGTCTGCCGGACATAATGAACCGTTGCGTTACGGCACGGCGCACCGATTTTCCTGTGCAAAGTTAGCAAGCCGCGTCTTATGCAAGGGCAAGTGTGCGCTCCGCATTCCCCCTTTCTTCTCTACGTTGCAGAAAGGTAATCACCCTTGCATCGACAGACGATTGACGCTTGCACCCGGATGCACGTAAAATCAAAGTGCTCCGGCACATAACCTGGAAAATCCAGAGCGGACTGACCCCGTGCGCCAGTCTTGATAGACCCCCTGGT
>CAJKBH010000028.1 GCA_905198125.1 uncultured Porphyromonadaceae bacterium
AAAATATTAGGCTATTCAGATTGAAGTTTTTTGCACTTCGTTCTTGAATCTATGCTACACGATGTAAGTAACTCCGATACAATCGGGCTAAATATTCAAGGGTACGACAACGATATTTACCTACGTCACATAGCCAAATCGCATATTTTCACACTCATTTGGCACCGTCATGGATAATCGACGTCGGATTAGCTTGGTTCGGGCTTTATATATGCCCGATGAACCAAACCTAATATACGACTGAGCAAAAGAAAAATATCTTAATCCACTACATTGGGGAACTGACTCATGCAAAACGCACAATTCGGGCTACAAGCCAGACAGCAAGTTCTTTAGAACACCTCTTCTTTTGCGCCGTTGACGATTGCGTCTATCTCATCGGCGATTTCATCTGATGATAGTTTGATGTAGTCCATGAAGGTCTTTTACTCCGAGATTATTTAATCTTTGACAGTTCATCGATCAGGGCAGGACGACGCGGGGTGCGTCCTTTCTGTTGCTCGATTATCCTTTGAGCCTCTTCACGTCCTCCGAATCCTATAAGCTTTTTGAGCATCACTGCCCCGTCTCGGTACGAATTACGATCGGAGGCAACTTTGAAATGTCTTTCAATGCATCTGACATACAATAGGATAAATTCCTCCTTATTGACATTTCTAACTTCCGCGGGAGCCTCTTCCAATAGATATTGTGTCGGATTGGACTTTAGGTAATTCAGATAGTCGGTCCATAATCTTTCCTGAGTGAAGATATATAAAAGCTGATATTGAGATTTTTTCGCGTCTTTTATCAGCGCATCCCTCCAATGCGGCCATGCTGAGTCATCAACCGTTTCTTTCATCAGTGCATACATATTCTCCGTCGAAAAGTCGTTTGGTTGGCCAAAACCACCTCTAAACTTTCCTGAGAGGAAGAATTCACGAGCCAAGCGCAGGATTTCCTGCTTCTCATTTCTGCTCAAAAACACCTTCATCTCCCATTCTTTCCACTCGGATACCAGACCGGCGTACTGCGAATCATGATCAATTCCTTCTTTAGCCATGCGGAGAACTTCATCAAGATTACCTTCGTCCCATGCCGTCTGGAGGAGTTTTCTTCGGAATTCCGGGTTGTCAATGTTGTCATACATAAATTTACGTTGCTCTTCCGGAGTGCCGCACCGAGACATCATCGTCATTCTATATGAACGGGCTTGATTGTAAGCGTAATTTCCACTCCAGTCATCATTAGTCGGCTTCTTGATTTCATCCAAAGCAGAAAGCACAAAATTCTGCCGCGTTGAGGTATTGGCGAGTTCAATGGCAATTTCAATCCAGCTCCACCACCAGTCCCATCCTTTCAGGTCTTTCTCCTTGAATTTGCCTAACGCAAGATTAAAAATATGATTTTCCACATCCTCCGGCAATTCCATCTTAATGAGGTCCATCCATTTTTCAAAGCATTCGTCAACAATAGCCCCGAGTTCTCCGGCACTGTCATCGCCGCAATTCAGAATGTCTTCAGCGACTTCCGAAACCCCTGTAAGGATAGAGACTGCGACGTCCCAACGATGATTATCAACTGCTTCGTCAAATTCCTCATAAATTCGGCACACGGCTCTGTTGAAATCAAAAGTATCTCGATACTCCACATAGCCGTGTCTGCCTCCGTAATCTTCAATAAGATTTTCTATGCGGGAGGAGTAAACCGAGGAATCGGGCTTGAATAATATTCCCATCCCCAAAGCAAGGAATCTGTCACGAAATCTGTTATCGTCGGCACATTCTTTTCGTATAAATGCATCTATCTGCTTTTTGTCGAGAGTTGACAATAATTTGTCTATATCAGATGTCTTGTCTTTTGTTTTCATGTTTATTTCGAAGTCTTGTCGGCAACTTCTTGGTTGAAAGTCTTTATTTCGTCGGTGATTAGTTGTTTCAGCTCTTTTTGAGGAACGATAAGTTTGTATTCGGCGACGCCGATGGGCTTGGTAAAGCCTTCGAGAGCCAGCTCAACCTCCACGTTGTCTTTTTCGGCGCATAGAATAATGCCGATTGAGGGATTTTCATCTTTGCCACGTTCAAGTCTGTCAAGCAATGAGAGATAAAGGTTCATCTTGCTGATATATTCGGGCATGAATTCGGAGATTTTCAAATCGACGGCAACGAGCGACCTAAGTCCACGATGAAAGAAAAGCATATCCACCTTATAATCCTTGCCGTTATAGGACAGAACGTGCTGGTTGCCAATGTATGTAAATCCCTGACCGAGTTCAAGAAGAAACTGCTTTACCTTCTCGACCAATCTCCGTTCAAGCTCCAGTTCAAGAAGCGGCTCAGTCACTCCAAGAAAACCCATGCAATATGAATCCTTGAAAACCTCGTTGGCGTATGCTGCCTGAGCCTCCGGAAGTGCGACGGCGAAATTATTTGAGGCGTTGTTTTCCGGCTGATGCTTGTGCATCTCCAATTTGATGGCATTAACCAATAAATCGCAATTCCATCCTTTTTCGATAGTTCTCTCGGCATAGTATTGGATAGCGTTGTCATCATCTTTCAGCTTGGTCATCAACTGATTTATGTGCCGCCACGGCAAAACTCCAACGCTGCGTTGGAGTTTTGGATCGGAGAGATGAAACCGGACGTAATACTTCTTCATCGCCCACAAATTACTCACCGACATACCCATTTTGGGATACATCGCTTTCAAATCCACAGAGAGGCGCTTTACGACACCGTCACCGTGTGCGCTGTCGAGCTTACGCTCATATAACAGCTGCCCAATGCGCCAGTGCATTTCATTTGATGTACTGACAATGGCACGGGCGGCGTTACTTCTCGCGGTTTCAATTACTGCGACGGCTTGTCGCAGTATTTCATTATATTCTGATTCGTTATGAATACGGACAACTGTTTCCATACACAAAGTTAATACTTTTATTTTGACTTTCAGCTATGTGCAGACACTTTGCCTCTCAGAATACTTCATCTTTTCCACCGTTGACGATTGCGTCTATCTCATCGGCGATTTCGTCAGAAGATAGCTTGATGTAGTCCATAAAGGTCTTTTGTGTCTTGTGACCGCTGACGTGCATCATTTGTACGATGGTGAATTTGTGGGAGAGGTACATATTGGTAATGCCACTGCGTCGGGCGGTGTGGGTAGTGACGCAATCATAGCGGGGCATCATCACTTCCCCTTTGTCGTTGCGCTCTACCGTCAGTTCCCCGGCGTTCTCCTTTTCCTTCTGCTTCATGGTGAGCTTTGTCGGTACCTTGACCGCAAGTGTCGGCACACTTTCGGAGAGATCTTTCAGTATCTCCTTTATGTAACGGTTCAGAATCTGGTCAACCACCGAGGGGAGATTATACTCGTATTTCTTGCAGATGGCTTCGAGGTTGGGATTCATTATGGGAATCTTGACCTCGTTGCGGGTCTTTTGCTGGACAAGACGGATAATCGGTGTTCCTTTTGCAGTTGTCGTGAAATCCTCCGGCTGGATGTTGTTGTAGTCGCTGACACGCTGACAGGTATAGCAACCGACGAGGAAAATATCACGCACTTGGTCTTTAAGCCCCGTCAGCTCCATCTCCGCCAATGCCTGCAATTCAGTTTCGGTAAGATAGATTTCGACAGCCTTGTCGCTTTCCTCAACCTTACGTTTGGAGAAACAGCCCAATGCACGGTCGTTGTTATGCAGTCCGTCCTCGTATGCGTAGCCCACCATAGCACGGAAGGATACGAGATACTTGTTGACAGAGCTGCACATGTAATCGAGTTTCTGAAGATGGTCGAGAAACTTCGTTACCAACGCACGGTCAACATCTGCCCATGTCAACCTGTGGCGCGGATCGAAGCCGTTATAGAGTTTTCGGAAACTGCTCCATGCCTTACAACTCCCGGCGGTATAGCGGTTATTGCCGTTCAGCCGTTTGCCGGATTTTATCTCCTCGACAAAACGGTCAAGGAAATTCCAGATATTCGCGCGTTCAGTTTCAGCGGCAATACGAGCCTTTTCCGCTTCTTCCCGTTGCTGCTGTTCCTCTCGTTGCCTTGCAATAGTTTCAGCCTCCTGCTGACGGCGCACAATCTCGGATTTCTCCGGGTCTGCGATAGCCATTATCTCATGCTTGACTTTTTCGCGGTCAAATTCCGGTGCCTCCATCTCGCGTTTGAGCATAACCTCTATGCGACCGAGCTTGTCATGCAGTTTCGGATACTCCTTGCGATGCCGTGCCAATGCGTCCTCGCTCGACACCGCTACTTTCCACTCCGGCACAGACACACGGAGCCGAGTGGTAAACTGGACATCAATCTTGCGTATGGGGTCTTGCACCCTCACAAAAAGGGTCGCCTTATCCTTGTTCTCATCCTTTTTAAGAAGGTAGAATCTGGAGAGAGTCTTTGCCATAATAGTATGTAATTTTAGATATAACTCAATAGATAACTTTTTTGCCGATTGGTCGAGATTCTCAAAAGTTCGATTCCCGCCCGATAGGTAACTTTTTTGTCAGTTGGTCGGGATTTTCAAAAGTTCGATTCCCCGACTGCAAAGATAGGGAACTTTTGAAAAGTTACCTATAAAGTTACCTATAATTCTTGAATATTAACACCTGAAAACAAATTCAGTTCAGTTTAATTCCGTTGATATATAAGATATTAGTATTTACTACCATTCACTGCGATTCAGTCTAATTCACTAAAAATGGTACTGGTGGCACCACAAAAGCAAATTTCAAATCGCTAATTCTCATAGAGTTAGCGATTTTCTTTTTAGTGCCACAGCGTCATTTAGGGCCACGTTAGTACACCGGCATTTACGATGATAGCTCCCTATCCTTCTCAGATAAAGAGCCATCGGCAATAATAGCTATCTCGTTATAGCCATCACCTGGAAAAGGCGCGTGAGTTTGACCCCTTTGGGCACTCGGGACTGACCCCTTTGGGTGTGATAAGATTGACCCCTTAAAAGTCCTGGCGGCGGGGGTCAATTTTATTTTACCTCAGTAGCTGTTTCAGGCCTTTTTAGCCTTGAGTTTTCGCATGCTTTCGCCTGTCAGTTCGATGGAGTGGGCAGAGTGGACTATCCTGTCGAGGATTGCGTCGGCCACCGTCGGGTCTCCCACCATGTCATACCAGCTGGATGAAGGATACTGCGAAGTGATAATGATGGACTTGCGCTCGTGACGGTCCTCGATGATGTCAAGCAGGATCGGGCGCTCCTTGGCATCGAGCTGGACGAGGAACAGGTCGTCGAGTATCAGAAGCTGGCACCGTTCGATTTTCTTGAGTTCGGCCTCAAGATTGTTCCTGACTTTGGCTACCTTGAGCAGCCCGAGAAGTTTGGCGGCATTTGCGTAGAGAGTGCGTATGCCTCTTTTGCAAGCCTCATGTCCCAGAGCGCAGGCAAGGAAGCTTCTGCCGGTGCCGGCAGACCCGGTTATGAACAGATTCTGTCCGTTGCGGATGAAGTCGAGGGTATCCAGACGTTCCATCTGGTTGCGGTCAAGACCGCGGCTGACCGTATAGTCAATTTCTTAGAGGTATGCCTTGTAACGGAACGACGCGTTCTTTGTCAGTCTCGTCACCGCCGCCTGAGCGCGGTAGTCCCACTCGTGGCTGAGCAGCATGGACAGAAAGGAGTCTGGGGTCATGCCCTGTGCCGTAGTTCCGGTCAGTCCCGAGTGCCCGAAGGGGTCAAACTCACGCGCCTTTTCCAATATGTGCAACCTCGGCGAAAATATGGCTTGGCTCATAAACCGGTTAAAGGATTGAACTATGGACAAGAATAAAATCTGAACATACCACAGTATCAGACTCTGTCAGTTGAAATTTTTTGCTTAAAAATTGGTATGCACCGGAAAAAATCCGTTGATCCCTTGTTTTAGTGCCGGAATCACCATTCGAAGCCGAGGTGGGCGCCGAGGCCGTTTTGGACGATGTTGGACTGATAGCCGCTCCAGTAATCCGAGGTCAGCAGACGGTAGTGGACTCCGATGTTGAAAGCCTGCTTGGGGTTCTGCGAGTTTACCGGAATCCTGACGCCGATGGCCGGCTGGAAGTAGAAGTAACTGGTGTTGGTCAGGTATCCGTTGCGGATTTTCACAGGTCAAGCCACGACCCCTCATCACCAGATGGTGTTATTACGGCCATTTCTTTTTAGAAATTAAATAAATACTTTCACCAATTTTCTCTTGATTCGATGGGTAGCAATGACGATCTTCAAGAGGTATTGAAAAGTCCATTGGAGAAATTGCGTTTCTTATAAGAAAGGAATTTAATAATTCATCGAGATATTTAAGTTCACCATAAGTCATATAGTCAGAATATGAGGCTAACAATCCCTCCGCGATTAATTCAATCCGATTCTTATATTCCGTGTAAACATCAACTATTTTACGGGATCCGCCATAGAACCCATCGTATAAATCTTTCTGGTTAAAGATTTTTTTAAATGATTCTAATGAATACCGTTTGGACTCCAGCGAAAATGGTTCTACTGCATCTATCATTTGCCGTATTAATTCTTTTATAATCCCCATTTGTCTATTTATATGATTCTCTGCAATTGCTTGACGTTTACGGTAACTCCAAAAATCATTAACCACCCAAAAGACAATGGCCGCCAACACACTAAATGCTGTTGTTTCAAGGGTATAATTTATTGAATCTGCTTTATCACTATATCCGAATGGTCTCCAATCGGTAAACCTAAGAATTGCAATAACAAGACACACGAATAGACTTGTTATTATTATCCCTTTATATTCTTCAATATATCTACAAACTTTCATCTACTTATAACTATTACTTCTGCTTTGTCGTATTTGAGATTCTGCATTTGTGCTCTGATAGGGCGTCTATGAAGACGGGGTAATAATCGATTTACATAATCTCCCTAACTATCATTACCTTCGATTTCTTTTTTCCAGTTTTCCGATTGTATTATATGATTGAAACTATATCCAATCAAATATTCAATCTATATTTACCATCTAATAAATTGTGTAAATAATAATCTGAAAGTTCCGTGATATTTACGTCTCGAAGTCACCGAACTTTCAGAAAATTATTTAGCATTTAATTATCTTATTATGTAGAGAATATATTATTCAATGAAAAGAAAGTCTTTCCATTGATCAGTTGTTTGATATAAATCTATGCTTTCATCAGGAACATGGAGCATACATTTCCATTTGTCTATATCTTGTAATGCTTGAGCTCCGCAGTAAGGAGGTGTGATAGCTTCTGTACTGAAATCCTTTAATCCGGTACAATCAGAAAAAGCATTTCCATTTATCTGATTGATAGATTTTCCGACTGTAAATGATTCCATTGCTGAACAACCAGAAAAAGCAAATTCTCCAATAGTTGTTACATTATCACCTAATTGCACATCATTTAGATTTGAACAATTTTTAAATTCTCTGTCATTAACAGTTGTGCATTTCCCAATCATGACTACCTTTCTGAGATTTACTACTGACTCAAAAAGATTATCATTTCTCCACCATGATGAGAATACATTACGGTGAAGTGTAACAGATCTTAACTTAGAATCATTAGTAAAAAGAGGGCTATCGGATACTGCCAATCCTTTACTTTCGTCATTTGCGAGAACTATAAATTCTTCAATAGAAGAACACCCTGACAACGCTTTTTCTCCTATACTTGTGACATTAGGTCCAATTTCAATTTTTTGAATGCTTGCACAATTATAAAAAGTATTTTTACCAATTGTTTCAATACCCTCTCCAAGATTAACAGATTGTATATTACTGCAATACATGAATAAACCTTCGTTTATTATAGTTGTCTTTCCAGTTGAAATCTGTTTCAGATTAAGATTATTGGCAAACGCATATTTACCATATTCAGTTATTCGGAGAGTTATGCCCTTATTGGTTACTTCAGAGTCAAGAGATAGGCCATCGCTATTGTTATAATCACATCCTATTGCAATACAAGTCCTCTCTGCCGGACTCTTTAATGTATATAATATTCCGTTCACCCAAAACAGAGAAGTAAGTTCGGATATCTTACGGACTTCTGTCGGTACTAAATATGCATATTCTTCAGAAACATAGTTTATTTTACCTCCAAGACGGTAGCGCACACCCTCGGGTTGTGTATTAGGCAGCCAAATAATTTTGGATACTTTGTTTCGAGTATAGTTGGATAGTATTTTATAATCCCGAAAGTAACCATTAGACGTGGTGAACCCACCTTCTACATATGGACCATCAGATGTGTTCCAAGCGTCAGGACTTACTTTTTTCACGTTGGCCCCCACAATAAGTTGTTGGAGATGGGTAGTAAAAGCATAACTATTTATGACATTCATATTGTCAGACGTAACAACTGACAAAGCTGAAATCATAGCATGATCTCCAATTTCCGTTACTCGATATGTTTTTCCATCAAATGTAACCTCATTGGGAATAATCAGATGATTGACAATCCCTTGTTTTGACATACCTGCGACGTAACATTCGTCTGTAACATCCGTCCTTATTTTATATATCAGGTCTCCTATTTCAAATCCGTCAATGGTAGGATCTTTATCATTCTCGCTACCGCCAGGATTTATAGGCTCCTCAGTGTCATCAGGATTAGGCATTTCGGGTTTGAAAGAATCTTTCTCGCATGATGCCAATATTATTAGCATGACGACAATGGTCGACATAACGATTGACAATTTGTTGAAAATTCGCATATTAGTCTTTGATTGTTAGATTACCAAACTCTCCGTAGAGCACAATGGAGTGTGGGTACACTCCTTTAACACGATTAGGAATAGATGCCATGCAAGTCTTAATGGCATCATCAGCTATGCCCCAAGCCACAAGAGGATCTGTATTAGGGGTAATTTCTGCTGTTGAATAGAATTCGCATGAATATGGCTTTCCCTTATATGCGAATTCAACTCGATACAAATGATAACCGTCTGTTGTCATTCTTGATTAATTGCCGCGGTCATCCCCTCGTTGGCGTTAGGTTAGTACAAAGGAAAAGCGCAGGAATCTGTATCTGTTACCGTCCTACTGTCAGAGGCTTCTCGCATTGCCCTATCAAAGTCGGACGGCAACTGCAGAAGCCCACGCCAGTATATGTAATGTGTGCACCGACTATATTCCTCACGGAATATCATGCCGAATGCAAGATAATTACATATCCACGGGCATCTACCGTTGCTCAATCCTTGACTTTGATATGAAATTTTGCGAGAATTTCTGACAGTCAAGAATCAGCGCGGATAAACGCTTTCTTATGTATGTTCACTACATCCCTCCTCGCTTGACCCCAGACCGGAGGGGGTTGGTTCGGGGAACCTCACCCTACTGGCGTGGTCTGCGAATCGGTCTGTGACCGCAAAGTTAATAATAAATCCCGATATTTTGAATCGATTATGCTAAAAAACATAAATTTACCCTAACAATAATGCCACTGAATAGAGATGATACTTCCCTCGGTTAGCGTTGTGATCAGAGTCTGTATAAAATCCTAATTTGCAATATAGCTGCGATTTTTATATTAATATCATTATAATTTTATAATAATATTATTGATATGTCAAAATCTTTTAGTAACTTTGCATTGTTGAACAGACACAGGAGCACAGGAGCAACGTATTGCACGGCTCCGTTATAAACAAGAAGATAAATACACCAACCAAACTGAAGATTATGTTAGCAAAAGTATCACAAATCGGTACATCGGTCGGGGTGATAATCCCGCGATATATCGCTACGGAAGGCGGATTCACAAAGGGTTCGCCGGTAAATATAGAGTTTTCAGACGATAAGATAATCATATCGAAGCCCAGGACAGCGCGACAGGGTTGGGCAGACGCTTTCGCCCGTTATGCAATGGAAGGTGAGGACGAATTGCTGCTCCCCGACTGTCTCGACAGCGAGGCCGTGGACCTGATATGAGCTCTTGTCTCTGTTCAAAAATAATAACTTTTAAATTTAAAGAATATGTACAATCAATTCCATTTGAATTGGGTCAACTTGGACCCGACGGTCGGTGCCGAAATAAAAAAGACGCGCCCATGTTTGATAGTGTCTCCGGACGAAATCAACAATTTTCTTAAAACAGTGATTATAGTGCCGCTGACTTCAGTCCCAAGGAAGTTGCCCACCAGAATCCCGATAAAAGCGACTACGGCCAGCGGACTGCCTAATGACAGCTATGCGGTTCTTGACCAGCTGAAGACTGTCGACAAGTCAAGAATATTAAGTCATATCGGCGAGATATCCGAGTCTGAGAAACATGCAGTCTCGGATACGCTCAAAGAAATGTTCCATTATTGAAATCAACCATAATTCAAGCCAGGCAGCCGCTCACCTTCCGGCTGCCTTTTTTATATCTTTGGGACTCAAAGAAACGACAATTCCCCGGTTACCATTCGAAGCCGACGTGCGCGCCGAGGCCGTTCTGGACGATGCTGGACTGATAGCCGCTCCAGTAATCGGAGGTCAGGAGGCGGTAATGGACGCCGATGTTGAAGGCCTGCTTGGCGTTCTGCGAGTTTACCGGAATCCTGACGCCGATGGCGGGCTGGAAGTAGAAGTAACTGGTATTGGTCAGGTACCCGTTGCGTATCTTCACCGACTTGCTGTTGGCCAGGAATGAGGCGCCTATCTTCAGGTCGATAAAGAACGATGCCGCGTTCCTCGGTCCTATATTGAACCGGAAATCGGTAAAAATCGGAATCATCACGGCCTTGGACACATACGTATCGTCATAACGGTCCATATTCGACTGCGACCAGCCGTTGCCCCAGTCGTCGTTCACATACGACCACATCAGGTCCACGCCGATGCCGGCGCCCATGAACAGCCAGCTGTTCAGCTGATAGCCCTGCGACGTCGATATAGTGGCTAAGTTAGACCGGTACCGCCCTACTCCCTGAGTATAGGCCGCATCCACAAAACCTTTGTACGAATTCGATCCCGACAGGGCCGGCATCAATACGTTGGTTAGTCCGTTGGCTATATTCGAATACTGTGCGCTGGCGGCGATTGCGGCGCTCAGCATTATACCTAACAATATGCTCCTTTTCATCTGTAATTCTTTTTATATGAATAACAAGAGAATAGAGTCAATTGTTACCACGCAGAACAATATTCTGTTAAGGCACCGTTCTAAAGCCGATGCCCTTATTACCTGTATTCCGCATACCGGGCGCCCTTGGGCATGGGATCCGTTACCCGGACAGGCTTGTCGTACACCATTTCCATCAGCGACTGGAGGTTGCGGGCGCCCTCGGCGCGGGCGCGCTCTATGGTGCCGTTGCGATACAGCAGTTTCGTGGACTTTTCCTTAATCTTGGCCTTAACGGCGTTTTCTTCCTCAATCGTGAACTTATCGCTGCGGAACATCGCCATCCGGCCTATGGCCTTGGTGTCGATCACTTCCCACGAATTCTTATCCGTGGCCTCGTACAGTTCCACGATTTCGGGAGGAAGCGTGATTATTACGGTATCACCGGAGGCATTCACCTGCAGCTTCTCCAGATCGAACGACACGCTCCCCTTCTGCTTCTGGATGGCGAACATCACCTTGTCGTTAATGGTGTCAAGCACCGGCACCTCGCTGTAGATGTCAACGGTACACAGCCGGGCCATGGTCTCTATCCGGCTTACCTTCCCCTTGTCCACATCGATGGTCTTCTTGGGCGAACTTAAGCTGAAATACAGGTAAAGTCCGGCCGCCACGACTGCAATCACCACAACCGCGATCAGTATGTGTTTTGCTTTCTTAATCATTGCAGCCGATGTTTAGGGTTTGAAATCGACACTTGCCGTGTAGCCGTTGGCCTTGAACAGCGTCTCGAAGTATTTGCGGGCCTTACGTTCGGCGGCGTCTGTAAGCTGCTGCCTGAACTCGGGATTATCCTCCACCTCCTTCTTGAACGAGGCGTTGGCCTTCTCCTTGATTTCGGCCCGTTCCTTTGAGTCGAGGTTGGATCTCAGCGGACCGATGTTCTCGTATTCCTTGCGCATCTCCATGTCGCGTCCGGCTATCTCCGTGCGGACAGGAGGCAGTGTGACCCTGACGGTTTTCGCATCCTCGTCATATACTATGTCGTCCATCTGCATGGCCGACAGATCCACATACGCGCGCATATAGGAGTCGTAGGAATAGACCGCTATCCGTTTCCCGATGGTGTACCAGTCGGCACTCTCCATCCTGGCCGTCTTGGTTATGGCCATCGAGGCGAACACCATTTTGTCGCCCGACTTGATTTCCTGATATATACCTGTATGGTCGGGCTGTCCGGTCTTGGAACACGCTCCTAACATAAGCAGCCCGACCATTCCCGCGAAAAATTGCTTCATTTGTCTCCTATTTAATCGCACTATTTGACCGCAAACCTCAATATAGGTTTACTTGCCAAGTTTCAGTATAACGAACGGAATCTGACTGGAAATGTTCGTGTTTTACAGGCTGTCAACTATTCAAAGTATAGGCATTCAGTATCTCCAGCGCGTTGCGGGTGGCTATGAGGCAGCAGTTCAGGCAATGGTCGCGGCCACGGTTCTGCTTGCCGCAACACACCGTGCCGAAATGTTCCTTAAACTTCGTATACATTTCCTTGGCGGCCATTGTGGCGCCTTTTCGGTCAGCGCCCATCGCAAGTCCGGTGGCCATGATAGCACCGCTTAAGGCACCGCACGTGCCCTCGTCAAACGTCGCGCCTATGCCGCCCCTGAAGCCCACGGCCAGCGACCGCAACGTCTCGTCGTCCAGCGTGCAGCCGGCGGCATGGCTCACCGCCAATACCGTAGTCTCCGAACACGAAGTCCCGGTCAGTCTCAGCATCCTCGCCTCATCCTCTCCTTTCAATATGTCAATCTCCATTGATGTCAAGTAGTCTGTTTCTACTCACAAAGTTAATACTTTTCTTCCGATTTCCAATCCCCTGACTTATTGCGTTGCACCAAAAATACAGGCTCCTCTATGTCAACATCGATGTCGACATAGAGGAGCCTTATAATAGCTAATGACGGGGATTCAGGCCTCTACAGGGGCCTTTCCGCCAAGGCACCAATCACTTGTGTTTGGATTTGCTGACATTGTATATGCCAGGGTTGGCCGCACGCAAGGCTTCGAGGTCGGACTGTGTCGCCTTCCTGAAACCGTTGAACTTTGCAGGATAACCCGTAACGGTGAGTGTCCCGCCGCCGAATCCGTCGCTTTCGAACACAAACTGTTCTTCAAGCAATACATCGGCACCCTTGGCCTTCAGCAGATTTGCCACCAGATTGCCCTTGCGGGTCTCCAGCGACATTCTTTTGAATGGATTCCAGCCCCATTCCACGGTAGCCGTAGCCTGTTCCATCACCTCAAGCTCCGTGACGGTGGGATACTGCACCACAGCCGTCTGCACTTCAGCGATGTACGACGTCTTTTTGACGGTGGTGCAGGAACTCAGGGTTGCCAGCGCCAGCACGCCGATGAATAATATCTTTTTCATATCCGTAGTCTATAGGTTCATATTCGCGGTTTGAGGTTACCGCATGTTTATTTATGAGCCTCGCATGGAAGTTTTCTAAAATTCTTGTATGTTGCGGGATAGCCGGTTACGGTGACCTCATGGATGGCACCGCGTCTGATCTTCATGTCGAACTGCGGGTTCACCAGGATATCGGCATTTCCGTTAGCCTTCAGGGCCTCGGCCACGGCCGTAGCCTTAACGGACTTAGTGCCGCCCTTACGCACGCTGCGGGGCACATCGTAGTAGAACGAGATCTTTTTCTGCGACACTTCCAGATCAGCCTCCGAGCCTGCGGCAATCACGGTGCTGACATCCTGGGTCGTTGCTGTTTTCTTCACTGTGGTGCAGGACGTTACGCACAGCACAGACATCGCGGTCATAACCGCCGGAATCAGTTTCTTCATAATAGTATATAGGTTAGTTATAGTTAGTACACTAATGACCAGTGTATCTCTTTGTGTTCTGAAATTCAATTGTTTGAGTCTTGGCTTTCAAGTCAAAATTGAAGTAGCAAGTCAATTTCCAGTCAAGTCAAATCGTGTGAAATTTCGGGTGCAAAATTGCGCATAATTATCGAAACCGCCAAATTTTTCCTTAACAAATTTTAAAAATCTTAAATTTCAATGGTTGTGGAAGTATAATGGAGATGAGCCTGTAAGTGAACCCAGGCCGAAAAAATCAACATAACAGCAACCGTTTGGAATTGTGGCCGAAATAGGTTAACTTTGTGGGAAATACAAAGGACCCTTTCGATATGACACAGATGCCGGTAAAATACCCGATCGGAATTCAAAGCTTCGAGATGCTTCGTAAGCTGTCTTACCTATATATTGATAAGACAGAGCTTATCTACAATCTTGCCATGACCAGTAAGTGCATTTTTCTGGCAAGACCGCGCCGCTTCGGCAAGAGCCTGCTGTTATCAACCGTTCAGGCATATTTCGAGGGTAAAAAGGAATTGTTCAAAGGTCTTGCCATCGAGCAGCTGGAGACGGATTGGCAGCCTCATGCCGTGCTGAAACTCAGCCTTGCCAGCTATAATCCAAGCGGCAACGGAGATCTTGAGGAAATTCTTGACAACCAGTTTCAGATATGGGAACAACAGTATGATGTGGAAATCAAAGCCTCCAGTCTTTCCTCTCGTTTCGGCAACATCATACGGGCTGCTCATGGTGCCTCAGGCCTACCCGTCGTAATCCTTATCGACGAGTATGACCATCCCCTCATATCGAACATGCACGATGCCGATAAACTCGAGGCCCATCGTCTGCTGCTTAAGTCCATCTACGTCAATATCAAGGACCTGGACCAATACATCCGTTTCACTATGCTGACAGGCGTGAGCCGGTTCAGCAAGATGACCATCTTCAGCGGACTGAACAACCTGGAAGATATATCGTTCGACGACGAATATGCCGCCATCTGCGGCATAACGGAAGATGAACTGCATTCCAACTTCCGGGAAGGAATTTCCAATCTGTCTGACAAATACTCCATAAGCACGGAGGAGGCAATCACCTTGCTTAAGACTCATTACGACGGCTATCATTTTTCCGAAGTCAGTCCGGACATCTATAACCCTTTCAGCCTGCTGAACGCCCTCAAAAAGAAAAAGATAGATGCCTATTGGTTCCAGAGCGGCACCCCTGAGTTCCTGATACGCCGCATCCAGGACAGCAATGAATTCCTGCCTGATATGTTCGATGAATCGGTGGAGGGCCGAATTCTCTCGTCGAGCGATATTCTGGACTCGCGCCCCACATCCCTGCTTTATCAGACCGGTTATCTGACCATCAAGCGCTTCGAGATGCCGGACGTTTATCACCTCGGCATACCCAACCTGGAGGTGCGCAAAGGCTTGTTCCAAAACCTGGCCAGGTATTATTTCGACAAGGACGACACCGTGATCTTCAACCATGTGCGCGAAGTCAGGAAGCTGCTTGAGGCTAAGCAAATCGGCGAGGCGATGGAGCGTCTGCGCACGTTCATGGCCGGCATACCTTACGAATTCGCCGACAAGGCCACCGAACTGCATTACGAAAACAACCTGTTCATCATATTCATGCTGATAGGTGTGGATGCACGCCCGGAGTGGCATACGTCCGACGGTCGCATTGACCTGTTGCTGAGCATGCACAATTACATCTACATCATCGAGCTGAAGCGCGACGGCACCCCCGACGAAGCATTGGCCCAGATCAAAAAGAAAGATTACGCCCGTCAGTTTGCCGCCGACCTACGTCCAATTGTGAATCTCGGCATCACTTTCAGCACCCAGACCCGTAACATCACCGCCTGGAAGGCAGAGGAATTATGAATAGGCTCCTCATCCTTATTTGGACTATATGCGTTACGCTGTTGGCTACGGCAGCCGGTACGGCGTTCGCCGATAATGGGTCGGAACCGGTCGACTCGGCTGCGCCCGCAAAAAAGAAAAAGGATGTGCCACCGGTGATGCACAGCGCCGTCGGCGACCGCTCCAGAAACGGCTCCGATTCCTTACGCCTGGAGATTATCGGAATACGCCAGCAGTATTCCGGTATGGACAGGTCAACGTACGACAATACAATCTTCTCCCCCAAGTCCGCACTGTTCAGCCCGGACGGTTCCAAGCTATACGTGAACTCTCTGGAGGGATGCCATACCACTGTATTCAGCGTCCCGTCACTTCAGCGCCAATCATTGATCAGCTATTCATTTCCGTCGGGCGTCGGCCCCAAATGGAGCAAGCCTTCGGGCTACTATACTTTTACCCATTATGACAACGGCGACCGACGGAAATTTGTCGGCAAACCGGTGGAAGGCACTCTGAGTCACAACGGCCGATACCTGTGGGTCACGTTTTATCGGCGCTCTTTCGACATAAACGCCCAGGACCCGTCGGCCGTGGCCGTAATCGACACCCGTACCGATTCGATAGTACGCATGTTCGAAACCGGCCCGTTGCCGAAAATGATTGCCGCATCGCCCGACAACCGACGGATAGCCGTGACGCACTGGGGAGACAACACCGTCGGACTGATCGACATATCGGCTCCGGACATAAAGGACTGGCATCATCTGCGGCCCATCGTAATCGGTCAGAAGCTGAAGCTCGACCATCCTCTTGACAAGACTGTGAACCGTGACGCCAATTCCGGCAATCTGCTCCGCGGCACGGTCTTTACTCCCGACGGCAAATGGCTGTTGGTGTCGGGCATGAGTGGCCCGCTGCAGGTTATCGACGTCGAGAACGGCCAGCTTGTCGGCCATGCCAACGACATATATGGCCTGCGGCATCTGGCAATTTCAGACGGATACGTATACGGCTCGCACAATGTGGGAGGCATGGTGTATCGGTTCCCGCTCGATGCCCTTATCTCCGACGCCGTCAAGGCGCGGAGCGAGGGGAGTAAATCGCTCCGGGTCGGCAAGGTAGAGTCGTGCAAGGTAGGGAAAGGCGCCCGTACCCTTGTCATATCGCCCGACGGCCGATATCTGTTCGTGGCCTGCAACACGGAGAGTGCCCTTTACGTGGTGGCTACCCGCACCATGAAGGTCGTGGACTCGCTGACCATCGATTCATACCCTGTCGGACTGGCCATCTCGCCCGACGGCACCCTCCTTGCCGTCACCTCGCAGGGCCGCGAAGGCCACGGCGGCAACGCCCTGAATCTTGTCAAGGTGATCCGCCCATATTACAAGGCTACCGTAACCGACCCGACCGATTCCATCGCAGAAAACCCGGATGACACCCTCGCACTCCAGGAAACGCCCGGCGACGTAGACTCCGACCGAAAATCCGAACCCATCAATATCATCCGGAATATGCCTCTCTTGATTGGCACCGGCATACTACTGTTAGCTATCCTGTCTCTCCTGCTTTATTTCATTTTCAGAAAACGTAAATAACAGAACCATCATAACATCCGATATCATGAACCGCATTGCAACCATTCTGCTTTCCGCGCTGCTGACGGCAGCGTCATTCCTTCCGGCCCGCGCCGAGTATGTTACTTCCGCCGGTGCCGAATATGTGCCTTCCGAACAGGTGCGGGAGTCACAGCGCGAATTCGCCGCCGACCGCTTCGGCATCTTTATCCACTGGGGCATCTACAGCATGTTCGGCCAGGGTGAATGGTATCTGAACTACGGGCCTCTGGCAGACGAGTACGCCAAGGCGGCGCGCGGTTTCTATCCTGCCGACTTCAACGCCGACGAATGGGCTAAGGCCATCAAGGAATCCGGCGCCCGTTACATCTGCTTCACGACACGCCATCACGACGGTTTCTCGATGTGGCACACGGGCCAGAACAAGTATAACATCGTGGACGGCACTCCCTTCCGCCGCGACGTGCTGCGCGAACTCAGCCAAGCCTGTCAGGACAACGGCCTGAAGCTGCATCTGTATTACTCGCACCTCGACTGGACGCGCGACGATTACCCGCAGGGTCGTACCGGCCACACCACGGGGCGCGACAGCCTCCGAGCCGACTGGCAGTCGTACCGCCGATTCATGGACAACCAGCTTACGGAACTTCTTACAGGCTACGGTCCCATCCGCGCCATCTGGTTCGACGGCTGGTGGGATCATGACGAGGACAAGACGCCTTTCGACTGGCAGCTTGACGAGCAGTATGCCCTGATACATCGACTGCAGCCGGGCTGCCTCATCGGCAACAACCATCACCAGACGCCATTCCCCGGCGAGGACATACAGATCTTCGAGCGCGACCTGCCGGGCGAGAACACCGCCGGACTCTCGGGACAAGCCATCAGCCGCCTGCCCCTCGAGACCTGCAACACCATGAACGGCATGTGGGGCTATAAGGTGGTGGATACAAATTACAAAGACACCAAGACCCTGATCCATTATCTGGTCAAGACGGCCGGACTCGGCGCCAATCTGCTGCTCAACATCGGCCCGCAGCCGAACGGTGAGTTGCCGGTCGTGGCTCTGCAGCGGCTTCGCGAAATCGGCGAATGGATGCAGACTTACGGCGAGACCATCTACGGCACCGAGGGAAGCACGTTCAAGGCCGACTGGGGCACCTCCACGCGCAAGGACAACCGTCTGTTCGTGCATATACTCACGCCAGAAAGCAAGGATATCTTCGTACCTGTAAGCGGCAAGGTAAAGAAAGCTGTCATGTTCACCGACCGCAGCCGCAAGGTGAAATACAGCAAGTCGAAAGAAGGCATTACCCTTCACCTTGACGATATTCCGCAGGACATCGACTTCGTAGTGGAACTTGAAACGGCATGAGCATAAGCATCAGTATGTCTAAGACTCTTGAGATATGCACGGGTGATCCCGTGGGAATCGAGGCGGCGATAGCCGGTGGAGCCGACCGCATAGAACTGTGCAGCGGTCTCGCAGAAGGTGGCCTTACGCCATCCATCGGAGCGATACGCTATGCCGCGAGCCGGCCCGTAACCGTCAACGTGCTGATTCGGCCCCGCCCGGGCGATTTCGTTTATAGCCGTGAGGAAATCGACATGATGGTAGCCGATATAGAGGCGGCGGTGCGTTGCGGTGCCGACGGCATCGTGGTCGGAGCGCTCACCCCCGACGGTGACGTGGATATGGATGCCTGCCGTCGGTTTATAGATGCCGCACAGAGCCGCAACGCCACATTCCACCGCGCGTTCGATGTATGCCGCGATCCGTTCAAGGCCCTTGAGGATGTCATATCACTGGGCTTCGACAGGATTCTGACTTCAGGCCAGGCGTCCGACGCATTGCATGGCAGCGATATGATTCGCCGATTGCACCACAAGGCAGGCGGTCGCATCCGCATCATGGCCGGCGCCGGCGTAAAACCTGAAAATGCCGCCGAGATTCTGGCACTCTCACATTGCGAGGACCTGCATGCCTCGGCACGCTCGCTGATGCCTTCAGGAATGACCGCCCGGGCCGGCGAAGCCTCCATGGGAAGCGCCGACGCCGCCGACGGCAGCCGTATGGCTACAGACCGGAATATCGTGGCACAACTCAAATCCATCCTCTCAAAATCCCAATTATGAACAAGACGATAATAGCAACAACCATATTGGCTGTGCTGTACGGCGCCTCAGATACCAACGCCCGCGATATACTCACTCCGAAAGCCGATCAGGACTACGTCAATAGATCAACTGCGCAAAAGGGCATTTTCAAACACCTCGACTTTTCCAAGTGCGCCAATGCCGCCGAGCGCGACGCGCTGAAATTCCTGTACACCTACATGGCCACGCCCGACGCGCTGGATTATGACGCGGATTTCTATTTGGCCAACATCCGCGCGTCGCTTCAGGCTGCCCGGGAAATGCCGTGGGGAGCGACAGTGCCGGACCGAGAATGGCGTCACTTCGTTCTTCCGGTGCGCGTCAACAACGAGGATCTGGACCTCTCCCGCCCCGCATTCTATGCCGAGCTGAAAGATCGTGTCAAAAACCTTTCGATGAAAGACGCGATACTTGAGGTAAATCACTGGTGCCACGAGAAGGTGACCTATCAGCCGTCCGACGCACGCACTTCGTCGCCATTGGTTACGGTCAGCAATGCTCTGGGCCGCTGCGGCGAGGAATCCACATTCACCGTGGCGGCATTGCGTAGCGTGGGCATTCCGGCGCGCCAGGTCTACACTCCGCGCTGGGCGCATACCGACGACAACCACGCATGGGTCGAGGCATGGGCCGACGGCCAATGGTACTTCCTCGGCGCCTGTGAGCCGGAAGCGGTGCTCGACCTTGCCTGGTTCAACGCTCCGGCTTCGCGCGGCATGCTTATGAACACCAAGGTTACGGGTGCTTACGACGGCCCGGAGGAGCAGCTTGAATCCAACCCAACCTCCACCGTAATCAATGTCACTTCCAAATATGCGCCTGTACGCCCTTCATACGTCATTGTCACGGACTTGGCCGGCAATCCGGTGAAGGATGCGACGGTTAACTTCTCTCTTTACAACTACGCCGAGTTCTATCCCGTGGCTATCAGGCACACGGATGCGCGCGGCTTTGCCGAGCTGACTACAGGCGAGGGCGATATGGTGATATGGGCCGGCGACGGCAGCCGTTTCGGACTTGGCAAAAGCATCCCGGGCGACACGCTGAGACTCACGCTCGATAAGAACGCAAACTTTACCGGCACCATAGACCTCGACCTTGTGCCACCTCGCGCCGGAGCGCAGCTTCCCTCGGTCAGTGCGGAGACAGCCGCGCTCAACGACATGCGCAAGGCACGCGAGGATTCCATTCGCAACGCATACGTGGCCACATTCCCCGACATCGACTCGGCCCGCGCCCTGTGCCGCACGCTCGGCATTCCGGAGGAGTCGGCACAGTTGATAGTAAATTCCCGCGGACATCATGCCGTCATCACGGCTTTCCTTGATTCGGTGTCTCCGCGCGACCGTGCCAAAGCAGTGGCGTTGCTTTCGGCCATCAGTGAAAAGGACCTGCACGACGTCTCCCCTGCCGTACTGGCCGACCATCTCGCCACGCCCGACACAGGTAAATGGCCCGCGCAGATATTCAATCAGTACATAATGAATCCGCGCGTCCAGACGGAACGGCTCACACCATACAAGGCTTATTTCGCAGCAAAACTTACTCCCGCAGAGAAAAAGAAATTTGCCGCTTCACCACGCGCACTGGAGAAATGGATGCAGGCACACATCGCGCTCGACACGGTGTATAATCCGCTGCGTTACCGCATGTCGCCGCGTGCCGTCTGGGAGAATCGCATCGCCGACCCGCTGTCGCGTTCCATCGCTTTCGTGGCCGTCTGCCGCAGTCTCGGTGTTCCGGCGCGCATCGACCCGGTCAGCGAACAGACACAATACTATGATGCTTCCGGCATCTGGCACGACGTTCGTTTCGGCGAAACGACCCCGACATCTGACACCGCTAAGGGTCATGTCTCGATAGTTCCTGTCGGCGATATGAGCCGCGAACCGAAGTATTTCTCGCAGTTCACCATCGCGAAGGTTGAGCAGGGGTTACCGAAGCTGTTGGGCTTCGGCGACTTTGAGCCGGTCGGCGAAATCAACGCCCGTAATGAACCGTTCGAAGCGGGGCAGTATGTCTTGGTCAGCGGCCAGCGCCTTGCCGACGGCTCGGTATTGACCCGCGCCAACTTCTTCCGTGTCAATCCGGGCGCGGACACCAAAGTAGATCTGGCCGTGCGTCAGGACACGACGCAGCTCCAGGTCATAGGCAGTCTGAATTCGGAACTGCTATACCGGCCATTTGAAGATGGTGAACCTAAATCACTGCTATCCACCACCGGACGCGGGTATTACGTTCTGACACTCGTAAAGCCGCAGCATGAACCGAGCGCGCACGTGCTCAACGACATTGCGGAGGCGGCAAAGGAGCTGGAAAAGACCGGCCGTAAGATTATGGTAATATTCCCCGACTCAGAAAGCGCCTCCCGTTTCCGTGCCGAAGATTACGGCCAGTTGCCGTCTAATGCCGTATTGGGCGTTGACATGGACGGCCGGATTGCCGCCGATCTGAAGGCCGGCCTTGAACTGACTTCCGACGAATTGCCCATCACCGTTGTTGCCGACACGTTCAACCGCATTGTCTTCGCGCGTCAGGGCTACGGCATCCGCACGGGCGAAAAATTGCACGACATACTCACCCGCCTCCGCGAGTGACGTATGCCGTGCCTTTACTCATCACTCATCACTCGTCACTTGTCACTCTGATTTATCTCGTAGATAAGTTTCGGCAGGTCAGTGTTGTCGTGCAGACCCTGGAAGCGTGACGAATCCACTCCGATGGCGAACACGGGAACGAAGTCGCCGGTGTGACGCTCGGTGGTGAAGCCGATGCCGGCTATGTCGTTGAAGGTGTCGAACACCGCCTCCACAAAGTTATTGCTGGAATTGTACATCGTCTCGTGCGTACGGGCATCCCCCTGAACGAAAGTACGGTCAAACTCGCGCCTGATGTATTCCTCCTGGTCCTTGGTCAGCGGCACGGCTGTCCAGTAGCCGAATTTTTCCGTCAACGCCTTCTTCATATCATCCCAGCTGACATGCGTCTTGTCCTTCAGCAGCTTGCGGCACCAATCCGAGAAGCGGTCCTTCGATATGCGCTGGTAGGGTATGGTCTTGAGGTTGGCCATGTAGCTGCAGAACATATTGCCCAACGCCATGCCGCCGGTATTATGGTCGGCCGACACCACTATCAGCGTCTCGTCGGGATGTTGCAGGTAGAAGTCGTATGCCACACGGATGGCATTCTGCAGCGTCAGCACCTCGTGCACCACGCCACCGCCGTCGTTGCTGTGGGCGGAATGGTCTATGTCGCCCTCCTCTACCATCATGAAGAACCGGTCGGGCGACACCTTCTGCAGATGGCTAAGGCATGCCTCGGTCATGCCGGGCAGCGTCAGTACGCCGGGTATTGAATCGACGGTATAACCTATCGTCGAAGAATGCACGCTGTCGGTGTTGAGCAGCACCACGCGCCTGGAGTCAACGCCCCGCAATGCGTCGAGACCGCGCACCGTCACCACTTCGTTGTCTGCAAACATCTTGGCCAGTCCGGTGTCATTGCCCTTCTTATCCCTGAGTCCGCGCCAGTTGGAGCCAGCGATAAACTGATAGCCTGACTTGGCGGCCTCGGCACCTATCTCGTAGTACATTCCACGGTTAGGCTGATGGGCATAGAACGATGCCGGCGTGGCGTCGTCCGGAGCGCCTGTCGTAACGAGTCCCACGCCCCAGCCCTGATTGAACAGTCTGGAGGCTATGCTTTGCACCGGCACGCTGTCGGCGTCCATACCTACCATGCCGTTGCGCGTCTTGTGGCCAGTGGCCAACGCCGTTCCGCCGGCAGCCGAATCCGTCACGTCCGACGATGCGGAGTGCGAGGTGGCGTAGCTGGTTACGGGAAACTGCAGCATCAGCAACGGTGTGTCGTTGCCGAGCACCGAGCGGTTAAACGCCTCCCCCGCCAATACGGGGTTGAGTCCCATGCCGTCACCGATGAAATAGAATATGTATTTCAGTTCCTGCTTCTTCTCCGGTTTGACGGATTTTCCTGATTTTGATGTATTGACTCCATTTACGGTCTGCTCCGTCTTCGCCTTCTTAGATGTCTTTACGTTTTTGGCCGACAGCGGCATTGCGCCGCCTAATGTCACCGCCGTGATAGCAACGGCACACACCGCGCGCCGCCAGTTCCTGATGTTGTTATGTTCCATGGTGTTGTTTTTTTCGTGTCATTCGGGCGGAATCCCTCTCCCGCCCTTTTCCACTCCAAAATTACTAATTTTTCCGCACACCACCGCCTACAATTTCATTAATCGACTTAGAATTTATTAAATCCTACATACACTCAATGAGCTTGGGGATGTCGCGGAAAGTAAGTATGATTGGAAGATTGAGAGAGGACAGAATGAAGGATTTTCACTATAATAGAGGAGAAGAAGAAATGGCATGCTGTAAATTAGAAATATAGTCCTGCATATAAACCCAGTTAGGCTCTCCATTCTGATCAGCAGGTAATATTATGGACTGCGCAAGAAGTTTATCTTTTGTGACAGCATCTCCCCAATAATACTTAGCTTTCAACGAGCATCTTAAAACTGTTATGATAAAGAGCAATATTTGTTCATTACTATTGCCCTTAGTGTAAAGTACTATATTATGACTATCATTCGAAACGAAATCATTCTTTTGATATGTCAAAGTAAAAGTTTTTCCACCAACAAGAATACAATTACCTTTTATTAATTCATATTTTGTTGCATCAATATAAGCCGTAACACCATTGTTTGCACCGCTTGCTGTAACAAATGGAGTACTCCCAGAACCATCAACAATATCTCTATTTAGTATATTGCCCGTATTCCTTGCAATAAAGAAGTCACCAATAGTATATTCTTTCCAAGCAATTCTTTTTATCGGCTTCCGTTTACCCCCCCTATAACATTTGTTAACATATCCAATGCCATTTGTGCTTGTTTTTCTATGGATTTCATATATTGTTCGATATACTCCCAGTCAGGCTGATTATTATTTCCTATTGGCAAGTAGATTATGCTGTTCTTCATATCCTCAATTTTCCATTTGTCGATATATGCATAATTTTTCCCTACAGCTCTAATTAAGGGAGCTATGAACAATGCCGCATATTTACTCATTTGAAATTTAGGATATAACACATTCACATCATCAGTTGCCCAAAATTCTTTATCTTGGTAATATGTTTGACCGATTGACCCATTGTAACATACTGTCAATGTACCAGCGGGATGAGTTTCTTCATTATTTCCGATATAATTAGTTATTCCATTATTGAAAGCGGTTGCGCCTATATATCGTATATTACCTTCTTTCATGTCTTTTTTTGTCAATCTGCTTCCCTTGACAATATCAAATAGCGCATCCAATCTAAATGGTTTCCAGTTACGTATATTAATCTTACTCATGCTTTTATTGGTTTAGGGAATTCTATTACAACGTTACCATTAAACTCTCTTATTGTACTGTTATATAGAACAGATTTCATGACTTTATCATTAAACTCTTTTACATCAATTCCTCTCTGAAACATCTCATAATCCATCATCGTTTTGACAAAATCTTCCTCAAAAATTTCAAATGGTGCTGTAGGCATCTGGTATGAAAGATGCTCCAAAGGATTGATTATTTGACGAGTTCCATATAAAATGTCCTCACCGTCTCTAATTGCTGCAATCCAATAATCTTCTTTATCAGGCCAACGATCTTTAATATCTTGCCGCCCTTGATTCTTTACAGTCTCTAAACCATCTTCTTCGATATAATAGCCTTTGATATTTCGTCCGTTTTGAGGCTTTCCTGCTTCAAATACAAAAATAGAAGTTGTAACACCAACTCCGAAAAACAAATTCTCCGGCAATTTTATTATCGTATTCAAAGTGTTGTTTTTAAGAAGTTTGTTCCCATACTTCTTATCAGTGTAATCCTTCTCTAATTTCTTATCGGGTAAGATAAAAGCGCATTTAGTTCCAAGAGGCACAGATTTCAAAACGTTTTCTACAATCTTTAAACATCCATATTTGCGCTCATACGGTGGATTCATCAACACCTTGGTTATATTCTTACTTTCAATCCATTTACACGCTTCATCAGTACGTGTATCCAATTGCTCAAGATTCGTTTTCCCATCTTTATGGATAAGCATGTTCGCACATGCAAGAGCAAATATCTCGCGATCAAATTCAATTCCAAATAATTGGCTTGATGTTATGATTGTGGCTTCTTTTGTATTCACACCTCCCGCCTCTTTTATCATATTACACATGGCTTTAACCAAGAACGCACCAGATCCACATGTTGCGTCCAGAACACGATCATGTTGGTCAACCTCTATTAGGCGATACATAAAAGATGTGATGTGGTCAGGTGTGAAAACCTGTCCACTTTCAGATTTTTTCTTGTAACGGTTAAACTCATTAAAAAATATTCCCATTACATCCTCTCCATTCCAATAATCAGAATTTACGCAATCGGAAATTTCAGAAACCCAAGTAATGAAATTGTCAATAGCCTCTTGATTGTTAGTCATATTCATCTTAATTTCCGAATAGACTTCTACGAGCAAATCTAATTTTAAGTTTTGCTTTCTGTCTTTTTCGAGAGACTTAGACAGTGTGTTTAATATGGAAGATGTCATAAGAGAATAATCCATATTCTTTTGTAACATCGCTCCATATCTTTTAGCAACCAACGCACAAGCCGTTATTATCATTCGGTGATAGAGATTCTTGATGCCAAATTGAGTATGTAAGCAATCGTTAATTTTCTTCGTCAACGAATAAATTAATTGCTTATTTATTCTATTCTCTTTAAAAAGAGCTATATAATAACGCTTATTTTGGAGAGTTCTTGCCACGTCTTTTATCTCCTCGTGACCGTCACGTCCTTTAATATATTTGATTACTCGCACATCAATACCGTTGTAAAGAATACCTACAATACGTTTGTATTGCTGTGAGGTTATCTCTATGTTTTTTAATAATTCCCTAACGTGTTTCTCCAAATAAATATCCTCTTTTTCGGATTTAGTTTCGAGAATAATCGCTATGTCTTGTTTGTCATTTGGCAAATACCAGCCATCGGGCTTATCAGATACTCCCTTAAACCCAAGTTGATTAAAGGTTGTTATTTGCCCCGTTCCTTGTTTTACATTTGGCTCATTCTCATCAAAGCCCAGTATATATTTTGCTGAATCTCTTACCTCATCTTCTGTCCGAACCATAGCATTCGTTATATTGCGATTTTATTATTAAGTAATAGTAGTCCTCCTACATCTGCTTCTACAATGTTTGTAATATCATATAAAATAGGAATCGGAGGTTGGACTCTGTTTGCAGCATAATGATTTACCATATTGAAGCCGCTTTTGCTTAATTCATACGTTAAATCAGTTTGGCAGACACCTCTTGCTTCCAAAAATTCTTTAATCCTATTTCATGGTGGTGATTTGATTTGGTGTGCAAAATTACAAAACTTAATTATGTAAACGGTATAGAAATAGCCAATATTACATCACGACTGACTGTTTTGCTGAAAATTCGTATACCTATTGCTTCCCTATTGTTTCTCCGAACGTCCAACAACTTTTTATCAGTAAATAACAATTACTTGACAAGTATTTTGCGCTTTTGATTTACCATTTAGAGATTTATAATTATCATTTAGAGATTTATAAATAGGATTACAACATTAAATTTGATGAAATTTATAATATAGGAAGGAATGTTAAGGGAATAAGACATTGGGGTCATAGTTTAGTGCGCGATTCGGAGAATCCGCGCCAATCCGCGCCACTACTTAGCGGTGATATCCGGCGGTGGGGACACTGCAGCCCCAGCAAAGGGTAATTGATCCAAACAACCGGGTCGGGACATGCCTTCGGCATGTATCAACGTCGGTTCAGTCATAAGGCCAAATTCTTTAATATTTTACAGGATGCAAAATTATCATTAAACCTTTTGAACGATTTTGAAAGAACTCAAAAATGTTTTATTCATAAACTAAACTTTACTTATATTTGTAAAAAGTTTAGTTTATGGAAGAAACATCAGGCATTTTATAAACTCATATCACGGTATTATCCGGATATATGTTCCTTCGCGAATTCCTGCTCGGCTGACCGCCATTGCTAATTTCTAATTATTGATTGCTAATTCCTAATTACTATTTACTATTTAGGCATCATCTGTAATGCCTATAACGGCAATCGAAAAATCCCTTGCTCCCCGCTTTCATATCGGTGATGACGGTTGTTATTTTGCAGTGAATTAAAAAAAGTGTCTGATTTTGACACCCTCTAAAAACAACTGCTATGAGTCAACCGATAATCGCCTGGTGCGTGACAGCCGGACTGCTGTTGTGCACGTTTATGATACACGCAATATTGCATTACCGTTCCACTCACCGTAATGCCACACATGCCCGCAGACATGTCATAGAGATAGGCAGGGAACAGGATATATTCTATATACCGGGGGATACTGACGACAATGATGAATACATCGATCTGTAACAGTCCCGACACCGGGACAGACACCGTCACATCTGCCGGGCTGTGCGACATCGCCTCGTTTCTGGCGGATTATGCCGCGTTGCTGTCGGGATGCGGGGCCACCTGCATCCGTATCGAGAAAAACACGCGCCGGATGGCACGGGCTTTCGACGTCCAATTCGACATCTTCATTCTGCCGGCGCATCTGACGGTCTCGGTATGGCGCGGCGATTCCTGCAATGCCGTGACGGCCATGCGCAAGACTGCCCCCTGCGGCATCAGCTTCAATATTAACGCCCGCCTCAGCCGCCTCAGCTGGGAAGTGGCCGACAATCATCTTGACCTTGACACCGCCATCCGACGTTTCGACAAAATCCGTGAAACCGAACCCACCGGATGGAAGGAAGTGCTGATACTCACCAGCCTCGCCAATGCCTCGTTCTGCCGGCTGTTCGGCGGCGACTTCGTGGCGATGCTTATCGTGTTCGTCTCCACCATGGCGGGATTCAGGCTCAAACAGATCATGCTGGAGCATAAGCACGACGTACGGCTTACGTTCCTGTGCTGTTCGTTTGTGTCTGCCGTGCTGAGCGCCGGCGGTCACATATTCAACATAGGCGCAACGCCCGAAATCGCCCTCGGCACAAGCGTGCTGTATCTGATTCCCGGAGTGCCTTACATCAACTCGGTCAGCGACCTGCTGTACAAGCATTACTTATGCTCGTTCGGACGCTTCATGGATGCCGTCATACTTACAGCCTGCCTCTCGCTCGGACTTTGCGCCGGCATGCTGATTATGGGACTCTACTGGTAAGTGAGGAGATAATAGTTAGGATAAAGGATTTATGGACAGTGTTTTTATAAATATAATTGAAGACGGAGTGTTCGCGGCCATAGCGGCCATCGGATTCAGCAGCATCAGCAACACACCGCGTCGCGCATATCTGATGTGCGGCCTTATCGCCGCAATCGGTCATTCCATCCGTTATGTGCTCATGTTGCCCGCTCTGGGAGGGATGCACATAATCGCGGCCAGCACAATAGCGTCGTTTGTAATCGGCATCCTTGCCGTGCTGTTCGCAGGCAGGATAAAATGTCCGGCCGAGGTATGCTTCTTCCCGGCCCTGCTCCCCATGATTCCGGGCATGTATGCCTACCGCACCGTCGAGGCTTTGATCTCATGTCTCGGGCACATGCAGGAACAGGCGTTCAGCCATTATTTGTACCTGCTGGCATACAATGGCCTCACTTGCGCGTTTATTATATTGGGAATGGTAATCGGGGCCACGGTTCCGGTATTCCTGCTTAAGAAACTTTCATTCACAGCCACGAGATAACCATATTGCCCCCACTATGGAACTGAGACAACTACGATATTTCGCCAAAGCCGCCGAGACCCTGAATTTCTCGGACGCAGCCAAGGCACTTAATATTGCCCAAAGCTCGCTTTCGCAACAGATCCGGCAGCTGGAGGACGAACTGGGCATACAGCTGTTCATACGCAACAGCCATTCCATCCGGCTCACGGAGGCGGGACAGGTGATGCTCCCCTTCGCGTTGCGGACCATACACGAGGCTCAGACCTGCGCCGACCGGATTCACGACCTGCAGAAGCTGCTCACAGGCACGCTGGATATCGGCGTGACGCATTCGTTCAGCCCGATTCTGACCGAATCCGTAATCTCGTTCATGAAGATGTATCCCGGCATCAAGCTCAACATCGTCTATAAACAGATGAACGAACTGATGGAACTGCTCGTGAAGCGTGACATCGACTTCGTGCTTGCTTTCAAGCCGATAGACCCGATTCCGGAAATTGAATCCCACATCCTGTTCCAGAACACGCTGTCGGCTGTCGTGGCCCGGGACCATCCTCTGGCCACGCTGCCCAAGGTCACTGTCCCGGAACTGCAGAGATACGACCTGGCCCTGCCGGCCAGGGGATTGCAGGCGCGCAACGCATTCGACAGCATCGCGTCCGACGCCGACAATTTCAGGATCCGGATAGAGCTGAACGATGTCAACACATTGCTGAAACTGGTGCGGCAGACATGTCTTGTGACCGTCCTGGCCGAAGATTCCATATATGATGTCAGCGACGTCCGCGCCATACCCATAGACGACCCGGGCAGCCAGATGACCGGCTGCGTCCACGTGCTCCGCGACTCTTACCGCAAGCACTCCATGCAGGAATTCGTGCGCATCCTCACCGAATCCCTCGCCGTCAAACGCCTGCAAAGCAACTGGATATAACCACAAAAACTTGAGGCATTTGCAATTCGCGAATTGCAAATGCCTCAAGACTTATATTCTGTCTGACGGTTTATCAGGCATCGTTTCTTAATCGTCGTATCGGATAAACTTGCCTTCGGAGTCGAACCTGAGGTCCGTACCCGTCACCAGCTCCACATCGTAGCCGTAACGCTCTTTAGAGATCTCGTTGATGCCGGCGCCGTCCATATTCGCCAACAGATACGTGTCGATTGCCTCGGGATAGAAACCGGTAGGCAGTTCCTCGTTTAGCGGAGCGTCCACATCAGTCCATTCTCCCGATTTATTGAAATCTATGCGCACCCCGTCCGACAGCATGACCTCATATTCATTTCCGTCCTTATAGACGGTCGCCACTTTTGCCGGCGCGAAATATGTGCTGACAAATGTCTTTGCCGATTCCGGCAATTCGTTTTCACCGATCACCTTGTCGTCGTCATCACATGCGGCTGCCACAGCCCCGAACACCACCGTCACCAACAGCAACGGCAACCATTTCAATATCTTTTTCATTTTCATCATTTTAATTCATTACCATTAATACTGGTAAGGCTGCCATCCAATCGGCCACAACCTTTCCCTACATATCCAACAACCGCCCCTATCGTTTGGTTTTTATCGACATCTCATCAGAAATATAACATTATGTGTTTACATATCAGAAATTATCATTAAATTTGCCTTATGAAACTGATTGAACTGAATTTACAACGAATCATTGAACTGTGTCGCAAACACAGGGTCAAGACTCTGGCCGTGTTCGGATCCATCCTGACCGACAGGTTCAATGATCAAAGCGATGTGGACCTGCTCGTCAATTTCGATACCACCGACCACGAAAAGTGGGATTATGTCACCAACTATTTCGATTTCAGAGAAGCACTTGAACAGCTTTTCAGCAGAAAAGTGGATCTAATAGAGGACGGTAATAACCTCAATCCGATTTTTAAGGCATTGGTTGACAAACGCAAGCAAGTAATATATGGATGATTATATCGCAGTATACCTATATGATATAAAGCGCGCAATCGAGGATGTTGAGAGTTTCTTCGTTGACTATCCTATGCGCTATGACGTTTTTGAAAAGGATTATCTTCGCCGAAGTGCAGTCGAACGGAAAGCCGAAATTATGGGTGAAGCTATAAACCGAATCCTTAAGATACAACGGGATTTCCCTTTGCCTAATGCCAAGGCTATAATTGACACTCGCAATCGCATCATCCATGGCTACGATTCTGTCAAACCGGATTTTCTTTGGAGTCTTGTTTTACGCCATATTCCCGAACTGAAAAAAGACGTAGAACGCATTATTGCCCAGTACAATATCACCCCGGAAAATTTCAAATAATCCTCTGATGAGCCCATCTTTTAATGTTAATCAATGTTAAATTTTATGTTGTAATTTGGTTTATATTATAAACCGATTTATATTTGCAGTCGATTTAGGGCGGTAATCGCGAGTATCGCTCTTTTTTCAAACAATTTTGGTTTATATCATAAACCTGTTTACAAACATCTTCTAAACTTGATTGAATTCAAGGCGGAAGAATTTAGAAACCATTAAACACACTCGAAAATGGAAGACAAGAAATTAACCGAGCAGGAAAGCCTTGAGCTCATCACCACTATGATACGCCGCACACGTGAACGTTACATCGGCGACGGCAACATCATGCTGATGTGGGGCTATCTCTCTGCGGCAGTCGCCGCCCTGGTATGGATAATGCTGGCCGTCACCGGACATCCGGCATGGAACTACCTCTGGTTCCTGATAATGATTGTCGGCGGGACGCTAACCCCCAATCATGGCCCGTAAGGAACAGTCGGAACGCGGGATGAAAAGCTACTCCGACCGCCTCACTTCCCAGATCTGGACCGTTATCGGATACACATCCATAGCCGCGGCGCTGATGTGCGTGGCATTTCTTCTGGTCGGCGGCGTCGACAGCTGGATGATGATGTTAGGCTTCGCATTGACACTGGTACCCTTCGCCGAGATAATCCAGGGCATCGTCGTCAATGAAATTTCCATGATAATCGGAGGCTCCATAGGCCTGCTGATCGGCATCTTCACCGAATGCTGCATTGCCGGGCATGTCACGCTATATGCCGTCTGGTTCATGCCGCTGTTTATTTTGGCGTTCGCCGCAATGTTTATCGTGCCCGGACACGTTATTAACTATAAAGCGAAGCATCAAAGACTCTAAAGCAAAGCATCGAAGATGAAAGAACTTGATCCGTTACTGCATTCGCAGCTCAGGCTGGCGGTAATGTCGATACTGATGAACATCGAGGAGGCCGACTTCGTCTATCTACGCACCAAGACGGAGTCGACCGCCGGCAACCTCAGCATCCAGCTCGACAAGCTGAGCAACGCCGGCTACATCACCGTCACCAAAGGCTACGAGGGCAAACGCCCCCGTACCACCTGCCGCGTCACCCCCGCCGGCCGCCACGCCTTCGAATCCTACGTCGACGCCCTGAAGCAGTACCTCAACCTGAAGTAAAAGTTTAGAGTTTATGTTTAAGGTTTAGAGTGCGACTTAGATCTGTTTGAATTTATACGGATGGTATTACACGAACATCTGGATATAAGCATGCACATCACGCCCGCCACAAGGGCGTATGTCGCATGCTTTTCGAAGCCGTGGCTGTGCGTTTCCGGTATCATTTCGTCGCTTATCACATACAGCATCGCTCCGCCGGCCATGGCCGTTATGGTCGGGAGCAGCAGATTTGATATCTCGCCTATCAGATAGCCCGTCAGCACGCCCACCACTTCCATCAGCGCCACCGCAAGACTCACGCCCACCACTTTCGGATAGCTCACGCCTATCATCAGCAACGGCGTCACCACCACCATTCCCTCCGGAATGTTCTGCAATGCTATCGTGATCGCCACCGTATAGGCGTTGCTCATGTCGCCGCCGTCAAACACCACGCCCGTGGCCAGACCCTCCGGGAATTTGTGTATGGCTATGGCCATGACGAACAGCAGTATCCGGTCCACGCTCCGGTTACGGCGCGGATGGTGTTCCTCGCCGGCATCCGGCACCGAATCCCGGTCCAGACCCGTAAGGTGATGCAGATGCGGAGTGATCTTGTCCAGGAGTGCCACGAGCAGCACACCGAGACCCACGCCAATCACCGGCTGCCACCAACCGCCGCGTCCGGCGATTGCCACAGCCGGCATTATCAGGCACGCCAACGACGCCGTCAGCATCATCCCCGCGCAGAATCCCAGGAATATATCGTTCCAGCGGTGCGGAATTTTCCGCACCACCAATCCCACCGTCGAACCGAGCAGCGACGCCAGCCCCAGTCCCCCGGCGCATATCAGCAATTGTTGAAACACCGTCATATCCAATCCGAGTCTATCCTTATATCATAATTGTCGACATTCCATTATAATTGTCAACAAAGATAGCACCCGACCGACACTTCCGCAATCCCCAAAATTAGTGATTTTCCGGAAAGTCCATAGTTTGCGACTATGAAAGGCAATGTCAACTATATGTCGAAATCAGTCTCAGGAATTTATCTTTATTATATCCCATGTCTTTGGCGATATTGAACAACAGCTCATCCGCTTCTGAATTTCCGGTTGGCTTAATAAGATCATAACAGCTTAACAGCAGAAATTCCTTGGCTTTAATATCCTTGATGGTGAGTACTGTGTCGACAAGAGTATCGGCATCAGAATATTTTGCCATAATTTGTGACACTTCTATTGGAGAATCAGGAATTCCAAAGAACGCCGCTGCCCGTTTGAATATCATCATCGGTGCATCATCCAATAGATTATTATTGAATCCCCCAAAGAACGAAATCAAACACATGGATGCCTCTCGTTGCTGGAGAGTTAGATGCGATTGGATTTCATCCAGACATTCCGATTTATTACCAGATACCTGGTTATCAGCCGCATGGTTATGGGAGTCCTTTGCCGACTGATTAATCCAATGATTATTAATGGTGGCAGTACTATCTGACGATTCCTTACGATCGTCTTTTTGTTCCTGTTCCTTATGAGTAGCTCTGTATAACAGGAAGGCTCCAAGAGCAATTACGAACGTAGGGCCAAGCAGACCGTCTTCCTTTAGTGCTGCTCCGATAAAGCTGAGTATACCGAGCACCACACATATCCATCCCGCTGTTTTCATTTCTCGATCTTTTTAGTGTCTGTCGATGTGTCATCGAGTTTCTTGGAACATGCCACGGCAATGATTCCGATAACCAGATTGATAATGGACAGGCCGAAGGCCCAGCCGAACCCGATTTTGCGGGTACTTCCCCATTTGCCAACCAATGCGGCAAGGGATAATGCGATACCTAAAAATAATAAACGTTCCATAATAGTAACTTTTTAACTTGTTATACCCTTAATGATGTCAATCTGCGAAAGGTTAACAGAATTTCAAAAAATCATGCGATTTTTAATAATGTTTTTTTGAACTGTGTGAAAACATCGGATTTCATATCCATATTCTTAAGCACGGATGTAAACTCGGATTCATTGAGTTTCGGATTGTCAAAATCCCTTATAAGGTCTGATTCCGGGATGTCGTCGCCCGACAGATTTATACCTTTCCGTATGATCTCATTTCGCATGAACGAATACACCCTCACACTTCCAGGACATATCTTCAGAAGTGCCTTGCAGAGTCCTATGTTAGGATTCCCGAGCTTATCATTTGCCTTGATTTCGAGCATATACAGTTTTTTATCAACAACTCGTTTTTCTGCACCTTCTGTCGAAATGAGAATAATCTGAAAGAGTACATCCAATGTCTTATTCCAATTTCCCAGTTCATAATATGCACGTGCCTTAACAAACATGGCTTCGACACAGATTCTCCGCGACAGCACGAGATCCGCATATCCGACTGCTTCCGTATATCTATTGCCATACAAGCAAAGAATACTGTTAAGGAAATTGCAGGTCATGTTGCAATCCTTGATTAACGGCATGTCAGATGTTTTGCTAATAAGATTATCGTCGTCAAGCATTACATCAAACATCTTTTTAGCGAGCAATGCTGCATTGCGATAGTCTTTCAGTTTGATTTTATTCTGCACCATGCCCAATAGGGCACTGGAAGCTTCGTCATACTGTTTCTTAGAAAGATACTTAAAGATTCCCTTGCCGGTGGATAGTTCATCTTCTATCAATGCCGCATCATTGAAAGAATTGCCAAAAGCCTTTATCTCAGGATTAACCCTGACATGATGGGCCATTAACGGATGACTTAATGACAGACCATCCAAAGAACGCACACGGCTAAGTGCCACATACGCCTGACCAGCAGCGAATGTTCCCCATGACAAGTCGAAATGCATCCGATCGAACGTCATACCCTGCGATTTATGGATGGTTATGGCCCACGCCAATTTCAAGGGGAACTGAGTATAAGAGCCGATTAATTTTGATTCTATTGAACGAGTCTTGCGATTGTATATTCTTTCATAATTTTCCCACACCGTACGGTTAATACATACAGTAGATCCACTCTGAAGCTGCACTTTAACGGCATCATCCCCTAATTCCACAACTTTTCCAATCGTACCATTAGCGATATGCGCAGAGGAATCATTCTTACAAATTATGACTTGAGCGCCTATTTTCAATCTTAGGTGGAGCGGTGCAGGATAATCCGACGGGCTAAACTTATCCTTTACAATACCTTCATATTCCTTTTCCTCGTTTTGTAATGCCTCCAGTTTAATCTCGTTTATGTATCCGGCCTTTTTGTTGAATCCAGTAAGGATGACGGAGTAATCTTCAAGTTCGTATTCAGTACAGATATGTCTGTTCAGCATGTTCAACTCCTGGTCTCCAATTTCTCCGACACGCACCTTATTGAGTATGTCCACAAATGCTTCATCTGACTGCCTATATATTTTCATGAATTCTATTTTCGGCAGATTCATCTTTTTCAGTACATCTGCTTTATAAAAGAATGGTGCTCCCATTCCATATAGGTCACACATCATCTCATCCTCTGCGGAACCTCTTTTTACAACCGGTGGTAACTGAAACAAATCACCTATGAAAACTATTTGCATACCCCCAAACGGCATATTGTTATCTAATGCCTCATGTAAATAACGATTCATACCGTCAACCAGATCGCAGCGCAACATTGATGCCTCGTCTATAATAATCGTATCGATATGCTTAAGAAGATTCTGGACATCCGGTAATATCTCAATCGGAGTCTGTGGACCTATTACTTCCATCGGGAACCGAAAAAAGGAATGTATGGTCTGACCTCCCGCAGCCAATGCTGCGACACCGGTGGGTGCCAGTACCAGAAACCTTTTCGAGATTTCTTTCTGTATGCGTTTAATAAATGTTGTTTTTCCTGTACCGGCTTTGCCTGTAATGAAAAGGCAACTATTGGTGTTCGCAACAAGGTCGTAAGCTTTTTGCTGTTCGAGATTGTCTTTGTCAATCGGGAATGTCGTAATAGGTGTATTCATTTGCTTTGTTTTTTGTTGTTCGACTATATATGACATTCAATAAAGGAAGGTTAACAAGGGATATGAAAAAATATTTACCCGCTTTACGGTTCTATCCAATAAAATTTCTTAACTTTGTGCATGATATGGAATCCAAAGTATATCTAAAGGAATGAAAATCCGAGGTGCCTTATTAATCCTACTCCTATTCATTATATGCCAAGCGTATGCCGGCAACAAGCGTGCGCTGCTGATTGGCATATCCAGTTATCCTGCCCATCGGACCTCGGAACAGTCATGGTCTCCTATTCATGGCGCGAATGATATTAAGCTTATTTCGCCCACATTACAAAAGCATGGATTCAAAGTCGTTTCCTTAACCGAGAATCAAGCCACGGCTCGTAATATTCGAGACCGTCTATTAAAATTCAGCAATGCTTGCAAATCTGGCGATATAGTTTATATACATTTTTCTTGCCATGGTCAGCCTGTGGAGGATCAGAATAGTGACGAAACAGATGGATGGGATGAATCCATTATCCCATTTGACGCACCTAAACGCTATGTTCCGAAGGTTTATCACGGACAGAATCATATTACCGATGATGAACTCAATAAATCCTTCCGCAAGATTAGATCTAAAATTGGCAAACATGGATATCTGACGGTCGTAGTAGATGCATGCCACGCCGGCACTTTATATAGAGGTGATGAATCAGAGGATTCTGTAATAACCCGTGGAACCAACGTCGGATTTTCTACACAAGGCCGCAAATTCGTACCTAAAATAGATAAGCGAGGAAGATTTTTAATTGAAAAGTCCAATACCATGAGCGACACATCCATAATAGAAGCATGCCGATCATATCAGTCAAACAACGAAATAAAATGCAATGGCAGCTACTATGGTCCGCTGTCATACTACATTAATCTGGTATTGAAATCGAAATCCGATATAAATTGGAGAGGCCGATGGTACGAGGAAGTTGTCTCCTTGATGTCCAGGGATTCAAGGTTGATCAGACAGAATCCTGTAATAGAGACAAGTGAATAAAGCTACGATGGAGTAATAGATATGTTTGGAAAATATACTAATACAGCATTGGATGCCTTTGTCAAATCTCAAAGGAGCATCACCATTGCCTATCTTCAACATAATTTTTCAATCGATAAAGACGATTGCGAAGATATCTTTCAAGATTCATTCATGGTTCTATATCACCAGGCACAGGAAGGGAAACTTGACGATTTGACAGCTTCTGTCTCCACTTATTTCATGGCCATCTGTCGCAACAAGACCATGGAACTGTTACGAAGAAATGGCAAATATGTTCACCCGTCATTGGAGAATACCAAAGAATCCACCGGCCAATTCATTGAAACCAATGTAGAGAAGATATTATCTTTTGAAGAAGACAGCATTGCCATAGAACGCAAGGAATCTCTTGTTCGCGACATTGTGCGAGACCTACCATCTCCATGCAATGAATTGTTGTGGGGATTCTATCGAGACGGACTCTCAATGAAAGAAATAGCCGATCGATATGGCTATTCCAGTGAAAACACAGCCAAGGTAACCAAACACCGTTGCTGCGATAAATTCAAGGAGCGTTTTTCTGAAATGCTTAATAAACTCTTATAACCGAACGATATGAAACCCCATATACAATCTGCGTTACATCGCGATGAAAGAATCTCCCGTTATCTGAGGGGTCAGATGACTCCGGAAGAAGAGGCTCGATTCCTCAAGGACATGGAATCCGACAAACAGCTAAAGGAAGACGCCATAAATCAAGCACGCATCATTAAGGGCATGCGACAGGCCGATGATGAATTGCTCCAGACCCTGAAGCAAGCCTCGAAATCCGAAGTGGCAAACGCGCTCCGGCCACGCAAAAAAATGTTCCACAAGCCTGTGATGTGGCTTTCCATAGCCGCATCGGCTGCCATTCTTGTGTTTTCGGGTTACAAGGGATATGATTATTACAACATCACGCATCTCGGAATACAATATGCCTCGGAATTCCCTATGGAAACAATCATCCGTGGGGACTCCAATTCTGAGGTAGAATCGGAACTACAGACTCTGTTTGACAACATACAGAAGCGCAACGACTTGACAGCAACCACACAACGCTTAGCCGAATTATGGGACATCGCTAATCAGGACACATACAACGATTACACCGACTATGCTCCCTACATCGGTTGGTATCTCGCCATCGGCTATCTCGAAGACTTCGAAAAAGATAAAGCAAAAGAAATCCTGAATAAATTATCACATATCAATTCTGATAATCCTCAAATACTTCAAAATGCAGCTTCACAATTACTTCAAGAAATCTGAAATACCGTTCTGGGGTGTCTGGTGTGTAGTGTGTCTGATATATTTTATCAATTCATTACCTGCACATTGCAATACTACAAATCCTAGATTGGCACATGCAGACAGTTTAGTATATCAAGGAAAATTTGCAGATGTCGTTGAATATCTTTTACCCCTGGAATCCTCTTTCAATAATGAAACCACCATCAATAAATATCATTATTACGGACTTCTTAGTGCTTGGTATCTGAGGCAACAGGGTTATCAATCTGCTATTCCTTTTCTGGAGAAAAAATCACAGTTCAATGAAACAAGTATTCAGGACTCCTACCTCTTAGCTCATCTTTTTTCCACAGAATTTGCCAATAGGAATAAAACAGAATATTATGTTAGAAAAGCATTAATATTAGACGATAAGATTAATAGATTGGGATTACGAAAGGATCATACCGACAAACAGATTGCAAAGTTGCATTATCTGTTGGGAATTTTGGCATGCCGTTGGGGAAACAAATTTATTGCCAACGACATTCTAAAAAGCATCATGAGTTGTGATTCAATCGATCTTAATTTGGCAAATCATCTGACTGAAGAGATTAATAGTATTCCCGATAATCCGAATGATTCCTCAAGAACAATACGTACACTCAGTCTGCAAACTTTGAATGAAACCTTACGATATGACGGACATCCAAAATCAAAGATTTTCAATAAAGGATATGATATTGCCAATGCATCAGCACTTGATTCCATAGCAAAGGATCCGGAGATAGATTTATTCAGATATTTACATACGGTATTCAATATTGAAGACTCCTACGATACTTCCGAAATAGATAAGTCTGTCATAATACTAACCAAAGCCTTCAAAATCGCTAACTCTCAACAATTCTATAAGATTCCTTCCGAAGAACTATGCGAATTGTATATAAGATTAGGCAGAGGTGATTGTTTTCTGAAGCAATATGATTCTGCAATCACTTGGTTTTTGTTGTCCCTCTCAAACAGTCGCAAATTGGAAAACGGTTCAAGATATAGCATTCAAGCTCTTGGAGAAATTACAGATATCTATTGGGGACAAGGAGAGAAATACAAATCTTTAATATACGCGGATGAAATGTTAGAGGAGCTGATGAAGTTAAATTCGGCGAGCGGTCTTGATGACACCTCTTTGACATATATGGCCCGCTATGCCCATATACTTGCCAATACTGGATTTAATAGTCTTTCAGAAGAATTTCACAAATTTGTTATTAACAATGCTTATAAGCAATCTAATGCTTATAAATTGGCTTGCAACAATTATGCATCATATCTTATGCTCTCAGACCGACTGGAGGAAGCCTGTCAATATTATTTCTTGATTAAGGATGCGTTTCCAACACCAATGTCTATGTCCAATCTTGCTATTGCTTATCTAATTTCTAATAAGAGAGTAGAAGCGGAAAGAACATTTCACGAATATTACGACAAGAATCTATCCATATTGAAGACTGTCCTCCGTAATTTCACTGAAGATAAATGGGAAGATTTTTGGAGAGAATATGGATACGAATTTTATATTGGTTCCAATTTTTTAGCTCATCAAATAAATTCCAACAGAAGTTTGATTGAGGGATATAATGCAACAATACTTTCAAAGACTTTACCCTTAACTTTTAAAAAGAAATTACACAAGTTGTTGGCAACAGCTGATAATCCTGATATACAGATTGCCTACAAAGATTACATGCTAGCAAAAAAGGAATTAGCCAGCCGCCTTGACAGCATAACCATTAAACAACAAAAAATAGAGAAAATCACAAGACTTGAATCGTCATTATTAGCCAAAATTAATTTAATAGATTCAATCGATTCTATATTTGGCAATTATAATACAATTTCAGCCTCACTAACCAAAGATGAGGTTGCCATAGAATTTTGCCAATATTTGGATATTTTAGCTCCGTCTGATTCCATTTCTTACAAATATGCAGCCTATATTATTAGACCGGAGAACAACTATCCAACTTTTGTAGAAATTGGCGATGAAGTCGATATCTCTAATTTAATATATTTTTCCCAAACAGACGAGTTTTCTATAAGTGACCTATACAATCAAAGTGTAATCGGGAATCTTATCTGGAGTAAGTTAATGCCTTACATTAAGGATAAGCATGTAGTTTATTTTTCTCCTATCGGCGAACTATCTTTATTGAATCATAACTTATTGACATGTTCGGGTATCAGATTAGGAGATCAATTTGATTTGAGACGAATATCATCTACAGGATTATTAGCAGATTATCTGAGAATAGATTCGAAGGTTTATACCTCTGCCATTATTTACGGGGACATTGACTATGATACGGATTCCACTGTAATAAATGATACTTCCAGACCATATCTTATACATAGAGTGACTGCCCCTTTCACGCCTAAGAATAACAGATTTAGAGATGGCTGGGAATCCCTCAGCTATACAAAGCAAGAGACTGATTCCATTAGCCGGATAATGAATTATATGGGGTGTCCAAACATAAAGTATAATGGTTCTGACGCAAATGAGGATTCATTTAAAGCTTTAGACTATAATGCCCCTTCTATTATTCACATAGCCACCCATGGATTTTCTTATTTTAAAAATAATGAAGAAGATCGTCGCAATAAAATAAAGACTGTATCACCTTATACGACAGAAAGCATTCTGATGTCATGGACGGGATTATTATTTTCGGGAGCCAATAATGTATGGAAAGAAAAATCATTGCCTAAAAACTTTAATGACGGTATTCTGACTGCCACTGAGATCTCTCTGCTTCATTTGGATTCCGCTAAATTAGTGGTTTTATCCGCATGCAACACGGGATTAGGGACTAACGATACCTTTGGAATCACTACGGGTTTACAGAAGGCTTTCAAATTGGCTGGAGTTGAATCAATTCTCATGAGCTTATGGAGAGTACCGGACGAGTCGACAGCATTATTAATGACAAAATTTTATGAAGCTTTATTAGCTGGACAAGAGCGTCATGAGGCCCTTAAAATAGCAATGAAGAAGACTAAAGAAGTATTCCCAGATCCTTACTACTGGGGTGCGTTTGTAATTTTAGACTAATTTGAATTTTTCTTCAGGTTGATTGTTAACCTTTGATGTTGGTATGACATTAAGGTCAAACAAATAACTAAAACACTTTTACATTATGAAAATTTCGCATTCTCAACTTTCACTTATACAGCTTATAATCATATCATAAGCACAATCCATTGAAATATTTTTGCAGGTAAACAGCTTGACGCTTGGACATGTCGGGATTTTTATCTAACTTTGCCCGTGTCACAGCAATGTGACTTTTGTAAGATTAACTTCTCCGGAAGCGTTTCGCCAATGCTTGAGATAGAAAACGTAGGAAATTTTCTTTTGACGCAAGCAGAGCAAAGCGGTTCCCATGCCATATATGCGTGGGCTGTTTTCCTGCACTTTTCGTCAATTGGTTTCCTACGACCATCTATCAAAAGTCGCGGTGTCCAGCCCACGTTTCCTATATGTATAATTGATCAGGAGGGCTGCCTGATCAAAATCTAAAAACCACAGAAATGCAGGAATCATTTATCGAAAGGAATGCGTGGTTAATAATATTTGCCACCATTTTCTTGGCATTATTCTCCAGCGTTAATGGGATGAGCCAGGCTATTCCACAAATACGTATGCAAACATCTACTTATACTCCATCTACGTTTACTCCTATACCATACACCCCCCAAACTGCTGACCGCTCCATTCTTTATCGGTCTATGGAAAAGAGAGAAGCACGTAGACGGGAAGCCAATGAAGCATATCAGAATCTTACTAAAGAGTGTAATATGGTATCTGACAAGTTAGGATCTGCCCATCGTGCATGGATTCAACATTATACAGATTCCGTTTGTGGCAGAGTTCGCAACCTAATCGAAATTGGAGAGACAAGCACTGCCACTGAGGTCGCTTATGAAGCAATTAACGACCTACGTCTAAATCAAGGTATTCATTATCGAATAGACAGCTATTCAGATTATGTTCGTCGCATAAATGAGATGCAAGAAAATTACACTAATGGTAATGTATACCCCGAAACTTATAATATCTGGCTTAGCAAAAACCAATATACATTTATTCCTAAATATGATTCCAAAGGTAGTATCGTAGGCTATAAGCCTTGTGTCGTGTCATATTTACATAAGGATATTAATTGGGACGAGTTCAGACAGTACGTTAGATCAGAAGGCGTTGATAATGTCAATAAAATGTGGTATCTCTACTTCTTGGATTCTGAACACAAAGCCTCATTACAACAATTTTATGATACAGCAGTGGCTAAACTGCGTGTATACGAAAATAACTTAAAGAAACCTTCCTTGTCTCAGGAAGAACGATCCAAAATAGCATCCTCAGTTGAATTAATAAAAAATTTCTTGTACGATTCAAACCATAAACCCTCCATGGAAATTATGATTGAAAACATCCGCAACTCCATGAAACAATAACGACAAAACGAGCGAAGATTATTGAATATTGATAATATTTTCTCAACATCCATTTACACTTTAACCCATTCAGTATGAGAATTTTTATCTTCATATTAACAAATCTAATAGCCATCATATTACTGATGACTGGATGTGAAACCCGATACGATAACCAAGATGCTACTGATTCAAGTCGAATTACAACAAGCATATTTCTAAGTGATAAACACCGATATGCTTATCAATACTTTAGTGATGATGCGACATTGTGTAAAAAAGTGGACGAGGTTTGGAAAAAGTATTACCAAAATTTAGTCTCAGTATCTGACTTATCTCAATATACTGTATATGAGTGGTCTATGAAGGATAATCCACATGACCAGACAATGAAAGTGTTAAAGAAAAAATATATACCTGAACTACAAGCTGAAATAATCATTGCTTTACAGGATGACAGATTGATAATTAAGTCAGGACAGAAAAATGATAAATACGGAACATTTCTTACAATAATCCCTAAAAAAAGCCAAAACGGCTGGAGTAATACTCAAGGAAACATATATAAAAATATTTTTATTGAAGGCTTGTATGAGGCTGGCGTACCTGCTCTTTTTGAAAAAAATTAAAGACTACAAGGAATTAGTATTAAATTATGAACAGCGTAAGATATATTCCCATTAGCATTCTATTGCTCTGTCTTACATCCTGTAATCAAGGAAGAATCGATGAGCTTGAATACGAAGTGTCAAAGTTGGAAAAAGAAAATGAAGCTCTGCAATCACACATCGAAGAACTTGAAAATGTGATAGCTATTTATGAGAGTTCTCAGGCCCAATATTCCGCTCAGGAAAGCCAACGCAACTGGCATCAACAAAATGCCCAACAGCATCTCCAGTCGGCTGAATTTTGGCGCGAAAACGGAAATGAATTTCTATATGAAAGCAGTATGCGGAATGCACAACAGGAACTTGACATGATACCCTGATTAGCATCTGCTCATTCTTGCTATTGCTATATCGCTGACTATAGGCAATTACTGTGCGTCCGGATTATTTCGTCGGCAAGGTAGATGTCGCTGCGGCATATCAAGTCGGCGGTGCCGTCATCGATGATCTCAAACAGTGGTGACGAGTAGAGCATATCCATCGCCGCCTCAAGAGGAATGTGTTGCTTTTCTGCAATCAGTTCTATGATACGGGCATACTTCATGTCCCTCAATATGCGTGTGGCCTTATCCATGTGTATACTTTCTATGCTCAATGAATTTAAGACACCGGTCTATCGCTTCCTGAGTGATGAAACATAACTGATTGTTCGGCATTTCGTATGCAAGATTCTGTAATGCCTGTTCTTTGTTGTACACTCCGGCCATATAAAGGTCTACAGTCTGAAACACTTTGTCATTGGCTACTCCACCCTCTATGATATCGTATTGTTTATAAGCATCTTTACCTTTACGACAGTTGCACACGAAATCAAGCCATGCTTCATCATAAGCCTCGAATATCCTTATCCTCATCTCGGGATCAGGCGTATATTCGAATATGTGTAGATATGCATCTTTCCCGGCACGTAGAAACCGGCTGGAATATTTATCCGCCTGTTCTATAAGTCGGGTCACATAGAAACCCTTCCCAAAGTCAAGAGCATCCCGCGAATGCCTGACATCCGGAGACTCAAAACATTGGTCGGAAGTATGATATACTAACATAAGGCGTGGCCTTTCTTTTTCATCAATTCCATCACGTCTTCTGCCACGTATTCAAGGCTATAGGTATGGAGCACATCGTATGCGGCAGCCAGATAATCCTTTATTACTCCAGCAGCGTGAAGCTTCCGGTATATGAACGAACATGACTTACCCGTCGTCAGAGCCAACGCCCCGATAACACAAGTCACATAGTCTATTTGCCTCTTTGTCATTTCATCATCATATCTGAGAGAGTCCGTTCAAGTCTAAATTTCTCTTGCAAAGATAATACTTTTTTTCAGATAAGGGATAATCCGGTAAAAAACGTGATGACCGAAACCATTCCGGCCATCATCAAAAAGATATTCCTTCGCGTTATTTGCAATGTACGCGTTCGGGGTGCCATTTATCCATCGGGACATGGTCGGCGAGAGGATAGCCGACGGGAATAAGGTTGAAAGGAACGAATGCGTCGGGCAAATCTAAAATCGCCTTTACCGAGGCCATGCGGTCCTGGTGAGGATACAGACACGTCCACACCCCTCCCAGGCCTATGGCGTGCGCCGCCAACAGAAGATTCTCGGAAGCGGCCGAGAGATCCTGCTCCCAAAGCACGCCGTCCACACCTTCCAGAAACCGGTCTTTATTGCCGCATATCACGATGGCCACGGGGGCATCGGCCGCCATCTTGGCGTATGGCAACGCATCCGCCAGGCGCTTTAATGTCACCGGGTCGTCGACTACCATGAATTCCCACGGCTGTCTGTTCACGCCGCTGGGCGCGCTCATGGCAGCATGTAGCAGGGCCGATACCTGTTCTTCGTCCACCTGACGGTCGGCATAACGACGCACGCTGACGCGCCGAAGTATGTTAATATATGCCTCATTCTCCCGGAATCTCGCCGGTATTTCATTTGTAATTTTCATTGTCTGATACGTATTATTTGTCTGACTTCAAAACGCGCAGCCGCTTAATTATGTTTATCCATCACCCTGCGGATCTGTAAATAAAAAACACGCGATAACCCGGCATCCGAGTCATCGCGCATTTTGATATTTACTTCTGTTTCTCCTGTTCTCCTGTCAAAAAAATCAGCGCTGGGCCAACTGGCCGAGGGGGTCGAGGTGTCCGCGCACGCGCTTCAGGCGCAGCAGGGCCTCGAGATAGTAGTAATCGGCATAGATTATCGAGGCGTCTATCTCGGAGCCTGCGGGCTTGTGGCCGGTGGAATGGTCCAGGAACGAGGGACGCTTCCCGCGGCTCTGATACTTGTCCGAGCTAAGCGACGCCAACATCTTCTGCGCGGCCTTGTAATAACGCTCCTGATTAGCCTTGTCACAGTATCCCTGCAGTTCCAGCAGCGCGGAGGCCACCACCGTAGCCGCCGATGCGTCGCGAGGTGCTTTCTGCCCTGCCGGATCATCGAAATCCCAGTAAGGCACATAGTCCTTGGGCAGACGGTTCAGATAGGCGTCCGTCACCTTGCACGCGAAGTCCAGGAACTTCGGATCGCGCGTCTCACGGTATACCACGGTATATCCGTATATTGCCCATGCCTGACCGCGGGCCCACAACGAATCGTCGGCATATCCCTGATGCGTCATTCCCTTCAGGAACGCGCCTGTATTGGGGTCATAAACGGCTACATGATAACAGGTATTGTCCGGACGGAAATGATGCTTCATCGTAGTTTCGGCATGTTTCACGGCGATGTCGTACAGACGGTGGTCGCCTCCGTTCTTCGCCGCCCAGAACAGCATCTCCAGATTGATCATGTTGTCCATGATGGTGTTGTGGCCGCCAAGCATTTCCACGTTGCGCGGCCAGGACAGGATTGTGCCCACATTGGGGTTGAACAGCGTTGCCAGGGTGTCGGCCGTGGCGAGTATCACCTGCTTATAACGCGGATTGTGCGTCAGCCGGTAACCGTTGCCATAGCTGCAGAACACTAAGAATCCCAGATCATGGTCAAACGCCGGACGCTGCGACAGGAACTCCAGTGTCTCCGTATATTTCTCGGCATACTCGCGCAACTTCAGGTCGTTAGACGACTCGTAGGCATACCACAGCACGCCCGGCCAGAAACCGTTGCACCACTCATCCGGCGAATTCTTGCGCAACGTCCACACCGAATCGGTGTTGGCTATGTTGCGTGGCATCAGCGTGAAGTCCTCGCCGTTCCTGGTCACCTGACGCAACGTGCGCCACGTCTGGTTCTGACAGTATGTTATCGCTTTGTTCTCGTCCAGTTTTGCCGCCGACACACCTGCACAGGATGTCAGCAACATTGCGCTTGCGATTATATTTATGACTCGCATAAGTAATCCTAATATCTTTTTAAGGTTATCTCTTATTCTTATTCTCAGTTAATTTTCAGGTTATCTTCCACCACATCGATCCAACCCCGCTCGGACACTCCTCCCGGCGTCACGCTGTAGTAACCCAACTTCGCCCCTATCCATTTGCCCACACGCGCCGTGAACCGGCCGGCATCGGCAAACTTACGGCCGTCGGTGCTGTAACTCAGCGTGCTCTTGCCGTCGCGCTTCACGGTGACGCGCAGCCACACGTCACATTCCAGGTTGGGCATCAGTCCGGCGGCATACACACGCGTCGGTTTCAACTCCGTAATGTCTTTCACCGTCTCCTTGCCGCCGTTGTCGGCGTCTTGGTTCACGGCATACTGAAGCACGAACGCATCGCCCTTCTTCAGCAGGCCCAAACGCACATAGTCACGGCCCATCACCACTATGCCCGATGTGGCACCCTCCGACAGCGATTTTGCCGATACCCTTACGCGCGATGTAACCGTAAATTCCTCGGCAGGGAACTTCTGCAGCCACAGATTCGGCACGTCCCACAGGTTGATGTCCACGGCGTCCGTTCGATGTCCGTACACGCGCATCATACCCTCGGGCAGCGGAAAACCGTACTCCGGTTTGTAGTCGGCATGCCATTGGAACAGTGCCGACGCATCCTTGCTGTGCTGCAACGGTAGCGCGTCCTGTATCACGCTTCCCGCAGGCTTGGTCCACCGGCGCACCGGGTCGCCGCAGCCGTCGCCGTCCGTGTCGTTGCCGATAACCGGCCAGTCCTCGCGCCACACCATCGGGTTGAGATGTATCAGTCGTCCGTACAGATCCTTGTCCTGGAAATGCAGGAACCAGTCCTTGCCTTCCGAGTCGGTCACCCACGCGCCCTGGTGAGGGCCGTTGATGTCGCTCTTGCCCTGCGCCATCACTATCTTGGCCTCGTACGGGCCTTCGATGTTGCGGCTGCGCATCACAAGCTGCCAGCCCGTAGCCACGCCGCCGGCGGGGGCGAACATATAGTACCAGTCACCCTTGCGGTAAAATTTCGGTCCCTCCACGGTATGGTTCACGCCGTCGTTGCCGTCGTATATTATCCGGGGGGTACCCACGGCTTTCTTACCGTCGGGCGTCAGCTCCCATAGCGTGATGACGCTGTTGAAGCCGCAGCGCGACGCCGCCCAGCCGTTGGCCAGGTACACCTTGCCGTCCTTGTCCCAAAGCGGCGACGGGTCTATCAGCCCCTTGCCCGGAATTACCAGCGTCGGTTCACTCCATGCTCCCTCGGGGTCGTCGGTGCTGACCATGTACACGCCGAAATCGGGGTCGCCCCAATATATGTAATATCTGCCGTCATGCTCGCGGATGCAGGGCGCCCATACGCCCTTGCCGTGACGCGGCGCGGCCTGATAATAGTCCACGGGCGGCACATCGGGCAGCGCATAATTCACGACGGCCCAGTTCACCAGGTCGTGCGACTTAAGGATAGGCAAACCCGGCGCCGACTGAAAACTCGATGCGGTCATGTAGAACGTCCTGCCGTCGGGCGACGCCACCACATCGGGGTCCGAATAATCGGCATGGATTATCGGGTTGACATATTCCTTGCCCTTCAGGTTGGCAGGATTCGACACCATCTGCGGGGTCATCGCCCCGGCGCCGGCCGCAACCGCCGCCATCATCGTCAATATTATCGTCGTCTTCCTCATGCTTGCTCCAAATAGCTGCACTATCCTCTTAATTTTCTAAACTCTTTCAACTTTCTAAACTTCAGCGAATCGGAACGATCCGCATCGCCACTCCGCCGCGTCCCGGCACGTCGAACTTCAGCTTGTCCTTCGACGTCACCTTACGTGTGCTCATGGCAACTTTGGTGGCGGTCTTAACCTTGTCGTAGCCGTCGGTGTATATCTCGGCCACGTACTTGCGGCCCGGTTCAAGGAACGACAGATCTATAGTCTCCTTCGCGCCGTCGTTGTTCACCATCGCGGCAACCCACCAGATGTCGCCCTTGCGGCGTGCCATCACTATGTCGCGGCCGGGGAAGCCTCCCAACACCTTCGTGTCGTCGAACGTGGTCTCCAGGCCCTCGAACCATTTGATCTCAGGCTCGCCCTTGTACATCCGGGGATTGTCGTACCAGAATATGGTCTGCATCGGACTGTAGAACACCAGTGACGCCGCAAGCTGATGGGCGTGGCTGTTCTTCAGCCTCTTGTCATAGTAGCATATCGTATAGTCGGCGGCTCCGTTTATCATGCGTGTGAATGGTAATGTTACGTTGTGGGTTGCGTCGGGAAACTCCTCGTTTCCGCAAATTCCTTCCTGTGTCACGAGGTTGGGGTAAGTACGCGAGAAACCGGAGGGGCGGAACTCGTCGTGGATGTTCATCATCAGTTTGTTGTCGGCGGCCTCGCGCACCAGGTCGTGCAGCCATGTGGCCCAGCGGTGCGAGGCATACTGCACGAAACCGCTCTTTACGCCCTTAACGCCCCAGCCGGCCACAACGGGCAGCAGCTCCTTGTGCTGCTTCTGCAACGCGTGCTGGTTGATGTACAGCCAGATTCCTACGCCATGTTCCCGGCCGTATTCCACCACCTTCTTCATGTCTATCTGCGGTATCACCTTGGTGGCGTCGCCGTCGTGCGAGGTGCACGGCTCGTACCATTTCCAGTCGTACAGCATGTAGGGTATGTTGTGGGCGGCGCAGAAGTCTATCACCTCCATCGCGGCCTCGGTGGTCAGCTTGGTGCAGCGCATTATCTTGCCTGGCTTCACCCAGTCGAAGTCACTTTCGGCCTCGGGGTTCAGGTTCAGCACTATGTCGTTGTTTTCCAGCAGTCGGCCGGGCGTGTCGGCGGTCATTATTATCTTCCAGGGAGTGGCGGCGTATGTCACCACGTCCACGGGCGAATACATCACCGACTGCAGCGTGCCGGGCTTTCTGTCGCGGGCCACGAACTTGGTAAGGCACCAGTCATCGACGTCGGCGTCGGTCACTGCCAACCATTTGCCGTCGGGCAGTTCCAGGGTCAGGGCGCGCTCCACGGGTTGCTTTATCTCGTCGATGCCTGTGCGGTCGAACTTGGCCTGCGCCCACTGCTCGCTCCATGCCATCGTGCCGGCTGGAAAGGTGTAGTCGGTCAAATCGGCCGTCACCTTGTGGAAGATTGCGTCAGGATGCTCAGGGAAGAAATAGCGGAAGGCTATACCCTCGTCGTATGCGCGCACCTCTACGTTGAGGCGGTATTTGCTCTTGTCATGACGCGACATATACATCGTGGCCGAGTTGTAACGGTCGCGCACCGTAGAGCGTTCGCCGTACTGCGGATGCCATGTTTTGTCCACCGGCTGATGCACGCGCACCGAGTCCACTGTCAGCAGGTCCATCCAGCACTCCGGCTGCTGCAGGTCACGCTTGCCGAGGGCCATCTCCCACACGCGGTTGTCCAGATCCAGGCCTGCGCGTGACGGAAGGATGACGTCGGCGCCGTTCATCCTGACCTGATAGGTCAGCTCCCGGCTTGGCTTGGAGAATGTCACTTCGTTCACGCCGTCGGGCGACGTCAGCTTCAGCACCTTGCCCTCGTCGGCCGCCTGCGCCATGCCGCATACCAGCAGCATCGCCATAGATGTTATTGTCGTTATCTTCATGTCAGGTTCTTTTCTGCCTATAGTACGGTTTTACATCCCGCTTCACTTAAAGCCGGGGCGTTATTTATCAAGATTCCAGTACACGCAGTATCGCATACGGTTTGCGTCGTACAGCGGCAGCAGGTCGTGGCCCTGCGCCGAGCGGAAGCGCAGTCCCTTGCCTGCGCGCGTCACGCTCTTGGCTGGGTTCTTTACGTCCACTTTCAGCGTGGTGGGCAGGTCCTGAGGCACCTTGTAGTCGTATGTGTAATAGTCGTTTCGCACGGTCGGGTCGGAGAACGGCGCGGGGGCGGTCATTCCCTCCGTGCCCATATCGCCCACCAACAGCACGGGGCCGTACATCAGCGCGCCGCGCGTGGCGTCGTCGGGCGTGGTCTCCACACGCAGCGACATGGGATAGCGGGCCTCAATCACGTCGCCGGGCTTCCACTGCCGCCTGATGCTGATGTATGACGACGGTTTGCCGCTTACTTTCTCTTTCTTGCCGTTCACCTTGATCTGGGGCTTGCCGCTCCATTCGGGATAACGCAGCGAGATGGTCATGGCTTCGGCCGGGGCGGCGTCGATGGTGAATTTCGTAGTCTCCTCGTCGGGGAACTCTGTGCGCTGCGTCAGCTTCAGCCCCTTCTCCTTCCAGTCGAGGACGGAGGGGATGAACAGGTTCACCAACAGCTCGTTGTTATTATGATAATATATCGCTTCGGCATATTTGGAATGGCTTTCGAAGCCGCTGCCGACGCAGCACCAGAATGACTGTTCGGGAGTGCTGTACACTTTGTACGCACCGCTGAGCAGCGGAAGGAAGTAGCATACCATACCGCTTTCGGGGTCCTGCTGCGCCAAGATGTGATTGTAAAGCGCACGCTCGTAGTAGTCTGCCACGCGGGGAGACGCCTCCTCGCAGAACAGGTGGCGAGACAGCTTCAGCATATTGTACGTGCAGCAGGTCTCGCCTGTGTAGCCGTTGATGAATTTCGACACATAGATTCAAGAACGAAGTGCAAAAAACTTCAATCTGAATAGCCTAATATTTTTGTCCGCTCGCGA
>CAJKBH010000029.1 GCA_905198125.1 uncultured Porphyromonadaceae bacterium
GTCCGGATGCTTAGGTTGCATATACTGGCGTAGGGCTTCTGCGTTGCCGTCCGACATAGATAGGGCAATGCGAGAAGCCTCGAAACGTAGGACGGTGACAGATACATTACCGTAAATATGCTTCGCATCCGGAATATAAGGTGTCTGATACCGACTCAGCCAAGGGCGTTTTCGATGCAGAGGGTAATATTGTGGCTTATGTGATTCCGGGACGTATGGGTTTGAATCCGGTAGACAACAATATCGTGGCCATATACGCTCATGCTTACAACGAAAACGCTTATGACATAAAGAATGCGCCCGCTCTGACACAAAACTATATACTTGAAAAGGCCGAGGTCAAGTTCAGGGAGGGAAGCCGCGCCCAGCGAATGGCCCGCGCCCGCATCAAGAGAATAGACGAAGCCTCGCTTGCCAAGCCCGACAACGACTATATGGTGGCTGCCATTCTGGCCGACAGGAAGGCGTCGCAGATAACACAACAGGATGTTCAGGACCAAATCAAGTATTACAGCCGGGAAGGTGAAAACTGGCTTGAGCAGATTTCGTCAGACTGGCATAAAAGACTGAATGAAGACTGCGCAAGCTGGACGGAAGTACTGTCACCCACATCCTATTCGGTTACATATCTTGATGGGAACGGTGCGCCAGTGCTCCGGGAAATATATAAGGTCAGGAACACAACACCATACCGTATAGAAGTTGTGAAATCTGTGGAATTCCTGTAGAATTATATTTTGCACAACTAAACCGACAACATAGTGTAACAAGCCTCTCAGGCGTCCGAAAGGAGCATGCCTGAGGGGCGTTATTTATGATGGAAGGTCATTGCTTTCTTTTGGTAATGACCTTATTATGTGAATTAGCACCTGTTTTTTAAGTACTGCAATAATAATCAATCCCCGGTTTATTAGCCAAGGCCGATATTGACATCGGCACAATGGATTTTATGCTATTAATTTTCCGATTTGTTTGATATATTATTGCCAAATTGCTGAATAAACTGCTGCCAAATTGCTGAATAAATCACTGCCAAATTGCTGAATTGTAAAAAATAATGCCTATCTTTGCAACGGAAAAGTCTGAAATATGGGTAATTACAAACATAGAGTAGTCGATGGCCTGTTGCAAAAGAAGCTGCAGGCGAAAGGCGCTGTACTTATAGAGGGTCCAAAATGGTGCGGAAAAACCACTACGGCTGAAGAATTCGCACACAGTAAAGTGATGTTGGCAAGAGCAGATGTTAAAGCTAATTTTAAGAATCTGCTTGAGATAGACGCCGATGTTGCTTTGGATGGTACACCACCGATGCTGATAGACGAATGGCAGACTGTCCCGAAATTATGGGATGCCGTAAGATATGCCGTAGATGTCCGTCGTAAGATGGGACAATTTATACTTACCGGCTCTGCTGTGCCGAATAAGGAAGCCGGAAACGAGATAGAACATTCCGGTACCGGTAGATTCGCATGGCTTACGATGCGCCCCATGTCTCTCTTTGAGTCCGGGGAATCAAAAGGGACTGTTGGTTTAGGTGAATTGTTCGACGGTAAGGACAGCCTGCTGGAGAAGAATGAACTGACATTGCAGGACATAGCCTTTTTGATATGTCGGGGAGGCTGGCCAATGGCAGTCGACCTTCCTGAAGAAGTTGCGTTGGAACAAGCTTTTGATTATTATGATGCTGTCACACAAGAAGACATTGTGAGGGTGGATGGCGTTAAGAGAGTGTCAGACAAAGTACAGCGGCTTATGAGGGCATACGCGCGCAATCAAGGCACTCAGGCCTCGATCGCGACATTGAAAGAAGACCTGAAGTATAATGATTCGACAGCCATAGATGACAACACCATTAGGGATTATCTTGACGCATTGCGAAAGATATTTGTGGTGGAGGATATGCCGGCTTGGAATCCCAACATACGTTCCAAGACTGCTATAAGGACTGCCGACACCCGATATTTCGTCGATCCTTCAATAGCAACAGCGGCATTAGGCATCGGCCCGTCAGATCTTATAGCGGATCTGAATACCATGGGGTTTATGTTTGAGACCATGTGCGTGCGGGATTTGCGGGTATATGCAGAAGCATTGAACGGTAAAATCTATCATTATCGTGATAAAACAGGGCTGGAGTGTGATGCTGTGGTGCATCTCAGAAATGGACAATACGGCCTGATAGAGATAAAACTGGGAGGAGAGAGTTTGATAAACGCCGGAGTACAGACGCTAAATCAGCTGGAGAATCAGATAGACACGAATCGGATGAAAGCCCCGTCATTCAAGATGATATTGACAGCGACCGGTAGCCATGCCTATCGCCGTCCCGACGACGGCATCTTTGTTGTCCCGATTGGGTGTCTACGACAATAATAAGAGTGCATTGAAGACACAGTCCTGTTTTGTTATGATGTGTTAAGGACCATTGGAAGTTAAAAGACTCGCTTGCCACATCCGCTTGCAGACTTTGGATCGATATTTAATTGCAAACGGCTAATATTTAGCTAAATAACAACGGTTCGCTTGCTGATGTGTTTGCAGAATCGCTTGCATTGATAGAATAAAACGGGCGCGTCCGATGAGGGCGCGCCCGTTTTGTGTGGGTGTGATGCGGTGTGGGGTTACTTGAACTTCTTGGCGATGGAGGCGGAGACGGCGTCGCGGTGAACGCCGACGCCGATGGTCTTGGCCATGAAGTAGGGCATCGAGACGTACAGGTAGCCGTCGTACAGCTGGTTGGTGTCCCACGAGTTCTTCACCTTGTAGTATTTGTTGCCTTCCTGGTCGGTGGCGGTTCCAACAATCACCATGCCGTGGTCGTCGGTGGTCTCGAAGTTGTCGAAACCGGTCTGACGGCTCTCCTGGGTCACTTCCTCCTCCTTGACCGGACCCTTTATCTCGAATTTTTCGTTCTCACGGTCTTTGTCGCTCAACTTGACCCAACGGCTCAGCTCGGTGTCCGTCATGTCCTGACGGCCCTTGGAAGCGGGGAGAAGGGCATATCCCTTGCGCCATTTGAATCCGCCTTCCGACACATCGGCTGCCCAGCACACGGTGCGTCCCTGCTCCAGCGCGTTGTCCACGATGGCCTTCATGTCCTCCATCGGAACGTTGCGCGACAGTGTCCAGGCCCAGTTGTCGGGAATCTCAAGAGCGAATTCCTCGTAGAAGGGATGATGCGTGAAGCTGATTACGTTGATGAAATTCTCAGGCTCCAGCCCGATGGCCTTGGCGAACGACTGCGGCGTATAGGTCTTGCCCTCGTAGGTGAACTGCTCGGGCACCGGACCTAAGTATGCGTCCAGTATGCCTTCAAAGCCTTTCAGCCATGCCGTGCTGAGCTTGCTGTTCTTGGTGCCGCGCGCCAGCACGGCGTCAAGGTATGCCGTCAGTGCCTCGGCCATCTCATAGTGCGAATGCTTGTCCTCGCCGTAATTCAGGCCCCGGTATGCCTCCTCGGGCATGGCACCGTACTGCTTCGACATGTTCAGCACGTCGGCAAAGCTGCCTCCCTGGGCGAAATTGAGCTTGCCGCCCATGCGGATGTATTTTCTGGCCTTTTCGATGTAGGCGTTGCGCACCACGTACATCTCCGACAGCGTCACGGCCTTGCCGGTGTTGTGGCGCACGTTGTCCTCCAGCGTGGAGAGGCCGGAGAAGGCCCAGCATGTGCCCGATTTATTCTGGTCGTAGACCGGGCCGTGGTCGTTGATGCGCACGTCGGTGAACTTGAAGCCCGTGCTGTCGGGCATTTCGATTTTGGGATCGTCGGCAAGTACTGCCGTCGCTGACATGGCCGCAAGCGCCACCAGCGCGAAACGTTCTATTCTCATGGTTATGTCGTTTTATTTATAGCTAAGAAACGGTAAATTTCTAACATTTAGCATATAAACAGCCTACTTTTATTCCTTCATCTCAGAATACTAAAAACAAGCCGGACGTCTGTCAGTCGTACTTGATTGTAATTTGATTATTGTGTCAGTGTATGAACTGATTAGGACAGCTTAACGCATTTCCCTAATCCTCCTATTTGCTTTCCTATTTTTCTCCAATCAAATAGTTGGAATTTGATAATATTTTATTAACTTTGTCAACGAGTAAATGACTATATTCTCTGACATGTCGGGTCAAGGTTGTACTATGTGTTCTGTTGGCAAAAATTGAGCATACAATTATGCATCCCAAAACATGAGTCGCAGTCAATCCTCATTATAAACTATAAACTTTAACATTTTTCTACTGATGAAAATCTTTGCTAAGATTGTTATGATCCTTTTAGCTGCCATCATAGGGTTCTCAGTCAATGCTGCGACTTCCAAGAAACGCACATCTAATGTCAATAAGAAGCCAATCGTAAATATTCAAGCAATTAAAGATTCGATTATTATTCTTGCCGACAATTATTCCCAAGCAATGGATCGTAACCCCGAAATGGCAAATATCCGCCTTAACGCCTTGAAAAATTATTATGCTGGGATTCCTATCCCAGAGGCACGTGATTCAGCTCGAAACGAGTTATATGACTTCTATACGGATTACATAGGCAGCGAAAATGATATGAGAGCCCATGATTTCAAGAATTGTTACATGGCAATCGCCAAGGACGACGATGAGCACCTCGGACCGATGTATGCGATGGAATTAGCTATAGCCCAAGAAAACTTTGACACGATATCAGTGAAAGAAACGGTTCCTACACTTGAAGCCTATGCACAACGCCTGAATGTTGACTATGATACAGATCTCAAGGCTGCTGAAGACTTCCTTTGTTTCATGAGGTCCAAGAAACCAATACGACAGGAATTAATGGGTGTATGGGTTGGCGAAAGTTTGTGCACTGATCGAATTTTCAATCCCAATATCATCCAAGTATTCGATGACAATCTAAGCAAATCCAACGAATTGGGAAGATGCTTTAATATCATTTTGATTTCAGACTCCAAAATTGTGCCTTGTTTTACAGGAGCAGCAATCCATACCGGGGAATTCCCTTATGTTGGATATAAGATTCCATTTGATGAAGAAGAAAATAAAGGGAAGAAATCATATTATTTCGAGACGTTAATGCCGGATTCTTGGTTATGGAAGGATACATATTATGAACACCATCCCCGGACAATGCAGTATGATGAAAATTTACGTTCTGTGTATGCTATATGGAGTAATTCTGATGTGTCATCATTCGACCCAGACTATTATTCGACTTTGAGACAAAGTATGCAGTCATCTTTGGCTTACACCCGAGGCAATTTAGCCCGAAAACGAGTGTCGGGATCCAAAAAATTGTGGGGGAATGTCGGTGCTACAGCCTTGTATACATTGGGTAATTCGTTATTGGACAGATGCGCTGTTTCATCTGCCACAAGCTGGATCAGCGAGGTTACTCTAATCGAGGAATCTCCTAAAGAACTGACAGGCATGGTTTACACGCAGTATTATGTTTCGAAATCAAACTCAAGCTATGTAAGGGAATTGAACACAGACATTCCACAAACTAAGTATTACAAATGGGAGCCGGATGATGATGTCTTCTTCATCTATCAGAATCTTGATATAATCAGTCTCGGTGACCTTAGTAAAAAGAAAAAGAAAGAGTATAAATCAATATTAAAGCGGGAGAAAGAACTGTATCAACAGACGTATGGCAAATTGGGAATGAGTACTGAGAAATGGAATGAGTTTTACAATTGGTTTAACGCCGGGATGCTCAACAAGTTGAAAGTAAAGGCCGAAAACTATAAATACAGATAAGGATGAAAAGGAATTTATTGTTAATCATAGGTTTTATTTCCACTGTTATTTGCTTTGCACAAGGGTGGCAATATTCCAGTGAATTCAATACAGATGTATGGACCGGTTATTCCGATATGTCTAAAGATTATATCGATTGCACCGGCAATAGTATGAATGCAATGGATGCCTATGTCTGTACCAAAAAATATGGCATTGGAGCAGTACGGCATAAGAATGTGCACTCCGTTAAGGGACTAAGTGACAAAGTGGCGGCAGGCATAGAGTCACAACGGCCGAAGAAATCACATGGCACTACCTCCAAGGGTAAAACCGGATCGTATAATTATCAGACGTCGGATACCCATCGTGAGTGGGTGGCTGCGCGTAACAGAAACATACAGGAGGTTAAAAAACACGAAGAGGAACGTAAACGCCAAGAGAAATATGAGGACGATATGAGAGCTGCACAAGCTGAAGCCCAGGCTAATGCTGCGCTACAGACCGAAACAAATCGCAGAATTCGGAATGACAGGTGGAACGCCAATCAGGGAGCTGCTTTAGCTCAGCAACGTGTAAATAATTCAATCAGAATCAAAGGGCCACAGATGTCGACAAGAAATAACCGCATGACGGCTCAGCAACGGGTTGATTTGCTTAAAAGACAAAACAAACCGCGCAGAATTATGGTCAATAAAACTCCAAGGAATAAAGTGCGTCCGACTCTTGCTCCAGTACAGCGCACTGCCAAATCGACTCAACAGCAAAGAGATATGTTGCATAGAGCCATATTGGCTAAGGCTTATCAGGCGAAGCAACGACAAAATAAAAAGACTGGTAAAGTTGTGAAAGTAGGCGGGACAAAATTCTTTCTGTCTGACCATGCGACTTCTACCTTGGGACAGGATTGGACATCGGAGGATTTAAAACCACTACCTGCTCCACCGCCTGCAAAACCTACAACCGGTACGCAGATTCGCAAAATGACTCAGGCTGAGTACCATCATCTGATTGTGGCTGAAATGATAGAACAACGCCCCCTTACTCCGGCGGAATTAAAATATTATCAACACTTAACACTGTGACAATGCATCGGTTTATAATATTTATAACGAATATCATTATTGTGTTTTCTGCACTGGCTGCAGCAGTGGAAAAACATCTTCTTGTCAGTGAAGGAGAGATACAGATAAATCCAAAATCCGTGCTTCATCTTCCGGGTATTGGATTAGGCTTGCGATGTGATAACGATTCCATCATGCTTCTTGATGATTGCGACTTTATGAAACTTGGTTTCATTGAGCCAAATGACGCACGTTTCTTCGTCAAGGTGAGAAGTGGAATCTACGCGGCGCAAGGAGACAGCATCTATAAGATGTCGACAGATAAATCCACACATGCGTTTATCGGTCGTCTTGATAACGAACAGTTTACACTTGAGAGGGCTACGGATTCCACTTTCTATGCAAACACAGCCGACGAAAAGTTTTCATGCGTATATGAAATCTTCCCCGAAACAAAGGAATGTGAGCCTGTGATAAGTGTTGAAGGCCCGATTCTAAAAATACAGTCTAATGGTTCAAACACCGTAATATGGGTTGATGATACCATGATGAAATTAGGTAACGACAATAAGTTGGAACCAGTGTTTCAAGCCGATAATATCACGGACATGGCCGTATCTCCGATTGGCGTTTTGGCAGGGACGACTGAGGGCTTGTATTGGCTTACAGGTCCAAATACCGGTGCTAAGATTGTAGAAGAACCTATTAAAGCAATATGGTGGGACGATTCGGATATACTGTACTATCTCACACAAAAAGGAGATCTTATAGCAGTTATAGGATTAAAATCACGTTTTGAGGAAATTATTAAATCAGCCGATTGATATGAATGAGGCATACTCTTGTCATAGTGGGAATTAATAAGATATATTTAATTCCTAACCTTAGGAACTTGAGTTGCTAAAACGTTGTTTGGTTGTTCTAAAAGTGGTAAATAAATTGAGATTTAGAACGAAAATATACGATTTTTTATTAACTTTGCAGTCATAATGGAGACGAATGCAAAATTTATAATTGGCCGAAAGCATGAATTAGAGGTTCTGAAAGAGGCATTGGCTTCTGATGAAAGCCAATTTGTTGCCGTATATGGGAGACGTAGAGTCGGTAAGACTTTCTTGATAAGAAAGGCTTTTGATGGTAGATTCTCCTTTGAATACACAGGACTTGAAAAGAATAGCAATAAACAACAACTTGCCGCTTTTCATCAGGCATTGCGTGAGCAGGGTCTTCCCAAATGGCCCAAACCGACAACTTGGATCGAAGCTTTCTATCAGTTGCAGAATTTACTTGAGCACAAGAAAGGCGATTCAAGAAATAACGGTAAGAAAGTAGTATTTCTTGATGAGTTGCCATGGATGGATGCTCCTAAAGCCGGTTTTGTTGAGGCTTTGGGAAATTTCTGGAATAGATGGGCGGCATGGTCACAGGATATTGTGTTGATAATCTGTGGCAGTGCGACGTCATGGATTTTCAACAAAGTATTCCGTAATCATGGAGGCCTTTATAATAGAGTCACCAGGCAAATACCTGTGCATCCTTTCACGCTCAATGAATGCGAGCAATTAAGCTGTAAATTAGGATTGGGATGGAGCCGCATGCAAATAACCGAAGCATACATGATAATGGGAGGTATTCCGCATTATTGGAATAAGTTTGATAGGAAAACGAGTCTTGTAAATAACATAGATCGGCTTTTCTTCAGTAATGATTCGGACATGGAAGTGGAATACAAGTCATTGTATTCTTCGTTATTTTCTAATCCGGAACCATACGAAAATATTATTCAGGCACTTGCGCAGAAAAAGCGAGGCCTGACACAACAGGAAATATCGGATTTGTCGGGATATAACAGATCCGGACGATTGACTTCAATTCTGGAGAATCTTGAATTATGTGGTTTTATTGTTAAAACGACCCAGCCAAATAAGAAGAATAAAGATGCTATTTTCCAGTTAGTCGACAATTTCTCTCTTTTTTATCATGAGTTTATACGGCATAGGGCGGTAAGATACAACTATTGGAGTTCCAATTATATGACTCCTGCGCATTACGCCTGGAGTGGTTTGGCTTTTGAGCGGTTGTGTTTTCAGCATCGTACTCAAATAGCCAAAACTCTCGGCATATCGGGAATCCATACAACGTGGTATGCTTGGAGCGCACGTAAAACGGATGAATATCCGGGCGTTCAAGTCGATATGGTGATTGACAGAGCTGACGGCCTTGTAAATTTATGTGAAGTTAAATTTACAGAAGCACCGTTTGCGATTACTCCGGAATATCTGCAAAAACTCCAGTTAAGGAGGAGTCGTTATCAGCAGGAAATATGTCCTCGGAAAGGAGTGCATTTAACAATGATCACATCTGCCGGTGTGGTCAATAATCCGCAGAAATATGAGATAAATTCATATATCACACTCGATGATTTGTTTATCGAATGAATCAATAACTAAGTTAAGGCAAAATTTGTTATATTTGCAAGGAAGTATGGCCGGAATCGTCACAAAACGACGGAAGGCCACTACACAAAATAAGAAAAAAGTCGTTACGAAAAGGTAAAAAGTATAAGTTATGAAGACCAAGACGGCAAAGGAAGATAAGCGTCCGGCACGCATCCGAAAGGGTGACCTGCCCGCGCTGATAGTCGGTTTTTTGCAGCAGAACAATAAGCAGAGCTTTAATTATAAACAGATATCGTTCGGCATCGGGGCCACGCATCCCTCTAACCGGATGGATGTGATCAACGTGCTGGACGAACTTGCAGCCGCCGACGACATCATGGAGGTGGAGCTGGGCAAATACAAGGCCAAGGCCAACCGCGGCACCGAGAACATCGGTTACTTCGTGCGCCGCAGCAACGGCAAGAACGCCGTGGTGGTGGACGACGAGCAGATATTCGTGGCCGAGCGCAACTCGATGCACGCCCTGAACGGCGACAAGGTGCGCGTGGTGGTCAGCGCCGCCCGCAAGGGCCAGGAGCCGGAGGCTCAGGTCATAGAGATAGTCGAGGCCAAGGACCAGCAGTTTGTCGGCACGCTTAAGATAGAGAAGAACTATGCCGCCCTTGTGACGGATTCCAAGTTCCTGGCCGCCGACATCGTGCTGCCGCGCGGACGCCTCAAGGGTGGCAAGAACGGCGACAAGGCCGTGGCCCGCATCGTGCAGTGGCGCGACGACGAGATGAACCCGCGCGGCGAGATTATAGACATCCTCGGCGCGAAAGGGGAGAACAATACCGAGATGCACGCCATCCTGGCTGAGTTCGGCCTGCCGTACAAATATCCCGAGAACGTGGAGAAAGCCGCCGAGAAGATTCAGGAAGGCATCACAAAGGAGGAGGTGGCCAAACGCGAGGATTTCCGCAACGTCACTACCTTCACCATCGACCCGCGCGACGCCAAGGACTTTGACGACGCCCTGTCCATCCGTCGTCTCAGCAACGGCAACTGGGAAGTGGGCGTGCATATCGCCGACGTGACGCACTACGTGCATCCCAACACCATAATCGACAAGGAAGCCCAGAAACGGGCCACGTCGGTCTATCTGGTAGACCGTACCATCCCGATGCTTCCGGAGCGTCTCAGCAACGGCCTGTGCAGTCTGAGGCCCAACGAGGAGAAGCTGACATTCTCCGCCATCTTCGAGATGGACCATAAGGCCAACGTGGTGAACAGCCGCATAGGGCGCACCGTCATCAAGTCCGACCGCCGCTTCACCTACGAGGAGGCGCAGACCATCATCGAGACCGGCGAGGGCGAATACGCCGAGGAACTGGCCGTGCTCAATACCCTGGCCAAGGAACGACGCCGCCGGCGCTATCAGGAAGGCGCATTGGAGTTCGACCGCGCCGAGGTGCGATTCGAGATCGACGAGACCGGAAAGCCTATCTCCGTCTATTTTAAGGAATCGAAAGACGCCAACAAGCTGATAGAGGAATTCATGCTGCTGGCCAACCTCACTGTGGCAGAATCCATCGGCAAGGTGCCAAAGGGGAAGAAGGCCAAGACGTTCGTTTACCGCGTGCATGACAATCCCGATCCCGACAAGCTGTCGAACTTAGCGCTGATAGCCACCCGCTTCGGCTATAAGTTGAACACCGACGGCAGCTCGCGTCAGGTGAACCAGAGCGTGAACCGCCTGCTGCGCGACGTCAAGGGGAAAGGGGAGGAGAATATGCTCTCCATCCTGGCTATCCGCTCCATGGCCAAGGCCAATTACAGCACCGACAACGTGGGCCATTACGGCCTTAACATGCCGTATTACACGCATTTCACCTCGCCTATACGCCGTTATCCCGACATGATGGTTCACCGTCTGTTGGCGCGATATGCCGAGGGTGGCCGCAGCGTCGACAAGGTTAAGACCGAGGAGGAATGCCGCCACGACTCCGACATGGAGGTGCTGGCCAGCAACGCCGAGCGCGCCTCGATACGCTACAAGCAGGTGGAATTCATGCGCGACCGACTGGGCGAGATATACGAGGGCGTCATTTCCGGCGTGACGGAATGGGGCTTCTACGTTGAGCTTGACGAGAATATGTGCGAGGGTCTGGTGCCAATCCGCGACCTGGCCGACGACTACTACGACCTCGACGAGAAGAACTATTGCCTGATAGGGCGGCGTCACGGCGTGCGCTATACGCTGGGCGACCGCGTCAAGGTGCAGGTGGCCCGCGCCGACCTGGAGCGCAAGCAGCTCGACTTCGCTCTGATCGACGACAAGGGAAACCCCAACAAGCCCCTGCCCGAAGACAAGCCGGGCAAGCGCCACGAAGCCAGGAAAGGGAGCAAGAAAAAGGGTAAAAGACGCTGAGACGCGACCGAAAATCGCTAAAAATGCGCAAATTTTCCACAAATAGTGTGAAAAATTTGGCCGGAACCAAAAAAAGTAGTAATTTTGCATCGGGTGAGTCCTGGACGACCAGCTCCCCGTGAATCCCCCAGGTCTTGACCGAAGCAAGGGCAGCGGGTTGTAGCGGTGCGATGCAGGGAGCTCTCCCACTCGCCTCTTTAGCTCAGTTGGCCAGAGCACGTGATTTGTAATCTCGGGGTCGTTGGTTCGAATCCGACAAGAGGCTCAGAAAAAACCGGACGTTGAAAAGACGCCCGGTTTTTTGGTTTTTAAGGGCGGCGGAAGGCCGGGCGTTTCGCTGAAGCTCAACGCGGAAAACAAAAGGAGAATACCGCAAAGAAAGAGCGCATCTGCACAGGGCGGATGCGCTCTATTGGTGTGGTATTCAGGAACTCGCTACTTTTGGAATTCGCTACTTGAGTATTCAGGAATTCGCGAATTTTCTCTTGGGAATTCCGGCTGCCTTTATTCGATTGTCCAGGTTTCCTGGGTCTTCATGATGAGGTCGCGGAGGTCGGCGAAGCCTTTGGCTTCCTTGATCTCGCGGGTCTGGCGGGCTACCTCCTGGTCGTAGACCAGGGCGTCGTAGTCGCGGATCACGCCAAGAGCCAGGGGCAGTTCGTGACCGTCCATCATGGCAAGCTGCTGCTGCAGGAAGTTATGCTTGCAGTGGGCGTCGTGCGTCAGCACGTCGTCGATAGTGTAGCCATCCTGGCCGATGGTCACGGCCTTCAGGCCGAAGCCGTCCTGCACCAGTCCCTTCTCCATATTCTTGCCGAACAGCATCTTCTCGCCGTGGCGAAGCAGGATGGTGTGGTCGTCGCGCATCTCCTTGTCGGTGATGTACGAGTGGATGCCGTTGTTGAAGATGACGCAGTTCTGCAGTATTTCCACCACAGAGGCTCCCTGATGCTTCGCGGCAGCCACCATGACCTCCCGGCTTACCTCGAGGTTCGTATCGTAGCTACGGGCAAAGAAATTGCCTCTGGCGCCGAAGCATAGCTCGGCCGGGATGAAGGGATCCTCCACCGTGCCGTAGGGGCTGGATTTGGACACCGTGCCGCGGTCGGACGTGGGGGAATACTGGCCTTTGGTCAGTCCGTAAATCTTGTTGTTGAATATCAGCATGTTGATATTCACGTTACGGCGCACCGCGTGGATGAAGTGGTTGCCGCCGATGGCCAGGCCGTCGCCGTCGCCGCTGATCTGCCATACGGTCAGGTCGGGGTTGGCCGTCTTCAGGCCCGTGGCTATGGCCGCAGCACGTCCGTGGATGGTGTGCATGCCGTAGGTATTCATATAGTAGGGAAGACGCGAGCTGCATCCGATACCCGAGATTACGGCCGTCTTATGAGGCGGAACGCCCAGCTCGGCCATTGCCTTCTGCAATACGTTCAGAATGGCATGGTCGCCGCAACCCGGACACCACCGGGCCGTCTGTCCATTTTTATAATCCGTGGCCGTATAGGCTTTGTTTTCATTCTGTTCCATTGCTTAAGCGTTTATGTGGTTCAACACTCCGTCCACAACCTCACGCACCAGGAAGGGCTGACCCTCCACCTTGTTGATGCGTTTGATTTCCTTCATGGGAAGATGCATCTGCAGATAGTCGGCAAACATGCCTGTGTTCAGTTCTGCCACGATGATGTTCTTGTAGCGCGACAGCACCTCGAATGTGTTGGCGGGCAGCGGGTTGATGTAGCGGAACTGCCAGAAGGCCACCTTATGGCCCTGTGCGTTGAGCTGGGTGGCCGCTGCAAGCAGATGGCCGTAAGTGCCGCCCCAGCCGAGCAGGATGGTGTCGGCGTCGGGAGCCAGCATAGGCTCGAGCGCGGGCACCTCGTCGGCGATGCGGGCTATCTTCTCGCGGCGAGCCTTGACCATGCGCTCATGGTTGGGGCCGTCGGTGGAGATGACCGATGTCTTGGCGTCCTTCTCCAGACCTCCGAGGCGGTGCATGGCGCCGGGCGTGCCGGGCAACGCCCACCAGCGTGCGCCGTTGGCGTCGCGGTCGTATGCGCGCCAGCCCTGCTCCAGCACGTTCTGAGGCAGGATGTGGGGATGTATTTCAGGATAATCCTTATCTTCGGGTATGCGCCATGCCGACGATCCGTTGGCGATGAAGGCGTCGGTAAGGAGGATTACGGGCGTCATGTGCTCCATTGCGATGCGTGCGGCCTCGAAAGCCATGTGGAAGCAGTCGGTGGGGCTTGTGGCAGCCAATACGCATAGAGGTGCCTCGCCGTTGCGGCCGTACAGGGCCTGCAGCAAGTCGGTCTGCTCCGTCTTGGTGGGAAGACCGGTGGAGGGGCCGCCGCGCTGCACGTCGATAACTACCAGGGGCAGTTCCGCCATTACGGCCAGACCGATGCCTTCCGACTTCAGCGCCAGGCCGGGGCCGGACGTGGAGGTGACGGCCAGGTGGCCTGCGTATGAGGCACCGATGGCCGAGCATACGCCGGCTATCTCGTCCTCCATCTGGATGGCCTTTACGCCCAGGTCCTTGCGCTTGGCCAGCTCATGCAGGATGTCGGTGGCCGGAGTGATGGGGTAAGAGCCGAGGAACAGGGGGCGTCCGCTCTTTTCCGAAGCCATGATCAGACCCCATGCGGTGGCGGTGTTGCCCGTCACGTCGGTGTAAGTGCCGGGGCGCGCGTCGCTGGTCTCGATGCGGTACACGGGCAGCGAGCTGTGGGTGTTGTGGCCGTAGTCCCAGCCGGCGCGTATCACCTTGGCGTTGGCCTCGTACACGGCAGGCTTCTTGGCGAACTTGGCGCGCAGTTTGCGCAGCACGGATTCCACGGGACGGTCGAATATCCAGCAGATTATGCCCAGGGCCAGCATGTTACGGCTTTTCATCATCGTTTTCTGATCCACGCCGGAATCCTCCAGGGAGCTTTTGATCAGGGTAGTCATGGGCACGAGCATCACCCTGTGGGGGTCGATGCCCAGCTCCGCGATGGGGTCGGAGGTGGCGTATTCGGCCTTTTTCAGGTTAGCGGCCGTGAACGAGTCACCGTCGCACACTATCACGCCCTCCTTCTTCAGGTACTTCAGGTTGGTCTTGAGCGCGGCCGGGTTCATGGCCACGAGCACGTCGGCTTCGTCGCCGGGGGTGAACACGTCCTTACCCACGCTGACCTGATAGCCCGACACACCGCTCAGCGAGCCTTGCGGCGCGCGGATTTCGGCCGGATAGTCCGGGAATGTCGAGATCTCGTCTCCCTTCTCTGCCGAGATGTTGGAGAAGATGTTGCCTGCAAGCTGCATGCCGTCGCCCGAGTCGCCGGCAAATCTGATCACCACCTTGTCGATGGCCTTGACATTGGTTTCCTGCAACATAATTTGTGTTTTACTGATATTTACTCGTCCCGAGGCCCGGGGCTAAAGTGCTCCGAGCCGGGGACATTAAGGTTTACGTTATTTCACCATTACCTTTACGGCCTTGCGGAACGTGGGCTTGGTCACGATGTAGATGCCTCGTGCCAGGTTCTCGCCGCTGCACTGACGGCCGTTGAGGTCGAATATCATGGCGCCCTCCGGAGCGAGGATGTTGTTGCCCCACACTTCCACCAGGACGCTGTCGTCGTTGTCACCGTCAGCTGCGGGAACGTCCTCGATGCCCGAGCCCTGTTTGCGCGTCAGGGTCAGCTTGGCGTTGCGCACCTCCCATGTGTCGGCGCCCGACGTGTTGGACTGATATTTGAATCCGACGCGTATCTTGGAGCCGGTCTTGCCATATTCCGACAGGTCGATGTCGCCCGAGTTGGAGAATATCCACTTGCCGGACACAGGCCATGACGGAACCTCGAAAGTCTTGATGTATCCCGCGTCGTTGGCGTTGACGCTCATATCCATCACCGCTACCTTGCAGAGATCCTGCAGCGTGGTCTGGAACCTGGCGGCGTGGTCGAAGCTGAAAGTGGCGGCTTCCACGTCCGTCATGTCCACCTCAGGACCCCACACGTATGCCTCGGCGGCGTATGGAGCGCCATCCATGTAGGCGCTGCCGTTCATGTAATACTTGGTGGGTTTGTTTTTGTCGGTGTATGATTTCCACTGCCATACGTAGCTGAGGGCCGGATCCATCGAGACGATGTCAAAATCCCAGCCTGCTCCACCGTTCGGATCGTCTTCACCCAGCCAGTTGAACACATTCTGATCCGTCGGGTCTTTCGGATCCTCGGGGTCGTCGCCGCCACCGCCGGAACCTGTGTTGTAAGGCACGTTCTTCTTGGCGCCCCAGATATGGTCGGCCAGGTCGGGGAGGTCGATGAACGGATTGCGGTTGCCCTGCTCCTTCTGAATGCCGTCATTGCGGTCGCGTTCCTTCTGGCTCACGGCATCAAGGTTGGACCAGCTGAGCAGAAGCTCCTGCGCCCAGGGCTTGAACATAAGCTCATTGCCGGTGTCGTACATCCAGGTGAAGCGAGTGCCCCATTTCATGTCCTTGTAGGCGCAGAACATATACATGAACACGCGGGCGAAGTCGCCCTTGTATTCATCTGCCGGTTCGTAAACATAGTTGGAGCCGCCGCCGGTGTTGCTGGTAGGATGACCTACGAACGTCACGCCGTTCTCCCATGTCGGAGTGCCCGACACTACGCCAAGAGGATAATTGGACTTGCGGTTGTTGGCCGTCTTATCCGATGGATTGAGGTGTACGATGTCCTTGTAAGCGGCGTTTTCTGTGCCGTCCCACCATGAATTGGCCACCGAGTGCTCGATGTTCATGCCGCTGTGGCCGTTGGTCGACACCAGGTTGTTGCTGTACATGTCCCACCAGTATTCCTGACCGTTCACCACCTTGATGTCGGTGGAGCGGAAGGCGCGCCAGGTGGCGTCGCCATAGCTGATTTCCTTATGTCCCGCGGCCATCTTCTTGATGGCGTCCATCAGTGCGGCACCGCATTTGCCGTTCAGAGAGTTGTAATAATTAGCGGGGTATCCGCCGAATGCATCGACAGTACCCAATCCGCCAAACATCAGGAGTCCGGCGGCTATGATCAGATTTCGTCTTGATAATGTCATTAGATAGTTCACATTTTCATGGTTAACCGTCATGCCGCGCGTGCCTTTTGCCGGGCAGAGTGACATGGGGAAGCAAAGTTACAAATAATATTTCAAATAAAATATGTTATCTGACAAATAATAAGGAAATATTTCAGATAACGGAATATGAGACTGTGTGCGGTGCTGAATGCGGGGGTATCAGTGCGCGAGTTTGTCGGGATTTTTCGCGATGAATTCGGCCCACGACTTGGGGGCCTTGGCAGTGGCGGTGGGTTTGGCGGTTTCGTAGAAATGGGTTAGGGCGACGGCCACGGCATCGGTGGCGTCGAGCAGCGTGGGCATCTGGCTCTGCGGGATGCGCAGCAGGTGCTGCACCATGTTGGCCACCTGTTCCTTGGATGCCTGACCGTTGCCGGTGACGGCCATCTTGACCAGACGCGGGGCGTATTCGGCGATGGGTATGTCGCGGGCTAGACAGGCCGCCATGGCCACGCCCTGCGCGCGGCCGAGTTTCAGCATCGACTGGATGTTCTTGCCGAAGAAAGGCGCCTCCAATGCCACCTCGTCGGGCAGATACTGGGCGGCAAGACTCTCCACGCGCTCGTAGATGCGGTGAAGGCGCAGGTAATGACTCTCGAAACGGTCCAGCTTGATGACGCCCTGCACTATCACCTCCGGCTTCCTGCCGCGTATGCCCAATACGCCATAGCCCATGACACGTGTGCCCGGGTCGATGCCCATTATGATGCGGTCGTATTCTTTCAGTTTCTCGGTCATCCTTTCATTTTTCGTACTGCGAAATTACAAAATTCCAGCCATTCTTGAGTATTTTTTACTGTTAAAGTGCTCTTTGTAAAAAGCACTTTCGTGGTAAAAATGCTCTCCGGAGAATGCTCTTTTGAAAATAAGAGTGTATTAACAATGTGTTACGAGACGAAAAAAATTTTATTAATTGCAAAATTATCCATAAATTTGCAAACTGACAACCGTGTGCGCAGGTTATACCTTAACCATGCGTATAATAATACCTGAAATAATAATACCAAAACGAAAGAACACAAAGACGAAAGATTATGGACAGATATAACGAGGCCATCAAGGCCAGCAAAGTGACTGAAGACGACGCCCTGGTGGCAAGCGAAGTCGCAAAGATAGTGGAAAAGGCTCCGCAGTACGCGAGCCCTGAAGTATATAAGTTTCTGTTGAACTCGATAGACCTGACCACCCTCAGCACCGAGGACTCGGAGCGCAGCGTGGCCAAGTTCACCAACCGTGTCAACGATTTTGATGCCGAATATCCGCAGTACGGCCACGTGGCCGCCATCTGCGTCTATTCCAATTTCGCCGAGGTGGTGAAGGATCACCTTGACGTGGAGGGTGTTGACGTATGCGTTGTGGCCGGCTGTTTCCCGTCGAGCCAGACGTTTACCGCCGTCAAGGTGGCCGACGTGGCCCTGGCCGTGGCTTCCGGTGCGCAGGAGGTTGACGTGGTGCTGAACATCGGTATGTTCCTTGACGAGAACTACGAGGAACTGTGCGACGAGCTGATCGAGCTGAAGAACACCGCCAAGGACGCCAGACTGAAGGTGATACTGGAGACCGGCTGCCTGAAGACGGCCGCCGCCATCAAGCGCGCGTCGATACTGTCCATGTACTGCGACGCCGACTTCATCAAGACCTCGACCGGCAAGATCTACAAGGGCGCCAGCCTGGAGGCCGCTTACGTGATGTGTCAGTGCATCAAGGAATACTACGAGAAGACCGGCCGCAAGGTGGGCTTCAAGGCCGCGGGCGGCGTGCGCACCACCGAGGATGCCCTGAACTATTACGCCGTGGTGAAGGAAGTTCTCGGCGACGAATGGCTGAACCAGGACCTGTTCCGTCTCGGTGCATCCAGCCTGGCCAACGCAGTTCTGTCCAGCCTCGAAGGAAAGGAAGTGAAGTTCTTCTGAGTCGTTTTGGACTGACCTGTGGTCGGAATAATCCTCAACCTTAACCTAAACTGTACTTATACATCATGCGAAGACTGATAACTGCGTTGATAGTGTCGCTGGCTCTGACAGGAGCCGCAGGACAGCTCGCGGCCAAGAAGATAGCCACCTACGGCGTGGCCTTCTACAACCTGGAGAACCTGTTCGACACCATCAACAACAACGGCAAATACGACAAGGAGTTCAGTCCCGAGGGCTCGTACCGCTGGGACGGCAAGAAGTACTGGTCGAAGATCAAGAACATAGGATACTCCATCTCGCAGATGACCACGCGCACCACGCCCGACGGGCCGGCCGTGATAGGAGTGAGCGAGATAGAGAACATCACCGTGCTGCAGGATCTGGTGAAGGATCCGCAGATCAAGGACCGCAACTACGGCATAATCCACCACGACAGCCCCGATCGCCGCGGCGTGGACGTGGGTCTGCTGTACAATCCCAAGTTCTTCCGTCCGCTGCGCACCACCAACCATGTGCTGACCATCGACTCGATGCCGTGGTTCAAGACCCGCGACCAGATGTGCGTTGTCGGGCTGCTGGGCAACAAGGTGACGGGCTACAGCCGCGTGGCCGTGATAGTGAACCACTGGCCCAGCCGCCGCGGAGGCGAGAAGCAGAGCAGCTACCTGCGCGAAGCCGCCGCAAAGCTGACACGCTCCATAGCCGACTCCCTGTATAAGATTGACCCGAAGATAGGTGTCATCGTGATGGGCGACCTCAACGACGACCCGCACAACAAGTCCGTGGCCCAGACTCTCGGCGCCGTGAAGCACATCGACAAGACGGTGCCGGGCGGATTCTTCAATCCATTCTGGGAGAAACTGGACAAAGGCATCGGCTCCTATATATATCGCGGAGGCTGGGACCTGTTCGACCAGATCATAGTAAACAAGAACATAGTGGACGGAGCCTGCGGCGTGAAATACTACGGCGCCGAGGTGCTGAACAAGCCGTTCCTGCTGCAGCAGGACGGCCAATACAAGGGCTATCCCCTGCGCACCTTCTCGTCGGGAGCCTGGACCAACGGCTATTCCGACCACCTGCCGACCGAGATATTCCTGACCCAAGAAATAGACTGACTCAAGAAATAGACTGACAATAACATGCGAACAAGACTGACAATATCGCTGCTGATCGCCCTGGCATTCCAGGGGATGGCGGCCACGGGAGTCAAGGGCACGCTGGTGGACGCCAAGAGCGGCGCGCCGGTGGGCAACGCCAATGTGGTGTTGAGCGACCAGGCTCTCTTTGTGACCAGCGGCTCGGACGGCGTGTTCACCATCTCCAACGCCCAGCAGGGCAAGGATGTGCTGGAAATCATAGCCTCCGGCTACGAGGATGCATACGTGGACGTGAACATAGTGGCCGGCATGGTGAGCAACCTGGGCGACATCAAGCTGACGCCCGCCGGATTCGACGCCCCGGCCCTCGATTCCGAGAATTATCTTTTCAATGAGGAGGATCTTCTGGACGACGAGGGTCTGAGCCAGAACATCGGTACCATCCAGGGAGCCACGGACGATGTTTATTACCAGGCCGCCAACTATAAGTTCAGCACCATGCGCTTCAGGCTGCGTGGCTACGAGCAGCAGTGGCAGTCGGGTTACGTGAACGGCTTCAACTTCAACGACGCGATGCGCGGCCGCTTCAACTACTCGCAGTTCGGCGGCATGACGTCCAGCGCGTTCCGCTCGCGCACCACCGACCTCGGCATGTCGGCCGCGGCCTACGGCTTCGGCGACATAGGCGGCGCCACCAACATCACCACATACGCCTCGCAGTTCGCCCCCGGATGGCGCGGAAACCTGTCGTACACCAACTCCAACTACATGCTGCGCGCCATGCTGCAGTACTCCACCGGACTCAACAAGCACGGCTGGGCGTTCACAGCTTCCATCATAGGCCGTTACGCTCCGGAGGGCGTGATAGAGGGTACGTTCTACAACAGCTTCGGTTACTTCCTGTCGCTGCAGAAGGTGTTCAACGACAAGCACAGCCTCAACATCTCCACATGGGGAGCGCCCACACAGCGCGCCACCAACGCCGCCGCAACCCAGGAGGCTTACGACCTGGCCGGCTCAAACCTGTACAATCCCAGCTGGGGTTACCTGAACGGCAAGAAGAAAAGCTCGCGCATAGTGGAGAGCTTCGACCCCACCGTGCTGGTAAACTGGATATGGAAACCCAAGATGGGCGTGCAGCTCAACACCGGCGCCGGATTCCGCAGCTCCAACTATTCAAGCTCCGCCATCCAGTTCTATATGGCTCCGGACCCGAAGCCTGACTATTACCGCAACCTGCCCAGCTACTATAAGCCGACGGCCGACCGCGACCTGGAGCCCGACCTGTTCGCCGCGCAGCTCGCACAGCAGCAGTATGTGACCGACTGGTGGGGCGGCGACAAGGCCCACCGTCAGATCAACTGGGACAACATCTATCAGACCAACCTGATGAACTGCATCCAGTATGACCGCGACCCGGAACTGCGCGGACAGTCCAGCTATATCTTAGAGGACCGTCACAGCAACTTCACGCAGTGGATGCTGAACTCATACCTGGATTACCGTCTCAGCGACACGATGACGCTGCAGGGCGGTCTCAGCTTCGACTACACCAACGGCCATTACTACAAGACCGTGCGCGACCTGTTGGGCGGCGAGTTCTGGCGCGATGTCGACAACTTCTCCGAGCGTGACTTCGCCGGCGACGTCAACATCATGCAGAACGATATGCGCAACCCGAACCGCAAGGTAGGCAAGGGCGATGTGTTCGGTTACGACTACAACATCCACAACTATCACGGACGCCTGTGGGTGCAGAACCAGATCAACACCCGGCATTTCAACGTGAACTACGCGCTGGAGTATAACCTGATCAGCTTCATGCGTCACGGTAACATGCAGAACGGCCGCGCCCCCGAGAATTCCTACGGCAACGGCAAGACTCACACATTCAACACCGGCGCCCTCAAGGCCGGCGTGACCTACAAGATAGACGGACGCAACTACATCACGGCCCACTTCGGACTCGGCAACCGCGCTCCGCTGCCCTACGACGCATACGTGTCGCCCCGCACCAAGGACGACGCCGTGAAGAATCTCGAGACCGAGAAATACATCAGCGCCGACCTCTCCTATACGTGGAACTACAAGAACTTCCGCGGTAGCCTCACCGGCTTCATCACCCACAACTGGGACGGCCTGAAGCGCTCAAACTTCTACGACTACCAGGCCAACTCCTTCATGAACTACGCCATCAGCGGCATGGAGACCGAGTACAAGGGCGTGGAATTAGGTATGGAGTACAAGATACTGAGCAACCTGTCTGTGACTTTCGCCGGCACATACGCACGCTATCAGTACAAGAACAACCCGATGGGTATCCGCAGCTACGAGAACGGCGCGGAGGCCGACATCGAAAAGAGACTGTACTATAAGAATTACCGCATCGGCGGCACGCCCCAGCAGGTTTACTCCATAGGAGTGAACTACAACATCAAGCAGTGGTTCTTCGAGGCCAACGCCCAGTGGTTCGGCGACACGTGGTTCGAGATCTCGCCCGCACGCCACGAGGAGATGCCCGACCTGTGGAAATTCTGCTCGTCGGAGGCCGACTACATCAGCCGCCGCGACGCCATCGCACATCAGGACAAACTGAACTCCGAATGGGTGGTCAACCTGTCGGTGGGCAAGCTGATATACACGAAGTTCGGTTCGCTGAACTTCAACCTCAGTGTGAACAACCTGCTGAACAACCGCAACATCCAGACCGGTGGCTGGCAGGAAGGTAAGTTCGACTATACCAACTATGACGTGAACAAATTCCCCAACAAGATCTGGTACGCCCAGGGCATACGCGTGTTCTTCAACGTGGGCATCCGCTTCTAAGGAACCGACCATAAACATATAAGACAATGAAAATAAGCAAGATTATATATACGATGGCTCTGTTGGCAGGCATGGGCCTTGTGTCGTGCAACGACGAGCTGGCCGAGCCGCCCATCCCGACGCCCGACGGCGGCACCATCGGACTCGGCACCTGGGAAGTCCCGATGACGGCGGCGCAGGCGCTGACCGGATTCGTCAACGACTCCATCGCCGAGCCGTGGGTGACCGGATACATAGCCGGATACATCAACACCAACGTCAGCAACGTGCTGTCGGACGCCACATTCGGCGTGCCTACGGCCGACAATCCCTGCACCGTGGCCACCAACATGCTGATCACCTCCCGTGATCCCGAAACCATTACCGACGAGAACCCGCTGACCTGGGAGGAATGCGCCAGCGTGCAGCTCCCCAGCGGCCCCGTGCGCAACGCGCTGAACCTGAAGGACCATCCCGACAACCTGTACAAACTCGTGACCCTGCGCGGAACCACCGGTTCGAAATACTGCGGCGTCTACGGCGTCCGCTCCGTTTCGGACTATGAATGGGGCGACAAGGGGAAGGAACCTGTCAACACCGACGTGCCGGCCGTGCGCTATCTGTGGCAGGGCTTCGACACGTCGACCGACCTGAACACCTATAAGGCCGAGGGCTGGAAGGTGCTGACCGTAAGCGGCAACGTATTGGGCTGGGGCATCGCCCAGAACGGCAACAACAATTACATCGTGGCCAGCGCATACAACGCCACGGCCAACGGCGGCCCGTACGAGGACTGGCTGGTAAGCCCGGCGGTCGACCTGGACCAGAGCGTGGAGAAGACGGCGTCGTTCAGCATACGTGCCGGATACAAGGCCGACGACTCCACCTTAGAGGTATGGCTGATGCAGGACGGCGAGCCGGCACGTAAACTCGACGCCGACATCCCCGAGGCACCCGCCGACGGTTACAGCGACTGGGTGACATCCAAGATCGACCTGTCGGAGCTGAGCGGCGACATCAAGATAGCATGGCGTTATTACAGCGCTCACGGTGCCCGCAACTGCACGGCTTACTGTCTGGACAACGTGAACATAGGCGGTGCTCCCGAGGTGATATACACCGGCCTTGACGGCGCGGCCTCCAGCATCAACTGGACATACGACAACATCAACCTGGGGGGCCTTACTTCCGTATGGAGCTGGACCGAGCGCAACGGCGGCCATTACCTGTACGGTACGGCATTCGTTAACGGAGCACACGAGGCTCTGGCATACGCCATCTCGCCCGAAATCGACCTGACCGGCAAGACCAACCTCACGCTGGAGTTCGAACACGCCGCCAACTATCAGCGCAACATAAGGCAGCTGTGCAAGTTAGTGGTTCGCGAGGCCGGCACGACAGACTGGACCGAGCTGACCATTCCCAACTGGCCGACGGCCGGAAACTGGAACTTCGCCAAGTCGGGCGAGATAGACCTCTCGGCATTCGAGGACAAGAAGATAGAGGTCGGCTTCAAATATGCCTCCACGGCAAGCGCAGCCGACTCCTGGGAAATACGTAATCTCAAAATCACCGGTAAGTCTAAATAAGCATGAAGATGAAAAGATATATGATAATCACACTCGGTATCGGGGCGCTGGCGTTGGCTGCGGGCATGACCGCCTGCCAGGCCGACATGGACACGCCGGATCTCCAGGTGCCGGAGGCTACCATCCAGCCTAACATGACCATAGCCGAACTCAAGACCGAGTTCCAGAACAAGACGGAGCTTGTAGGCACCAAGGAGGATGGCTCGCACTACATAATCCACGGCCGCGTGGTGTCGTCGGACGCCTCGGGCAATATCTATCAGAACCTGGTGGTGCAGGACGAGACCGCCGCGCTGACCTTCTCAATACGCCAGGGCAGCATGTACACCAGCTACCGTCTGGGTCAGGAAGTGGTGGTAGACATGACCGGCCTCTATATCGGTTACTACCGCGGCCTGCAGCAGGTGGGCGCCCCGGGCGATCCTTACGACGGAGCGCCGCAGCTGGGATTCATGGCCTACGACAACTGGCTGGGACACGCCCAGAAAACGGGTCTGCCCAATCCCGACACCAAACTTGTGACATACGACGAGCAGTGGCCCGCCGACAACATGTACTGCATCTCGCTCACGCTGCCTATCTCGCAGGGCGACCTGATCAGACTGCAGAGCCAGTTAGTGGAGATACGTAATGTCAGCTTCTCCGGCGCCGGCAAGCTCACATACGCGCCCAAGCAGGAAACCGTGTCGCGTTACCTGAAGAACGAGGCCGGCGACTCTATCGCAGTGCGTAATTCGGGTTACAGCAACTTCTACAACGACACGCTGCCTGAGGGACGGGGCAACGTGCGCGGCATCCTGGGCTACTATGGCGACTCGTGGCAGCTGACCCTCCGCGACCGCAGCGACGTCATGATTAGCTCGAAGGGTATGGAAAAAGATCCCTACACCGTCGAGAATCTGCTGAGCGGCGAATACAATATGCGTCAGGGCTGGGCCACGGGTTACATTGTAGGTTCCGTCAAGGCCGGCGAGACCGCAACGGCCGCCGACAAGGTGATATTCGGCAAAGACGCAGAGCTGGACAACAACCTGCTGATAGCCGACGACCCCTACTGCACCGACCTGTCGAAGTGCGTTACGGTCGACCTGACCCAAGGCTCGATGCTGCGCCGTTACGCCAACCTTATAGACCATCCCGATGTTTATAAGAAAAAGCTCTCGGTGCTCGGTACGGTAGGCTCGTACTTAGGCATAACGGGTATGACGGACTGCCCCGGCACGATCGGCTCGTTCGCCATCGAAGGCGTGGAAATCAATGTCCCGACCGGCGACTTCACGGAAGTATGGAGCGGACTGCTTCAGACATCATCTTCATTCGACTGGGCTATCGATAATGTTGTCATGAATTCACCTTTGACCGGCATTTGGGCATGGCGTAGCTTCAATGATGCATATTATCTGAACGGCAGTGCATACGTGGGAGGTAAGAACTATGAGGCACTGTCGTATGCCGTCAGTCCTGAAATCGATCTGACTACGAAGCTGGAGGCTAAGGTCAGCTTCGACCACGCCGCTAAGTTCCAGACCACTCTGCGGACATTGTGTAAGTTCGCAGTTCGCGAATCCGGAACAACGGAATGGACAGAACTGGATATTCCGACTTGGCCTACGGCTGGCAGCTGGAACTTTGTTAATTCAGGCGATATCGACATCAGTGCGTTCGCCGGTAAGAAGATACAGCTGGCCTTCAAATATGCGTCCAGCACGGATGGCGCCGATCAGTGGGAGATTAAGAACGTAAAGATTCAGGCTCGCTGATATTAAGATATAATCTGATGCCGCCGAAGCGTATATACAATTGCTTCGGCGGCATTTTTAGAATAAAAGACTATGAAAAGATTCCTACTCATATCGTTGCTTGTCGGCGCGGTGTTCTCGCTCGACGCCGTCTATAGGCCGGGCTATTACAATCAGATGGACGGCAAGAAAAAAGAGGAACTGAAGTCGGCTGTGAAGCAATGCGTGCAGAATCATCAGACTCTGGTGTACAGTCAGCTCCCCGGTTACTGGCAATACACCGACGTGTATCCCGAATTGGTGGACGGCTGCAAACGATGGTGGGACATGTATTCCGACGAGTTATGCCTGATACGTTCCGGACAGAATGCCTTTCAGAGCTTTTCGGGCTACAAGATGCAGCGCGAGCACTCCGTGCCCAAATCGTGGTGGAAGCAGAACGGCGACGTGGAATACACGCCCGCATATTCCGACCTGTGGAACCTGTATCCCAGCAACGGCGCGGCCAACCAGGCGAAGCTGAACTATTCGTTCGGACCCTGCCAGACCGCGACATTCGACAACGGCGTCAGCAAAGTGGGAACCCCGAAAAACGGCTATGGCGGCGGTTCGTCGCGCGTGTTCGAGCCGGCAGACGAGTATAAGGGCGACTTCGCCCGATCCATGTTCTACATGGCCTGCGTATACCCGGACATAAACTGGGTGATAAACTATATGTTCCGCAAGGAATCCTATCCCACGCTGACCAACTGGGCCATGAACATGCTGCTGCAGTGGGCGCGCGAGGACAAGGTGTCGCAGAAGGAGATAGACCGCAACAACCTGGTGGAGCAATACCAGGGCAACCGCAATCCCTTCGTGGACTTCCCCGAACTGGCCGAGTATATATGGGGAGTGCGCACCAACGAGACGTTCATCATAGCCGACCAGGAATCGACGGATCCGACGCCGCCTATCACGGGCGACCCGGAGCTGACCAATCCCGTTAACGGCTCGGAGATGGACTTCGGGCAGGCGGCCGTAGGCCACGCCGTGACCCGCGCGTTGAGCATCGAGGGGTCCAACTTCACCTCGCCGCTGTCGGTGCGCGTGGTGGGCGCCGACCGCAGTTTGTTCCGCCTGGATGTAAGCGAGATTCCGGCGTCCACGCTGAACGGCGCCGGCGGATATATGCTCGACATCACTTATCTGCCTCAGGAAACAGGCAGGCATGAGGCCAAACTGACGCTGTACGACGGCGGTCTGGAAGGCTCCGTGGCAATCACGCTGAAAGGGGAGGCGCTGCCTGTGCCTGAACTCACCGCACTCACCGCGCTGGAGGCAACCGACGTGACGGCCAACAGCTATGTGGCCAACTGGAACCCGGCCGACGGCATTGCCGACTATTACACCGTGACACGCGTGCGCTACAACGGCGACAACCAGGAGACGGAAACGTACGAGACCGGCGAGACCTCGCTGCTGATGTCGGACCGCGACCCGGGCGTGGCCGAAACCTATACAGTCACATATACCCGCCTCGGAATCGTGTCGCCTGAGAGCAACACCATCTATGTGGGCGCAAGCGGCGTGAACGCCATTGAATACGGCGTGCCGTACCGCGTATTCGCCGACTCCGAGGGAATACTGTTCCTGACCGGCGACGGCAACGACGTGGAGGGCGTGACCATATCCGACGTGCAGGGCAACGTGTACCTTCGCGGCACCGTAAGCCACGGCGACGTCATCCCGGTTCCCCGCGGAGTCTATATCATCACCGCGCCGGGACAGAAGCCCTACAAGATTATTCTATAACCCGATACACAGACTTAACATCATGAAACAATACCTGGATTTGTTGCGCCACATTCTGGAGACGGGCGTAAAGAAGGAGGACCGCACCGGCACCGGCACGCTGTCGACGTTCGGCTACCAGATGCGGTTCGACCTGCAGCAGGGCTTCCCGCTGCTCACCACCAAGAAAGTGCACCTCAAGAGCATCATATACGAGCTGCTGTGGTTCCTGCAGGGGGATACGAACGTGAAATACCTGCAGGAGCACGGCGTGCGTATATGGAACGAATGGGCCGACCCCGACGGAGGTCTGGGCCATATCTACGGCTATCAGTGGCGTTCGTGGCCCGACTATGACGGCGGCCACATCGACCAGATACGCCAGGCCCTGGACGACATAAGGCACAACCCCGACTCGCGCCGCATCATCGTGTCGGCGTGGAACGTGGCCGACCTGCCCAACATGAACCTGCCGCCGTGTCACGCCTTCTTCCAGTTCTACGTGGCCGACGGCAAACTGAGCTGCCAGCTGTATCAGCGCAGCGCCGACTCGTTCTTAGGCGTGCCCTTCAACATAGCGAGCTATGCGCTGCTGACCATGATGATGGCCCAGTGCGCCGGTCTGCTGCCCGGCGAGTTCATCCACACCCTTGGCGACGCGCACATCTATCTGAACCATCTGGACCAGGTGAAGGAGCAGTTGAGCCGCACCCCCAGGCCGTTGCCCGTCATGACCCTGAACCCCGACGTGAACGACATCCTGGACTTCCGTTACGAGGATTTCACCCTGTCGGGCTATGACCCCTGGCCCGCCATCAAGGGGCAAATCAGTGTGTGACAAGAGTATGGCCCGCGGTGCCGAATCCTTGCTTTTGTGCCAAAAATTTTGTAACTTTGCAAGGTGATAGGCAGATGGCAATCTGCACAATGACATAGCAATGGCAGAAGACAACTACGAACAGACAGAAGAGTTCCTGGACGAAGGTCAGGAGGTCAGAAAGAAATATCAGGCAGACAATATCCAGGTGCTGGAAGGCCTGGAGGCCGTGCGTAAGCGCCCCTCCATGTACATCGGCGACACGTCGGTGCGCGGACTCCATCATCTGGTCTACGAGGTTGTGGACAACTCCATCGACGAGGCTCTGGCAGGCTATGCCTCCCACATCGAGGTGACCATAACCGAGAATAATTCCATCCGTGTGGACGACAACGGCCGAGGCATCCCCGTGGACATGCACGAGAAGATGCACAAGCCGGCCCTGGAGGTGGTGCTGACGGTGCTGCACGCCGGCGGTAAGTTCGACAAGGGTTCCTACAAGGTGTCGGGCGGTCTCCACGGTGTGGGCGTGAGCTGCGTCAACGCACTTTCCGACTATCTGCGCGCCGAAATCCACCGCGACGGCAAGATCCACATGCAGGAATACGCATTCGGTAAGCCGACTTCGCAGCTGTGCGTCATCGGCGACACCGACCGCACCGGTACGACCATCATATTCCATCCGGACGCATCCATATTCTCGGAGACGGTGTACGACTACGAGACGCTGGCCAACCGTCTGCGCGACCTGGCGTTCCTGAACGCCGGAATCACGCTGACCCTGACCGACGAGCGCGTGCGGGACGAGGAAGGCAACCCCAAGCGCGAGGTGTTCCACTCCAAGGACGGTCTGCGCGAGTTCGTGCAGTATCTGGACGAGGGCAAGGAGCCGCTGATCGAGGACATCATCGACCTCAAGACGGAGCGCAACGGCGTGCCTGTGGAGGTGGCCATGACCTATAACAACGACTTCAACGAGAATATCTACTCGTATGTCAACAACATCAACACCATCGAGGGCGGCACGCACCTGACGGGCTTCCGCCGCGGCCTTACGACGACGCTGAAGAAATATGCCGACGACAACCATCTGCTGGACAAGCTGAAGATAGAGCTGTCGAAAGAGGACTTCCGCGACGGTCTGACGGCAGTGGTGTCGGTCAAGGTGGCCGAGCCTCAGTTCGAGGGTCAGACCAAGACCAAACTCGGCAACAACGAGGTGATGGGCGTGGTGCAGACCGCCGTGAGCGAGGCCCTGCGCAATTACCTGGAGGAGCATCCCAAGCAGGCCAAGACCATCGTCGATAAGGTGGTGCTGGCTGCACAGGCGCGTCACGCGGCCTACAATGCGAAGATGCGCGTGCAGAACAAGTCCAGCCTCGGCGGCGCCGGACTGCCCGGCAAGCTGGCTCCCTGCAAGAGCCGCATCCCCGAAGACTGCGAGCTGTTCCTGGTGGAGGGAGATTCCGCAGGCGGTTCCGCAAAGCAGGGCCGTAACCCGCACTATCAGGCCATCCTGCCGCTGCGCGGTAAGATCCTGAACGTGGAGAAGGCGATGGACCACAAGATCCTGGAATCGCAGGAAATCGTGAACATGTACAAGGCCTTAGGCGTGACCATCGGCACCGAGGAGGACAGCAAGGCCCCGAACATGACCAAGCTCCGCTACCACAAGATAATCATCATGACCGATGCCGATGTGGACGGCGCGCATATCGCCACGCTGCTGATGACATTCTTCTACCGCCGCATGCGTCCCATCATCGACAACGGCTACCTGTACATAGCCACTCCGCCGTTGTATCGTTGCGACGTCAAGGGCAAGAAGAAAGGGGAGGCCACGGAGTATTGCTGGACCGACCAGCAGGTGCAGCGTTACATCGACACCAAGTGCAACGGCGACCGCAACCGTCTGGTGCTGCAGCGATACAAAGGTCTGGGTGAGATGAACCCCGAGCAGCTGTGGGAAACCACCATGGACCCGGAGAACCGTATGCTGAAGCAGGTGAACCTGACCAACGCAGCCGAGGCCGACCGCACGTTTGCCATGCTGATGGGCGAGGAAGTGGCACCCCGACGCGATTTCATCGAGGCACACGCCACTTACGCCAACATCGACGCGTAAACTGTCGGTAGCGGCAGGGAGATGAAAAATCAGCCCTGAATACGGGCGAATAAATCGAGATACATAGCGGCCACGGACTGAGCGGAAAACCGCGACCGTGCCGACGACAACATGGCGTGGCGCAGAGCCGCGCCATTTTTTTGCAGCTCGCCGTAAGCGTAAGCTATGCCGCGGGCTATGCAGCGCGCCGTGTTCTCCACGCCGTCAAAATGCGCGATATATCCGGTGCGTCCGTGGTCCACGATGTCGCGCTGGCCTCCACGGTCGGTGGCCACGGGCACGCAGCCCCAGGCCTGCCCCTCGACCAAGGTGCCCGGCAGCGTCTCGTACAGAGAGGTGGACGCCACGATGTCGCCGGTGCCGTACAATCGACGCGTCTCGTTGGGACTGAGGAGGCCGCGGTGCGTGTGCGGAATGCCGAAATGTGCGATGGAATCGGGATTTTTTACGTTGCCGAAGGTCACCAATTCGCAGTTTTCGGCTATGTCGGGATAGTCGGAAGCCAGAATCTCGGTGGCCCGCACCATTATCGGCAGTCCCTTGACCGTATCGTCGAGCCGCGCCGCGCCGAACAGTATGCGGCACTTGTCGCCCCTGAATCCATCGAAAAATTCGGGCTGTTCATCGTCAAAATGAAAGGCGTTCGGAATCACCGACACATCCTGGCCGGCCAACAGCCCCGATTCGGCGGCCTTATCCTTCAACCAATGGCTCACGGCCACGAAATGTATGCGCCGGCCGGGCAGATTATAGAGTTTATGTTTCCGTTGCCATGTCGAGGCGGAGATGTCTTTGGGGCCTTTGCGCGACCCGAGCAGCGGGCATTCGCCGCAGGTTTGCCGCCAGCGCGGACATTCGCCCGCATGATGGCATACGCCCGTCATGTTCCACATATCGTGCATGGTCCATACCACAGGCTTGCCGAGCCGCAGAAGGCGGTGTATGTCGTCGATACCCAACAGCCCCTGGTTGATCCAGTTCAGGCATATCACGTCCGCTTCCTTCACCCACGGATGGCGGTACAGCGACACTCCGCACGACGCGGTGTCTATCTTGAACAGCGTGTCGCGGTTCATGCCGTTGTGCAGGAATATGCCGAGTCGTTCGCGCAGGAAAGAGGCTTTCAACCGGAGGTTCGGGGCGGCCATTCCCACGCGCGGGTCGTCGTGCAGCCGTTCGGCCACGAGCATACGTGCATCCACGCCCGCGTCGCACAGCGCCTCCATCAGGCGGTAGCTCACCACCGCCGCGCCGCCTGTGCTGTCCGACTTGTTGATGATCACTACCTTCATCGCCGCGAGAATGTCACGTATTTGTATCCGATGCCGTTTGCCGATGTCATTTCCTCGGATTCATCGGTGATTTGCCACTGTCGTTCGGGCAGTTCGGGGAAGAAAGCGTCGGCGTCCGGCGTCCTGACATCCACAAGGGTGATGAGGGCCTTGGTGCAGTAGGGGAGAGCCTCGCGGTACACCTGCTCGCCGCCTATGATGATGGGCAGCTCATAGTTAGAGCACATAGCCACAGCCGCCTCGATGCTCTGAGCCGTCTCGGCGCCGGGGGCATAGTAGCTGTCGTTGCGCGTCACCACGATGTTGCGGCGTCCCGGCAACGGTTTCTTAGGCAGCGATTCCCACGTCTTGCGGCCCATTATCACCGCGTGTCCCATGGTGACCTGCCTGAAATGTTTCAGGTCCTCGCTCAGTCGCCAGGGTATCGCGCCCTGACGGCCTATGGCGCGGTCAGCGCCGCAGGCTACGACGCACCACACCTCGCGACCGCGCGATGTGGCTGAGTTATAGAGGGAAAACGGTGTCAGACGGGTCGCGTCGGCGGCCTGGGTCTCGTTTTGGTCTGACGGAAAAAGAATCGACATTTCCATGATTCATAATATTTGAGGGTAAAATTAATAAAATAATGGAAATAATTTGGTAAATTTGCAGAAATAAAACCGGTGACGGCACCGAAGCCGCTTCACCCTAATGGCCCTACCATGAGCTACACATTATTAGACTTTTTCTGTCTGCTGGCCTCCATCTGCCTGTTCCTGTACGGCATGAAGGTGATGAGCGAAGGCTTGCAGAAAGTAGCGGGCGACCGTCTCCGCAACATACTCGGAGTGATGACCCGCAACCGTGTCACAGGCGTATTGACCGGTATAGTGATTACGGCCCTGATCCAGAGTTCAAGCGCGTCCACCGTGATGGTGGTGAGCTTCGTGAACGCCGGCCTCATGTCGCTGCAACAGGCCATGGCGGTGATATTCGGCGCCAACGTCGGCACTACGGTCACAACCTGGATTATCTCCGCATTCAGTTTTGAATTCAGTATTTCGGACTATTCACTGGTGCTTCTGGCCATCGGCGTGCCGATGCTGTTCATGAAGAAGAGCGCATATAAGTCGCTGGGCGAGTTTCTGATAGGTTTCTCATTGCTGTTCATGGGCCTGGACATGATTTCGGAATATGTGCCCAACCTGCAGGAGAACCCCGAGATGCTGAAATTCGTGACCGAATGGACCAGCCTGGGCGTATGGTCGGTGCTGATATTCTTCGCACTCGGCATCGTGTTCACCATGATAGCGCAGAGTTCGGCGGCCACGTTCGCCATCACGCTGATAATGTGCTCGCAGGGCTGGATTTCGTTCGCACTGGGATGCGCCATCATCCTCGGCGGCAACATCGGTACGACCATCACTCCTATCTTAGCGTCGCTGAGCGGTAACATAGCCGCCAAGCGCACGGCCATGGGCCACCTGCTGTTCAACGTGCTCGGCTCGGTGATAGTGCTGTTCATATTCCATCCCTTCATGGACCTGGTGGCCGACATCACCAGGATATGCACCGGCACCAACCCGATGGACATCAGCGCGGCGCAGGAGGCCGGAATGCGCGGCACCACGCTGCTGGACGAGAAGGGGGGCTACACCGCCACGGCCCAGAGCTGCGTGGCGTTCGGACTCGCCATGTTCCCCACCGTGTTCAACGCCTGCAACCTGATGATCATGATATGGTTCACCAAGCTGTATGTCAAGATAGTATGCTGGCTGGTGCCCGCACGCCACAAGGAGGAGGAAGAAGACTTTACGCTCAAATATATCGGTGGCGGTCTGATGACGGCCTCCGAGCTTAACATCCTGCAGGCGCAGAAGGAGATACAGCTCTACGGCAAGCGCGTGGAGCGTATGCTGAACATGGGCCGGCAGATGATACACCTCGAGGCCAAGAGCGAGGAGTATACCCAGATCTACAACCGTATCGAGAAGTACGAGCAGATTTCCGACCGCATGGAGATAGAGATCGGAACATATCTGAACCACATAGCCGAGGGACGTCTCAGCCCCGAAGGCAAGATGCGCATCTCGGGAATGCTCCGTATCGTGTCGGAAATCGAATCGATAGGCGACGGCTGCTTCAACGTGGCCAAGACGCTGCAGCGCAAGAACCAGAACCACGTGGAATTCAACGACGGCGTGATGAAGGAGATAGACCAGATGTTCGACATGGTGGCGAAAGCCATGACCAACATGCTGGCAATCCTGGACGAAATGGAGCGTCCCGAAAGCAGCCGCATCGTCGAGGCCTACAACAAGGAACGCGAAATCAACAATCTACGCAACTCTCTGCGTGACGGCAATATATTCAATATCAACAATAAGGAATATGGCTACCAGGAGGGTATCTTCTTCATGGACCTGATAGGAGAGGCCGAGAAACTGGCGGATTATATGCTCAACGTGGTGGAGGGTGTGAAACATCAGTTCAAGAGCGCTCCGGAAACGGCCGGAGCCTGACGTTAATATTTTATCGGATAGACAATTTGCTATCATGGAAACCTCAGATAAGAAAAACAACCGCTATTGCGTGATAATGTGTGGCGGCGTCGGGTCGCGCTTCTGGCCCGTGAGCCGCACGCACCTGCCCAAGCAGTTCCTGGACCTGTTCGGCACGGGCCGCAGCCTGCTGCAGATGACAGTGGACCGCATATTGCCCATCTGTAATATTGAAAACATAATACTGGTCACAAACCGGGCCTATCGGGAGACGGTGCGCGAGCAGCTGCCCGACATAGACCCCGGCAACATACTGCTGGAGCCTGCGCGCCGCAACACGGCGCCCTGCGTGTGCTGGGCCGCGCGCCATATATATGCCCGGAACCCGGAAGCCTCCATCGTGACGCTCCCATCCGACCATCTGATTCTGCGCGAGACGGCCTTTCACGAGGCCCTGCGCAACGGCCTGAACTTCGTGGAACAGGGCGACCGCCTGCTGACCATAGGCATCAGGCCCACTTCCCCCCATACAGGCTACGGCTATATCCAGCTCGGCGAGATGTTCGACGAGGAGCACAACATACGCCACGTCAAGTCATTCACCGAGAAGCCGAACCTGGAAATGGCCACGCTGTTCATGAACAGCGGCGAGTTCTACTGGAACTCCGGCATGTTCCTGTGGCGCGCCGACTCGGTGCTGAAGGCTTTCGCCGAATACGCTCCGGAAATAGCCAACATATTCGAGGCCGGCGCCGGTTACTACAGCACTCCGCAGGAACAGGACTTCATAGAGAAGGCATTTCCCACTTCGCCCAACATATCGGTGGACTATGCCATCATGGAGAAAGCCCGCAACGTATATGTGGAGACCGCTGACCTGGGCTGGTCGGACCTCGGCTCGTGGAAGGCGCTGTACGAGCATTCGCCCAAATCGCATGCCGGCAACGTGACGCAGGGATGCAAGGTGCTGGCCGGCGACTGCAGGAACTCCATCTTCGCTACCGGCGGTGACAAGATTATCGTGGCCGGTGGCCTGGACGGCTACATTGTGGCCGACACCGAAAACGCCCTGCTGGTATATCCCATCTCCGACGAGCAGAAGATACGCCAGCTTGTCAACGAGGTTAAGGACCGTTTCGGCGAAAAATTCATATAACGACATTATGACCCTTACTCTGCGCAAACTCCCCGGATTCCTGTCGATATTGGTGTTGACGCTCCTGACGCTGACGGGCTGCGTCAAGAATGAGTTCCAGGTGGAATTCAAGCTGCCCGCCGGTGTGAACGAAAGCTACACCATGCTCTACTATGTGTCCGATTCCGAGAAGGGATGGCTCTACGACCAGGTGGCCGTGGTGCAGCAGGGGAAATGTCAGATGAAGGGCATAACGCGCAATCCGACGCTGATATATGTGTTCCAGGGTGCGCAGGAGCCGGGCGTGGTGATATATGCCGAGCGCGGCGATAAGATAGAGATAACCGGCGACAGCGGGTCGCCCGCTTCATGGAGTGTGTCGGGCAACGAGATAAACGAGGCCCTGAGCGCATGGCGCGCCGAGAACAGGAATGCCCTCAGCGCGCGCGACAATAAGAAGGTGAACGAGGCCGTGGCGAAATATGTCAAGGCCCATCCTGAGGATCCGGTATCAACCATCCTTCTGGAGGTATATTACGACCGCAGCCTTGACACGGCGGCCTTCGAGTCTCTGTTCAAGAGCCTGAAAGGGGAGGCCTCGGATGTGCGCTGGATGGAACTGATGAGCCGCTCCGACCTGTTGGGCGGCTTCGAGCCGTTGAAGCAGACGGCCGCTCCGCTGATTCTGCGCACTGCCGGCAATGGCGCCGACACAATCGGCTTCAACGACCAGCCGGCGTTGCTCTATTTCTCGTACAATAACTACGACGCGCGCAAGGACGACGTCTCCAAGATGAAGCAGCTGCTGAAAGAGCGCACCGACTCCGGCAAGCCTCAGATAGTGAGCATATCGCTTGAGAACGATTCGTCCAGCTGGCGTTATCAGGCTCGCATGGACTCGCTGAAGGGCGCCGTGGTGGCATGGATGCCCCTCTCGTTCGCCGATCCCGCCGCCGTTTCGTTAGGCTTGGAAAAGGCCCCCTGCTTCATCGTGGTGGGCAAGAAGGGCAAGATTCTGTATCGTGGCACGTCGCCGGACGATGCCGCCCGCAAGCTGCGCGACGCCGCCGGCATGAAGAAGAAAGCCGAAAACAAATAAGACCGCCTATGCTGACAAAGGTATATAGCGCGAGCATCCAGGGGATAGACGCGATGGCCGTTACCATCGAGACCGACATTGGCAAGGGCGCTGCATATAATGTCAGCGGACTGGCCGACACGACGGTCAAGGAGAGCTACGACCGCATCGTCGCGGCCATGCAGCACAGCGGCTTCTCGTTCCCCCGCATGCGCATCACCATCAACCTGGCTCCCGCCGACGTCAAGAAGGAAGGCTCCGGGTTCGACCTGCCCATCACCATAGGCCTGCTTACAGCCTCCGAACAGCTGAAGGTGCCGGATCTGAACCAATACATGCTGGCCGGTGAGCTGAGTCTTGACGGGTCGCTGCTGCCGGTCAAGGGCGCGCTGCCGATGGCAGTGAAGGCCAGGGCAATGGGGCTGAAAAGGCTGATAGTGCCTGAAGCCAACGTGACCGAAGCCGCCGTGGTCGACCGGCTGGAGGTTTATGGCGCCCGGAATCTGCGTGACGTAGCCGAGATCATGACCGGCACATCCACGTTGCAGCCCATGCGTATAGACACACGCGCCCTGTTTGCCCGCGACGCCGGGCATTTCGATTTCGATTTTTCGGAAGTCAAGGGTCAGGAATCGGTTAAGCGGGCCTTTGAGGTGGCTTGCGCCGGCGGTCATAATCTGCTGATGGTAGGGCCTCCCGGAGCCGGCAAGTCGATGATGGCCAAGAGGCTCCCTTCCATACTGCCTCCGCTCAGCATGGGCGAGGCGCTGGAGACCACCAAGATACATTCCGTGGCCGGCAAACTGCGGCGCGGCGACATGCTGATGACCTCCCGTCCGTTCCGCACGCCGCATCACACCGTCTCGCCCGTAGCCCTGGTGGGCGGCGGCGCCAGCCCGATGCCCGGCGAGATAAGTCTGGCCCATAACGGTGTGCTCTTTCTCGACGAATTTCCTGAATTTCCCCGCTCCGTCCTTGAAGTGCTGAGACAGCCCATCGAGGACCGTGTCATCACCGTGTCCAGGGCAAAGTACACGGTGCAGTATCCAGCGAGCTTCATGCTGGTGGCTTCGATGAATCCATGCCCCTGCGGATATTACGGCCACCCCACGCGCCCCTGCACATGTACGCCCGGAGCCGTGGCAAGGTATATGAACAAGATCAGCGGCCCGTTGCTGGACCGCATCGACCTGCATGTGGAGATCGAGCCTGTGGCCTTCGACGACATGGCCTCGACCGAGCCGGCCGAGAGTTCGGCCGCAATACGCGAGCGCGTCATTGCCGCGCGCCGCATCCAGGAAGAACGCTTCAGGAACGAGAAGGGGATATATTGCAACGCGCAGATGAACTCGCGCCTGCTGCGCAGATACGCCTGGCCCGATGCCGAAGGACTGGCCAGGCTCAAGGAGCAGATGGAGCGGCTGAATATGTCGGCACGCGCCTTCGACCGCATTCTGCGCGTGGCCCGCACTATCGCCGACCTCGACGCCTCCGAGCGCGTCCAGCCCCGCCACATCGCCGAGGCCATCGGCTACCGCAGCCTCGACCGCGCCTCCTACGGCACCGCATTCTGACCCCGCCTGGGGGCGCCTGCCGCCTCCACCTGCCTCCTTCGGCTTCCGCCTCAGCACAGCCAAAGAGAAGCCGCCTCTCCTCCCTCCTCCTCCCGCCGCCCTCCGTCTCTCCGCCCTCCGCCTTTGCGCTCTCCTTTTCGGCGCCGAGGCGGAAGCCGAAGAAAAAAGAATAGAATCAATACAAACCTACTGTTAATTTAATTCCGACTCAATATGCGCCCGGACTCATCCTCATCTGCATCCCCGTCCCCGGATTCTTCCTCATCTGCCTCCCAATCCCCGGATTCTTCCTCCTCCGGCTTCCCGGCCCATCATCCGCTTCCCGAATTCATGAAGGGAAATGAGCCTGCGCGTACAGTGGGAGGCCGGAAGCATCCGAAGCGGGCGTTCTTTCACGATTACTGCTCGCCCGGCTTTTACATGATAACTGCCACGACTCTGCCAGGTTCGCCTCGGCTGTCGGAGATTCCGGACCGGGATGCCAGGGAAATAAGGAAAGGGGAGATGATAATTCCTGATAATACGCGGCTCGGGGAAAAGATTAAAGAGGAAATCCAGTCAATACCCGCCCATCATCCGGAGATGAGGATCCTGCGCTTCGTTATAATGCCGGACCATATCCATATCGTGCTGCAGGTCACAGCCAGGCTGAAGCGGATGCTGGGCAGCGAGCTTGCGGGCTTCTTCGGCGCGTGCTCCAAGGCGAGCAGCCGCCTGCAGGGGCTGACTGAGGTAAAGACCCTGTTCGAGACTTTCCACGACCGTGTGATTCTGAGCCACGAGCAGCTGGGCCGTGCCATCAAGTATGTGGAGGACAATCCGCGTCGCTATATCTACAGGAGGCGCTATCCGGATCTGTTCAGGCGCTATCTGCATCTGGAGGTGGCGGGACATGAATATGCGGCGTTCGGCAATATATTCCTGCTGAAGGAGATGTGTCTGTTGCCTGTGCGGATTCACCGTCGTTGGAGCGAACAGGAATTCTAGACGTATTCCGACCGGTGCCGGGCTGAGATAGACAGGGGAGCGGTGCCGATCACGCCGGCAATCCATCCGGCCGAGAAGGCCATAGTTCAATATGCCCGCGATAACGGCGGCAGGATGATAATGCTAAAGGACCAAGGCTTCGAGGAGCGGTTCAAGCCTAAGGGTACTGATTTTGATTTATGTTGCGACGGGCGGTTGCTGTTGCTGGCGCCCTGGCCCGAGAACGTGGGCCGTAAATCGACATCCGGCTATGCCGAATTCCATCGGATGAACGACCTGGCTCTCTCCATCGCCTCCCTGCCTCATTCCGAACGCCTCCTGCTGAAAGGAAAATAGATAAGAACCGGAATAAAGGCTGCCTTCCTGCCCGTCCTGAGGCGGTAGCCCAAGAAAGAGGGGCAGCCGAAGAAAGCGGGGGCGCAGTCAGGCGATATTTTGCACAAGAAACATAGATTCAACAACGAAGTGCAAAAAACTTCAATCTGAATAGCCTAATATTTTTGTCCGCTCGCGA
>CAJKBH010000030.1 GCA_905198125.1 uncultured Porphyromonadaceae bacterium
GAAGAAGCAGATTTTGTTTCCTATTGTCAGATTTTATCGCTAACTTTGCCATGTTATGTTTGATTATTAGTGATTTATTCGCAATACAAATATACTGAAAATCTATGACATAACAAAGGCTTTCGCGCTGAATTTCAGCATGAAAGCCTTATTTTTTAACAGTTTAGACTATAAAAAGAGACTGCCCAAACTTGTTAGACAGCCTCTCTCTTTTTGCATGATATCAAGAAAAGTTTCTCGAGTAAAGGTGTCAGGAGTGTTATGACTATTAGTGAATGATATCAAATATAAAGGTCTCTCATGTGATAAATCAATAGATTTGCCATCATGACTAAACGAAAATACATTTGGCAAGACATTGAGTGATAGCTGTGTATCCTGAATTGACATTCTTTGCGAGAAATGGTTTCCCGCAAACGATACAATGACGCATGATTTTAGCTTTGCTTTCTGGCATAATCTTGTAGTTGTATCACTTTAACGCCGATTTAGTATCATAAGGTAAAATCAACGTCAAAATAAGTTTCGGTACAATTTTGGTACAAATATAAGCTAAAAATCCATAGAAAACAAGTATTCAGAGAGATAAGTACAAATAAAAATGGAGTGTAACTCATTGAGCTACACTCCATTTTGTTATCGTTGATTGGAGACTTATTTCACTTCCTCGAAGTCGACGTCCTCGGGACCGTTGTTGGGCTGCTGTCCGGCGTCAGGCTGTGCGCCAGCGTTGGGCTGAGCACCGGCTCCGGCTGCGTTCTGGGCATTGTAGATGTCCTGGGCGGCTGCCTGGAATGCATCGGTCACGGCCTTGACGGTGGAGTCGATGTCCTCAATCAGCTGCTGTTTGTGAACATCCTTCAGATGCTGCAGTGCGGATTCCACGGTAGCCTTCTTGTCGGCCGGAATCTTGTCGCCCAGTTCGGCGAGCTGCTTCTCGGTCTGGAAGATAACGCTGTCTGCGTGGTTGAGTTTGTCGGCACGCTCCTTGGCCTTCTTGTCGGCAGCTTCGTTGGCTTTAGCTTCGTCGCGCATACGCTGTATCTCGGAGTCGCTCAGTCCGCTCGATGCCTCGATGCGGATGGACTGCTCCTTACCGGTAGCCTTATCCTTGGCCGTCACGTTGAGGATACCGTTGGCATCAACCTCAAACGTAACCTCGATCTGGGGCACACCACGGGGGGCGGGTGCGATACCGCCCAGGTTGAACTCGCCCAACAGCTTGTCGTCGGCTGCCATAGGACGCTCGCCCTGAAGCACGCGGATGGTGACTTCTGGCTGGTTGTCGGCCGCTGTGGAGAATACCTCGCTCTTGCGGGTCGGGATTGTGGTGTTGGCGTCAATCAGCTTGGTCATCACGCCGCCCATAGTCTCGATACCGATTGACAGAGGCACGACGTCAAGCAGAAGCACGTCCTTCACGTCGCCGCTCAGAACGCCACCCTGGATTGCTGCGCCGATGGCCACAACCTCGTCGGGGTTGACGCCCTTGTTGGGTTCCTTGCCGAATATCTGCTTAACTTTGTCCTGGATAGCGGGGATACGAGTGGAACCACCCACCAGGATAACCTCGTCGATGTCGGATGCGCTCATGCCTGCATCCTGCAGAGCCTTCATGCAGGGACCTGCGACAGCGTCGATCAGGTTGGAAGCCAGCTGCTCGAACTTGGCACGGGTCAGAGTCTTAACCAGGTGCTTCGGGCCGGAAGCCGTAGCCGTGATGTAGGGGAGGTTGATTTCGGTCGAAGTGGAGCTTGACAGCTCGATCTTGGCCTTCTCGGCAGCCTCTTTCAGACGCTGCATTGCCATAGGATCCTGACGGAGGTCGACGCCCTCGTCGTTCTTAAACTCATCGGCAAGCCAGTCGATGATCACGTGGTCGAAATCGTCACCACCGAGGTGTGTGTCACCGTTGGTGGACTTCACCTCAAACACACCGTCGCCAAGCTCCAGGATGGAGATATCGAATGTACCGCCACCGAGGTCGAACACGGCTATCTTCTGCTCCGTGGTGGCTTTGTCCAGACCGTAAGCCAGAGCGGCTGCGGTAGGCTCGTTGATGATTCGCTTAACCTTCAGGCCGGCGATCTCACCGGCATCCTTGGTGGCCTGACGCTGTGAGTCGTCGAAGTATGCGGGTACCGTGATGATGGCCTCGGTTACAGGCTGTCCCAGGTAGTCCTCGGCGGTCTTCTTCATCTTCTGAAGAATCATGGCCGAAATCTCCTGCGGAGTATAGTCGCGACCGTCGATGTCTACCTTGGGCATGTCGTTCTGGCATACCACCTTATAGGGTACGCGCTTGATCTCGTCCGTAACCTGGTCGCATTTCTCGCCCATGAAACGTTTGATGGAGTATATGGTACGCGTCGGGTTGGTGATGGCCTGACGCTTTGCGGGATCGCCTACCTTGCGTTCGCCGCCGTCAACAAATGCCACTACCGACGGCGTGGTGTTGCGTCCTTCGTTGTTGGGTATGACAACAGGATCCTTGCCCTCGAGCACTGCCACGCATGAATTCGTGGTTCCTAAGTCTATACCAATAATCTTTCCCATGATTTCTATATTTTATTTGATTAATTTTCTATCGTTTTGTCCGGGTCTCTTTCCCGTTCGCTACTATATTAACAAATAAGATGCTAAAACGATTGAAATTGCTATAAATTTTTAAAAATCGGCGTAACGGGCTGAATGACAAATTGAAATAGTTTGCGAAACTTGAGAGTCAGAATGTGACAAAAGTGGCAAAAAAGTCAAAAAAACATCAAAATACAGTCGAAATAGCGAATATCTGCCTAAAAATTCTTAACTTTGCATTCTGAATATATACGAAATCGCACAGCGGTGACGCAACAGCGGTTAGAAAGACACTTCAAACAGAATGAAACCATTACAGCAGAAGTTATCGGTATATGACGCGCCCCAGAAGGCTAAGGCCGCGGGCGTATACCCTTATTTCCGGGCCATATCGAGCGAGCAGGACACCGAAGTAATAATGAATGGCAAGAAGGTGTTGATGTTCGGATCAAACAGCTATATGGGCCTGACCAACCATCCGAAAGTGATAGAGGCCGCGATAGAGGCTACTAAGAAGTATGGTACGGGAATGGCCGGCTCGCCTTTTCTGAACGGGACACTGACCATACACAAGGATCTGGAGGCACGTCTGGCCGACTATGTAGGCAAGGAAGACGCAATGATATACTCCACAGGTTTCGGTGTTAACCTGGGAGTGGTGTCCACGCTGACAGGCCGAGAGGATTACATCATACTCGACGAGCAGGACCATGCGTCCATCATAGAGGGACGCAGACTGTCGTTCTCCAATTATCTGAAGTATAAGCACAACGATATGGAGAGCCTGGAGAACCAGCTGAAACGGTGCGAGCCGGACAAGGTAAAGCTGATCGTGACGGACGGCGTGTTCTCCATGGAAGGCGATGTGGCAAATCTTCCCGAGATTGTCAGACTGGCCAAGAAGTACAATGCGTCTGTGATGGTGGACGAGGCTCATGGTCTCGGAGTGTTCGGCGAAGGCGGCCGCGGCACCTGCAACCATTTCGGCGTGACAGACGACGTGGACCTGATCATGGGCACGTTCAGCAAGTCGCTGGCGTCATTAGGCGGATTCATCGCCACGGACAAGGTCATAACCAACTTCCTGCGTCATCATTCGCGTTCATATATATTCACGGCATCCATCACGCCGGCTTCAACTGCAGCCGTGAATGCCGCATTAGACATCATACTGGCAGAGCCCGAGCGTCAGGAACATCTGTGGAAGATCACCAACTACGCTCTGGAGCAGTTCCGTGCCATGGGATGCGAGATAGGCCACACTTCTACGCCTATCATACCTCTGTTTATCCGCGATGACTACAAGACATTCCATGTTACAAGCGAACTGCTGAAGGAAGGTGTGTTTGTCAATCCGGTCGTTACGCCTGCAGTAGCGCCCCAGGACACGCTGATTCGTTATTCCCTGATGGCCACCCATACCGAGGAACAGGTGCAGCGTTCGCTTGAAGCTATCGAGAAGGTGTTCAAGAAATACGACTTGTTGAAAAAATAATAGTCCATGGATTTCAGAATCGATGGAGTTGCGCCCGACAGCGCGGCACGTGCCGGCATAATCACCACTGCACATGGTGAGGTGCCGACACCTATCTTTATGCCCGTGGGTACCGTGGGGAGCGTCAAGGGCGTGCACATGCACGAACTTAAGAATGACATCGACGCCAAGATAATCCTCGGCAACACATACCACCTATATCTTCGTCCCGGGCTGGACATTCTGCGTCAGGCCGGCGGACTGCACAAGTTCAACAGCTGGGACCGTCCCATTTTGACCGACTCGGGAGGTTTTCAGGTGTTTTCGCTAACAGACATCCGCAAGCTGAAGGAGGAGGGTGTATGGTTCCGCAGCCATATCGACGGAAGCAAGCATCTGTTTACGCCGGAGAATGTGGTGGACACGGAGCGTGTGATAGGTGCCGACATCATGATGGCTCTGGACGAATGCTGTCCCGGCGACGCCGACCGCGACTACGCCGAGAAGTCGTTGCGGCTCACCCAGCGGTGGCTGGAACGCGGATGGAAGCGTTACAAGGAGACCGAGGGCCTGTATGGCTACGACCAGGCATATTTCCCGATAGTGCAGGGATGCACATACAAGGATCTGCGTCAGGACGCCGCCAAACATATAGCCGACCTCGGCGCCGACGGCAACGCCATCGGCGGACTGGCCGTAGGCGAGCCCACCGAGGTGATGTATGATATGATAGAGGTGGTGAACGACATCCTGCCTCAGGATAAGCCACGCTATCTGATGGGCGTCGGAACACCCGCCAACATTCTTGAAGCCATTGACCGAGGCGTGGATATGATGGATTGTGTGATGCCTACGCGCAATGGCCGCAACGGTATGATATTCACCCGCAACGGCATAATCAACCTCAAGAACAAGAAGTGGGAGAATGATTTCGGACCACTTGATTCGGGCGGTGCGTCAGTAGTGGACGAGGAATATTCCCGCGCATATCTGCGGCATCTGTTCACGGCTCACGAGCTGTTGGGAATGCAGATTGCGTCGATACACAATCTTGCGTTCTACCTCTGGCTGGTGCGCGAGGCCCGCAAGCACATTCTGACCGGCGACTTCAAGAGCTGGAAAGAGGAGATGGTCGTTAACGTGACGAGACGGTTATGAAGTGGGTCGAGGGTCTGAAACGCAAGCGTCGTTACCGTAAGCTGATTAAGCTGCGGAAAGGCGACGTACGCGACAAAAAGACCGACGGCAAATTCAGGAATTTGAATGCTGATTATCGCGGAATCCCTGGCCTTAAGATACTTGACGTATATATATTAAAGAAGTTTTTAGGAACGTATTTCTTCGCCACGATATTGATATTGGCGGTGATAGCCATGTTCGCCATCACCGAGAAGCTCGACGCATTCCTGCGCGCGCCGCTCAAGGAGACGATATTCGATTACTTCATGTCGTTCCTTCCATACTTCGCGTTGCAGCTGGCTCCGCTTATCACATTTATTGCCGTCATATTCTTCACCACCAAGCTGGCGGATCACTCCGAGATTATCGCGATGCTATCCAGCGGCATCAGCTTCAACAGGCTGATGCGTCCATATATGTATGGAGCGGCCGTTATCGCCGCATTGACTTTCGTGCTGAGCAACTATCTGATACCTCCTACCAACATACGGCAGATCAATTATTACAACAAGTATGTGAAGAACAAGGAGGTAAAGACCGGCACCGACATACAGCTGATGGCGCAGCCGGGAGTAGTGATGTACATAGGCAGATATGAGAATGCCAATAAAACGGCATATCGCTTCTCGCTCGACAAATTCCGCGACAAGGAATTGGTGTCGCGTATGACAGCGCAGCGTGCCACATACGACACGACGCGGCAATACCACTGGACTCTGTACAGCTACATGATCCGAGACTTTGACGGCATGACCGAAAAGGTGACCCGTGGCTCGCAGAAAGACACACTGATACCGGTGGAGCCGCGCGACTTTCTGATTCAGGCCAACGACCAGGAAACCCTGACCACACCTCAGCTTACCGAGTTTATCGAAAAGCAGAAAAAACGCGGAGTTGCCAATATCGAAAGCTTCGAGATAGAGAAGGAACGACGCTATGCTTCGACAGCGGCGGCTTTCATTCTGACCTTGATCGGACTGTCGCTGTCGGCCAAAAAGGTCAAGGGCGGCATGGGTATCAACATCGGAGTGGGTCTTGCCCTGAGTTTCAGCTATATACTTTTCTCATCCCTGACAAGCCAGTTTGCGATTTCGGGTATGACCACACCGTTCATAGCAATGGAGATTCCCAATGTGGTTTATCTGTTGATTGGACTGGGACTATATTACCGTGCAAGCAAGTTCTGATGATACACTATTAGACACGCCGCATCGTTTTTAATAATATAGAATAAGATTCGGAACTATGAATATCAACACCCGGACATTAGGCGCGATGATGGCCTTGTGCATGTTGGTGGCAGCAATGTCACAGGCAGGAGGTGCGACCGTTCAGTTCCGGGGACAGAGTAATAAAGTCATCGAAGTCGAGGCTCCGAAAAATACCGGTCTTGATCGTATATATGTGGTATACGATGCTTCGGAACTGACCCAGATGCGGCTTGAAGGCGCATCGAACGACTTGGCTGTCAGCAGATACAGCACTCTCGGGGGTGGATATGCCGAGCCTGTTCAGTTTCATTGGGACGGCAATACGGCCATTATAGACCATCCGGAAGGGGAGATGGGTTATATCTTTACTGAAAACGGCCGCAACACCTGTGTATGGCTTGTGAATTATGCCATACAGCCGTTTTCGGTCTCGTCCGTGGAACTCGCGGACACACAGGACTGTACATCCACCAATCTTGCGGTGAGCGGTAATGGGCCGGCCATACATTACTTCACCATTGACGGACGCCGTGCCACACTCAGCCGTGACATAGAGGTGGGTTATGACACGTGGACATGGGACGACACCGCAATCGAATATGTCACCGAGCATGTCGCCAAGAATCTTGAATTCCTGACCAATCCCGTCACGCTGACCACTCCTTTGTATTGTTCCACCACTGTTACAGTCCGCGGCGACCGTTTCTTAGAGGAATGGGGAATGGCTAAGACCGCTGAGTCGTCAACACTTTATCCCAACGGCATCTCGGTCCGTACCACTGCCGTTCAGACCAACATCCCTGAGGAGTCTGAAGACAGCGACCCTTCGAATGTTGTCAACGGCAGCACGGCGGATGGTGGCCTCGGAGGTTCCGCACCGGCAGTGATTGTGTTCACGGCATACGTTACGGAAGCCGTGATTCACGACGAGTGGCAGATGTCGGCCGACCCCGAATTCCAGACAATAGATTACCGTTGGAACGAACGCGAGGTGGAATATTCGTTCGAGGACGAAGGCACGTATTACGTGCGTTACATAGGCAGTAACGCCGACGGATCGTGCGAGGTGTACGGAGATACGTATACTGTCTCGATAGGAGCATCCGAACTGCGTATACCCAACGCCTTTACGCCCAATGGCGACGGTGTGAACGACGTATGGAAGGTGGCTTACAGGTCGCTGCTTGATTTCAAGTGCACCATTTTCGACCGATACGGCAACAAGATATACCATTTCAGCGATCCCAGTCAGGGGTGGGACGGAAAATACAAAGGCAAGACTGTCGGTCCCGGCGTTTATTATTATGTGATAGAAGCCAAGGGATCGGATGGCAAAAAATATAAAAAAGGAGGTGACATCAATGTAGTGGGGTATAAGAACCGCAATGCCACTACCACTCCTGCAAATTAAGAGAACATGAAGAAACTGACCATTCTTACTGCTATACTTATGTTGGTGACAGCGTCGGCAATGTCATCAACATTGAGCAAAGTGACAGTAATGGGCAAGCCCTATTACAAATATCAGGTTAAAAAGGGCGACACAATGTATGGCGTCGCGCGCCAGTTCGGATGGGACGAAAAGATAATCCAGCAGTCAAATCCGGGCGAGATGACTACATTGCAGAAAGGCTCGATGCTGTATTACCCATGCGATTCCGAGGAAACGGTACAGAAAGAGGACTCGAACAATAATACTTCGACAGCAGGCAAGGATGGTGTGACGCACCGCATAGAGCGAGGCGAGACCCTGAGTTCAATAGCCCGCATGTATGGAATGACCGCTAAGGAACTGCAAATGCTGAATCCCGGCGCCGGCGATTACATCAAAGCCGGAAACCTTCTGGTGATCAGCGACCCTGAAACGACAAGTGCCGGTGGCAACAGTGATGTCAGCTATCACAAAATACAGTCCGGCGAGACTCTTTACGGCATCGGCAAGAAATATAATGTGTCGGTCGAAGCTCTGTTAAAGAGCAATCCCGGCGTGTCGGAACGCAACTTCCGCGCCGGCGAGACTATCCGCATACCCGCTTCCGGAACCGGAATAGTGATGACTACGGAAACTGTCCGCGAGGATGTGTTGAAAGGGTTTCGTGAACATAAAGTTAAAAAAGAGGAAACCTGGAATTCGATAGCGCGGAAATATGGCATCCCTGCCGATGTGCTTCGTGAGGCAAACAGCGGCGTGGAGCTGAAGAAAAACATTTACATAGGCATTCCCGTAATAGAAAGCGAGGAGGTGTCGCGTCAGGTAGTCGACGAGGATACGCGCGAGATTCAGGAAATATATCAGGATATAAACGGTATCAACGACAGCACGGGATATAACCAGATACGCTTTGCAGTGGTGTCAGGCAGCCAGACGTCACGCCGTGACCGCGAGATAATGCGCGGTGTGCTGATGGCCGTCGATAAGCTGAAAAACAGCGGTTCGAAAATAACACTGAAGATGCTGGAAGGCAATAACTCCGAAAGTGTTTTGGGCGAGCTTGACACATTCAATCCCACAATCGTGATGAGCACCGCCGAGACCGACTTCCCGGAATGGCTTGCCAGATATGGCAACGACACCCGGGTGCCTGTCATCAACACACTGGACGTGAAGAACGTGGACTTCCAGTCAAATCCGTATATGGTGCAGCTTATCACCACTCCTGACTATTTCAACGAGGAAGTGGCCAACTGGATATTCCAGAAGTATGGTTCATACTCGCTCGTATTTACAGGAGAGAAAGATCCTAACGATGCGTTGGCCGAGTCGCTGCAGAGTATCTGGGATCCTTCCCGCGTACGTTCGCGCTCGGTGGAAGACCTGCGTTCGTTACCTCTCAACGCCAAGGGAAAGTATCTGCTGTACAGTTTCCCGACCAAGAAGGCCGATGTGGTGGAATTCCTCGATGCCGTCAACGATGCCAAGACCAAAACACCCGAGGCTGAGGTGACGGTAATAGGCCGTCCGAACTGGATTGTGTATGACGAGGCTTTATCCGAAAAATTCCATAATGCAGACGTCCAGATACCCGCCCGTTTCTATATGAGCAAGAGCGAACGGAACAATTCGGAGTTCAGTCTGCATTACCGTCAGCTGTTCAATGCGGCCGTTCCCAACACCTTCCCCGTGTATTCGGGTATCGGTTATGACACGGCTCTGTATTTTCTCCAGGGACTCAGCGACAGCAAAGGCGACATAAACGCCATGGGACGTCCTGACGGAATGGTACAGAGTGAATTCGAGCTGGAACGTCCCAGCAACTGGAGCGGTATAATGAACCGCGCGGTGTTCATGGTACGGTTCACGCCCTACGATTCAATCGAAAAAACAGTGGTGAAATGAAGAAGCATATATTGATGATGCTCATGGCCATGCTGTCGGTGGCACCCGGAATAGGGCAGACTCATTACGAGGCACAGATGTCGCTTGGCGTGCACTGCGGCGTCAATCTGTCGCAGGTGATGTTCTCGCCGAGCATACGTCAGAAATTCCTGCCCGGCGTCAATGCCGGTATCAATTTCCGGTACACCGAGGAGAAGCACTTCGGATTCATAATAGAGGCAAACTTCGAGCAGCGCGGATGGGCCGAGAATTTCGATGAGGCTCCCTTTTCATATTCACGCACCATCAATTATGTGCAGATACCTTTCATGTCGCACATCTATTTCGGTCGCCGGCATAAGTTCTTTATCAACCTGGGGCCGTCGGTAAGTTTCAAAACCGGAGATTCGGTGAAGTCTAATTTCGATTACTCGAATGTCGGTTCAGTACCGGATTTCCCCGTACATACTTCGCAGCAATACGGCTATCCCACCAAGGGTGCCGTTGATTTCGGAATTTCAGGAGGCCTTGGCGGCGAAGTCGGTCTTACCCGCAGACATTCCATTTACCTCGAGGTCCGTTATTACTTCGGCATCGCCAACGTGTTGCCGGCAGGGAGAACGGATCATTTTAAATCGTCAAATCCGATGGCTCTATCCATCTCTTTGGGATATTGGTTCAGGATAAAATGACCGATATTAACAAACCGGTGATATAACATATCGACAAAAAAAGCGTTAAATAGACAGCCGTCATCTTGACCATTGACAAGGAACACGGTTCGGAAGACGGCAGACCAATGAATACAGGAGCGTTGAAAACATTGATACATAGCAAACAACCCCACGCAACAGTCATAGGCACGCCGGAGAAACTGAGAACACCGGAGCGACCGGAAGAACCGGCCATAAAGGCGCATAGGTCGTGGGTGTCGCGTAGCGTGAAGCGTGGTTGTGACATGGTTCTGTCGGCTTTGGCTTTGATTGCATCCTCTCCGATATGTGCCATTTGCGCTTTGGCAGTGAAACTACAGGACGGCGGTCCGGTCATTTTCAAACAGGAGCGCATAGGTCGTTACGGCAAGCCATTCTATATATATAAATTCCGCACCATGCGTGTAGACGCAGAAGCATTGGGACCTCAGCTCAGTTGCTCCAACGGCGAGATTGACGCGCGTCTGACCAGGGTGGGACGATTCATACGCAATCACCATCTCGATGAAATCCCTCAGTTGTATAATATCCTGAAGGGAGACATGGCTTTCATAGGATACAGGCCCGAGCGGAAATTCTTCATCGACCAGATAATGCGTCATGACAACCGGTACGAGCTGTTGTACCAGATACGTCCGGGAGCCACTTCGTACGCGACTTTATATAACGGTTACACCGACACGATGGAGAAGATGCTGAAGCGCCTGGAGTATGACCTGTACTATCTGGAGCACGGGTCTTTTTGGTTCGACTTCAGGATTCTGTTCAATACATTCTGCGCCATAGTATTCGGTAAAAAATTCTGACCTTATGTCTGACACAGCAAAGGAATTTAGTGAGGCAATATCCGTATGTCGCGATATATTCGGTAAGAAACTTCAGGATTACGGCACTTCATGGCGTGTGATGCGGCCGATGAGTCTGACGGATCAGATATACATCAAGGCACGGCGCATACGCTCGCTTGAGGAGAAAGGGGAGAGTAACGCCGCGGTGCACGAAGGGATTGTCCCGGAGTTCATAGGAATCGTGAATTATTGCGCCATCGCGCTGATTCAGATGGAACTCGGCAGCGGTGATCCCATACCAGCCGAGGAGGCGCTGCGACTCTATGACAGGGAAATAGAGCGCGCCACGTCGCTGATGACGAACAAGAATCATGATTACGACGAGGCCTGGCGCAACATGAGGGTCAGCAGTTTCACCGATATTATCCTCCAGAAACTGATGCGGACCAAGGAGATAGAGGGCCATGACGGCCGTACCATCATCAGCGAAGGTATTGACGCCAACTATATGGATATAATCAATTATGCAATCTTCGCCCTCATCAAGCTCAAAAAATAATTCACACAGGCATACGCTGATTGCTCTGGTGACATGGCTGTGCAGGATTGTCACCGGAAGCGTGTTCGTATTCTCGGGTTTCGTAAAGGGAATAGACCCCTGGGGTACTGTCTACAAGATGGACGAATATCTTGTGGCTTTGGGTATGCCCCTGTACGACAGTCTTATATTGGCCGGGGTGTTCGGACTCTGCGCGCTTGAGTTTCTGATTGGCATATATTTGATATTCGGATGCTACCGAAAGTCGGCACCGATGTTGGCATTGCTGTTCATGTGCGTGATGCTGCCGCTGACGCTGTGGATAGCGATAGCCGATCCTGTGGCGGATTGCGGATGCTTCGGCGATGCACTGGTAATATCCAATTGGGCCACTTTCTGGAAGAATGTGGCGATTACCGGCCTCATTATATGGCTTATTAAGTTCAACCGTCGGGTCCCGTGCATCATAACGCCGGCTTTCCAGTGGATGGCTTTCGTGGCCACGGTGCTGTATATGATCTGTATCTGCTGGTACGGATATAATATACAGCCCATGCTTGATTTCCGGCCTTTTGCAGTCGGTACTGATCTGGGAGCCGAGGTTGAGCAGAACGAAGACAGCGAGGACACGACGTTTCTGTTCACGTACTCAAAGGACGGAGTCACAAAGGACTTCACTGCAGAGGAAGTGCCTGCCGATGATTCGGGCTGGACATTCGTAAGTCGCAAGGAGATATTTCCCGACGGAGAAAGAAACAACAAGGCGAAAGGCCACGATTTCAGTGTGATGGACCGGGATGGCAACGAAGAAGTCACATCCGAGGCCATAGATGGCGAAGGTAAGGAATTGCTGTTGCTGATCCCGTCGTTGGACCGGATATCGGCATCCACCACCTATAAGATCAACATGCTTCACGACTGGGCTACGGCAAAGGATATCCGTTTTGTAGCTATTGTTGCGGCCCATACCGGCGACATAGCCGAGTGGGAGGATATGAGCATGCCGGGTTATGAGATATATACCGCCGACGATACAGCCATCAAGGAACTGGCCCGCGGCAATCCGGCTGTCGTGTATCTGAAGGATGGAGTCATCAAGTGGAAAACGAGTCTATATTCCATCAACGAGGACGACTTTGCGGCCGGCGAAGCAGGAAATAACGTGAATGCAGAGGTGGACCAGCTGTCGTATGACGGTAAGCGTACTTTGATAAACTGGTCGCTGATATATCTGGCCGTGATGGCCATGCTGGTATGTATATCGTTCGTGCCGCGTCTCGCACGTCTGTTCCGCCCGTTGGAATATAAAGGCGAGAGACATAAAAAGGAACATGCCGGAAAGGATCCTTCCGACATGTCCGATAAATCCTGATGACGCAACATTAAGCGTCGATACGTCAATCAATAATACTTTTTCAGTTCCTCCTCCAGAGTTGCGGCGGGAGTTACGCCCGACGTGCGCCATTTCAGCTCGCCGTTCTTGAATATCATGAGCGTCGGTACCGAGCGCACCTGATATACGCGGGACAGTTCTTCGTTCTTATCGATATCAATCTTTATGACTCGGGCATTGTCGCCTACATTCTTTGCAACATCCTCAAGCACCGGATGCATCATCTTGCAGGGACCGCACCATGTGGCATAGAAATCCACCAGTACCGGTTTGTCGGATGCGATAATCTCATTAAATTTTTCCATATTAATTTCTGTCTTTGACTTCTTGTAGAAATCCATTATCATCTATCATATATAACAACATTAGCTCGAATATGTTGTGATAATGCTGATTCATACGGTTTGTGAATCATTTTTTACGAATTGTTACCGGGATTTACGAATAGTTACACCTTGGTTTGCTCCTTTTTGATTAACTTTAGCCGACAATAACTTATACATCATGAGCATCAGAAGCATCTTTTTCGAGACCTCCAATTCGCCACGTGCCTGCCTTGGCTGGATCATAGTAATAGCTTTGGCTATAGGCTGCATATTCTGGGATTCGGCATCGTACCGTCTAAAGACAGACGGACCCATGATAAAGCTGGATCAACAGGCCGTAATGACGCAACGATTCGACAAGGATACGTTGAAACAGACCCTTCCTGCAGGCGACAGCATCTGTGTACTGGGTATAGACCGATCATCTTTCGGTCAGAAATGGCTGGTGCAGACGGATAATGGTGAACGAGGATGGGTAGATGCCGCTCAGTTGCCTCAAATCCGCCAGGTTGTGACCAAGGGCAAATTCGAAGGAGATACCGTAACAATCTGCGGTACGGGTAGCGGAGCCACATCAAAATATGTATTCAGGAACAGTGCCGGCGAGGAGGATGATCGTTCCACAAAGGATTTCGTACCAGTTCTGAAAGACTGGGATGACTACGCGTACAATCGCGACGGTGTGGCTGGTGTGTGTTCGCAAAAGAAATTCGAAGCAAAAACCAAGGGAAAGAGCTTCGCTGAGATCAATGAGTCGTTTGGCTCTCCTATACTGGTGCGTAGCATGCCGCAAGGCATGATGGCAAGTTATTCATGGAAAGTGTTTGATCCCACTACCGGAGTGATGCTGCGGCCTACCGTTGCCTTCGGGACTGACTCGATAGTTTCATCGGTCGCTTTCAGCGAATGGACTACACGTGCCGCTTCATGGCTGAAACATATACCGTTGGCTTCCAATATAATTGACTGGCCGTTTACGTCGAGAGTCGTACGCGAATCCCGATACGATGCGATAACCGATCCCACCATATCGGGATGGAAACGTGTAGGCGTGCTGTGCCTGATACCGATATGGCTGTTGATGGTATTCCTGTGGATGTTCATGACTCCGGCATTACCGGTGCTGCTGATGGGCTGGCTGGTGAAGTTCCCGCCGGTTTTCGCTTTCCTCTCCGACAAGTGGCTGAAGATCTTAATGGCCTTTGTGGCTGTCATCAGTGCTTGTTTATGGTGCGTTATTATGATGGCATGGGGCATGTTCCCGTTTTGGTCAGTGCTGATAGTGATGATTGCATGGTATTGCTCTTTGCTCGCGTCAAGTCCTCTGTGTCAATATCCGCATGTGCGCTGTCCTAAGTGCCAACATCTGTATGCAATCCGGTTCGACCACCGCGATTTTGAGTATGACGAAATAAAGAAGGGTGTAGACATTGTGCGCGACAAACTCTTAGGTAAACGTACCGAAAATGGAAAGCATGGACTGAGGTTACCACTACCACTACATATCGTGACGGTCATAAGAAGACAGAGGTCTCAAAGCAAGACGTGCATACTAAAGCACAGGATTTCAACAATTATCTGTACATTGATTATGAAGTGACTTATCGTCTGGACCATTACCGTAAATACTATAAGTGTAGCCATTGCGGTCACGTAGAGGAGGAGACAGAGGTAGAACACACTGAGCTTGACCGGAAGGTGGTGGGCAGCCATACGTGCGAGGAATCAAGTGACGTGTATCGCGCCCGCTGGTGATACTGCACTTTTGTCGCTAAAGCTCCATACTGAAACAAAAAGGCGACAAGCACACGTGAATACTGAAACAAAAAAGGCGACAAGCACACGTGAATACTGAAACAAAAAAGGCGATAAGCACACATGAATCGGTGCATATCGCCTTTTTGTAGATGTATTGTCAGGATGATTAGCGGCGGTCGCGCTTGTCAGCTTTCTTGGCATTTTTATCAGCCTTGGCTATCTTACTGCCTTCAATGTTGAATCTCTTTCCGAACTTTTCATCCTTTCTGAACTTGTGGTGCTTGAAGTTGCCGCGTGCGGCGTGCTTCGGGCCTTTGTTGATGTAGTTCTGCTCCAGGAACCGGGTGTACTGCTCGGGAGTCAGGATTTTCTTGATGTCGGCAAGCTGCTGACGCTTCAGGTCCTGTGCCTTGTTGCGCATGTCCTTCCTAAGGGAGTCGTTGCGCTGTTTGTTCTGCCTGTTGTCCTGACGCAGAGCCTGACGCTTGTCGCCATAATTCTTGCAGAGTGCCTGAAGCTGCTGCTTCTGGGTGTCCGTGAGGTTCAGTCCGTTGAAGCAGCTGAAGCCGTTGCACTGTGCGGGTCGTCCTTTATACTGACGGTTGCAGGGAATCTGTGCGCAGTCAGTTTGCGAACAGTTGGTCTGCTTACAGTTTACCTGTGCGCAGTTCTGAGGTGCGCAATTTGCGGATGCGCCACAAGGGGTGGCGGTCTGTGCGTATGCGGATGCGATGCCGAATCCCAGCATACATGCAATTCCAATCATTGATTTCTTCATATTTCCCATTTTTTTACGTTTCGTAATTATAGACCGCGGTTTATGCCCAAAGGTTTAGACAGCTTTTAGCAAAATTATGTTAAGGACATTTTAAGAAGTTTTAATTTCAAAACATGCTCATTATATGGAAGTAGTGCTTCTTGCGATAGGAAAGACCAATATAAAGTTTGTTGACGAAGGCATCAAGGAATATGAGGGACGGTTACGGCGTTACATGACGTTCCGGACGGAATGGCTGCGAGATGTCAAGGGAGCGGGACAATTGGCCGAGGCGCGTCAGAAGGAATTGGAGGGCGAGGTCATACTTGCCAAGCTGCAGCCGTCGGACATGGTTATACTATTGGATGAACGCGGCAAGGAATTCACCTCGCGCGAATTTGCGGTGTGGATGGAGAAGCAGATGGCTTCAGGCCGCAAGCGCATAGTGTTTGTTATCGGCGGCCCATACGGATTCAGTCAGGCTGTATATGACAGAGCCGACGGCAAGGTGTCGATGTCAAAGATGACCTTCAACCACGAGATGATACGCCTGTTCTTTGTGGAACAGATGTATCGCGCCATGACCATACTGAGGGGAGAACCGTATCACCATGATTAGTGACGAGTGACGAGTTCAGAGGGAATTTGGGTTAAACCTGAAGTTTGTTTGTTATTCTAATATGTAATGTGAATGACATGGTATTATGATGAGAAGAATTCTGTTTGTATTTATATCTATAATAATAAGTGTGCAATGTCTGGCCGTGACTTTCCACAACGAGACGCTGCATTATGTAATCAGCTATAAGTGGGGACTGATACATAAGGATGCGGGCGATGCGACTTTGTCGCTGCGTCAGCGCGGGCAACACTATGACCTGATGCTTGCGGGCAAGACACGCCCCTGGGCCGACAAGATATATATGACCCGGGATACATTGTTGGGAACCATCAATAGGGCGGATCTTTCGCCTGTGTCATATACCAAGATCACGCATGAAAAGGATCATCATGACCGAACGGAGATATCGTATACCCGGTTTCGTGGCGTTACCAAGGGTGAGACCGTCAAGTATAAGACCCGTAACGGCAAGACGACTGTTAAACGGCATAAGATAACCGGCACAGGTCCAGTGTTCGACATGCTTTCGATATTCTATTATCTTCGTACTCTGGATTATGACCGGTTGACTGAAAAACATTACGTATATAAGGCAACGGTCTTTTCCGGCTCACGCTCAGAGACGGTGACAATCCGTTGCGAAGGACGCAAAAAAATAAAGCTCCGCAACAAGCAGACGCGCGAAGCTTTCCATATCAGGTTCAAGTTCACTACAGGGGGCGGCACGAAGTCGAGCGATGACATCGATGCCTGGATTTCGACCGACAGCCGGCATATTCCGCTGTATCTGGTCGGCAAGCTGCCGGTGGGCGAAGTGAGAGCGTACTATGTAAATTAGTGAACTATAATAGATAATTGGAAGCGCGGATTCACTGAACCCGCGCTTCAAATTATCTATTATGTATTTTCAATTATGCGTTATTCATAACGCATGGTGACGATGTCCCAGTCCACGATGTTCCACAGCTGCTTCAGGTAATCGGCGCGGCGGTTCTGATAGTCCAGGTAGTAGGCGTGCTCCCATACGTCGAACGTCAGGATAGGACGTAATCCTTCGGTCATGGGGTTGCCGGCGTTCGGACTCTGAGTGATGTGGAGGTCTCCGTTTTTGTCGGCGGAAAGCCATACCCATCCGGAACCGAACAGGGTTGCGCCCTTCTCCTCGAACTGGCGCTTGAACTCGTCGAACGAACCGAAGGTAGCGTCTATCTTCTCGCGCAGTTTGCCCGTGGGTTCCTTCAGGCCTTCGGGCGAGAACTGGAAGAAATAGAATATGTGGTTCCAGGCCTGCGAGGCATTGTTGAAGATCTTGCCCTCGCTTTTCACGATTATGTCTTCAAGAGACATGTTCTCGAATTCCGTGCCTTCTATCAGAGCGTTGAGAGTGTTGATATAGTTGCTCTCATGTTTGCCGTAATGATAATCGATCGTATTACGAGATATGTACGGCTGCAGGGCGTCTACCGCGTATGGTAGACGTGGTTGACTGAATTTCATAATATCCTCTTAAATTTAATCGAAAAAAACATATTACCGTAGGCCCCAAAAACAAGGCGCCTCACTGTGAGAACAAGTGAGGCGCCCTATAGGTTCAACAGTGTCCGGAATCAATCAAAAACGGAATCCCAGTCCTTCCATACAGGCTGGTATCCGCCGGCGGCGATAGCCTCGATTACCTCGGTCGGAGTGCGTTCGTCCGACACTTCGAACTGCTCAAGAGCCTCGGGCGTGCTGCAATATCCTCCGGGTTCCGTCTTGCTTCCCGCACTGAGCGAAGTCACACCTAACGGGAAGATATGATTACGGTACTCCGGTGCCTCGCGCGTGGAGAACGAGATGTCCACATCATGGTCAAAGATTCGGAACGCACATGTCAGCTTCACCAATTCGCGGTCGGAGATGATGCTCTTGGGCTGATAACCGCTCTCGGACGGACGCATACGCGGAAAATTGACCGAATAGCGCGAACGCCAGTACTTCTTCTGAAGGTAGCGCAGATGCCGCGCCATCATCACCACGTCGGGCTGCCAGTCCTCGAGGCCGAGCAATACGCCGAGACCTATCTTGTGCACTCCCGCGTCGCCCATGCGGTCATAACCGTTCAGACGCCATTCGTAGTGGCTTTTCATACCCCACGGATGATACTTCCTGTACGATTCCCTATGGTATGTCTCCTGAAAGCAGACCACGCCGTTCAGGCCGGAGTGTGTCAGGCGCTCGTATTGCGACGAACGAAGCGGCATCACCTCGATGGTCATGTTGTGGAAATAGGGACGGCACACCTGAAGCACGTTCTCCAGATAATCGACACCGCACTTAGAGGGCCATTCGCCAGTGACAATCAGTATGTTCTCGAACGGACCGAGCTTCTTGATTGCCTTGCATTCCGCCTCTACCTGCTCCATGGTCAGGATGGTGCGGGGCATTTTGTTATCGAAGTTGAAACCGCAATACACGCACTTGTTGGTGCATGCATTGGTGACGTACATCGGGATATACAGCGACACGACGTTGCCGAACCGCTCACGGGTGAAATGACGGCTAAGCTGCGCCATTTCCTCCAGGTGCGCGTCGGCAGCGGGGGAGATCAGCACTGCGAATTCCTCAGGTGTCAGCTGCTTCACGTTACGCGCGGCCTTGGCCAGCACACGTCGCACGTCGGCGTCCGTAGCCTCGCGAACCATGCGGAACGTATCGTCCCAGTCATAGTCGCCGACCACATCGGCGAATCCATGACCGAATATGGCATCGGGCGTCGGGTCGCTCGGAGCCTTGAATGAATCGATTTCTTTATCTGTCGTTACTGACATTTTCAGTTGTTTATAATCCTTTTATTGTTCGCATTTGTCGGCGATGTCCTGCGATATACGCATGGCGCAGAAGTTGGGGCCGCACATGGTGCAGAAACGGTCGTTGGCATCGGGAGCCTCACGGCGCGACTGCAGGTAATATTCCTTGGCACGCTCCGGGTCGAGGCTCAGGTTGAACTGGTCTTTCCAGCGGAAGTCGTAACGGGCCTTTGAGAGTGCGTCGTCTCGAACCGTGGCACCGGGGAATCCCTTGGCGATGTCGGCGGCGTGGGCGGCTATCTTGTAAGTCACCACGCCCTCTCGCACATCCGACAGCGTGGGAAGCGACAGGTGCTCCTTGGGCGTCACATAGCATATCATGGCAGTGCCAAGCGCCGAGATGATGGCGGCGCCAATAGCCGAGGTGATATGGTCGTATGCCGGAGCGATGTCGGTGGTAAGCGGGCCGAGCGTATAGAAGGGAGCCTCGTGACACGACTTGATCTCGCGGTCCATGTTCTCGGGAATCTTCTGCATGGGCACGTGTCCGGGACCTTCTATCAGCACCTGTACGTCGTGCTCCCATGCCTTGGCGCAGAGTTCGCCAAGCACATCAAGCTCAAGGAACTGTGCGCGGTCGTTGGCGTCGTGGATGGAGCCGGGACGCATGCCGTCGCCGAGCGATACGGCTACATCGTATTTGTTAAGTATCTCGCAGATTTCGTCGAAGTGCTCGTACAGGAAGCTTTCCTGATTGTGCAGCACACACCACTGGGTCATGATGGAACCGCCGCGCGACACACAGCCTGTGAGGCGCTCGCCCACCAGTGCGGCATGCTCCTTAAGCACTCCGGCATGAATGGTGAAGTAGTCCACGCCCTGCTCGGCCTGCTCGATGAGGGTGTCGCGGTATATCTCCCATGTCAGTTTGCTGACATCGCCATTCACCTTCTCAAGAGCCTGATAGATAGGTACGGTGCCCATCGGTACGGGACAGTTGCGGATAATCCATTCGCGGGTCTCGTGGATATTGTCACCGGTGCTGAGATCCATCAGCGTGTCGCCGCCCCAATAGCAGCTCCATACGGCTTTGGCCACTTCCTCCTCGATTCCCGACGAAAGGGCGGAGTTACCGATGTTGGTGTTCAGCTTGCAGCTGAACTTGCGACCGATTATCATAGGCTCGGCCTCCGGGTGGTTGATATTGGAGGAGATTACGGCGCGGCCTGCGGCCACTTCCTGACGCACGAATTCAGGCGTGATGTAGCTCCTGATGCCACGGGCCTCGTTGTCAAGGTTCTCGCGGATAGCCACATACTCCATTTCGGGAGTGATGATGCCTTTGCGTGCATAGTGCATCTGTGTGACACGGTGTCCTGCCTTGGCACGACGCGGCTTGTGGCTGACGGGGAAGCGGATGGCGTCCAGGCTCCTGTCGTCGCGGCGCATGCGGCCGTACTGGCTGGTGATGTCGTCAAGTTCCTCTGTGTCGTTACGGTCGAGCACCCATTGTATGCGCTCGCGGGGAAGGCCCTTGTTGATGTCGGTCTTGATGTCCGGGTCGGTGTAGGGACCCGATGTGTCGTAGACCGTGATATCCTCGTTGGGATATTCCACACGCTTGCCGTTCTCTATCTTTACTGTGGGGTACTGATGGATCTTGCGCATGCCCACGCGGATGTCGGGGCGTGATCCCTGTACGTATATTTTCTCCGACTTAGGGTAGGAGGAGACGTCGATGTTTTCGATTTTCATAGAATGATATTAAGTAGTTTAAAAAGTTAATAAAGTTTAAAAGTTAAGATAATGGCATTGACATGAGTGCAAATATGGTAATCTCTTAACTTTATTAACTTATTTAACTTTATTAACTGCAATTATACTAAAATGCCGTTTATTCGTTGAAGAATGCGGTTAATGAGCTTGTGGCCTGAGCGCTGGATGATACTGCGCCGAGTCCGGCCAGGAATGCCTGACGTCCGGCGTGTACGGCCTCGGCGAATGCCTGAGCCATCATGACGGGGTCGCCGGAAACGGCAATCGCGGTGTTCACCAGCACGGCATCAGCACCCATTTCCATAGCCTCGGCAGCATGTGAGGGAGCGCCGAGACCGGCGTCTACCACAACGGGAAGCTGCGACTGTTCGATGATGATTTCAAGCAAATCGCGTGTCACCAGGCCCTTGTTGGTGCCGATGGGAGCAGCAAGAGGCATCACGGCCGAAGCTCCGGCCTCCTCAAGAAGTTTGCACAGCACCGGATCTGCCTGAATGTAGGGGAGCACCACGAAGCCCTCCTTGGCCAGCTCGCGGGTGGCTTTCAGAGTCTCTATGGGATCCGGCATCAGATAACGGGGATCGGGGTGTATCTCAAGCTTGATGAAGTTGGTCTGGAATATCTCGCGGCTCATCTGTGCGGCCAGTATGGCCTCGTCGGCCGTACGCACGCCCGAAGTGTTGGGCAGAAGCTGGACATGCTCGCGGTTAATGTGGGTCATCATCTCGTCCGTGGCCTCGTTCATCATGTTGATGCGCTTCATGGCCACTGTAATCATCTGAGAGCCTGAAGCCTTGACGGCCTCAAGCATTACGTCCGGCGACGAAAACTTGCCGGTTCCCACAAACAGACGCGACGTGAACTCGCGTCCCCCTATGGTCAATATATCATTATTCATTTCCAAATAATATCTTTCAATAATCATTTATTCAGTCGTAGGTTGCAAAGATACTAAAATATCGGTAAATGACGAAATAAATATTGACAGCGCATGTCGGGGAATCGTCATGGTTACGCATGGTTACGCATGGTTACGCATATTCTGACTCCACCTATGTCAGAATAACAAAGCTATGCGATACACTAAAAATGCCATGCACCATGCCAGAACGGTATTGTACACCAATGAGAACAGACCGTATTCCCAACTGCCGGATTCTCGGATTATCGCGCTCATGGCGGCAATGCAGGGGAAATACAGCAGTACGAACACCATGAATGCCAATGCCGAAGCAGGTGTGAACGGCGTCTGACCGGTAATCGGCGACGGCGTGCAGAGCCGTTGACTCAAAGCCTCGGCATCATCATCGCCTACATACAGCACACCAAGCGTGGATACCACAACTTCCTTGGCGGCGATACCGGCTAACAGCGAGACGCACGATTTCCAACCCTGGTCCATCGGGCGCATCACCGGTTCGATAAACTTGCCGACATGACCCAGAATGGAGTGGCTTTGCTGATATTCGTTCAGTACGATGGCGTCTATCTGCTCCTGATTCATGGATTGAAGCGAAGCCGCCGGCATCTCGGTCTTGACCTGTGCTGTGAATTCCGCAGGGACATCCTCAGCCTTATATCGCGGGAAGTAGGAGAGCGCCCAGATTATGATGGACGCCACAAGAATAAGGCCTCCCATCTTCTTCAGATACTGCTCGGCCTTGGCCCACATATTGCGCATGGTGGCTTTGGCGGTAGGCATTCGGTAAGGGGGAAGCTCCATTACAAACGGAGTCTCGTCGGCCTTGAACCAGAACTTGCGCAATAGTTTGGCCGTGATTACAGCCACCGCAATGCCGAGCAGGTAAAGCCCGAAGAACACCCATGCCCCGTGATGCGGGAAGAAAGCACCGACCAGCAGCACATATATCGGGATACGGGCCGAACAGCTCATGAAAGGATTGATGAGTATGGTGATAAGCCGGCTCGATTTGCTTTCGATGATGCGGGTGGACATGATGGCAGGTACGTTGCATCCGAAGCCCATCACCAATGGAATGAACGACTTGCCGTGCAATCCCATGCGGTGCATCAGCTTGTCCATGATGAACGCCACCCGCGCCATATATCCTGAATCCTCCATAAACGAGATGAAGGCATAGAGTATCAATATGTTGGGCAGGAACACTATGACTCCGCCTACACCGCCTATGACACCGTCGAGCAGCAGATCCTTGAGCGGCCCTTCCTGCATGTATCTGCCTACCAAAGACGATATCCACGACACCAGGCTTTCAATCCATTCCATAGGATAGGAACCAAGTTCGAAAGTACACCAGAACATGAGCCACATAACCAGCAGGAAGATGGGGAATCCGAACAGTTTGTTGGTGACGAAGGCGTCGATAATCTTTGTGGCTTTCTCCTCGTGAGCCACATTGCCCTCCAGGGTTTCCTGCAAGGCTCCCTGCACGAAGCCATACTTCTCTGCTGACACGGCCTCGGTTATATCCTCGTTCGCGTCTTTGTGAAGGGTGTCGTTGAGCTGTTCGCGCACCTTGACCCATTTGGGATAATCGGGGTTGGATTTCAGCGTGGCTTCAATTTCGGGATCACCTTCCAGAAACTTGATGGCTATGAAGCGGGGCGAGAAATGCTCGGTGACTGTGTGATCCTGCTTGAAATCGTGGTTAAGGGTCTTGACAGCCGCTTCAATCGAAGGACCGAGCGGCACGTGAATGTGCCGGACGTCGGAGTTCTTCATCTCATAGACGTCGATGACAGTGTCAAGCAGCTTTTCGACACCCCAGCCGGTCGATGCGATGGTGGGTACGATAGGCACGCCGAGCATCTTGCCGAGGGCCTCGTAGTCCAGCTTGGCGTCCGAACGCTTCAGCTCGTCGTACATGTTCAGGTCAATCACCATCGAGCGGTTCATGTCTATCAGCTCTGTGGTGAGATACATGTTACGCTCCAGGTTGGAGGCCACCACCACGTTGACTATGACATCGGGCGTTTCCTCACGCAGATAGCGCATCACATACAGTTCCTCGGGTGAATAAGCCGACAACGAATAAGTGCCGGGTAGGTCAACCACATTGAATACATATCCCTTGTAACGCATGGTGCCTTCCTTGGCACCGACCGTGACGCCTGCGTAGTTGCCTACATGCTCGTGAGCACCGCTTACAAGATTGAACAGCGATGTCTTGCCGCAGTTGGGATTGCCTATCAGGGCGATGTTGATGATTTTGTCCTTGCGGGGAGTGGAGGCGATGTCAGTGCCTTCATGTTCAGGCTTGTCTTCAGGCTGTTCCGTATTGTCGACGTTGTCCCATTCGTCGACATCGCACACCTCAATCAGGTTTGCCTCCGCCCGGCGCAGAGACACCTCATAGTCCATCAACGAGAACTTGATGGGATCCTGCAACGGTGCGTTCAACACCATCGTGACCTTGCGGCCCTTGACAAACCCCATTTCCATGACGCGCTTGCGGAAGGCGCCATGACCCAATATCTTGATTATTATTCCTGACTGGCCCGCACGAAGATCGGAAAGTTTCATCGCTTTCCTGCACGTCGGTGCCTCCTGTAACCTTGACTGTGAATCCATTGTAACCGCGTTCTTATGCAACCATAATGCGCATACAGCGCCTCAGGGCATTTTATCATGCAAAAATACCCAAAATTTCAACATTTGTCAAGACAGTATTGTTTGTTTACTCACTTTTGAGTATATGAACTCTTGTCAGATTTTGCCGAATATCGCTTTCAGACGCAAGGTGATGACGCCGAAGATGGCCTCTCCGAAGATGGATGAATTCATCTTGCTGGTGCCTAAACGGCGATTTACGAAAATGATAGGCACCTCCACGATCCTGAACTTGCGGCGGTATGCGCGGAATTTCATCTCTATCTGGAAAGCGTAACCCTTGAACTGGATCTTGTCGAGGTCAAGCGCCTCAAGGACAGAGCGGCGGTAGCATACGAATCCTGCCGTGGCGTCACGCAGTTTCATGCGGGTTACGGTACGCACGTACATAGAAGCGAAATAGGACATCAGTACGCGCCCCATGGGCCAGTTCACCACATTTACGCCCGACACATAGCGTGAGCCGATAGCCATGTCGGCGCCACGGTCCTTGCATTCGTGATACAGCCGGGTAAGGTCGTCGGGGTTATGCGAGAAGTCGGCATCCATTTCGATGACATACTCATAGCCGCGTTTCAACGCCCATTTGAATCCGTGGATGTAGGCTGTGCCGAGTCCCAGCTTCCCTTCGCGGGTCTCCATGAACACACGGCCGGGATATTGCTGCATCTTGCTGCGCACGGCATCCTGCGTGCCGTCGGGCGACGCGTCGTCAATCACCAACACGTTGAAGCCGTCAGGCTTATCCATGACAGCGTCGATGATGTTCGAGATATTCTCTATTTCGTTATACGTGGGTATAATTACAAGTACGTCACTCATTGCAGCAAATATTTGCGGATATTTGTTGCAAATTTAGAAAAAATTACGAAACAATCAGCTTCCGGTCGGCGTTTTTTTCCAAAATTGTAATAAAAATAGACTTTTGTGTAATATTACAGGGGAAGAAGGAACTTGCGGACCATCATCACAGGATGGTAAGACTCCTTGCTGCGCCGCAGAGACTCATCGCCGGCGTCGTCCTCGCGGTTGACATATCCGGCGCCACGTCGCTCGGCTTCCCGGGCCATAGCTGACGCCAAGGCCTGATATATTCCGCGATATGCGATGTTGCCCTTCTCGACATGTGCGAAGAACATGTCGCCTATCACCTCGCCGTATGCGAATCCAATCAGTTCTCCGCCGATACGCACGGTGATGCCGAACAGGTTGTTTCTTCCCAATACCGGCAACATGTCGGTGCAGTGCGAGTTTTCGTAGCTGAACTGCGTGCTGTCCTCGTGCATTTTGCCGAACGTCTGCGCGAATATACAGATATCGGGGAAATCATCGGCTGTGATGGGGCTTATCTTTGCGTCCGGATAATGATTGCGGAAGAAGTTGAGGTGATTGCGCTTCTTCTCCATCTTCCGCCCCTCAAAGTGCGTGAACTGACGTATGTCGTAGCAATAATCGTCCCAATGCGGCATCCGGATGGCGCAGGACGGAATGTCGGCATGTTGCGGTATGTCGAGCCATTCGGGACTGTATCCAACCATGGCGGCGTTACGTTGGCCCGCATCGTCGCGTACGGTCTTCATGATGATGTCGGGATCCATCGGCCCGGTCGGCATATAATATATCAACAGGCCGGTGACAGGATCGAGACCTCGGATGAACAGTGTGTCATCCAAAATGGCGATATGATAATCATAGTAATCGCGCCACATCATCAATCCGGTCAGTGAATAATCACAGCTGGGAGACGGGTAACGGGAAAACAATGAGCATATCTCGTCGATATCCTCGAATTCGACAGGTCGGAACTCAGTTTCCACCCGGGGTATGCCAAATAACAGAGTGTTCATAGTAAAACCGTAATAACACTACAACACGCCGGGACATCGCAAGGTTTAGGAGGTAGCCAATATCATTATTCGCGAGCCGTCGCGGGTGGTAGTGGCATAAAGCGTCATGTCTTCGCCCTCCTTAAGCCTGAATTTCTTGCGGAGGTCGGCGGCACTCATAGGATAGCATGACGACACGATGCGGCAGCGGCAGTCTTTCAACGCCTTAAGCTGCTTTGCCGACAGGATGGCTTTAACAGTACAAATTCGGCCGGGAAAGTCTGCATGAAGATTTTCCGAAACGAACAGGCCGGAATCCTTGGCCAGCGATTTGATGTCGGTATATTGGGCGCATATCTGTGAGGCACACTGCAGCTTTCGCATTGCGGCGCCTGCCTCGTATAAGTACATGCCCGGCGCGATGGCTTCAGAGGGGGCGTAACTGATAGGCGCCTGTAGTGCGCAGCCGGTACGGAACTGAAAGCGGATAGCCGGCGCTCCGGCAGGGAAAGCCGAGGTGCTGTCGGCCAGGTCAATGGCCTGGATAAGAGGGGAGGACGGCAACTTCACTTCGCCTTCCGGCTCAGCGCTGAAAGAGAGAGGAGAAGACGACCAGAGAGGCGCGGTGCCGAGAGGCGCGGTGCCAAGGGAAGCGGAGCCGAGGGAAGCGGAGCCGAGGGAAGCGGAGCCGAGGGACAGATGGATCAGTACCTCCTTCACTTCGTTTTTGTAGGAAAGGATGATTATGGACCGGACACAGTTGAAATCGCGGAGGGTTTGCGTAATGTCGATCAGAGGGGAGGCCTTGATCAGTACATTGTCGGCGTGTGCCAGGAGGAGATCCTGATGCGACACGACATCGGGCAGGGAATCCTGCAAAAGGAAGCAGCGGTTGTTGCCGCTGTCGCGACGTGCCGGGTCAACGAATATCCAGTCGTAATGTTCCTCACTTTGCTGCAGATGCAGGACCGAATCGCCTTTCACAACAGTCAGGTCATCGATGTCCAGAATGTCGGCGTTGTGTCTCAATGCTTCCACGCGCTCGGTCTCAAGTTCGTAGGCTGTAACACGATTACCGCGCATGGCTATGGTCATGGCATCAATGCCGAGTCCGGCTGTCATATCGAGTACGCGACGGTTACGGCCTATGAGAAACGCACGGAAAAGGGCGACATTCTGGTTTGAGGCCTGTTCGGCCGATTGCGCCGTGCCGAAGCGGAAACCGGGATGATGCAGGAACCAAGGCAGCTTGCCGGCCGTCTTGCGGCGCATCTCTATCTGCATACATGCGTCGTCCACGCTGAAGGGCATGGACTTGCCGTGATATTGAAGCCGCAACGCATTCATGTCGGAATGCGCGTGATCCATTATGAATTTCAGATACTCTTCCATAAGTCGGGATGCCATCAGATATGCAAAATTACATAAAAACCATAAAACCGCAAAAGAGCGTCGTGACGACGCTCCTTGGAGGTTCCCGTCCGGAGACAGGTATGGTAAACATTTAAAACTCGACTTATAGGTGGTTGAGTGGGGGCAGGAGGATGTTTATCTGTAATCTTTCAGTTCCTCGCGCAATTTCTTGCGTGCTGCGAAGATACGGCTTTTGACAGTGCCGAGAGGCAGATTCATCTTTGCTGCGATTTCGTTATACTTGTATCCGGCCACGTACATGTTGAACGGGATACGGTAATCGTCGGGGAAAGAGTTGAGAGCTACTGAAATTTCCTTCACGGCGTAGCTCCCTTCGGGCGTATTGATGCCCGAATCCTGGCTTATATTGAGGTGGTATAAATCTTCAGTCTGATCAATCACCGTAGCCTTGCGAACGGTCTGGCGGTAATTGTTGATGAAGATGTTGCGCATTATGGTGAAGATCCAACCCTTGAAGTTGACGTTGTCGACATATTTGTCCTGGTTGTCAAGGGCTTTGAGGGTAGTATCCTGAAGCAGATCCTCAGCCTGCTGGCGGTTAGTGGTGAGCTGATATGCGAAATTCAGCAGATTGCTCTGGAGTCCTACTAATCTGTCTTGGAATGATAATTGGGTTTTCATTGCTTTGTCGTTTTAAATGTTTGACTATAAAACAACGCCGGAGTGCAAAAAGTTTCAGATTTATTTATATTTTTTGAAAGTAATTAGCAACGCATTGATATAATGGTATATAAATACCATATTTTTTTAATTGGCACTTTGCAGCCGTAGACTGTCGGGTGCAGTATGGTGCCTGCGCTTTGTAATCCGCCCGTTTTTTGTTAATTTTGCGAATAATATACGAGACCGTGAAGGTTTCGCAGCGGTATTATCAGATACTTTGAATATGAGATTTGACGAATTATTGACAAACGATTCCGTACTTGACGGTCTGTGGGACATGCATTTCGACGAATGTACGCCGATTCAGGAACATACCATACCCGCCGTGCTGGAGGGTCGCGACGTATTGGCCTGCGCCCAGACAGGCACGGGCAAGACGGCCGCCTATCTGCTTCCTGTAATCAACGAGCTGGCTGAAGGCGGTTTCCCCGAAAATGCCGTGAACTGCGTTGTGATGGCCCCGACGCGCGAGCTTGCGCAACAGATCGACCGTCAGCTGCAGGGCTTCGCATATTTCATGCCGGTCAGCGGCATAGCCGTATACGGCGGAACCGACGGCGTGACTTACGACCAACAGCGCAAGTCGCTCAAGGCCGGTGCCGACGTGGTTATAGCTACGCCCGGACGTCTGTTGGCACACCTAAGCATGGGTTATGTGGACCTGTCAAAGGTGTCCTATTTCATTCTTGACGAGGCCGACCGAATGCTTGACATGGGTTTTTACGACGACATAATGCAGATTTACTCGCATCTGCCCAAGGAGACGCAGGTGCTGATGTTTTCGGCTACCATGCCGCCGAAGATACAGCAGATGGCCAAGAAGATACTCAAGAATCCCGTCGAGATAAAATTGGCCGTCTCAAAGCCGGCAGAAAAGATACAGCAGTCTTCATATATCTGTTACGAGGCTCAGAAGATGCCTATCCTGAAAAAACTGTTCAAGGAGAATCCTCCACAGCGTGTCATCATATTCTCCGGCTCGAAACTGAAGGTCAAGACATTGGCGCGTGAGTTCCGCCGTATGCCGTTCAAGGTGGCCGAGATGCACTCCGACCTGGACCAGACTGCGCGTGACAATGTGATACTGGACTTCAAGGCCGGAAAAACACAGGTGATAATTGCCACCGATATCCTGTCGCGAGGCATAGACATCGACGACATCGAGATGGTGATAAACTACGACGTGCCGCGTGATCCTGAAGACTATATCCATCGTATAGGGCGCACGGCACGTGCCGACCGCGACGGCCGGGCAGTGACGTTCGTATCGCCTGAGGAAGCCTTCAGACTCAAGCGAATAGAGAAACTGCTGGAGAAGGAAGTGCCGCGCGAGGAAGTTCCCGCCGAGTTCGGCGATGCGCCGGTGCTGCAGTCCAAGGATACGGCCAAAGGGGGAGGTCGCAATCACGGCCGCAAGGACCGTGGCAATTCCGGCAAACGCCGTCGTTCCGGCCGATCGCGCCGCCGCGGACCTAAGGCCGATGAGAGTTTAAAAAGTTGAAAGAGTGAAGAAAGTTAAGATAATGCTGTAGACTTTTGTAAAGCCAGGAATTATCTTAACTTTTTAAACTTTATAACCATACTGAACTTTAGCAGGTTGCCAACTCATCAAGCAGTGCGAAATCAAGCACTTCGGCAGCTGAGTCGACGTAATGGAATGTCATCCCCTCCAGATACTGTGAGGGGATTTCTTCTATATCCTTCTGATTCTGGCTGCACAGCATCACGTCCGTGATGCCGGCACGCTTGGCCGCTAGCATCTTCTCCTTGATGCCACCCACGGGCAATACCTTGCCGCGCAGCGTCAGCTCGCCCGTCATGGCAAGTTTCTGACGCACCTTGCGGTTGGTATAGGCCGAAGCAATGGATGTAAGCATCGTGATACCCGCCGACGGACCGTCCTTTGGTATAGCTCCCTCGGGCACGTGTATGTGCAGAGCCTTGTTATCGAACACCTGCGGATCTATCCCGAAGCGGGTGCTGTTGGCCTTGAGATACTGCGTTGCCAAAATTGCCGATTCCTTCATCACGTCGCCGAGATTGCCGGTAAGCGTCAACTTCGTTTCCTTGGAGGGAGATACCGACGACTCGATGAACAGGATGTCGCCGCCCGACTGGGTCCAGGCGAGGCCCGTCACGACGCCTGCGATGTCGTTGTTCTCGTATTTGTCGGGGAAGATGGTGCGCTTGCCCAGAAGTTCGCGAACCTCTGTGTCGCTGATGACGCGCGGATAGTCTTCGCCCATAACCTTGCGCCGGGCCAGTTTGCGCAACACCTCGGCAATCTTCTTTTCCAGCTGGCGCACGCCGCTTTCGCGAGTATAGCACTCTATGATTTCGTGCAGGCCCTCGCGTGTGAAGCTGATCTCCTTCCTGCCGAAGCCATGACGCTCCAGCGTGAGAGGCACTAAGTGACGTGTGGCAATCTCGATTTTCTCGTCCTCCACGTAGCCGCCTATCTCAATCACCTCCATACGGTCAAGCAACGGCGCTGAGATGGTTTCCAGTGAGTTGGCCGTGGCTATGAACAGGATCTTGGACAGATCGTAGTCATGGTCGATGTAATTATCGTGGAAATGGCTGTTCTGCTCCGGGTCGAGCACTTCGAGCAGGGCCGTCTGGGGATCGCCCTTATAATCGGCACCGAGTTTGTCAATCTCGTCAAGCACCATCACAGGGTCGGATGTACCGCATTTTTCCAAAGCTGATATGATACGGCCGCACATGGCACCCAGGTAGGTACGACGGTGGCCGCGAATCTCTGCCTCGTCATGTACGCCGCCGAGTGCTACGCGCACATATTTGCGGCCCAAGGCTTCGGCCACGGACTTGCCCAGCGAAGTTTTGCCCACTCCGGGAGGGCCGACAAGACACAGGATGGGCGCCTTGGTGTCCTGGCGAAGTTTAAGCACCGCCATCTGCTCGATGATGCGGTCCTTTACCTTATCAAGCGCGTAATGGTCGCGGTTCAGTATTCGCTCCACGTCCTTGAGGTCGAAATCACTGTTGTCGCAGTCAAGCCAGGGCAGGTTCAGGAATGTGTCGAGGTACGCATACTGCATGGCGTATTCCGGCGAATTGGAAGCATAGCGCAGCAGTTTGCGCATCTCCTTGTCGAAGGCATCACGCGTCTCCTCGGTCCAGTTCTTGGCGTCGGCGCGCTGGCGAAGTTCCTCATCGTCGTTTTCGTCTACCTCTATGTTCAGTTCACGCTGTATGGTCTTGATCTGCGTGCGCAGGTAATCGGTCTTCTGGCGCTCGTTGAACTGCTCCATGGTGCGCATGTTGATTTCCTCGCGGATCTTAAGCTTCTGTATATGCTCTGAAAACAAATGGAGAATAAGTTCCATACGTTTAGGCATATCCAATTCGGCCAGTATGTTAAGCTTTTCCCTGTAATCAAGCGGAGAATGGAACATCATGAACGAAGTGCTGGCGAGCGAGCGCGGAGGCAGCGCGTCCAGCCCGTTGCGTATCTCGGTGCGCACATGTTCCGGCAGGAATGACATAAGCTTTTCGAACGAGATATCAAGCAGGTCGAGATACTGCTCGGCAAGAACGGGATTGGGGATGGGGCGGTAATTGCATTCATGTACGGATACTCCCACGAAATCGGATATCCATGAGGTGGCGAACACCTCGCCCTGAAATCCACCCTTCAGAAGCGTGCGGCCATATTCCATGCCGTTGGCCTCCTTGGGAGCCTCAAAGTTGACAGGATAGGCTATAACACCCTTAGTGCCTTTGAATCGGCTTGCTATCAAATGGTCGTCCGGCATGTCAGCGCCGAATTCAGCCTCGGGTACCAGGAAAACGGGTTCGCCCTGACGCATGGCCATCTGAATGGCCTCACGCTGATATTCCGACTGCAGCTCAAGCGGCATGTCGAAATAGGGTAGGCCCATCTGCTCGTCAAGCAACGGAATGACCAGAATGCTGGTGCATTTCATAGGCTCTTTGTTGGTAAAGGATTCCGGTGAAAGGGGATGGCCCGACGCCATATCTTGTGCTATGATTGTCTCTTGCTTCTTATTCATGATGAAATTTCGGTTCTTGCTGAATCGGAATACAAAATTACAAAAAATAATCGTTATTAAAGAGTATGGCCGGAATTATTCGGCTCTATACAATGGAATGAGAGGAGAAAAGAAAGGAATATTTCAGTTCAAACAATTTTCGTGCCACCATTCCCGCAGCGCGATGCGCATCGGCGTAGACGGCGTACTGACGGGAGCCTGGTGCGACGTGACGGGGCATCGAATACTCGATGTCGGCACCGGATGCGGACTGATCGCCCTGATGTGCGCCCAGCGTAATCACGACGCATTGATAGACGCTGTGGAGGTTGATGAAGCCTCGGTAGCTGAGGCGAGGGGAAATTTCTGGGAATCTCCCTGGAGCGACCGACTGAACGTGATGCAGTGCAGCTTTATGGATTATAATTCTGATGTGCGTTACGACCTGATAGTATCCAACCCGCCATACTTCAATTCGGGCGTAGATGCCGACGAATCGTCGCGTATGCGCGCACGTCATGAGGGAGAACTGTCGCCGGCACTAATTTTGCAGCACGGACGTGACTTGCTGACGCCAACGGGCCGCATAGCGATGGTGGTGCCGCACCAACGAGCCGGCGAGATAATAGAGGAAGCCGGCAAAGTATCGATGGCGCTAATACGCCGCACAGACGTGAAGGGTAATCCGGCAGCGCCCTACAAGCGTACGTTGCTGGAATTCACGGTTGTGGACGAGTCGGCAGGACCACAATGCGACGAACTGATTCTTGAGGAATCCATCGGCGTGCCGACAGCCGCCCATCGCGCCCTTTGCCATGATTTTTACCTCAAATTCTAATTTTTTTCTAATATTTTGCAGAAATATTTGGTAATTGGCAGATAAATGATTAATTTTGTAGGCTAATCGCAAAATACGCAAGGGGCTGACTGGCTTTGACAGCGTGTAGAAGCGGTAGGTAAGCATGCAGAGCTTTGATGACCAAGCTCTATAATAACAAGATCATCGACCTATAATTGGCGAAAATAACAACTACGCTCTCGCTGCGTAATCTGAAGAACAGTAGGATACCTTAATTCTCCTACCAGGTAGGAGAACGAGACATCACTCCATTGCCCCGTTCCGAGACGTTTGGATAAAGTGGTGCTAAGAAATTCGGAAATAGGAAGAGCGGAGTCCCGACGCGCTTCCGAGATTCAGGGACTAAGGTCCGGATTGGCCGTCGTGAGCCTGTCCTGACACGAAAACCAATTCACAGACTAAGCATGTAGAAAGCTTATTGATTCCGCGTTTGGACGAGGGTTCAATCCCCTCCAGCTCCACTTGGCGGGTCGGACAAATTCCGGCCAATAGAAGTCCAAAGAAGACTAAACCGCACAATATCAACTTATTGTGCGGTTTTTTAGTGCCTAAAAATGACGACTCAGGACCGTCATCGGACAGAAAAAAGACTGAACAAGACAGCCATTGGTTGCAAATCTGCTACACAAAAATCAAGAGATGCCAAATGTAGCAGTTGTGTAGCAGTAAGTGTCGTAACTATGTTTTGTGCAGCACTTTACGAAACCGCAACTCTGACATAAGTCGGAAAATAGCGGTCAAAATCGGACATCTTATGGTACACAAATAATGAAGCCCGGTGGCATAGTCCAAAGCTTACATTTGATACCTAATTTTCTATTCTCATGCACTCCGTTAGAATACGCCGGACACTATGTCCGCTATTCGTCCTCTATTGGCCGAGGTGAGTCTAAGCAAAATTAAGTTTAACTCGTTATGAATTTTGCAAGGGGGTAAAAACCCTGCGCAATCATAACCACCAAATCCAAATGTAAGATGAAACAGAGCACATTTAAGATTCTGTTCTATCTCCGAAGCAATCATGTCAACAAGGATGGTACATCCGCCATCATCGTGCGCGTGTCTATTGACGGAGAAAGACAGGACTGGAGCACAAAATTGGTTTGCGAGCCAGAAAGATGGGATGGGAAAGCCGGTAAAGCCACCGGTCGTTCATCCAAGTCTTTTGAGATCAATAACCATCTTCAGGATATTCAGACTATTCTGACCAATCATTTCTATGACATCCAGCGTCGTCACGGCTACGTTACCGTAGAAATGGTGCGCAACGCCTATATGGGCATAACCCAGCGGGAGGAATCACTCCTGAAACTCTATGAGCAGCACTTGGAGGACACCAAGAAGCTCGTCGGACTCAGCAAAGCCGACCCCACCTACCGCAAGTACGAGAGGATGTACCGCCGCGTGGTGGAGTTCATGAAGAAGAAATACAACATCACCGACATTCCACTGAGAGAGATAAAATATCAGTTCATCGTGGATCTTGAGTTCTTCCTCCGCACCGAGTACAAATACTCGCAGAACACCACCTACAAGTGCATGAAGTTCTTCAAGCAGGTGATCAACAAAGCCATCCGCGCCGGGCTGATAACCGTTGACCCCTTCAACGGCTACAAAATCTCCATCGAGCGTGTTGACCGAGGCTATCTTACCGAAGACGAGCTTTGCAAGATGATGCAGAAAGAGTTCGCAAGCAAGCGACTGGAACAGGTGCGCGACATCTTCATCTTCGCCTGCTTCACCGGGCTGGCATACATCGACCTCGCCCACCTCCGTGTCGATAACATCCAGAAGATGTTCGACGGTCGTCTGTGGATAGTCACCCACCGCCAGAAAACCAACACAAAGGTTATGGTGCCGCTGCTTCCGCCGGCTCTGAAAATCCTCAACAAATATGAGGGGTGCTACACCGATGGCCAGCTGATGCCGATAATCACGAATCAGAAGCTAAACTGCTATCTGAAGGAGATAGCCGACATCTGCGGCATCGAGAAGAATCTGACGTTCCATCTGGCGCGCCACACCTTCGCCACTACCATGACCCTCGGCCGTGGTGTGCCCATCGAGTCGGTATCAAAGATGCTGGGACACACAAATATCCAGACTACACAGATCTACGCGAGAATTACCGCCGACAAAATCGGAAAGGATATGGATATTCTTTCCCGGAACCTCGGCAACCTCGATTTTTAAGCTGAACATTCCGTAACACGCCTCAGGTGAGTGCCGTTCGGGAATGCTCGGACGGCACTCGCTGTGTCTTGACGTGAGATTTTATGTATTTTTCCTGAAAATTTCACTTTAACATTCATTAAGAATATCACTATAAAGTACTGATATTCAATTTTGAATTATTACGGGTTTTGGAAAACCGACTGTTTTTTATCCCACGTTTATCCCAACTCTATCCCGGAGTTATCATAGATGCACCTCCTTTTCCATCAGTAACTTTGCATCACAAAACAACCACCAAACCCACGTAAAAACATCGAACATGGACAATGAAATTAAAAACCCACCCGTAGCGGACCAGCCTGACATGATTCAGGAATTTCAGACGCTTCAAGGCAAGATAGACCGTATCGAACGGTATATCATGGCTCAGGAGACCAAGCTCCAGAAAGCCGAGGAATTCGGATTCGTCAACAAGAAACTCCCCTACGAACCCAAAGTGAGCAAATACGAGGCCGCAGAGATATTATGCGTGTCGCCCCGGCAGCTCCAGAGAATCCGCGTCCGGATGAAGCTCAAGTGGCGCAAAGTCGGAAAGGAGACGCACTATCTCCTGAAAGAGCTTGTAGAGGCTATCGAGCGAACCCAGTGCAACTGGAATCCCACCGCTTACGAGAGAGCGCTGAAACGTGTAACCCGCTTACCCCGATATTGATATGACGGTATTAGAAAAAAGAGCAATCCTCTCTGATTTCAGAGCCATAATAGATGAGCTTCGGGCCGAAATCAAATGTGAAATCAGACGCGAAATCAAGGATGTGAGCAAAGAGATATATGCAGTTCTGACAAATCAGGGTATCATCGAGCCGGAAGAACGAGTTCTGACCAAGGCGCAGCTCATGGAAATGTATAATGTCGGCAAAACCAAGATAGAATCCATGATGGCTGACGGCACACTGCCCTATATAAAATCCGGAGACAGCCGCCAGTCCCGCGTGACCTTCCGCTGGGCAGATGCCAGAATAGCATTTGAAACCACAAGAAGATAAAACCATACCACCATACACCAATAATAATCGCGCCGGCAACGGCGCAAGTCTCTAACCCCAAACACCTTTTTAATTTATGGCACAAGACCAGAATTTAGAAGAAGTGCTTATCGCCCGCAACAACGACACCGGGCAGGTAGGCGCGGTGACCGGACTCAACGAGGACGGCACACCCAAAATGACCGATGTAAAGTCGGCGAAACTCTCTGACCTCGTGAAATTCTCCAAAGGCCAGAATCCCCTCGAAGCCTTCATGTCGAACTTCGTGCGCCAGTGCAAGAATCCCTCGACATTCGGATTCTTCCGCGTACCCGCAGACCGCTACGATACGGTGGGCACCGTAATCGGCGACCTCGCCAAAGACCCCGTGGGAAATGCTGAGATACTTAAGGACAACAAGGTTGATGTGGCGCTCCCGGCTCAGAAAGTCGAACAGCCAAAGCAGACAGAAATCTCTGCGGAACCATCGGAGCAGACAGCGGATGAGGCTCAATCTCAGACAACCATGTCGCAGGAACCCAAGTGGCAGGCTATCGACCAGTCGAAAATCGACTGGAATATGCTCAAAGAGAAATGGGGCATCGACAAAGATGCACTCGAAGCCTCCGGCGACCTGAGGGAGATGCTCTACAACCGGAAGTCCAAGCTGGTGAATGTCACACCGACTTTCGGTGGCGAGAAATTCAGCATCGAGGCGCGACTCTCATTCCGCACAGATCCCGACGGCAGCGTCAAACTTGTCCCTCACTTCATTCAGAGCGAACAGAAGCTCGACCAGTTCATGGGATACAAATTCGACAAAATCGATCAGGCAAATCTCAAAGAGAACGGCAACCTCGGTCGTATTGTAGAACTGACCGACCCTGCCACCGGAGAGAAAGTTCCATCGCTCATCAGCCGGGACCGCTACACCAACGAGCTACTGGCAATTCCGGCAAAGGATGTCAGAATCCGTGACACTTTCGGCCAGACGAAGCTGACCATGCCGGAGATCATGACCCTGAAGAAAGGTCTTCCCCTGCCCCCCAAAGAGGTCGTATGCCGCGACGGAAAGACCCGCACGGGAATACTCCAGTACAATGTCGACCGCAAGGCTGTCGAATTTGTACCCAACGGCATACACTGGTATGAGAAGGTGGAGCAGGCAAAGCGTGCCGCCGAAACCAAGAAAGAAGGCAAAGGCGAATCCGTTTCGACCGAGGCTTCGGAAAAGAAGGCTGAGAGGAAACCCAACTGGACACTCAAAGACGGCAGCATCAAGCCTCTCGGACAATGGAACAAGATTCCGCTCACCGAACAGCAGAAGGAAGACTACGCCAACGGGCGTGTCGCCAAGCTCGACAACATGGTCGATGAGAAGGGACAGCCCTGCACTGTCTATCTGTACTTCGACAAGGAGAAACAGCGTCCGGTGACATCGCTAAATGACCCGCGTGTCAAGGTCGCCGACGAATCCCGCACCCAGAAGGCGGTGAACAACGACGGTCTCACCAACGAGGCGACGAAGAACATCACCGACCCTCTGACCAAGGGACAGACCCAGCCGAAGGACGAAATCCAGCAAAAGCAGCAGCGTAAGCCAAAGGGCCCGCGACTCTGATTCCCACAGCAGAGTATAATCCACAACCACTGAACCCACGCGGATGAAACGCCGAGGGAGGGTCCGGAACCTCCCGACGCTTTCGTCTCAAAATTCCCAACTCACAATAAAAACATTTCAAATATGACAAAGAAGACACTCGTGACAGTCGTAACCGCCAACCGTTTCATGGCTGAGACCATTGCCCGCGCAATCGGCGCAACCTCCGAACTCGAAGGCTACTATCATGGCAACGGCTATGCCGTGACATGGACCAACGGCGAAATCATCGAATCCGAATACAAGCATGGCGAAAAGTTCGTCATGAACTCCGGTCAGGACATGCGCCAGATGTACGCGCACCACTTCAATTTCAGGATGCGCAACTATGATGCGCTACTCGGCTGGGAGAAGTCGAAAGCCGACGAAGCCCAACTCTCCGTAATCAAGACGCTGTGGGCAAAAAGCAATGTCGTCGTCAACGCCATGGAACCCACATTCGAGGGAGAACTGGCGTTCCTGAACCTGTACTGGTATCTCCGTATGCCGGTGACTGTGCGCCGCGCATGGCTTCCACGTCTGCGTAAGCCCGTCATCATCCGGGCTGTCGAGAACGGCACATATTCTCCCGACAAGCATGAGGCATGGCTCGCGGAGGAACTCGTGAATTTTTTTCTCAAAGCCA
>CAJKBH010000031.1 GCA_905198125.1 uncultured Porphyromonadaceae bacterium
AGTTGTACAGGCCGAGTCCGAACTGCGTGATGCGCTCCTTGCCTCCGTACAGGAATCGGTTCTTGATGAAAGTCGGATATGTGTCGGCGCGTGCCCAGTCCCATTCTTGCCACGGCTCGCCGTAAGGATAATAGTCCATCGGCTGACCGCCCGAGCCCTCCCGATCTATCACCCTGACCACATTGCCCTGGTAGTCCGTCAGGTAATAGTGCGGCTTACCGTCGGCATCGAAATAACCGCCCTCGAACCGCGACATCTCAAGAGTCCCGTTCACAGACATGTGTCCGTCGCCGTCGTACAGCACTGTCCTGTCCGACATGTCGCCCTTGACGTCCTTGCCGCTGCCGTCCGGTGTCGTGTATTCCGCCCTCAGCAGATTGCCCAATCCGTCCCGGCGGTATTTCACCGAGCAGCCGCCGACCGTGACTTCGGTCAGATAGCCGTTGTTGTCATATTGCGCGTCCTTCACCCCTCTGGAAGTATCGCCTGTAAGACGTCCGGATGCGTCATACCCGAGTTTGTAATTGACGGTAAAGCTGTCATCTGATATATTGGTCAGACTCCCGGAGAAATCCTCCCGTCTGTCGTAGAGTTCCGTTATGCCCGATACCCGGTTTCGGCCGAACGTCGCATCAGGTATCCCTGACTGATAGGAGTAACCTGTCAGCCGGTTCCCGGTGTAGGCAGCCTCAATGTCGTCAAGCAGCCCGAAAATAAGTTTTCCCGACGGATGACGGTCTATGGCGCCTTTCCGCTGAATCTTCTTTACGTTTCCCCTTACGTCGTACTCAAAGCTGACGGACCGGTCGAACCTCACTCCCTGGTTGGCTCCAGTGGCCTGCGTGTTGCCAGGCAGTTCGGAATATACGGCTTTCTTCAGGAATCCGTTCGCGTCATACTCGTAGTCGTAGGCATGCCTCTGCCATTCCTTGCAGCTTACGAATCCGTTGTAGCGTGGATGCGCGGCCTTGGTGTCGGCGTAATACAACCGCTCTACATAGTTCCCATTATAGGAACGCTTCAGCTCGGTCTCGGCCTTCACCTGCCAGCCGTGTATGTCGTATGTAATTTTCTTCCGCGACGGACCCATTACCACGGCCTCCATAAGTCCTGTCGGACCGTATTCATATTTTATGGTCGCGCTGTCGGTATACGCCACGCCGTCGCGTGTCCGATGCTCCGTCACAAGCATCTGAGTCCTACGGCCGCAATCGTCATAGCTGTAATAAACGTCGCGGTCGGGATAAAGGCCGTCGTACGTGGTATGAACCTCCGAGACGGAGAGGTCGAAATTGTATTTGGTGGTACGTCTTCCCACATTGAATCCCGAAGCTACCCTCTGGCACTCCAGACCGAAAGGGTTATAATAGTAGACCTCGTACCCCGAGCCGTTGAACAGTCCGGTCAGTTTGCCCGTGGAACTGCCGTATTCTACGCCCAGGGGCTTGAATACGTAGTCCGTCAAACCCAAAGCTTCGCGGAAATAATAGGTGTCGTAGAAACGTTGCGTCACGACTCCGGCATTGGAAAGGTTTATTTCCAATGTGGGCGTTATTGAAAAACCCTGCACCTCGCCTTCAGGTCCTTTGAACGTAGTAGTACGGCATACGTTGCCGAGACTCATTGCCTCGGCGTCGGAAATCATCGCGTCAAACACCATCACCTCGCGTCCGCAGCCGTCGTAGAAGAACAACCTCCACACTCCGTCGGCATGGTCGCGCGAATGCATCGCCACCATCCTGTCGGCAGGGTCGTAGACCATCTTCTCCTCGGCCATACCGGGGGCCTTCCTCAAGACGCAACGTCCGTAGTCGTCATAGTCGAACCAGTAGGCCAGCTCCTTCATCGTCACCGATGAACGCGACCCTCCCGACTCCGCTCCGGGAGGCAGAATATACCTGAGATCGCCGTAATCGTCGTAGACGTATGCCGTGACGCCCTCTCCGTGGCGTTCGGCCACTTTCAGGCCGCGCATATCGGTGAACGTCTCTGTCACGATGCCGTCCTCGTCCACAGTCCGTTCTATTCTGAGAGAACTTGCCGTTCTCGGGCCGTTCGGTCTTAAGCCGTCCTCAAGTATGCGGTATGACATGCAGAATCGCTCGCCGCTTTCATACGTATTGGTTCGTATCCGAGTGGTAATGCTTTTGCCTTCCGACTGCCACGGGTCGCCGGCTTTGGTGGTGGCCAATACGAGACTCCGGGGTGAGGCCTCGTATGTGGTAGTCGCGAATGCATTACTCGTACCGTAACGGGATGCCGCGGCTGACTTAGTCTCGGATTCCGTGGGCGACAGGTCGGAGACGGGGGCTGCGGCCCAGACCTTAGACGGACGTCCCATGCGGTCGTATTCCGTCAGTACAGCCGATGCACCCGATGGCTGCATGGTCACGTCAAGTGTACCGCGTCCTAAGCCGTCGAAGATTGTCTTCGTCCGGACACTCTTTGACTGACCGAGATACTTTCTCGTAGTGACGCTGTTAGGTGAGTGAGGTATGTTGGAGCGGATGGAATAACTGTAAGTTGTCAGAGTCCTGCCTCGCACAGAGACTGACCCGAGCCGTCCTGCAGCGTCGTACGAGTATTGTTCTTTAAGTCCGGATGGATCCGTAAGCGACTTGACTCCTACAAGAGGTTCCCATTCGGCACGGGAGCTTAGATGTCTTGTTTTCTGTTCAATGGGATACAGTCCGGTGTTGTCCCATGTCCATTCGGTCTTTATTCCGGTCGGATCGATGGCCGAGGCGAGTGTACCGTTGGTGTTCCACGTGTATTTTTTCAGTGTGCGCCATGCCGAGGCGTCCGTGCCTCGCCTTGTGCGGATGCTCTGCGTACGGAACAGGGACGGGGACGCAGTTCCTACCCGCGTATAGTCGGCGCGCGTTTCCCACGAACTGTCTCCATAACGTTCCTTCACGCCTGTTACCACGCCAACGACATTGGCGTTCTTCATAGCTATGGCCTGTGACTGCCCTTCGGTATAGCTGTATTCTGTTCTGATTCTGTAGGAACCTCCGCGCGATACTGTTTTGGCGTGCATCAGGCCGGTGCCGCTCACATATTCGTATGCCTCGCTCTGAAGGATAGAGTCGCCCTCGGCGGTGTAAGTGGTGACTATGCGCTCGTCAAGGCGTATGACCATTCCGTCTATACTGTATGGATGGACATCGTATATCTGACCCTCATTGTAGCCGTATCTGCCATAGCCCGGAGCGCTCACATAAAGGTTCTCGTCGAAATCAGGAGCCGTCTGGACGCCGAATCCCTGCATTTCCTTGCGTTTTATCAGACAACTCGAGAAACGTCCGGTCTCGGAGGCACCGGAATACACATTCTCTACTTTTTCAACAAGACTGTAACTGCCGTCCCGACCTGAATAAGTGAGCGTTTCCGTTTCATATACGCCAGGCGTGAATACGGAGGTAAGTAAATAAGGCGCCGCGCCATGCTTAGGAACGAGATTGATTTCGTTAGGTTCGGGCTTGTCGAACCTATGTACGGTTTTCCCCTCGGGATATATCTCTGCCACTTCAGAGTACCATATCGGATCGTCTCCGAACCTATAGTCGGAAATGGAGGAATGAAGATTGGCTGAAACAAGTCCGTGATGAATGTAATCCGGCACATGTACTTCCGACCCTTGTCCACTTTGGGGAGGCATTGCCGTGTATATGCTTTGGGTCAGGAATGTCGAAGCCAACGGAAGTACATCGGCGTTGGCGAGTCCGTTGCCGGACGACCCGTAACGGTATTCCACACGCTGCGGTGCCGTGTCATCCGATCCATCGGACAACGTCATTGATGACAGCCTGAGGCCTCCCCCGAAATATAGTTTAGGATCTCCCGGCACAATGATGCCGTCATCGGCAAAATATTCTTCATCAAAGCGATGAGCCTCGTATTCAAACGACAGTCTGCCGCCAGTGGGATAAGTCACGCCCGTCAGAATGCGAGCCTTCATGTATTGTTCGGAGGGAGACCTGTCCGAACCGTCTATGTTAACTCCTTGTGGCGCAAAATCCGGTCCTGTCAATCGCATTGTGGGAGCAGAACATTGTCGGTTTTCCTTCCTGTTGTAATAGCCCCAGTAATCCTGACTGTCGTTTGCCGAGAAAGTCTCGGGGTTGTAATCAAAAGTCCATTTTTCGCCACCGGTAAACGATACCGCGTCAAGCATCGTGTGGCGGTACGGCGATGCTCCGTATGTAAACGAGACTGTCTTGATTTCCTTGCCAGAAGAATCCTTAACCTGCATCTTATTCAGAGTCGTCGGGTCCTTGCCACCATTGTATGAGAACGACACCGTTCCCCCGGGGAATACAATTTCGGTCAGATTAAGGCTGCTGGCCGGAGGGGTTTGCGAGATGTTACGGTTGCCGTTCCATTGCGAATAGTCGCACTGAGTTGAAGGTGAAGCAGGATAGAATGCGTCATAGGAATGGTAAGCGCCGCCAGCGAAGGAACCATGCGCTCCGAAAGTCCAATGGAATATTACTTTCTTTCCTGATGCAATCTTAATGGACGAAAGTCCCCACTCGACCGGGTCGTCTGTCATCCATTTCGCACCAATTTTCGAATACGTCCAGATGTTGCCAAACGGATCGGTGACCGTGATCGACGACAGGTCGGAGGCTGCTTTGACCTTATATTCCTCATGGCCCGGCGTCCTGATTACCCCGTCTTCAAGAATGCCGTTGAAGGATATGCCTGCAAGGTTTATGGTAAAGATATCTCTTTCTGCATCAAGGCCTGTGGATTTGCCTAAAAAGGACTTGTTGACCATACACCGGTGCGCGGTCGCGTGGTCTATCTCAGAAACCGCGCGATCGCCGACGAATTCATACTTGCCGTCGGGACGACCGAGCACGGTACGCGTTATGCGTAATGATGGCGTGAATGTCCAGCCATAGCCTACGGGATACGGGTCATCGTCCACGCGTATGCCGTTGGAACGGTAACGGAGTTCCAGCGGGATGGAGAGGTCTTCTGCCTGAATGGTGTAAAGAGGGATGCTTAGATTAACCGCGCCTGTTGCAAGGTCGGGCGTCGGCATCTTGACCTCGTTGAACTTATACGCCTGCGGTGCCTGCGGCCATACATCCTGCTCAGGCTGAGCCACCGGACTGAAGGCATGGAGCACTGCCACGTTCGTATGAACGAGAACCCAGAGCGAAAGCAGATGCAATACGGAGCGCAAGCGTTTCATGGACAGCTTGTCAGGTTGGTCGCTCCAAATTTACAATTTTAATTTCAATTATGCAAGAGAAAAACAATATCATTTTTCAGCCGCAGGCACGTATTGATAGGCTCCCAACGAGGGGTTTCCGTACTCCAGACGGTTCACACCGTCCATGTCGGTCATGGATGACGGGGTGAGCAACGCGGGGTCGCCGGCCGACTTCACGGGCGAATCGTCCTGAAGCCTGTAGTTGAAATAATACTCCTCGCGTATGGTGCGGAACATCGGGTCGGTGTCCCACAGACACTCTATGAAGTTGGCGTCGTTTTCACCCTTGGATTTGAACGAGCAGTACCTGAACAGCACGTCGGCGCCGGTGAAGTCGCCTATGTTCAGGTCGTCGGGTATGCCGTACAGTATGCAGTTGTCGAACCGGGCCTTCATCAGCGGGCTGGTCATGTCGGTGTCGTTCTCCTCGTCGGGCAGCACGTGGACCAGAGTGACCAGCGGCAGCGAGATGGCCGTGAACAGATAATTGTTGGCGAATGTGCACTGCAGGAAATTGACGTCGCCGCCCGACAGCAGTACCGTGGCTGCCGCCGCTTCGGAGAATACGCATCCCGTTGCGTTTATCTTGGCGTTCTGTGCCTGCAGCACGTTGTGACGCGAATTATGCAACCAGGAATTGAGCATGGTCAGTTTCGTGCGGTCGCTGTTGGCACACGAATCGAGCACCAGTCCTACCTCCGTACTGCGCATGTCCACATATTCAAGCCGGTTGTCGTATGAATCCGCCGTAATGTTGACGCCTCGCCATTGGCCCGACATGATGTCGTACTCCACATCGGGCAGCACGTTGTCCAGGCGGTCGCCGCGCATGTCTATCTTCTTCTCAGGGGTGCCTATGGCATGAAGCGTGCCATCTACTGTCATCAGTGCCTTGTCGTGGAACAATAATTTGGCGCCCGGGTCCACGGTCAGCGTGGCTCCGGCCGCCACCTTAAGCGAATCGAATATCACGTACGGACGTTCGGCCGTGAAGCGCGTGTCCTCCTCAATGGTCACGCCGCGAAGCCGCGTCACGTTCTGGCCCCACGCCTGACACACCACATCCTGCGTCACCGTATTGGTCACGAATTCCAGCTTATCCTCAGTCAACGACGGTTCCGCGCCCGCGCTTTCCGGGATGTTGCATTCTATGAACACATAGATTGAATCGCGAGCCATTATCTCGATGTCCGAAAATTCCGAACCGCTCTGGCCGTCGACGTTGAGGCGGAAACGCGTGTCGGGATCCTTGAACCGTATGGAGCTTATCTTGATTCCTTTCTTGGCCTTGTTGCTGACTATCAGGCGCGCCGTAGGGGTACCCACACCCGTAAACACCGTGTCGAAACTTACGGTGTCGCGCGAGAAGGTCAGCACATCGTGGGGCGACGTGCTGATGGCGTCGCTGATGCACGACGTCAGCATTCCGGGACCTGCGATTAAACCTAACAGACCCAGCAGAGTCCATAATATATGGCGGTGTTTCATATTGTAGAAACGCCCGCAACTGCATAATGTTGCACAGCCACAACCGTGACAACACAATGAAATACGTACTCATAGCCGGCGAGGCATCGGGCGACCTGCATGCCTCTCATCTTATAAAACATATACGCGAAAACGATCCGGAAGCGGAATTCAGGTTTTTCGGAGGAGACCTCATGGCCGCCGAGGCCAGACGCAACCCCGACCTGCATTACAACCGCATGAACGTGATGGGATTCTCCGAGGTGCTCCGCGCCCTGCCGCGCATCATGGCCAATCTGCGTCAGGCCAAGGCCTTGCTGCGCACATGGTGTCCCGACGCCCTGGTGCTGGTGGACTATCCCGGTTTCAACCTCATGGTGGCCGAATATGCCAAGAAATCGGGCATTCCCGTACATTACTTCATATCGCCCAAGGTGTGGGCCTGGAAGGAATGGCGCGTACGCAAGATCAAGAAATACGTGGACCGCATGTATTCCATCCTGCCGTTCGAGGAGGAGTTCTACGCCCGCCACGGCTATCACGTGGACTATGTGGGCAATCCGTCGGTCGAGGAGATGGCGTATACCATGGGACATGTGCCGCCGAAAAAGCATTTCATGGAGCGTCAGGGACTTGTGGACGACCGCCCCATCATCGCCCTGCTGCCAGGCTCGCGTCTCGGCGAGATACGCAACAACCTTCCGCTGATGGTGGAGGCTGCGAAGCGTTTCCCCGAATTCCAGTATGTCGTGGGTGCGGCTCCCTCGGTGCCCGAGAAATTCTACCGCGAGATAGCCCAGGACCCCGGTCTTAAGGTAGTGTTCGGCGCTACGCCCACCTTACTGAAGTATTCCCGTGCCGCCGTCGTGGTGAGCGGAACGGCCACGCTGGAGACGGCACTGATAGGCACGCCGCAGGTGGTGGTGTACCGTGCCAACGGCAGCCGTCTGTCATACAACATCATGTCGCACCTGCTGAAGGTGAAGTACGTGTCGCTGCCCAACCTGATAGTGAACAACAGCATCATACCGGAACTGCTGCTGGACCGTTGCACCGTCGATTCGATAGCCCGCGAGCTGTCGCCGCTGCTGCAGCCCAGCCCCAAGCTGACGTTCATGACGCAGGGTTACAAAAACATGCAGCGGCGCCTCGGCAACTCCGTCGCCGCCAGCACCGCCGCAAATCTCATAGTCGATTCGCTCCGAAGCTAATATATATTTACATGTTTTGGATTGTTTTGCCGGACTGTGTCATTACAGTCGGATTGTGCTGCAACTTCCAAATGTGTCCCTCCTTAGTCAAATAGAGGCAGAGATTTTTCAAGAGGACACTGGGACTTCATACGTTTTAAAGGTGATATGTCGATTGCTGCACCATATTTTGAGAAGTGGTTGACAAACCGATTTATATCATTTCCCCAATATACTAAACAACAGGCCATAGGTGCACCTTTTTCATGTTCTATTCCATTTACATAAAACCTTAATCTGGTGTCGGCCAAAAAGCAGATTACATCAGCAGCACCGAATATATGTTTTTTCCAATGAGACGTATTGGTGGCCACAGGTATCAATGCTATAACCTCTGAGCCATACTCATCGTGAGCAAACGAACATTTAGCAAGCCAATCCTTGATTGTTGTTCCACGATACCTGTCTGCACCATAGGGAGGGTTTACATAAATGGTTCTATAATTCCAGTCCTCCATGAGACCATCTGTTTCAGGCAGTCGAAACTCAACTATGGCGTTTACCATTGAATACTCATTTGAGCATGGATCCAAATATATTTCACCATGCCAGAAGTCTTTTATGGCATTTATATATTTAGGAGGAGTGCACCAACTCTGACTTAATGTGTTAACTTTGCGTCCTGCTGTCATCTTACATGTTATAAAGAAGATGATATAACTGTTTCTTTATGAGTTCAATTGTAATTCCATCGGGAGAAATTACATTGAACCAACCCTCTATAGACCTTATGTTTTCGTGAAAAAACGAGGTCAATGCCTCATGAGCAGCCAAAGAAATTTTAGATTTTGTGAAAGTGTTAGTTTTCTTCCCTGCACTATAACTTCCAATAAAGGCTTCTCTTATAGGAAGATATTTTTTAGATGGATTTAAAATGGTTTTATCTATAAAAGAATATAAACCTTCATCTGTAAGAAAAAGTAAGCGATCATAACTTTGAGCCAAGACTTTCAATTCTTTATTCATGTCATCTGATGTGAACCAGTTACCGTGGTTGCTTATAATTCCAAACGAAAGAATAAAGTCTTCCAGATTATTGGATTCGAGACATGAATTCAAGGCATCCTCATACTGTTCGGTATGCATGACACCATCTTTAAAATAGACTCCATACATATTGCCTTCTTTATCCCGCACCTTTTGAAGCGAAGATGATTTTAATGCAACATAAGCACCTTGCTTGGCTTTCTCGATAGTCTGGGGTCCTTTCTTTTGACCTTCTTCAACCCCGACTCTCTTACATTCAAACATCGCTGATGCCTGCTCCTTTATAAATGAGAGAACAATGTCATTATCCTCTATATTGCAGATTGTAATTAAATTATCATTTTTAGCTATAACGGCTGAATTTTTCAGAATATTATCCCTATCTATGAAATTACCATTTTTGATTATCAATGGCTGATAATCAAATAATTTACACACACCATTGAATGTTAGAGGATAAATAATGCTGCGCTTTTGGCAATGCTCAGCTTTATGTAAAGTAAATTCAACATTATGCGTAATTTCGGGATTACCGAATTCTAGGAGTCTTGTCTCAATTTGTATATTCGATGTATATCCCCACTCTCTGAGAAGGTAGTAGGTTATTAGTTCAACTATTGTTCCTAATGCTCGTCCGGCAGCTTTCTTAGCATCTTTTTTATCTGAAAAAACTGTCAACGCCAGACTTTTTTGTAAAATGTCAATGGAAGGATAACTCACGATTCGGATTTTATGTATAACTACAACGCAAAATTACAAAAAAAACTCCATCCGACAATTAACGTCTATAAAATTGATAATTTCCATCTGAGTTTTAGTGTGCGTCCAGCCAGTTCGTGGCCACTCCCGAACTGGCAGTGAGCGGCACGAGTCCACGGTATGACTCCTCCATGCGGCGTGTCACAAGTTCCTGAAGCTCCGGCAGTTCCTCCGGCGCCACGTTGAAGTTCAACTCGTCGTGCACCTGCATTATCATGCGCGACTTCATCTTCTTTTGCCTCATGTCGCCGTAAATGGCTATCATGGCCTTTTTGATTACGTCGGCGGCTGTGCCCTGCAGCGGCGCGTTCACGGCGTTGCGTTCGGCATATCCGCGCACTGTCGGATTCTTGGAATTGATGTCGGGCAACATGCGGCGACGTCCCATGCGTGTCTCCACATATCCGTTTTCGCGGGCATGTTCCACCGCGTCCGACTGAAACTTACGCACCGTCGGGAATGTTTCGTAATAATTGTCTATCAGATCCTTGGCTTCGGCACGCGGAATTCCGAGACGCGACGAGAGCCCGAAAGCGCTGATGCCGTACAGGATGCCGAAGTTGGCTGTCTTGGCGGCGCGCCGTTCGTCGGCGGTCACATCCTTTATATCCTTATGGAATATTTTGGCGGCGGTGATGGCATGCACGTCCTCGCCCTGCAGGAAGGCGTCGACCATGATGGGATCATGGCTGAAATCGGCCATCAGCCTCAGTTCTATCTGCGAATAGTCGGCGCTCAGGAACAGGCATCCTTCGTCGGGAATGAAGGCGCGTCTTATCTCGCGGCCCAATGCCTCTCGCACAGGTATGTTCTGCAGGTTCGGCGCCGTTGAAGATATGCGTCCCGTGGCCGTGACCGTCTGGTTATAGTTGGTGTGTACCTTACCCGTAACCGGATTGATTGCCGCCGGCAATGCCTGAAGATAGGTGGACAGCAGTTTCTTCATCGCACGGTAGTCCATGATCAGCTGCACCACCGGATGACGGCTCACAAGTTTCTCCAATACATCCTCTGCCGTGGAATACTGGCCTGTCTTGGTTTTTTTCGCCTTGGGGTCAAGTTGCAATACATCGAACAGAACCTCGCCCACCTTTGACGGCGACCCGATGTTGAATTCCATACCGGCAAGTGAATATATCTTCTGCTCCAGCTCGGCCAGACGCCGCTCCATATCCTGTGCCGCCTCGTCCAATGCCTTGGTATCTATCCTGACGCCGGTCAGCTCCATGCTTGCCAATACGGGTACCAACGGGAACTCCAGATCTCTCAGCAACGCGTCCATTCCTGACTTCTTCACCTCCTCCGAAAGTGGCTCGTAAAGCTGCAACGAAATGTCCGCCGCCTCGCAGGCCCATTCACTCATCACATCGTTCGGAACGCCGGCGCCTTGTTGTGTCTTGGTTCCACGTTTCGACGATGTGGTCAGCCCGGGATAGGGCTGCATATCGTAATTAAGGTATGTCGAAGCCAGCGCCTCGAGTCCGTGACGCATCTCGGGCTGTAATACATAGTGCGCCAATGCAAGGTCGTAGAAGGTGGTCAACGACTCGACACCGTCGCCACGCCGACGCGAGGCAATGACCATGTCGCGTTTGGCCGCAACCGTCACTTTCTCTATTGCAGGCATCGACATCACGTCCAATACCAATGCCGTGCCTTCGTCATAATCGGCCGGTATATAGTATGCCTTACCCTTTTCCACGGCAATGGCCGTGCCGCGCCATACGCACGACATATCGTTCTCGCCTTCCGACACCAAGAACAGTCCTACGCGTGTCTTGCCGTCCAGCGCACGGCGCAGTGCATCCAGTTCTGTTCCGTTGTCCACCAGCCGGTAATCCACACCGGCCTTATCCAACGCTTTCGGTGCCTCCTCAACGACCGGAGCGTCTAAAGGAGGCATATCGTCAAACAGCGAGGTAGGGAAGCCACCCGTATCGGCCTTAGGCGCCACGGCGTTTCTGTCAGCGTCTATGCGACGCGACACACGGTCGGCAAGCTGTTTAAATTCCAGTTCCTTGAAAATCTCCATCAGCTTCGCCTTGTCCTCGGGCTTGCGTTCCAGGTCGGCCGGAGTCACCTCCACAGGAACGTCGCGCCGTATCGTGGCAAGAAACTTGGAGAATTCTATCTGACTGCTGTTTTCAGTTATCTTTTTCTGTAACGCGCCTTTAAGTTTGTCGGTGTTGGCCAATAGTTTCTCGACCGAACCGAAATCCTGTATCAGTTTTACGGCAGTCTTTTCGCCCACGCCGGGACAGCCGGGTATGTTGTCCACCTTGTCGCCCATCAGCGCCAACAGGTCTATCACCTGGCCGGTGTTCTGCAAGCCATATCGCTGACACACCTCCTCCGGACCGCGCAGTTCAAAGTCCTGGCCACGGTAGGAGGGCTTATACTGAATGATGCGGGGCGTGACAAGCTGGCCGAAGTCCTTGTCGGGGCTCATCATATATGTGGTATATCCCTCCTTTTCAGCCATTGACGACAGGGTGCCGATCACATCGTCGGCCTCGAATCCCGCCACCTCCACCACGGGGATGTTGTAGGCGCGGATTATATCCTTTATATAAGGAACGGAAAGCCTGATGTCCTCGGGCATGGCGGCCCGCTCCGACTTGTATTCGCTGCTGGCTTCCTTGCGGAACGTGGGCCCCTGCGGATCGAAACATACGGCTATATGCGTGGGCTTTTCCTTACGCAGCACTTCCTCAAGCGTATTGACGAATCCGAACACAGCCGATGTGTTGAATCCGCTCTGAGTGATGCGCGGCATTCGTATCAAGGCATAATATGCCCTGAATATCAGCGCGTATGCATCCAATAGAAATAACCTCTTGTCTCCTGTATCTTGGTTCATGGCTTAAAATCATTTATAATCCTTGCTACCGTCATGGCTTCTTCCGGCGTCATGGCAGCCGACATCGGCAACGACAGTTCCTCGGCGTGTATCCGTTCCGTAATCGGGAAACTCATTGTGTCCCATTCCTTATAGCATTCCTGACGGTGCGGAGGTATGGGATAATGTATCAACGTCTGAACTCCATTTTCGATCAGATATTCCTGCAATTTGTCGCGCCACTGCGAACGGATGGCGAATATATGGAACACATGGTCGTCGCCTCCGCTCCAGTAGGGGAGAGTGACGTAGGGATTCCTTATATTGTCAAAATATATCTTGGCCAGCCGGCGACGATGTTCGTTGTCGGCGTCTATGTATTTCAGCTTCACGTTCAGCACCGAGGCCTGGATCTCGTCAAGACGCGAATTGTATCCCTTGTACTTGAACACATACTTGCGTTGCGAGCCGTAGTTGCCGAGCGAACGGATGGTCTCGGCAAGTTCGCTGTCGCTGGTGGTTACGGCCCCGCCGTCGCCGAGCGCACCGAGGTTCTTGCCGGGATAGAAACTATGCGCCGCAGCCAGTCCGAGGCTTCCGGTGCGACGTCCGTTATACATACATCCGTGCGCCTGCGCGTTGTCCTCTATCAGCATCAGTCCGTGACTTTGACACACTTCTTCTATAACAGGCGTGTATGCACACTGACCATACAGATGCACCAACAGAACGGCGCGGGTGCGGGGAGTTATCGTGTTTTCCATAAGGTTTCCGTCTAATTGCATTGTCACGGGATCAGGTTCCACAAGCACGGGAGTCAGGCCGAATTCCGATATCGCCAGTATGGAGGCTATGTAAGTGTTGGCAGGCACTATAACCTCATCGCCGGACTTAAGGCGCCCCATTTCCAATAACGCCCTGAATATGAGTCGGAGCGCATCGAGTCCGTTGGCCACTCCAATGGCATGTTCCGTGCCTATGTACCGGGCGTATGCCTGCTCGAAGTCCTCTGTCTCACGGCCATGCAGATACCATCCCGAATTCACGGCGCGTGTCACGGCCTCGTTTATTTCCGCACCGTGAAGTTCCGTCACTTTCTTAAGGTCATTGAACAGTATCATCGGATGATAAACCTTTATATTTCAGAAATTCGGGATAATCGTAAATATAATCTGCCGGATCATAATGGTCTGAAGCAAGCACCATACATACCGCACCGGACGAAAAATCCTCGAGCGTCCTCCAATAACCCGGCGGAACATAAAGGCCCTGCCACGGACGGTTCATGAAAAACCTCATCTTCCTCTTGCCGTCGGTCAGTTCTATGGTGAAACTTCCGGACACAGCGAACAAAACCTGTTCCAGATGCTTATGAGCATGACCGCCGCGGCTTTCGCCCGCCGGCACGTCATATATATAGTACACGCGCTTTATGTCGAACGGCACGTGTCCCCCGCCCTCGATAAACGACAGATTCCCCCGCCGGTCCTCTATCTTCGGAAATTCCAATAAATACGGAATACTCTTTTTCTCCTCCATACTTTCTGTCTTTCAAAGGTCCATTTTAAGAAATTGGCGCAAATGCACATGCTGAATGCCGGGATATTCGGCCAATTCTCCGCTTACGGGATCCATGGATACCACATATTTAGGATAATTGTCGTTTATGGCGGCAAGGTTGCCGAATTCTCTCTTTACTGTTTCTTCCGTAGCCAGTAAGTACGTAACCTGGATATAGATGGTTCTGGGGCCCTTTGTCGCTACAAAATCAATTTCGCCGGCACGAAGTATGCCTACATTAACGTTGTAACTCTGCATCAACAAATGCAGATATACAGCATTCTCCATCAGTTTCTCTATACTGGTACGCACTCTGAAGCCACATAAATAATTACGCAATCCCAAATCGGCGAAATAATATTTGTAGATAAGTTCAAACAGTTTTTTTCCATGAAGGTCATAACGGGACACCTGATTTATTACAAGTGCCTTGTTTAGATGACTTATATAAGTTGAAGTCACCGCCTCTGAAATCTTTTCGCCTTGCGATTTCATAAATTTGACAATACTGTTGACAGAAATCAATTTTCCTATATTGTCAGCAATGAATCTTGAAAGATTGCTCATGAACGCGACATTTCTGATTTGCTCACGCATTATCACGTCACGCATCATGATGGTATCATATACTCCCTGCAGATAATCCCTTACTTCTATCTCGTCATTTATATTGTAAAGTCTGAGGCCTGGGAGTCCTCCTACTCTCAGATAATCAAGCAATGTCTCATCAGAATCCTGCAATCCATGGAACTCAATAAATTCACGGTAACTTAGCCCGTATACGGGAATTTCCACATACCGGCCTCCAAGCCGAGTGCTTAATTCCGATGAAAATATATAAGCGTTACTTCCTGTGGCCACAATCTGACACAAATCCTCGGCATGTAGACTGCGCAACGCATCCTCATAGCCTTCAATGTCCTGAACTTCATCTATCAGCAGATAGTTCTCCCTTCCTGCTGTCAATTGTGGAACCACATAATCGTAAAGTTCCCTTGCATTGGTGATATGACTGAAATCAAGAAGTTCCTTATTCACATATACAACTGTACACTCCGGTCTATTCTGTTCAAGCCAACCGTGCAACTGGCGAAGCATGAAACTTTTACCAACGCGCCGTTGCCCCACAAGAAATATCATCATCCCCTTGTTAAGATGGGCAATGATATGCGACAGATAAGTTTTCCTGACTATTATATCCATTTTTTATTATATGGCCTTTGCTAACCATTTGCAAATATACCTATTTATATTCGCTAAAGCAATTAATTTTATTATTTTTCCATATATACATGTATAAAATTTACAATTTTGTCAATTTTTCAATGTATACATTGGCAAAATCTACAATTATAACTATTATTCAATGTATACATAGTTACCTGTCTCGATAAAACTTAGAGTATGTTTACTTTTAGAGTTTTCTTAATAATAATTTACTGTTCAGCCGTTATTTATATAGAAATTACAATACATTATATATATGAAGAAAATATTAGCACTGGGATTGCTGGGTGCGCTGACATTGTCGCTGGGCAGCTGCGTCACCAACAAGAAGTACGCCGCGCTGCAGTCCGAGTATCAGACCACACGCGAGGGGCTGCTGGAATGCAACACCAAAACAAAATCAATGACGTATGTCATTTCCGACCTCAAGAAGCAGAACGAGGAACTGAAAAAGTCGCTGGCCGACATGAAGTCCACCCTGGACCAGAGCATGGCCAACAACCAGCAGGGCAACGTGAACATCGCCAAACTGGTGGACGAAATCAACGCTTCCAACAAATACATCAAGGAACTTATCTCGGCCAAATCCAAAAGCGACTCGCTGAACATAGCCCTGACCAACAAGCTGACCCGCTCGCTGACCAACGACGAGCTGAAGGATGTGGACGTCAAGGTGCTGAAAGGTGTGGTTTACATCTCGCTGGCCGACAACATGCTGTTCAAGTCGGGCAGCTACGAGATCAGCGACCGCGCCATGGAGACTCTCTCCAAGATAGCCAAGATCATAAAGGATTATTCCGACTATGACGTACTGGTGGAGGGCAACACCGACAATGTGCCCATCTCGCGCACCAATATCCGCAACAACTGGGACCTCTCGGCTCTGCGCGCCAGCTCCGTGGTGCAGTGTCTGCAGAACGATTTCGGCATCAATCCCTCGCGTCTGTCGGCTGCCGGCCGCGGCGAATTCAATCCTATCGCCGACAACGACTCCGAAGTGGGCAAGCAGCGTAACCGCCGCACCGAAATCATCATCACTCCGAAGCTCGACCAGTTCCTCGACCTCATAGACCAGGCCCCCAAGGAAGACTGACATAACATCATATTCTGACAGAACATTATATTAAGGAACAATACCTTAATTCATACCCTTAATCCCCGTTTCGGAAGCCGAGACGGGGATTTTCGGTGAATTATCATCAAAAATCTCGGATTTTAGCAAGAATCCGAGATTTTTTATTAAGTTTTTGATTTTTTATTTCATTTTGTTTGCAATTTAAAATAATATTACTAATTTTGCCACCATAACAAAGATAATTATCAATTAATGTCAATTATCCTTGTAAAACCATGACAATTTGTCCAGCCATCCGTGGCGTCGCAGCACAAGTCCTCCACAGGTGCGGACACTTGGCCTGGTATGAAAAAGACACTATAGACTGACGCTTGCTATGTATGATTAAAGAGTCCTATTTACCTTAGTTATTACTTTTGCCATACCACGAGAGTATGGCAAAAGTAATAAACAGGATAGTTCAAAAACTTTTATTCAGTCTATAATATAGATTATCCAGCATAGAAGACGTTGATTCATCCTAATTGTAATGAAAAGAGGCAAGTCGTCGAGACCCGCCTCTTTTACTCTGTTGAATATACGCAATCTGAAAATTTGAATAAAGTTAAAAGATTGTGTTAAAATCAGTCATAATAAAAATATAGATAAAATTTTAATTATCTTTGACGCGTCTAATACCTGATGCCAATACCGCGGCTTATGAAACATCGACCACCTTATACAGCTATTTTAGCAGTCCTGATGACTGCGCTATATATATTATTGATGGCCGGATGCGATTCCATTTCCACCGAACCGCAATCCGATCAGGAGTCGAAAGCAATTCCGGCTCCCGCAGAAATTCGTGCAATCGCTTATTTCGACTCCCTTTTACACCGTGGCATATCCCTCAGACCGTTCCTGCCCGGCGACTCCATACTGTGCGACTCGCTCCGGTCGCTGCTCTGGGCACTTCCTGACAGGCACGATGTCGCAATCGACGACATCCACCACCGCCAGGCAGCCAGACATCTTCTGGCCAAGGCTTATCTCGCCTCCGAGTGCTGGCACAAAGCCGAAATACAGGCCACACTCCTTATTTCCTATTCCAATCTGTCATTGATAACTCATTCACGTTTCAAACATCCCGAGCCGGAAAACGGCTATGCATCCAATCCTGTATGGGACCTGTTCGATGCCCAAAGCATGATAATGAACGAAAACATTGAACGGATAGGCTTGATCCATATTGAACTATGGCCTGAACTGAACATGGATGGATATGACAGCAGCACTTTTCTAAATCTTCGGAAGGTGAAGGGAGTAAATGACGATTCCGATATCAGATATAAGCTCGGATCGGACACCGACCCACTGTATTACAAACGCCAAGCAGGGTCCGACACCGATCTGACATATATGTTCCGTCTGGCGGAAACCTATCTGATACGCGCCGAGGCCCGCTATATGTCAGGTCGGATACACGAGGCGGAAAACGACCTCAACCTGATCCGTATCCGCGCCAACTGCTCCGTAATGATACGCGACGTCACCCTCCGCGACATCCGGGAGGAACGCATACGCGAACTTGCCGGCGAGCCTACGCTTCTAATTTTCTGATCATAGAGTATATGGCTATCGATGCGCTCGATGCCACATTAAGCGAGTGCTTGGTGCCGTACTGAGGTATCTCCAGCACAATGTCGGCCATGTCCACTATGCGCTGGTCCACGCCGTTCACCTCGTTGCCCACTACAAGAAGATACTTTTTGCCCGGTTCGGCGGTGAAGTCGTCCAGGTCGATGCTGTTGTGCGTCTGCTCCAACACGCATACGGTCCAGCCAGCCTGCTGCATTCGCCTCACGCATTCCACAGAATCCTCCTCCCACCGCCAGGACACCGTTTCCTCGGCGCCGAGGGCCGTCTTGCTTATTTCGGGATGAGGCGGCCGGCCGCTTATGCCGGTCAGTATTATCTCGCTGACCTTGAAGGCGTCCGACACACGGAACAACGAACCGATGTTGTACATTGACCGCACGTTGTCGGCCAGCACCGCCAGGGGATATTTTTCCATGGCGCGGTACTGGTCGCATCCCATGCGCGTCAGTTCCACTATGTTTTTCTTCTTGCGGTCCATCCTTATTATTTGCTGAGTTCCAGCATACGCTCAATGGGGCGTATTGCCTTGCGCGCCACCTCGGCGTCAACCTCGATTGCCGGCTGTTCCGTGCGCAGGCACTCCAGCACCTTTTCCAGCGTATTGAGCTTCATGTAATCGCAGTTGTTGCAGTTGCAACCGGCTTCCTCGGCAGGGGCGGGGAGGAAGGTCTTGTCCGGACACTTGCGCTGCATCTCGAACAGGATGCCGCTTTCCGTAACCACTATGAACTCCTGCGCCTCGCTGTCGCGTGCATAGTCAAGCAACGCGGCCGTGGATCCCACCTTATCGGCTATCAGCTGCAGCGGGCGCTTGCATTCGGGATGCACCAGCACCTTGGCGCCGGGATGCTCCTTCTTCATGTCTATTATGCCCTGCAGCGAGAACCGGTCATGCACGTGACAGGCACCGTTCCACAGCACCATCTCGCGTCCCGTCACCGAGTTTATGTATTCACCCAGATTGCGGTCAGGGCCGAATATTATCTTCTCATCCTTCGGCAGCGACTCCACCACCTTGCGGGCGTTGCCGCTGGTCACCACTATGTCGGTCAGAGCCTTCACGTCGGCCGACGTGTTTACATACGATATCACGGTGTGCCCCGGGTGCTCCTTTATAAAGGCTTCCAGTTCAGGAGCGGGACAGCTGTCGGCCAGCGAGCAGCCCGCCGCCTCGTCGGGCACCAGCACCAGCTTGTCGGGACACAGTATCTTTACGGTCTCGCCCATGAAGTGTACGCCGCACATCACTATTACGCGCGCGTCGGTCTCGGCCGCCTTGCGGGCCAGCGCCAGCGAATCGCCTATGAAATCAGCTATCTCCTGGATTTCAGGACGCGTATAATAATGCGCCATAATCAGCGCCTGCTTCTCCCGGCACAGTTTCTTTATTTCGTCGATTATCTCCTTACGTCCGTCTTCTTCCATTATCTTTTTAAAAATTTAAAATATAAAAAATAAAAATAGAGGTAGTAGTATGTGTCAGTAACTATCAATAACTTTCGGGCGAAAAATTTGGAAATATGAGTTATGAAATATTTCGTCCCGGTTATCGACAGGCTGTGAAATAACTCCTCTTTGTGTATAAGCGAGATGCAGATTTTATCTACAGGCTGTCTACAACTGCAAAGTTAATAACTTTTCTGTTGAAAACGCGCAAAACTTGTCCAAAAGTATGTATAAAACTGTCAATAATTCTTGGGATAAGTCCCGGTCATTTTTATTTGGATAATTCATAACAATCTGCATATAAACGTATTGCCCGAAAATCCAAATAAATCCGCCCCGACTTATCTAAAACCTATCCACACGTTATGAACACCTTTATCCCCACTTATCGACAGGTTATGAACAGGCGCAGAGCGGTTATGGATGGGCCGCGGCCCATATATTTCTTAGCTAAACTATCTCAATAATTTTTATGAATATAATATGGAATTTATGGATGTACATATTATTATATCATAAAAAATAACTAAATTTGTCTATTGAAGATTGAATATGAATATAAGCATTAATGGACATTAATATAGCGTAAGGTTGGAGTGTAAGTGTCCTTATATAAATGATCATATCTGGCGATGACTATCGAATACATCAACATATTTAGCAATTTGACTCAGCATAAGGAGAATGAGGTTGTTGAGTTCAAGAAGGCGGAGAATAGCTTCGACTTCGATGACTTGGGCAAGTATTTCTCAGCGTTGAGCAATGAGGCGAATCTTCGTGGACTTGATTTCGCATGGCTTATTTTAGGGTATGACGAGAAGAAGCATCAGTTGGTCGGCACATCGTATAAGAATGGTGAAGGTGCTCTCAATAATGTGAAGCATGATTTCGCTCAACATACTACCGATGGCCAAACCTTTCGCGAGATTATTCCGATAGAAGTTGAGGGCAAACGAATATTGATGTTCAAGATTCCCGCTGCGCCACGAAATATCGTGATGAAATGGAAGGGAATCGCATACGGTCGAGACGGCGAAAGTCTTAAGCCGCTTAATCAATCCAAGCAGGATGAGATTCGTCGTCAGACTCCGGAACCTGACTGGTCGGCAGAGATAGTACCTGATGCAACGATTGATGATCTTGACGAGGTGGCTATCGCTAAGGCTCGAAAGATGTTCAAGAAGGTGCATAGCCGGATTTCGGCTGAGGAGGTCAATCGCTGGTCTACGGAAGAATTTCTGAGCAAATGCGAATTGATGGTCAATGGCAAACTTACTCGTGCAGCCATAATATTGCTTGGCAAAATGTTCTCGGACAGCAAACTGCGTCCGGCTGTCGCGGAAGTAACATGGACTCTCCGTGACGAGAAAAAGGATGTCGTAGATTATGAACATTTCTCTGTGCCGTTTATTCTGACAGTAGATGAGATTCTTGCCAAGATACATAATCTGACCTTGCGTGAGATGCCGGGCGGAACGTTATTCCCCGATACGATGAAACAGTATGATGACTACACCATACGCGAAGCCCTGCATAATTGTATAGCTCATCAGGATTATACATTGCGTCAGCGGATTAACTTTGTGGAGAATCCCGGATTCCTGTATTATGCCAACGGCGGTTCATTCATTCCCGGCACATTGGAAAACGCACTTGCCACCAATGGTCCTCAGCGATTCTTCCGCAACTCCTGTCTGTGCAAGGCTATGGTGCATTTCAACATGATTGACACGGTAAGCCGGGGAATCAAGAAAATGTTTACCGAACAGATGGAGCGTCGGTTCCCGATGCCCGACTATGAGATTGACAACGATAAGAAGGAGGTGGCAGTACGTATCTATGGTAATGTTATAAACGAACGCTATACAAACCTTCTCAAAGACAATAGAAATCTGACGCTCCAGGATTGCATTTCTCTTGATGCCATTCAGAAAGGGCTTCGGATTGACGATAAGATAGCTCAGGATCTTCTGAAACGTGGTCTAATTGAGGGCGAAGCTCCGGACTATACCATATCGCTCAGTGTAGCCAAAGCCTCGAAACAACTACCCGGTTACACGAAAGTAAAAGGTTTGGAACGTGATAAAATCAAGCACATGGTGCTTCAATATATTCAGAATGCGGGTTCCGACGGAGCGAAGCGCAGTGACATCCTTGAATATCTTCAGGATACGCTTCCAATACGCAATACGAAGGAGCAAAATCTGCGAATGTTAGGTAATATACTTTCTGAAATGGCTACTGCTGGTGATATTATAAATAACAATCGTTTATGGTATATTAGTATTAAAATTACGACTAGAAAATCGAGTAGTAGTCGAAATTGCGACTAGAAAATCGAGTAGTAGTCGAAATTATGACTAGAAAACAGAGTAGTAGTCGAAATTATGACTAGAAAACAGAGTAGTAGTCGAAATTACGACTAATAAACCGAGTAGTAGGCGAGTAGTTGATGCGAAACCGAGTAGTAGGTGAGCGGTTTGGAAAATATAGGGCATAAAAAAGATTGAAATTTGCTATATAATTTGGGGGGCGTTTCTTAATTTTGCAATTGAAATTAACCTTACTGTCCCTACACATGAAACTGAAGTATATAGCGGTCGTTGCGGGCGCTGTGTTGCTGGCCGGTAATGCAACGTCACAATCAGCTGAAAAGGCAACTCACTCAACTGCAGAGGCAACAAGTCTTAATGCAGAGGCAACGGCAAATGTCGCTGAAAAAGTAACGGTCGAGAGTCCGACGGAGGGGAGGATCACGCATGAATTCGTGGGCGAGCCGCAGATGAAGGACCATCTGTTGCAGATGCTGGCTGACTTCACTCCGTATATGCGGGACAATTGGCTGGAAATTTCCGACAAAAATTCGACCGGCGCGCCGTTGGGCGTGTTCAGGGGCGAGAATACAATGGGTAATAACGAGCAGGGCGTGCGTCATAATGCGGATTTCTCGATGATCTGCGCCTTCTTGGTGAAATATGCTCAGGGCAAGGTGACGCTGCCCGAAGGCATCACCTGGGACAACCTGAATAATTGGGCTGCACGTTCGCTGAACTATGCCTACTCAACTCATAAGGCCAACAGGCTTTATGCCTGCAAAAACAATTCATACTGGGGTTCCACCGCTAAAAACGACTCGCAGTGGGAATCGTCGCTTTGGGCCATGTCGGTGGCATACTCGGCATTCTTTCAGTGGGATACGCTGACCGCTGACCGGAAGAACGCTATCGAAAAACTTCTCGAGGCTGAATGTAACTACGAGCTGGAGCGCGACATCCCCACCGGCTATAACGGCGACACAAAGGCCGAGGAGAACGGCTGGGAAGCAGACGTGTTGGCCGTGGCCTTGGGTCTGTTCCCTGACAATGCCAAGGCGCCACAGTGGTTCGAGCGTATGCGCGAGTTCGCCATCAACAGCTATTCGCATCCCGACGACGCTTCGGATAACACGGTGATAGATCCGGAGTATGACAACAAAACCGTGGCCGACCTCTATCGCGGCCAGAATCTGTTTGACGACTGGACACTGCAGAACCACAGCCTGTTCCATACCAGCTATCAGAACGTGGTGATGCAGGAACTCGGTGAGGCAGCCTTAGGTCTGAAGCTGTTCCAGAAGGAACTGAAGGGAACCGAGAAATGGAAGTCGAACGCCTTGATGCACAACAATCAGAATGTGATGGACCGGGTGCTGAACCGCCTGGCTTTGGCCGATGGAGAACTGGCCATGCCCAACGGCAACGACTGGAGCCTGTTTCTGTTCGACCAGATCACGTCATATTCCACCATGGCCTGCTTTCTGCAGGATCCGGTGGCGTTGTTCCTGGAGAACATGGCGTACAAATACATCCAGGCGCGTCAGACGACCACGGCCGACGGCTCGTGGCTGCTTCGTGCCGACGTAGGCTCGCGCCGCATGGGCGTGGAGGCGCACCGCGTCATGATGACATGGCTGATGCACGAAGTGTTGCCCACGGATTCCGTCACTCCGGCCACATGGCAGGAAATTCAGGATAAATACGGCGACACATACATTTTCCCGGCTCAGAACGTGATACGCAGTTCGTCGCCGTCACGATTCGTATGCTTCTCGTGGAGCGCAGGTCTGAAGAACTACAGCGGCTACATCGCCTCGCACAATCCCGACAACAACAAGATAATAGTGCCGTTCCGATCCGGCAACAACGGCAATTTCCTCGGCTGGTACGACGTGAACGGCAAGAACGCCGATGCCGTGCCTGTCGTAAGCGGCATATACGAGACAGGCAGGAACCACTTCGTGATGAACGGCGAGCTGAACACCAACGGCGGCGCGCTAAACAACCGCTTCGTGATATACGCCACGCCGGGCAACGCCGTGATCTATCTGGACTATGTCACGGCCAACAACGACGCCTCCATATCTAAGGCGAAGGGTGGGCTGATGGCCATCTCGACCGACCCGTTCACCAAGGAGAAGCGCACCCTTTATTACGAAGGCAACGACGAAGGCGACATATCGGACGGCAAGACATTCGTCGACATTCCTTCCGAATGGGTCAACATCGACGGTCAGCTTGGTTTCACCGCTCCCGGCAACAAGGGGATGGGTTTCGGCGACCGGGCTGACAACAACTCAATCCTGACCTCCAGGCTATACACCCTCTATTCCGACAGACGGCGCGATGTCAGGGCCGGTGATGTGGTTGACCGCCGCAACGTCAACTATTATACCAACGTAGACGCGGCCATGACCTGCACGATGAAGCGGAAGACCATCTCTCTTACCGACAAGTTGCCGCAGGGTTGGAACGGAACCATCGTTCCCGATCCCGATGGCGTGTACTATCTGTTGGCGTCCAATTTCAAGGGTACAACCCTCGCTGAATTAGACGGAATCAGCATCGACGGTATGGCTCCGGTGTTTTCGGTCAACACTAAAATCACCGACAACGCTTCATCGGCCACTATAAAAGAACAGCAGAACAATTCATTGGCCGATGAACTACGCGTATTCGTCAAGGGCACGAAACTGACGGCCGTTCAGGATCCGAAGGATTCATCGGTTGCATATATCACCAATAATGCCGGCCGCAAGTCAGCTCCCGAAGTGACGATAATATCGAACGGTAAGCCTATCAGCGGCAAGGTTAAGATTCCAGCCCGAAAGACCGCAAAGGTCTATCTGCAGGATGGTAATATAAAGAGTCAGATACTCTGATTGGAGCAGGCGAGGCTGAACTCGAACAGCAGGCCCTTGGTGCTGACGGCCCGGATTGAGCCGCCATGAACGGCCACGGCATTCTTCACGATGGAGAGGCCGAGACCCGTGCCCCCCGCCGAGCGGGCGCGTCCGTCGTCAACGCGGTAAAAGCGTTCGAATATATGGGGCAGATGCCTGGCGTCTATTCCTTTTCCATTGTCCCATACCTTGAAATTGCCCGAGTCATCGGCACTGATGTGTATCTCGGTGCCGCCGCTATAGGCTATGGCGTTGTCTATCAGGTTGTGGAATATTGATTCCAGCAGCATACGGTCGCCGTTGATCCATAGCCGGGGTACATTGACATCAATTTGCATTTCGGTGCGTGGTCGCGCTTCGTCCGCTATATCATTTATGAGTGCTGTCAGGTCGATGCGCTTCTTGTCTATCATGCCCTGACCGTCCTCCATACGCGTGATGGTGGACACATCCTTCAGCAACGCGCTGAGCCGGTCGGCATTGCCGCGTATCCGTGCCAGTAGCTCACGTCTCTTGGCTTCCGGCAGGTCGGGATGGTCGTCCAGCAGGTCGAGGCTTACAAGGATGGAGGCCACGGGTGTCTTCAGCTCATGGTTTATGTTGTTGGTCAGCTGTTTCTTTAGCCGCGCCTTGTCCTGCTCAAGCCGTATGGTCTCGCGGTGCTGCTGGTCGCGCTGCACATATATCTTCACTATGTTTGCGGCTATGTTCCCCAGCTCGTCGTGCGGAAACGAATAGCCCTCGTATATCCTGTCGCCGTTGCTGGCCTTTTCGGCAAACTGGTTCAGACGCCGTATGCTTACGTTGATCTTATGTGTGGCCAGCAGACCGATGATGCTGACAAGTAATGTCAGGCCGCCCATTATGAACAGGATGGTGCGGTCTATGGCCAGAAACTCCACGAGTGTGTGGGTATATGGAGCCGCCGAGCGTATCACCATGCCGTCGTCGCCTGATAATGCCGAATAGAAATAGGTGGTGTTGTCCTCCTCCGACACACGTTCGATGGCATATCCTTCCCCCTTGACGCGCGCCGCGCGGACCTCCGGCCTGGTGTTGTGGTCGGATGTCGGTGTGGCACCGCTGCTGTCGTATATTACCTTGCCGTCGCGTCCTATCAGGGTGACACGCAGGTTTTCGGTCGGACTGCTGATGCGTCCCACTATGTCCCCGATCGGTTCCCCTTTGCGCAGGTCGTCCAGAAGGCGCGCATTGTGCATCTGGAGGCGCGTGTTCATCATCCCCGTCTTATAGTCCCTCTCCCGGTGATACTGGAACACCATGAACGTGCCGGCCAGCAGCCAGCACGAACCTAACAGCAACAGCAATATGCGCAGCTGAAAAGAAAACCGGGTGTCAGTCCTGCCAGCCATAGCCATATCCCGAGCGGGACACTATATGTTTGCCATACGGTGCGATTTTCGACCTGATGCGCGTGATGTGCACGTCTACCGAACGGTCCACCACCACCACGTTGTCCGGCCATATACGCTTCATCAATTCCTCGCGAGTGAAGATCCGGCCCGGATTGTCGAGCAGCAGCGCCAGGATCTCGAATTCCTTGCGCGGCAGCTTCACGACGTTGCCGTCTACACGACAGGACAGCGTGACGCGGTCGCACACCACATTCTCAGAGACCTTGGAATTGCGTAAACTCCTGCGTGTCACCGCCTCGATGCGTGCCATGACGTTCTTCATCGAGAACGGTTTGGGAATATAGTCGTCGGCGCCGAGCTTCAGCCCGGCCACCATATCGTCGTCGGTGTCCTTGGCCGTAAGGAATATGATGGGAATGCCGGCAGTGTCGGGATTCTGCTTGAGGCGGCGTGCCAGCTCGAAGCCATCCATGCCATCCATCATCACGTCAAGGAGAAGCAGCCCGTAGCCTCCGATACCTTTGGCCAATGCCTCCTCGGCGCTTGCCGCGCCATCCGCCTCGTAACCCTCCAGGCGAAGATACTCGCACAGACCCTCGCGGATTCCATCCTCGTCGTCCACTACCAGTATTTTGACATTACGTGTTTCCATATCGCAAAATTAACAAAATTAATTTTCCGGCACTTCACCCACCCGTAATTTAACAAAAACTTAATGGATCGATATTGTCATACGATAGATGGCAATAAATTTTGGCATAAGGGTATGTTTGATTTTGTCGGTTCGTGAATTTTCTGTATCTTTACCATCCCTTAGTGTAGTTAAGTTAAAAAGGGGCTTGAAACGCTCAAAGCAGGCATTGCATGGAGCGTGACGCAATAGGCAGACGATAGAAGAAGAATTGACAGAACGTTTAAAACAAATCATAGTCTATGAACAAAAGTGTATTAATGGTGGCTGCAGTAGGATGCGCCCTGGTAGCAGGGGGTTGCAGCAAGAAGCTGCAGCAGTTCCAGAGTGATTACTTCACGACGGTTCCGACACCGTTGGAGACGGTCGGACAGAATGTGCCCGGCACCATCAAGGGTTCCATTCCCTCCAAATTCATGGTAAAGAACGCCAAGGTAACGGCGGTGCCCGTTCTGCAGTGGAACGCCGGCGGTGCCACAAGCGAGGCTACGGCTACACCGGTTGTGTTCCAGGGCGAGGACGTCCGCGCCAACGGCCAGGAGGTAAGCTACGTCAACGGCGGCATGGTGACCATTCCCTTCACCATTCCTTACCGTCCCGAGATGGCTCACTCCGACCTGTATCTGGATTTCAACGTCGACCAGAAAGGCAAGACCTACAAGCTGCCCCGCGTCAAGGTGGGTTACGGTGTAATCGCCACTTCCACGCTGGCCAACGGCAAGAGCGTTACTCCCGCCGTGGCCAAGGATAACTTCCAGAAGGTTATCACCGAGAAATACAGCGCCGACATCCACTTCCTGATCAACCAGGCCAACATCCGCAGCAACCAGACCGACAAGGCCGACTACATCGACCTCAACAAGAAGCTGATGGAAGCAAACAAGGCCGCCAATCAGGAAATCGCCGGCATCACCATCAACTCGTTCGCCAGCCCCGAAGGCTCGCTGGAGTTCAACACCAGCCTGGCCGAGAAGCGCGAGAAGAACACCACCAGCTATATGGAAAAGCAGCTGAAGAAGGACCGCATCACCGAATTCGGCGAGCTGACCTCCAGCTTCACTCCCGAAGACTGGGAAGGCTTCGAGAAACTGGTGGAGAAGAGCAACATCCAGGACAAGGACCTGATCCTGTCCGTGCTCCGCATGTATCCCGATCCCCAGGACCGCGAGCGTGAGATCCGCAACCTCTCGTCGGTATTCGACGAGCTGGCCGACCAGATTCTGCCCCAGCTGCGTTACAGCCGCGTGATGGCCACCATCAACACCATCGGCAAGTCCGATCAGGAACTCGTCAACCTGTTCAACAACGATCCCCAGAAGCTGACCGTCGACGAGATGCTGTACATCGCCACCCTCACCAACGACAACATGAAGAAGATGGAGGTGTACAACCGCACCGCCGAGCTGCATCCCGAGGATTACCGCGCGTTCAACAACCTGGGTAATACCCAGTACGTCGCCGGCGACTACAGCGGCGCCGCAGCCAACTGGCAGCAGGCCCTGCGCATCAATTCCAAGGCCAAGGAGCCGATGATGAACATGGGTCTGGTAGCCATGATCAACAACGACATGAGTAAGGCTAACGAATACTTCGGCGCAGCCGCAGGCGTGCCCGAGAGTGCCGACGCCATGGGTACGTACTATCTGAACCAGGGCGACCTGCAGAAGGCTCTCAACGCCTTCGGCGACGCCAAGACCAACAACGCCGCCGTCGCAAACATCCTGGCCAAGAACTATACCGCAGCCAACAAGATTCTGGACGACATCAAGGCTCCCAACGCCACAACCTATTACCTTAAGGCCGTGGCCGCAGCCCGTACCGGCTCGCAGAACAGCGCAATCCAGAACCTGAAGCAGGCCGTCAAGCTCGACCCGTCGCTGCTGAAGCGCGCGCAGAACGACATGGAGTTCACAGGTCTCAACCTGTCGTACATCCAGTAATCGGAAAGCATAACTTATTAGATATAAGGAGAGGCGGCTTCGGTCGCTTCTCTTTTTTCATGCCACGATTCAACCTTTTGCGGAGTTGCATTGTCTATATAGAGAACACACAATAAAGAACACATAAAATCCAGAAAAAAGATGAAAAAGAGCATAACAATCGGAATGGCGCTGTGCGCGCTGATGTTGACGACGAGCTGCAGCACCCGGACCATCGATCTGGGCGGTCTGTCGGGAAAATGGAACGTGATAAGCGTAAACGGTAACGCCGTGATACCCGGAGCCGACGGCCAGGGTCCCACCATATCGTTCGACGTGGTGAACGGCAGGGCCGTGGCTACCACCGGCTGCAACCGGCTGATGTGCGGTTTCAACAAGGATCTGCCGGCGGGCAATCTGACGTTCAGCCGCGTGGCCTCAACCATGATGGCATGTCCCGACATGAGCACCGAGGACGCCATGAAGCGTGCGCTGGAGAACACCACTGGCTACGTAGGCCTGCGCAAGGCCAACGAAGTGGCGCTGACCTGCGGCGGCAAACGGGTGATGGTGCTCCGCAAGGGATACCAGGACTATTCCATCGCGACCCTCGAGGGCAAATGGCGCATCACCGAACTTGACGGCAAGGACGTGAAGCACACCGCCGACGAACCGCGCACCGTGACGTTCGACAAGAACGGCAAATACTTCTGCGAGACCGGCTGCAACAACCTGTCGGGTGATTTCACCACCAATTACACCGCCATCACGTTCGGCGACGCGATGTCCACACGCATGGCATGTCCCGACATGAGCACCGAGGAAGCGCTGTCGCGTCTGCTGCCTACTGTGACGAGCTACGGCCGTCTGGCCGACGGTTCACTCGGCTTCTACAACGCCCGCAACGACATGGTGCTGAAGCTGTCTCGCTAAAATTGTAAATAAACGTATATAAAAATGAATCCGGTCAGCACAATGCTGACCGGATTCATTTTTATTGTGTTGCTTTTGTGATTAGCAGTAGCCGGGTTTCTTCAGCAACTTGAACATGTTGGACTTGTAGAACTCCACGCCGGGCTGGTTGAAGGGATTGACACCCAGCATATAGCCGCTGATACCGCAGGCCTTCTCGAAGAAGTAGATCAGCTGTCCGAGGCTGTACTCGTCAACCTGCTCGATCTCGATGCGGATATTGGGCACGCCACCGTCCACATGAGCCATCTTGGTGCCGAGTTCGGCCATCTTGTTCACCTCGTCGATGCGCTTGCCGGCCAGGTAGTTGATGCCGTCCAGATTATCCTTGTCCTCGGGTATGCGACGCTCCACGCTGGGCTTGGCCACGGAAATCACGGTCTCGAAGATGCTGCGCTCGCCCTGCTGGATCCACTGTCCCATGGAGTGCAGGTCGGTGGTGAAGTCTACGCTTGCGGGGAAGATGCCCTTGCCGTCCTTACCCTCGCTCTCGCCGTACAGCTGCTTCCACCACTCCGAGAAGAAGTGGAGGCGCGGGTCGAAGTTGACGAGCAGTTCTATCTTCTTGCCGCTGCGGTACAGAGCGTTGCGCAGGCGTGCGTATGTCAGCGCGGGGTTGGAGGGGGATGCGTGCAGGGTGGTGTTCTCCATGTCGGCGGCGCCCTTCAGCAGCAGCTTGATGTCGTGGCCGGATACGGCGATGGGCAGCAGACCTACGGGGGTCAGCACCGAGAAACGTCCGCCCACGTTGTCGGGTATCACGTATGTCTCGAAGCCCTCGTTGGTGGCCATGGTGCGCAGCGCGCCTTTCTTCTCGTCGGTGATGGCTACGATCAGGTCCTTGGCCTTATCCTTGCCCTGCTCTTTCTCCAGCTTCTCCTTCAGGATGCGGAAGGCGATGGCGGGTTCGGTAGTCGTTCCGGACTTGGAGATCACGATGATGCCGAAGCGCTTGCCTGTCAGCAGCTTCTCCAGCTGTGCGGTGTAGTCCTCGCTGATGTTCTGACCGGCGTACAGCACCTTGGGCTCGCCGGGATTCGGTGCATAGTAGAACTCGAAGTTGTCGGCCAGCGCGGAGTTCACGGCCTTGGCGCCAAGGTAGGAGCCGCCGATACCTACGCATACCACGTAGTCGCAGTTCTGACGCAGACGTGCAGCCGTCTTTTCGATGCGCTCCACCAGCTCGGCAGGTGTCTCGCTCGGAAGCTTCTGCCAGCCCAGGAAGTCGTTGCCGGCGCCTGTGCCCTCCTCCAGTGTGGTCAGTGCGGCCGTTGCCTCGGCTCCCAGCGCCTCATATTCCTTTTCGGCGAAGTATTTCGCATCGTCGATGTTCAATTCAATGCTTCTCATAATTATGATTTTTCAGTTAAGTATATACAATAGTAATCACAATGCTAATGTATCAGTAATAACACCGACGGCACGGTCTCAATTCGCTCCGGGTCGCGTTTTTACCGATTATTAACTTACGTGAACGATGCGGCCGCCGGCTTGATGGCCTGCGCGGGCTTTTCATTCTCGTACAATATGCGGTACACGGCGTTGAGGATGGGCATGTCCACCTTCGGGCCGTTCTGGTTGATGCGGTGTATGCAACGGGTGCCGTAGTAACCCTCGGCCACCATCTCCATTTCCATCATCGCGGCCTTGACGCTGTAGCCCCGGCCTATCATGGAGCCGAAGAAGTGGTTGCGGCTGAACTTGGAATAGGCGGTTACGAGCAGGTCGCCCAGATAGGCCGAACGACAGATGTCGCGGCCGGGCACCGGAGCCACGGAGTCCACGAAACGTTCCATCTCGCGGATGGCGTTGCACACGGTCATGGCCAGGAAATTGTCGCCGGTCTTCATTCCGCTGATTATGCCGGCGGCGATGGCGTACACGTTCTTGAGCACGGCGGCATATTCGATGCCGTTCACGTCCTGGCTGAGGATGGTGCGCATCTTCTTGCCGGCTAACAGGCCGGCGAAGTCGCGGCAGCGTGTCTCGTCATGGCATCCGATGGTCAGGTACGACAGGCGTCCCAGGGCCACCTCCTCGGCGTGGCACGGGCCGCCTATCACCAAGGTGCGGTCCTCGCGGCAGCCGAAGCGCTCGCGCATGAAGTCGGTGACGATCATGTCCGTGTCGCCCACTATCCCCTTCACGGCCGACACCACGTTCTTCTCGCTGATGTCCACCGTGATGCCGTCCAGGGTCTGGAGCAGATAGGGCGACGGCACCACTATCAGCAGCGTGTCGGCGTTGCCGCACGCCTCGTTGATGTCCGAAGTGAAGTCGATGCGGTGCGTGTCGAATTCCACGTCGGTAAGGTACATAGGGTTACGGCCGTTGCGAATGAACTCGTCGATGCGGTCCTGACGATGGAAATACCATCCGATGCGACTGCAGTTGTTCAGCAACAGCTTGGCCAGCGCCGTGGCCCAGCTGCCGCTGCCTATAACCGCTACTTTGCCCATCGAGTCCATCGCCGTTTATGCTTTGGGGGTTTCCTCCTGCGGGGCGTCGGTGCTCTGCTGTTTCTTTTCGGGACGCATCTGCGGGAACAGAAGCACCTCCTGAATGGTGGACTGGCCGGTGATGAGCATGGCCAGACGGTCCATGCCGATGCCCATTCCCGATGTGGGAGGCATGCCGTATTCCAGCGCGCGGATGAAGTCGGCGTCTATCACCATGGCCTCGTCGTCGCCCTTGTCGGCAAGTTTCATCTGCTCCACGAAGCGCTCGTACTGGTCGATCGGGTCGTTCAGTTCGGAATAGGCGTTGGCCAGCTCCTTGCCGTTCACCATCAGCTCGAAGCGCTCGGTCAGCTCCGGATTCTCGCGGTGACGCTTGGTAAGGGGCGACATCTCCACCGGATAGTCTATGATGAACGTGGGCTGGATATACTTGCCCTCGCACTTCTCGCCGAAGATCTCGTCTATGAGCTTGCCCTTGCCCATGGTGTTGTCCACCTCGATGCCGTTGTTGCGGGCGAAGTCGCGAAGCTCGTCCTCGCTCTTGCCGTCGATGTCGAAGCCCGTGTGCTCCAGGATGGCGTCGCGCATGGTGACGCGGGGATACGGGGGCTTGAAGTCTATCTCATGGTCGCCGAACTGTACCTTGGTGGTGCCGTTCACGTCCAGCGCTATCTTCTCCAGCATCTTCTCCGTGAAGTTCATCATCCACTTATAGTCCTTGTACGACACGTATATCTCCATGCAGGTGAACTCAGGATTGTGGGTGCGGTCCATGCCCTCGTTGCGGAAGTTGCGGCTGAACTCGTACACGCCCTCGAATCCGCCCACTATAAGGCGCTTCAGATACAGCTCGTTGGCGATGCGCAGGTACAGGGGGATGTCCAGTGCGTTGTGGTGCGTGATGAACGGACGTGCCGCCGCACCGCCGGGGATGGCCTGAAGCACCGGAGTCTCCACCTCCAGGAATCCGTGTTCGTTGAAGTACTGGCGCATCGAGTTGAACATCCTGGTGCGCTTGATGAATATGTCGCGCACGCCGGGGTTCACCACCAGGTCGACGTAGCGCTGGCGGTAGCGCAGTTCCGGATCGGTGAAGGCGTCGTATGCCACGCCGTCCTTCATCTTGACGATGGGCAGCGGGCGCAGGCTCTTGCTGAGCAGCGTCAGCGAGCGGGCGTGTACCGAAATCTCGCCCGTCTTGGTGCGGAACACCTCGCCGGTGATGCCCACGAAGTCGCCTATGTCCAGCAGCTTCTTGAACACCGTGTTGTACAATTCCTTATCCTCGCCGGGACAGAGGTCGTCGCGGCTCACATACACCTGGATGCGGCCTTCGGAATCCTGCAGCTCCATGAACGAAGCCTTGCCCATGATGCGGCGCGACATCACGCGGCCCGCTATGCTCACCTGACGCGCCTCCGCGTCGTCCTTGAAGTTCTCTTTGATTTCAGCGCTGTGGCCCGTCACCGGGAATTCCGCGGCGGGATAGGGCTCCACGCCCATGTCGCGTAACGCTTTCAGACTGTTGCGGCGAACTATCTCTTGCTCGCTCAGTTCATGGTTTGCCATTATATCTTATCTCCTTTGTTTTCGTTTATATTCGTTAGTCAGAAGTAATTGACCGTATCCTGCGGGGCCGGGTTCGACGGGTCGGGTTCGATGGTGGGATCAAAACTCTCGTCGGGCGTCACAAGGTCGGGGTCGGACAGGTCGGTCATCGTGTCCGCCACCGTCGTGGCGGTGTCTATCACAGGATTCTGGTACGTGAACAGGGCCTCCTCGTAAACGGTATCGGTAGGCACCTTCCCGTCGTCCTCGGGAGTGCCGGCGGGGGCGTGAAGTGTTTCGGAATGAAGGGTGGTGTACATCAGCAGCACACCGAATATGAAGAACAGCAGCGCGCTGAGCACGGTCAGCGAGTCGATGCCTAAGAACTTCGGATGTCGGGGCTGCGCCTCGGCACCGTTGAACGTGCGCGCCAGCAACGCGATGAAGGGTATCGCCGAGGCCGCGAGCCAGGCTATGCCTATCCATTTCAGGCACGCGAAGCCTACTTCCGGACCCATCAGGCCCACAAGTCCCATAAGCAGACCGGCCAGACCAAGCGTCATCACCAGCCACGCCAGAAGCGAACGCAGGCAGTCGCCCGCACTCTCTCCGTGCACAAAGTCGGCGTAGTGACGTATCCACGGCTTGATGAAGTAACTCTCAAACCATCCGTCGTATACCTTCTTGGGGTTATATATCTGCTTAATCTTCATGCCTTTATATCACGTTTGGAGCGCTAAGGACTCCCTCCGCGCCGCAAGTCGTTGCTTCTCAGTTACAAAATTAATCTTTTTTTCTTAAATGTGCAAAACGCGTTTCCGCCATATTGACGGAAGCGCGTTTCAGTTAAGAAAGTGTAGAGAGTTAAAAAGTTGAGAAAGTTTAGAAAGTTAAAAAAGTTAAGAGAATATTGTAGTCTTCACATTCCTCTTAACTTTTTCAACTCTTTCAACTTTTTAAACAGTTACTTACCGATGTCGATGTCATCGAAGTCGTCGCCGAACAGGTCTTCCGGCGCGTCGGAATCGGATGTCTCGCGGTCCAGCAGCGATTCGTCCTCGCGCTCCATGTCTTCCTCAACGAGCTTGGCGTCGGGGTTGGGCAGGAACGGATTGCCCGGCTTGCGCTTCGAGTCGCGCGCCTCGTTCATCTTGGCGATGATGAGCTTCGACAGCTCCTCGGCCAGTTCGGGATTCTCGGCTATCACGTTCTTCACCGCGTCGCGCCCCTGTCCCAACTTGGTGCCGTTATAGCTGAACCAGGCACCCGATTTCTTGAGCACGCCGTATTCCACGCCTAAGTCCACTATCTCGCCCGAGCGGCTGATGCCCTCGCCGAACATGATGTCGAATTCGGCCTTCATGAAGGGAGGCGCCACCTTGTTCTTCACCACCTTCACCTTGGCCAGACGGCCAATGGGGGTGTCGTCCTTCTTGATGACGCTGCTGGGACGGATCTCGATGCGCACGGAGCTGTAGAACTTCAGCGCGTTACCGCCGGTGGTCACCTCGGGGTTGCCGAACGTCACGCCAATCTTCTCGCGTATCTGGTTGATGAAGATGCAGCAGGTGCGCGTCTTGGAGATTACGCCGGTCAGCTTGCGCATGGCCTGCGACATGAGGCGTGCGTGCAGACCTACGTTCTTGTCGCCCATCTCGCCCTCGATCTCGGCCTTGGGCGTCAGCGCGGCAACGGAGTCAACCACCAGTACGTCGATGGCGCCGGAGTTGATCAGCTGCTCGGCGATGTCCAGCGCCTGCTCGCCGTTGTCAGGCTGTGCTATCCACAGGCTGTTGACGTCCACGCCGAGCTGCTCGGCGTAGAAGCGGTCGAAGGCGTGCTCGGCGTCGATGATGGCGCAGATGCCGCCGGCCTTCTGGGCCTCGGCTATCACATGGATGGCCAGGGTGGTCTTACCCGACGATTCCGGACCGTATATCTCGGTGATCCGGCCGCGGGGCACGCCGCCAACACCAAGGGCATAGTCAAGTCCTAACGAACCCGTGGAGATGGCCTCCACATTCTGTATCTTGTCGTCGCCCAGGCACATCACCGCGCCCGAGCCGAAGTCTTTCTCCAGATGCTCCATGGTCACGCCCAAAGCCTTCAGCTTCTGCGCGCGGTCGTTCAACGGACCGCCGGCCGCTTCCTTGGATGTTTTCTTCTTTACTGCCATATATTTCGTATTATTTAGTTATCATTTTTGTGTGGTGTCAGCACCGGGCGGGCACATCCACCCGATCTGACATCTTTGCATTCACAAAGTTACAATAAAATGCGGCTCAATGCTAATTTTCAGCACTTTTTTATTCTTAAATTTTTATAAATGACTGCAAGAAACTTGCAGTGACGTGGCAAAAACAGCAACTTTGTTGGAAAAAATCGGGAAAAGCAGTAATTTTGGGGTATGGCAGATAGCGAAATGAAAGAATTGGAGCCGTTGTTTTCGGGAGAAGCCTTGGAATGCAGGCGTCCGCTGGTGATAGCGGGCCCGTGCAGCGCCGAGAGCGAGGAGCAGATGCTGGCCGCGGCGCGAGGTCTTGCCGCCGACGGCATCGGGATATTCCGCGCGGGATTGTGGAAGCCGCGTACGCGTCCGGGCGGTTTCGAGGGGGTAGGCGAGGCCGGCATCCCGTGGATGCGCAGCGTCAGGGAGGCAACCGGTATGCTGACGGCCACGGAAGTAGCCACCCGTCATCATGTGGAATGCGCTCTTGACGGCGGTATCGATGTCCTGTGGATAGGCGCCCGCACATCGGCCAATCCCTTCGCCGTGCAGGAAATTGCCGACGCGCTTGCCGAGCGTAAGTTCCGGGGACCGGTGCTGGTAAAGAATCCTGTCAATCCTGACCTGGAGCTGTGGATTGGCGCGTTGCAGCGTCTGTACAACGCCGGAGTGCGCCGGTTAGGCGCCATTCACCGCGGCTTCACCGCATACGGCGCGCATCTGTACCGCAACATGCCCCAGTGGCAGATTCCTCTGGAGCTGCGCCGCCGCTATCCGCAGCTGCCCATCATCTGCGATCCGAGCCATATCGGAGGCAAGCGCGAGCTGATCGCCCCGCTGTCGCAGAAAGCCCTCGACATGGGCTTCGACGGCCTGATCATCGAGAGCCACTGCCTTCCCGACTCGGCGTTGAGCGACGCCCGCCAGCAGGTCACGCCCGCGAATCTGAAGCATATTCTCGACGGTCTTGTGGTGCGCGAGCCGAACGGCACCACCGAAAGCCTCGACATGCTGCGCCGGCAGATAGACAAGATCGACAGCGAGCTGCTGGACGTGTTGAACCGCCGCATGGAGGTGAGCCGCGAGATAGGCCGATACAAGAAAGAGCACCGGATGCTTGCGGTGCAGCCCGCCCGTTACGGCGACATCATGGACACGCGCATCCAGGCCGGCGAGACGATGGGCCTCGACCCCGAGTTCATGCGCGTCATCCTCTCGGCCATACACGAAGAATCGGTACGCCAGCAGATCGAAATCCTGAACGCACCGACTAATGTCTCTCGCTGAAGCTCAAGGCCGGGACAAAACCGCCCGGCTCCCTTGCTTCCGTTTTGCCCTTTTTGTTGCCGCTTCGCTCTTTTGTTTAGGCTTTGAGCTTTAGCGAAAGAAAGCCCGCGCCTATTTCTCGCGCATGAAGATGGAGATGGGGGTGCCGTGGAAGTCCCAGTGGTCGCGGATGCGGTTCTCCAGGAAACGGCGGTAGGGCTCCTTGACCCATTGCGGCAGGTTGCAGAAGAATACGAACGTGGGTATTATCGCTTCCTTCAGCATGGTCACATACTTTATCTTCACGTATTTGCCCTTGTTGGCGGGCGGCGGCGTCTCGGCCACTACCTCCAGCATGTATTCGTTCAGCTTGGCGGTCGGTATGACGCGGCGGCGGTTCTCATACACCTGCACGGCGGTCTCCAGCACCTTGTAGATGCGCTGCTTGGTCAGCGCCGAGGTGAACAGGATGGGGAAGTCGGTGAAGGGCGCGAACTTGCCGCGGATGGCGTCCTCGTAGCGCTTCTGCGCCTCCAGGCTGCGGTCTTCCACCAGGTCCCACTTGTTGACGCAAACCACCAGTCCCTTCTTGTTGCGCTGTATCAGGCCGAAGATGTTGCCGTCCTGTGCCTCGATACCGCGCGTGGCGTCAATCAGCAGGATGCACACGTCGGAACCCTCGATGGCACGGATGGAGCGTATCACCGAGTAATACTCGATGTCCTCGTTCACCTTCTGCTTCTTGCGGATGCCGGCGGTATCCACCAGGTAGAAGTCGAAGCCGAATTTATTGTACTTGTGATAGATGGAGTCGCGCGTGGTTCCGGCTATGTCTGTGACGATGTGCCGCTCCTCGCCGATGAAGGCGTTTATCAGGCTCGACTTGCCGGCGGACGGGAAGCCCACCAACGCCACGTCGGCGATGGACTTGAGTTCGAGGATGACGTCACGTTCCTCGCCCGGCTCGCCCAGCAGTGCGAAGCCCGGCGCACGACGGGTGCGATTGGCCAGCGCCGCATTGCCGAGACCACCGTTGCCGCCCGCGGCCACGACGAACTTGTCTCCCGCGTGACGCAGGTCGGCGAGCTGCTCGCCCGGATGCTTCGGCTTGCCCTGCGGTCCCTTGGCTTCGAACACGACCGTGCCCACCGGGACGGGCAGGATCAGGTCGGCGCCCTTCGAACCGTCCTTCGTGTCGCCCAGGCCCATGGTGCCGCTTTCCGCCTCGCGATGGGGCATGAAACGGTAGTCGAGCAGGCTGTTGGCGTTCGAATCGGCCATGAAGATCACGGAACCGCCGTCGCCGCCGTCACCGCCGTTCGGACCGGCCAACGGCTTGTACTTCTCCCTACGGATGCCGGCGGAGCCATTGCCGCCGTCGCCGCCCTTCACATGGACGGTCACTCGATCCACAAAATCACTCATGTATCTACCTTACATAGCAGAAAGACCGCGTCCATAACGGGCGCGGTCTTTCATCAAAAGCGTTATTTGCGCGTGTCTCAGGCGGCAATCACGTCGACGACCTTGCGGTCACGACGCACACCGAACTTCACGGAACCATCGGTGAGGGCGAACAGCGTGTGATCCTTGCCCATGCCGACGTTGTCGCCGGCGTGGAACTTGGTGCCGCGCTGACGAACGATGATGCCGCCAGCGTTGATCATGGCGTTACCGAAAACCTTGACGCCGAGGCGCTTAGCCT
>CAJKBH010000032.1 GCA_905198125.1 uncultured Porphyromonadaceae bacterium
GCGCAGGAGCAGGAACATACACAGAATACTTCTGTGAAAATTCCCGTTGCCGTCATTGACGGCTCTGTGCCACGGCCGAGTCAGCAATTAGTGACGAGTGATAAGTGATGAGTGATAAACTTTGTCACTTGTCACTAAGACTTATGACCTAATTTAAAGTTCTGTGCCGTTCTGTCAGTTCCGTGCGGATGCGCAGCATCGAATAGTTCTGTGAGTCTGATTTCTTTTAATTCCATCATGAGAACTTGTGAAACTTGAATTTTTTATATACTTTTGCCATAAGCTCCAAAGCCACCCTGCGAAAATGAGAAATCTCGTATATGTAATACTTGTCGGCATTATGATATGTGCCGGTGTCGTATCATGCGAACACAAGGCGTCAGAATCCGAATCATATCTGCTGCGTCTCGATTCCATACTTGACAACGCGCATGAGTATGAAATTCAGAAAAAACGGAACATGTCGGATCTGACTCATAAGTTCATGCGTGCCACCGACCCGATGGACAAATACTTTTACGCATCCCAGCTCAGCGACGAATATATGGTATTTTCGACAGATTCGGCCACGAAATACATAGACGTCAGTATGCGGCTTGGTATGGAAGCCGATAACAGGCAGTGGAAGACCGCCGCCATGATAAGGAAAGCGGATTTGCTGACGAGGGCGGGATTATTGCAGGAGGCGGAGGAGGTCATGGGGTCCATCGATACCGCCGGGCTGTCGCGTGACGAGCGGATACGATATTTCGGCATGAAGATATTCCTGTACAGTCATCTCGGCGCCTATCAGGGAGGCGAGCCGAATATCTACAATACGATGGAGCGAGCCTACAAGGATTCAATGATGAAGACCATACCGCACGACCATCCCGAGTATCTGTGGTACAGGGGGTGGGACGTGCTCGGAAGCTCCAGACGGGATTCCACGCTGATACCGTCCCTGGTGGCCAAGTTGGAGAAGTCTGGCCGCAATTGCCGCCAGGATGCCAAGGAGGCATATATGCTGGCAAAACTGTACGAAGAAAGTGGAGACTCGCTGTCGGCCCTGAAATACATGGTGCTTGCGGGCACGATCGACATTCAGATATACAACGCGGAAATAGCCTCGATGGAGGAACTGGCCAAAATGCTGTTCAGACGCGGAGACATAGACAGGGCCTACCGTTACATAAACTACAGCATCAACAAATCGATCAGTTATCCCACTCGCGTGCGTGCGTTGAGCGAGATGCGGGTGCTGGACACAATCAGCCAGGCGTATCAGGATCAGATACATTATCAGAAACGTCAGATGGAGCTTAGGCTGGAAGTGGTGTGCCTGCTGGTGTTCGTGCTGCTGGTTTCCGCCGTGTGGATCGTGTTGCAGAACCGCCGCCTGCGTAACCGTAACGCCCATCTGGCCAGTGTCAGCGCGGATCTGGCAAAGTACAACACCGAACTATCGGAAGCCAAGAAGCACATCGAAGTGTCCAACAACGAACTGAACCGCCTGAACAAAGACCTGAAGCGAAAGAACGAACAGCTCAACGAGGCCAACTATGTGAAGGAGGAGTATATCGGATCGGTATTCACCATCTGTTCCAACTATATAAAGAGAATGGAGGAGTTCAGGAGTGCCGTATACGCCAAGGCCAAGAACCGGCAGTATGCCGATATAGTCCGCCTGACGGAAGGTAACGACAACACCCGGCAGGAACTGAAGAAACTGTTCAGGTCGTTCGACTCCGTATTCCTGCATATATATCCCGACTTCGTGGCTGACTTCAACAAGCTGCTGTCAGACGACCAGCATGTGGTGCCCAAGGACAGCGAACTGCTCAATACTGAGTTGCGGATCTATGCACTGATCCGGCTCGGAATATCCGACAGCGTGAAAATTGCGGAATTCCTGCACTGCTCGCCGCAGACGGTATATAATTACAGATACACCATGCGCAACCGCGCCAAGGGGGACAAGAAGGATTTCGCCGAACGGGTGCACACATTGGGACAATTCGTGCGTGAAGACGCCTGACTATACTACTAAGATAAACAAAATTTCTTACTAATTTCACTAACGGTGCAATCATTATTGGTTTGTGATTCAGTGAAATAATGGCGCACACGTCTTACTATTCGGTCTTAACCGCAATTTTTTGCTGTGTTAAAAAATAGTAACTTTGCAATGCCATGATATTCTTGACGACACCCTTTAGGGTTTGGGAAAATCTGTTGCAATTTCACTACTAACAATAATAAGACACAAAAATCTCATGAAATCTAAATGGAAACTCCGACTGAACGCCGCATGGCTGGTTCCGGCGTTACTGTGCGGTAATCCGGCAATAGCGAGGGACATTACGGGGGAAGCGTCGTCCGTCGCGGCCGTACCTGTTTATCTGGATGACACGAAGCCACTGGAGCAGCGTGTGGAGGATGCGTTGTCGCGGATGACGCTTCAGGAAAAAATCAGAATCATACACGCACAGTCCAAGTTCAGTTCACCGGGAGTGCCCCGGTTGGGCATACCCGAGATATGGTGCACCGATGGCCCCCACGGCGTCCGCCCCGAAGTGCTGTGGGACGAATGGAATCAGGCCGGATGGACCAACGATTCCTGTACTGCCTTTCCGTCGCTGACCGCATTGGCCGCCACATGGAATCCCGACATGGCGCTGCTCTATGGCAAATCCATAGGCGAGGAGGCCCGCTTCCGCAACAAAAGCGTGCTGTTGGGTCCCGGAGTCAACATTTACCGCACGCCGTTGTGCGGCAGGAATTTTGAATATATGGGCGAGGATCCCTATCTGGCGTCCAGGATGGTGGTGCCATACGTCAAGGGCGTGCAGAGCAATGGCGTGGCCACATGCGTGAAGCATTTCGCGTTGAACAACAACGATATAAACCGTCACACATCGAATCCGATAGTAGATGACCGTACATTGTACGAAATCTATCTGCCGGCATTCAAGGCAGCCGCAACCGAGGGAAATTCCTGGTCGTTCATGGGTGGCTACAACCTGTTCCGCGGAGAACATGCCAGCTACAACCCCATATTGATGAACCAGATCCTGAAAGGGGAATGGAATTATGACGGCGTGGTAATATCCGACTGGGGTGCGGTGCACGACACGAAGACGGCTGTGACCGGCGGCCTCGATATGGAGTTCGGTTCCTGGACCGACGGCCTTGCCGACGGCGTGTCGAATGCGTACGACAATTATTATTTCGCAAATCCTTATCTGAATGGAATCCGGAACGGAACATATTCCGAGCGTGAACTCGACGACAAGGTGCGTCGCGTGCTGCGACTCACGTTCCGCACGTCGATGAACCGTAACCGTCCATACGGCTCGATGGGTTCGGACGAGCATATCGCAGCGTGCCGCAGGATTGGCCAGGAAGGCGTGGTGCTTCTGCAGAACAAAGACAACATCCTGCCGGTGGATCCGAGCAGGACACGCCGGATAGCGGTGATAGGAGAAAACGCCATAAAGATGATGACTGTGGGAGGAGGATCCTCGTCGCTCAAGGCCCGCTATGAGATCACTCCGCTGGAGGGTCTGCGCAAGCGCGTGGGTGACGCCGCCGGCATAGTGTACGCAAGGGGATACGTAGGCGACACCACCACATCGTACAACGGCGTGGTGACCGGACAGAAACTCGCCGACTGGCGCAGCGCGCAGGAACTCAGGGACGAGGCGCTTGAAGCAGCCCGGAATGCAGACGTAGTCCTGTTTTTCGGAGGCCTGAACAAGAGCGACCATCAGGACGCCGAGGGCACGGACCGTAAATCGATGGATCTGCCGTACGGGCAGAATGAGCTGATCTCGGCCCTGGCCAAGGTCAATCCCAATATTGTGGTGATCAATATCAGCGGTACCGGCGTGACGATGCCGTGGCTGGGCGAAGTGAAAGGCGTGCTCCAGGCATGGTATCTCGGTACAGAGACCGGCCGCGCTTTGGCCGATGTGCTGACGGGCGACGTCAATCCCAGCGGAAAACTACCCTATACATACTATGCTTCGCTCGACCAGTGCGGAGCGCACAAAATGGGTGAGTATCCCGGCCATCCCGGAATTGACGCACTCGGCAACAAGGTTATGGACATACCTTACAACGAGGGCATATTCGTGGGCTACCGGTTTACCGACAAGAACCGTCTTAAACCGAATTTCCCGTTCGGCCACGGATTGAGCTATACCACCTTCAAATATGGCAAAGCGTCGGCCGACAAGACTACAGCTTCGGCCGATGACACAATAACCATCACGATTCCGGTGACCAACACCGGCGCGCGCGAGGGCAAGGAAGTGGTGCAGCTGTATGTGTCCGATCCGAAGTCGAGTGTGCCACGCCCCGTGAAGGAACTGAAAGGATTTAAGAAAATATCGCTGAAGCCTGGTGAAACCAAGACAGTGGCATTCGAACTGACGGCCGACGAGCTGAAATATTTCGACGCGGACAAACACGACTGGATACTTGAGCCGGGAGCGTTCGAGGCTCTGGTAGGAGCCTCGGCCGGCGACATACGGTCAAAAGTGCGTTTCACTGTCAAATGATGATCCCTTTAGTAACGAAGCCTTGAATGACGATGCCTGAGTCCGGCCTGCAGTAATGGACCGGATGGCGGTAAGCTCAGGAACATATACACAATAAAAGAGCCCGGAAGAAAATCCGGGCTCTTTCAATATATGAGGGTTGAAGGTTACTCCCAGTAAGGATCCCATTCGTTGTAACCTATCACGTGGGCCAACATCGGGCAGCTCTGTGCACGGAAGTCGGTGAGCATGTCGTTGTAGGTGACATTGACGGTTGTCAGCATCGGGTCGAAGCTTACGTCCAGTGTGATGAGCTGGTTGTTGGAGGCATTGACGCGCTGCAGGAAGTTCTGGTTGTTGAGGAACAGCTGCGTGAGGTCGTTCCATTCAACATTTACGAAAGCCAGAGTCGGAACATTGTCGACCGAGAATTCGGTAAGGTCGTTGTAGGGAGCCCAGATTTCGTTTACGCTCTTGCAGTTGGTCACGGCCAGCTGGGTCATGTGGTTGTCGGAGCAAAGCAGGGTGCTCAGAGCGGGCAGATCCTGAATATACAGCTTCTTGATCTTGTTGTTGTTGATATTCAGGTTGGCCAGGTTGACCAGGCCCTGAAGCGTGATGCTGGTGAGCTTGTTGAAGCCTGCGTAGAGGTTCTTGAGGTTCTGGCAACCGCTCACTTCAAGTGTCTCCAGCTTGTTGCCGATTACGTTCAGCGTCTTGAGGTTAATGGCGTTCGAGACGTCGAGGGCCTCGAATGCGTTGCTCGAGAGGTTCAGCGTCGTAAGCAGGGGCACTGAGGTGAGGTTCACCTCGGCCAGACGGTTGCTGTTCAGCTTCAGGTTCATTACCTGCGGGCATCCTGTTACGGTAAAGTCCGTAAGGCGGTTGTGGCTGGCGTTCACGGCGTAGAGTGCGGGGTTGTTGGCCAGTGTGAGCGTGTTCAGCTTGTTGTCCGACACGTTCACTTTCTTCAGGTATGTGAAACCGGATAGGTTGAGGTCGCCGGCCAGTTTCTTGTGGCTCCAGTCGATCTCCACGATATGACCGTTCTCGACTTTCAGACCGGGAGCGGCCGCGATATTCTTGACGCCTATGCCCAGGGCGGCGGCGTTGGTCTCACCGTTGGCTGCGGTCTGCGATAAGAAGGAAGTCAGATTCTTGACCTCGCTCTTGTTAAGCTGTGCCCATGACAGTGATACCGTCATCAATGCAGCGAGAAATAAAACTGTTCTTTTCATAACTTATAATTTTGATGTTTAATGTTGATATACCTGTTCAAGTGGAATGCTTTGGGATTAATCATTCACTTTTACTACTATAACATTTCACCCCAAATATGGTTTGCTCCTGTTAAAAAAATATAGATTCCGGTCAGTCATGTTAAATGATTGTAATTCCGGCACGTGCAATGGCTTGCACCAATGGCTGCGGCAGGCCTCATATATAAGATATAATATCCATATACCAGGAGTAATGATATTACTACCGGCGAACCGGGAAGGGGCTGCGGGTGTTGAATTGTATATGATTGTGTTTATACAGGTAATACTCGTGATAGTGATCTTAGGCGCGATGGTGATGATATTGCTGGGCCTGGATCATCTTATTAACGGCGGATTCGACACTACCCCCGACGATACGAAGAAACTTCGCGACGAGGTCAATACCCGCCGCGAAGTGATAGGAAGCAAGAGTGTGTTCAACAGCCTGGTGTCGGAACATGACAGGGAAGCCGCTGAAGCGGCTTCGCTAAGACAAAAGTGACGCTGACAATGGCTAAGCTGCGGATTAGCCGCTAAACCTGGGACTTACGGCGCTGGCGGTGAATCAGGTCGGTGACGTAAACGGTGAACACAGGGAACAGAATGATGCCCATCAGGGCCAGCAGCACCGACAGGGCGCGGCCCGTGCCTGTGACGGCGGAAATGTCGCAGCCCTCGGTGGTGACGGTCATGCAGGCCCACCATAACGAATCGGCATAATCCTGAACCATCGGATTGACCCTCAACTCGAACATATAGAATGTGAGCGAACAGAAATACACCGTGGACAGCACCGTGATGACGTATGCGAAGAAAAGTCCCGTGGCCTTGTTGCGTGTCAGCCACGACACCACGTATGCCATGGCGTATCCCCCGCGTATCAGGGGCATGTATCGGATCAGGTAGGACATCTGGTCGGGGATCTGTATGCCGAATCTGTCTATCAGGGCCTGATACGGGATGGACACTATCAGGAATATGCTCTGCGACCATAGATAACGCCATTTGTTGTGGGACAGGGCGAAATCGATGAAATATATGGCCAGGAACACCATGCATATCCAGAACTGCCATTTCAGGAACCCGGGTTCCTGATAGAAATCGAGGTTGCGGAACGAATCGACCGAAATCATGTATATCAGCGCGGCCGACAGGAGCAGCACGAGTATGTGCAGCCCCCATTGCAGCTTGCCTATGACGTCGGGGCGGACGATGACAGATCTGGATGTGCCGGTGTCTTTCATATATTGTCGTCAGGTTTACTTGGCCTTCTCGACCACTAACTGGTCTAACAGCGCGTGGTTCGTATTGATGTTCATGTTTTCGTTTTCTGGCCGGTAAGTGATGCCTACGGTATATGTTCCGGCGGTGAGAGGCACTTGAATCTGATTGGACATGCCCCAGTCGTCCCAGTTTCCGACGCCGCGCTGGGGCATTACGAACGTGCCCCGTTTGCTGCCGTTGAGCATGAGGGTGCGTATGGCGGCCTTGTTCTCGGTGTTGACCGGGCCGTTGCCGTTGGCATAACGCAGGGCGAACGTGTACATGCCGCTCTGGGGTATCTTGATGTTGATGGTTTCGGGATCGGTGGTCCTGTCAATCTCCACAAATCCCTGACCGGTATAACCCTTGACGCCGTCGGCCGGTGCGTTGCAGCGTTCGGGCGACTTCATGTCGGTGCGTTCGTTCTTGAACTGATATACAGCGGCCGGACGGTTGCTGCGGGGTTCGCTGGCGAAAGAGGGAACACCCCGGGCGTCGATTCCGATTACCTGCCATTCGCCAGGCTCGGTGGCGGGCCACGAGGTCTCGCGCGTCTCGGCTACAAGCATGCCGTTCTTAAGCACCTGATATTTGGAGATGTATTCGATGGGGTTCCATTCCAGATAATTGTTGACCGGCACTCCTTCGCCGTTAAGAGCCGGATTGTTTGTGAGCCATGTCTGCGGGGTGACGGGAGCCTTGAGGTTGGGCTGGCGGTTCACGTCCATAGCCGGTATGGGCTTGCAATCCATGTCCACCACTATGTTGCATACGCCCTTCAGTCTCTTGGTCGGGATGGTCTTGCCGGGTGCGTATTCCTTGCCGTTGACGGTGATTCTTGCCACGTTGGCACCATAGCCGTTGACGGTGATGTTGAGCGTGGCTCCACGGTAATTGAAATTGTCGAGGGTACGGGTGCCTTCCAACGCCTTGGGCACGAAGGGGGAAATGAGAAGGCCGTCCTTTTCGAAGTGGATGCCGAACAGCACGCGGGTGGTGATGGCTATGTTGCCGGCCAGCGACCACAGCATGTTGCTGGAATTGAGTTCGGTGTAGTAGTCGCCGTTGTCAAGGTTGAAGTTCTCCTTGTTGGTGGCGAACAGGGCGGCGGGGCGGAACACCGAGCCGATGCCTTCCATTGTTCCGGCCTCGTTTCCGGCCTTGGCCTGAGCCAGTGTCCAGTATGATGCCACGAAAGGCCACAGCGCGTTGTTGTGGTAGCTGGGCATGTCGCTGATCTGCGGATAGAATATGGCGGGACCGTAGGGTGTGTGCGGATTGTTGGTTGAGATTGATTTCTGTCGTTCGGCCGGGGCGATGTCATAGAGGATGGAGAGGGCCAGGCCTAAAGTCTCCGCACGCGGGTTCATGATTTTGTGGTCCCGTCCGTAGGTGTACATTCCGTAGTAGCCCTTGTCGTCGAGCCAGAAATATTTGTTGATGGCGTCGGTCAGCGCATCGGCGTCAGCCTTGAGACGTGCGGCTTCCTTGCGTTGACCGAGTATGTCGGCCATCTGCGCGCACGCTTTGAGCGCGGCGGCATAGAGGACGTTGGTGCCCATGGCCTCCGACTGCGAGATGTCGACGGTCTGCATCCATTTGGGATAAGACTGCTCGCGCCAGTCGATGAAGCTGGTCTCTCCCTTGATGAGTCCGCGCGGACTCATAATCGTGGCCATATCCTTCCTGATGCTGCGCAGGGCGATGGGATACACCTTCTCGAGCCACTGGCGGTCGCCTGTGGCCTTGTATATCTCGTATGCGGCCACCACCCATATCATGCGGTCGGTGGAAATGGGCCACGCACCGCCCGACCCCGTGTCCTGGATTATCTGACCGGAAGGATTCACCTTCTTCATCAGCGAGATCATGGAAGCCTCCGGCTGCATATAGCACATGCTCAGGATGATGGAATAAGACACGTCGCGTGTCCACACGCCGGCCCATTCCTTGCCGGTGCGCAGGGTGGTGTCAGGCTCCACGGCATTCACCATCTCGTCGAGGCCCATGTTGTAGATGGCCTCGTGCAGTCTGTTGTTGGAAGTGAGGCGAGGGTAGGAGGAGAGGTCGTTCTTGCGTTTCCAGGTCTGTTCCACCGGCATGAAGTAGCCGGGACGACCCTTGTAGGTGGAACGTATTTCCTCGGGCGAGACGGCCCAGGCTTTGAATTCGTTCTGGAAGATGGTGTCTCCCTGCCAGCGGTAGGCGTCGGTGGAGAGGATAATGTCGGAGCTGAAGCCGCGGGCTTCAGCCACAGTGTCAGCTCCGTTCAGTGCCAGGGGTGCGAATGCCGCACCGGCTCCCGCTGCTATTGCGGCGATATATAGAGAATGCAAATTCATGTCGATTTACAATTTTTTAATTAGGGTTGTGGAATTAACTGCAAAATTACAATTAAAAAACAGTAAATGCAAAACTGTGAATAGGTCGTGATTTGGTAATGTGGGGTAGATATGCTATATTTGTTGCGGAAATGGAGGCTGTGGAACGTCCGGACTCTGATTATTAACTGAAAAACTCAATACAACTTGCCATGGTACGACCCCGGGGGATAAGACATCTTATAGAGAAAATCACTTTTGACCGATCAAAAAGCATTGAAGAACGGATTGACGAGGTGTTCGATATGCGTCAGCACCTTGATGTGAAGGACGAGAAGGAACGTCTGCGCAACGACGTGGATTATTATGACAGCATGATCCGGATGATTGAGGACGAGGACACGGAACGGGTTGAGGACCTGGCGCGGCTGCAGCTGTATGCGCTGTTGGCAGAGACATACGTGGAGCTGGAGGATTACCGCCCCATATACAAGCTCGCACAGGAAGTTCTGGAGATGATCCGCCATGAGGATGTGGCATGGGAGGCAATGTCAGAGACGTTGCCGCGCATCATCGATGCAGTGTCTGAAACGGTTTATCATCATGCCGAGTACGAACTGCTGCTGATATACATACTGATGGCGTTCAAGACCGGAAACCTGACGGACGAATTTAAAGGGCGTGTCAGAAAATGGATGAAGCTGCATCTGCTTCTTGAGGAAAGCGACTGGCTCGACTTCCGGCTTACAAAGGAACTGGAACGCGCCATGGCAGACATGTTCACGCAGACGGAGCTGTTCAAGATAATGCTTGACCCGAAGATAGGCCATCTCCGTACGGATCCTGTGGAATATTCCTGGGAGTGGGAGAAGATATATTACGACGTGGAGGCAGAGCTTGACCGACGGTTGGCTAATGTGCCGCGTCAGATGGGTTTCTGCTTCCAGTATTGGGCCATGAAGCGTGAGTTGCTGATGGAGAAATACGGCATCGACTGGCGCTCGCCGTCGCAGATGAATCCAAGGGTAATGTTTGACTGATACACTCCGCAACCTATGGAAAAACAGCAGGAACAACAGAAGCAGAGGGAACAATACGCTAATTTCCGACCCCGTCAGTTGTCGCAGGAGGAAGTAGACTCCGCGACGGCACGGCGGTGTGCGCGCTGCGGCGCCGAGTTAGAGGACGGAGCGAAGTTTTGCGAGGAATGCGGTGCGGCTGTCGATGACGGCGGGTCGCGTTGCACGTTCTGTGGAGCTATCATGGAGCCGGACGAAATGTTTTGCAGTGAATGCGGCAATCCGCGTGGCGGAACGAAGTGTCCCAACTGCGGAGCGTTGGCGTTCCGGCACTTCTGCGGCAATTGCAACACGCCGATTACAGCCGAGGCTTTCCGTCAGATAGAGCGTGCGCGACAGGATCAGCGCGTTAAGCGTGTGGCACAGGTGGCGCAGGAAATTGAACAGCTGAACGACGAGATAGAACAGCTGGAGCGTGAAGTCGGTGAGCCTGACGACTCGTTTTTGGACAATACCTCGCCATTGGATGACAATGCCCGTAAGATTCTTGACGAATACAAGAATCTGTTCGGTGATGCCGGGTCAGTGCCGGATGCCCCGAAACCGAAGCCGGCGACTGTGCGTCAGTCAGATCAGGAAAGCATGGCCAAGAAGCGTGAGCGCCTCCGTGAACTGAAGGCTAAGAAGCGCGAAAAGAACCGGGAAATGCAACGGGCTCTCGACGACCTGATTCCCGACCCTGCGGACCCGCCCGAAATCCAACGAGGCTTTATGTGCGCCTGCAAGGTCGTGGCCCTTGAAAAAGTCAAGAGGAAGGAAACTGTAGGAGTATGGTGGGTATGTAATTACTGCGGCTGCTCACATCGCCAACCGTCGGAGTGTACACGGCCGGAGCTTGGAGGCAAATGGAAAACCGAGGAAATAGAAGTCGTATCCTTCAACCAAACCGAAAACACAGCTTACATCTGACGTTTCCATACTTTTTATTGAATATTTGAACGACGATAACAATGAGTAATAAACGTACTGACGAACATAATACGGGCACCCTGGTACCGCCGTCAGGCACGGCTGTACCCCCAAGTGGCACGGCTGTACCGCCGTCAGAAACGGCAGTGCCGCCATCCGGGACTGCTGTGCCGCCGGGAGCGGAAGGGCCGGCGACGGGTCAGGTTGCGGACGGACCCGCTAAGCAGGTGGCTTTCGACGACTCGCTGGTGACGGAATTCGAGATAAACGGCGTAAAATTTAAAAAGAAGGAGTGCATCTCCAGCCAGTCGGGCGAGGCAAGGGTGTTCTTGGTGGAGCACAAGGGCACAAAGTACGCGCTTAAGATTTATAACGCACACCGTCACCCCAACCATGAAGTGCTTGAAAAACTGAAAGCCCTTCGCGGCAACGGACTGACGGTAGACGTGTTCGAGCATGGCGTTATGGATTTCGGCAACGGAGCAAGACACGACTACGAGCTGATGCGCTATTACACCGGGCGAAACCTGTCGCAGGTGTCGCTGAAAGGGAAGGAGGATCTGTTCAGAAAATTGGCGCCGCGCATGGCAATGGCCATCGACTTCTGTCACAAGAACGGCATACTGCACCGCGACATCAAGCCCGCAAACTTCATGTTTGTCGACAAACGGGAACGGGACTTCGTACTGACCGACTTCGGTATAGCAAAGATACTCGACGACCAGAAGCGCGCCACGACCGACGCCGGTCGCACGCCGGTGTATGCCGCGCCCGAGATGTACAAGTACTACTACGACAAGCCTACATACGTTTCGACTCCATCCGATTTCTACGCCATGGGTATGACGTTGCTGGCCATGTGGAAGGGTGAGGGCAACCTGATAGCCAACGAGGAGAAATTAGTAAAGGACAAGGAGGAGGAGACACTGCCGTATCCCGACGCAAAGGAGATAGACGGCCACAACCTGCAGCTGCTCAAGGCGCTGACACGGCGTAACGCCGACATTCGCGCCGGCTTCGACCAGGTGGTGCAATGGTCGAAAGGTGAGACCATCTATGAAGATCCGACATACTACGGACTCAAGACCGATTTCCGCGTGGTGTTCAGCCGCGACAAGAACCTGATAGCTCATTCCAAAAAGGAACTGGCCAAAATGATGTGGGCCAACAAGAAACTGGCCAAGGAATACCTCTATTCCGACATGGTGGCCGACTGGATGGAGGATAACGAGGAACCGGAACTGAAAAAGACTATCCTGACATACACCGAAGACATCTACGCCGAGGACCGGGATGCCGGTCTGTTCGCCACATGCCTGCTGTTGGACGAAGATATGCCTTATACATCCAGCCTCACCAAGAATGTGCTGAAGGATGAATACGAGATAGCCGGCGACATATTCCGTAATGTCAGGCTGTATGCAAATGCCCTCAAGGATCCGTACAGCAATCTGTGGATATACCTGCGTCACATCGAAGCCCCGATAGACGTGGACTTCTACATCGAGGCTGTGGAGGATCGCGGCATATCGGCCTTGGACGAGATGTGTTATGAAATAGACCCCGACCTGCCGTTCATGTATCGCGGAGATTCCGATTCCGGCAAGGATGACTTCGAGATCCGGGACTTCGAGCATCTGCGCTCGCTGATGGAAAAAGAAGCCGATTCCTATATGGAGGATTTCGGCAAGCGGGACATATCCATGTTTGCCAGTGAGGAATTCAAGCAATGGGTCAAGGGGCGCGACGAGAAACTGTACGAAGATGTCTGGGAGAAAAACTATCCTATGGACGACAATCCGTTCGGATGGTTTATGGTGTACCATGTATGCGGCAATGTCGATTACCAATTCAAGAAAGTGCGGAAACGCGAGGATTCCGAATGGCTCACAATCGATGACCTTGCCAATCAGTTGGCCCGGCACATAGGCGAGCATCCCGCGGACTGGCAGAACCTGAACCGGCTGGAGCATACAACCTTCACCCGGCAATTGACCCCGGGACCGTTTTACAAGGACTTCGCGGATTCGCGCGTGTGTCAGTATCTGCGTTCGAAAGACAAGTATGACAAGCAGATAGAGTGGATACGCGAATGTCTGAACCTCAAGAGCACGGACAATAAGCGTAAGTACGGGCGGTTCAACGGTGGCGTGGCGCAGATGAAGATGATAGCAGGACTGCTGCCGTCGCACCGGTGTCCGCTGTACATAGACCACCTGACCATAACCACGCTCGAACAGTTCAAGCAGCACGAGGCCGAGATACGCAAGGCCATGGACCGGGACAGCGCCGTGAACGCAATGGTTCAGGACTGGCTCGCCGTGCAGTTTCAGGAGAATCCTCAGGTTGACCTTAAGCAGACGCCCTACTTGCAGAAAACCAAGGAATATCTGGAGTTCATGCAGGAGCATGTGCTAAACGCGCAGTCGGCCCGCAACGCCGAGGAAACGCACAATAAGATACGCAACGCCAAGGCACAGTTCACGGTGGCCCGTGCCGGAACGCGCACCATCCACATAGCCGCGATAGTGCTCGGTTTCCTGCCGCTGCTGATAGCCTGCATCTATGGCGGATACGTGTTCGCCACTACCGATTCCGGCATATTCCGCACCGCGTTGGAATCGACCGGCAAATGGGTCGGAATCATTATCGGCATCTTAGTCGCGTTGGTATGCGCCGCCGAGGCCGGACTGTTGGCCGGTGGTATCGTAGGTGTCATCGTGTACGCCCTGATAGCCTGGGTGTTCGTGCTGATAGTGCCGGCGGTGCCGTGGATACTGATAGCCATACTTGCATTGGTGCTGTGGGTCGGAGCCGCGCAGCTGTTCAAGAAAGTCTATCTGTCACGGAAGCCCGTTGACAACTACGGCACGATGGACCTGAACGATGCCGCAGCTTACGCCGAGATCGGAGCCGCGTTCGGCTCGCGCGACAAACTGCTGCCCGGAATGCACCCGGAATATCCGGCCATAGTATATAAGGACAACGCCTCCAACGCCCGCAAGGGACGCGGACAGATGGCACTGAAGGGATTCTCCATACTGCTGTTGGCTGTGCTGATATTCGCCGGCAGCGCATGGTTCCGGAGCTATGCCACGGGCAAAGCATCGGCCAAGTCGCAGGCTATGGAGATGTACAACGGCACATACACCGGCCAGTTTGACGACCGCAATTCCACGATGACGCTGACGACCGACACCATCGACGGCAAGTATGTGGTGACGGGAGAAATGACCATAAATTACAGGCATCCGTTGAACCATCAGCTGAAGGGTACGCTTGACCCCGAGCATCCCGAGAAGCTGAAGCTGAACGTGGTGAAGGCCGACGGCACGGTGGACCGTTACATCACATACACCATCGGCAAAGCCAAGGATGCCGACGACACGATAGAGGGCAGCTATGCCAACAACCACAAGGGTTCGAGTTACACCTACAGACTGACAAAGAAATGAAATGCAATAAATGCGGTAAGGACAACCGCGACATAGCGAGATACTGTAAATGGTGTGGCGCCACGATGGCCGCCATACAGACGCCGCCTCCGCCTCCTGGCGAAGCGAAAGGCACGGCTTCTGACGGAGCAAAGGCCCAGACTGCCGGCGGCGTACTCGACATACTGGTGGACAAGGACCAGATTCGCGCCACGCTGACCGACATAGCCTCAAAGGGAGCCGCCATGAAGGCATACAACGACGCCCACAACCTGAACTTCCGCATGGAACTCAGTTTCGTCATAACAGGCGATTCGGGTACGGGCAAGGCCACCGTGGCAAAGGCCATAGCGGGGTTGCTGCACGAGAAGGGGCTGGTGAACAATCCCGTGCCGAAGATCGTAGACCCGACCGATTACCAGAAATTTGTGGAGAAAATCGACGAGAATCTGAAGAATTTCGGAAACGGAGTCCTGATAATAAAAGAAGCCGACAAGCATGTGCCTGACGGGGAGCAGAAGGATGTGGCGCCGATAGACCATATCATAAAGCATATACGCAAATGGCGCGGCGACGCCGCAAAGCCTGTGGTGATACTGTTGGGCGGGAAACGGCTTAAGAAATTCTTCGACGAGAATCCGGTGCCGGCGTCGGCGGTAAACTATTTCTTGGAGACTCCCGGAATCAGCGACGACGGCCTTCTGAACATTACGGAGCGCCTGCTGCTCGAGACCTGCGGACGGGTTCTTACCGAAGAAGGCCGGCAGAAACTGAAACGCATCTATCTGTACGACCGCCGCAATCCCGACGCGGCACAGGGAGCGGGAGGCCACAACGCCGAGCGACGTGCCTACGACATCAACCTTAAATGCATCGGGGTGCTTCCCGACGGCGCTCCGGTAGGTCCTGACATGATCGACGGCACGGAATACATCCCCAAGACTTACGAGGAGGTGATGCAGTCGTTCGACAAATATGTGGGCGTGGACGAGATCAAGGAGGAGATACGCAAGATAACGCTCAAGCTGGAGGAGCAGCGCAAGCGTCTCGGCCCCGGTGCCACGGTGGAATTGTACGACCAGTTTCAGTTTCTCGGCAATCCCGGCACTGGCAAGACCACGATGGCGCGTCTGTTTGCCGATGCCCTCAACTCGCTCGGCGCGTTGCCGGTGGGTCATCTTGTGGAAGTGGGACGCGACGATCTTGTATCACAGTATGTGGGCGAGACACCGAAACTGGTACGCTCCGTATTCGACAAGGCGATGGGCGGCGTGCTGTTCATCGACGAGGCATATTCGCTGAAGCAGAATGACAGCGACGCCGTGGGACAGCAGGCCATCGACACCATCCTGACCCTGGCGGAGAACCGTCGCGGCAAGGTGATAGTGATACTGGCCGGTTACAGCAAGGAGATGGGCGAGTTCATCCACTCCAATTCCGGACTCGAGTCGAGGTTCAACAAGATTATAAATTTCCGCGACTACACCGGCAAGGAACTGGCCGAGATATTCCGGCGGATGGTGAAAAGCAGTCCTGAGGGTTATACGCTGTCGGCCAAGGCCGAGGAACATTTGGACCAGGTGTTCGAACGGATGGAAAAGATGAAGACGCGCAACTTCGGCAACGCCCGTGAGGTGCGCAACAAATATCAGCAGGCCGTGTCGGCCCTGATAGCCCGCAACGACAAGGCACGGCAGGAGGGCACCTTCGACGAGTCGAAGAAGAACGAGATAGACCTTGTGGACATCGAGGGGGACCGCACCGTACTTTCGGCCGACGAACTGCTGAAAGGGTTCGACGACTTCATCGGTATGCAGGGAGTGAAGGAGCAGATACGCTCTTTCGCCAACAGGATAAAACTTGCGCGAATCAAGGCCATGCGGGGGGGCAAGGTGGAGCAGCCCAACATCCATATAATCATCACCGGCAATCCCGGCACCGGCAAGACCGAGGTGGCCAAGCGGATGGGTCAGGTGTTCAAGGCTCTTGGCATTTTGCCCAAGGGTCATGTGGTGTGCAAGGAGCGCAAGCACATACTCGACAGCTATGTCAACTCCGCCGGCAAGAATATGGAAAAGGCGGTGGACGAGGCTATGGGCGGCGTGCTGTTTATCGATGAGGCATATACCTTCATGCCGGCCGATCCCTCGGGCGTGAAGGACAAGTCTGGCAACGAGGCCATCGAGGCCCTGATGACCCGTATGTCGAACGACGCCGGCAAGTTCGTGACCGTATTCGCAGGTTACAAACTGGAGATGGACGAGTTCATCAACAACGCCAATCCCGGACTGAAGCGCCGCTTTACGTATAGCATCCATATAGACGACTATACGGTCGAGGAGCTGGTGCAGATATTCATGCTCAACGCCCGCAAGGAGGGTTACAGGCTGACGCCGGAAGCCGAGGAACTGCTGAACCTCAAGGTAGAGGAGATGGTGAGCGCCAAGGACGAGAAGTTCGGCAACGCCGGCGAGATGGTGAAGCTGTTCAACACCACCAAGGACCGCCAGAGCGACCGTATCTCCAGTAACATAACAGAAGAACTCAGCGACGAAGAACTATATACCATAGAAAAGTGCGATATTCCGTACGACGCTCCAAAGAAGATAGACGTTGAGGAGTGCATGAAGGAACTGGACGAATTAGAGGGTCTGAAGGCCGTGAAGGATGCAGTCAGGGAGATAGCCGACACGCTGATAGTGGAGCAGAAGCGCAACGCCGACACCGGCGGCAGGCATAAGCTGAATCTTGACCACCTGCTGTTTCTCGGTAATCCCGGTACGGGCAAAACCACCGTGGCCCGCATCATGGGCAATATCTACTACTCGCTCGGACTTCTGCCGTCGAACAAGGTGATAGAGGTGACGCCCAAGGACCTGATAGCGCCGTATGTGGGTCAGACCGCTCCGAAAACAGAACAGATGATAAACCGCGCCATCGGAGGAATCCTGTTCCTGGACGAGGCATACGGACTGAACGACGGCCCCAACGGATTCGGCAAGGACGCCATGCCCGTGCTGCTGACAAAGCTGCTGGACCTGAAAGGGAAGTTCGTGTGCATCGCCGCCGGCTATCACCGCGAAATGCAGCAGTGGATAGACACCAACACCGGTATGGATTCACGATTCCAGCGCCGCATCAATTTCGAGGACTATAGCGCCGGGGAATTAGGCAACATATTCCGCAGCGTCGTAAGGAAGGCCGGACTTAAGATGGATGCCGGCGCCGAGACCGAGATGGAATGTTATTTCAACGTCTTAGTCTATAACAAGGGACGGAACTTTGCCAACGCCCGCGAGGCCCGCAATTACTTCGACCGCGTGAAGCTGAACCAGGGACGCCGTCTGCGTGAACTGCTCAGGAACCCCGATTTTGACAACAGCGAGCTGTATATGCTGCGACGCGAGGACATGATAATCAAGGAATAAAACCCTCACGAGTATGGACAATCAGAAGAAATGCCCGCAGTGCGGGGAGATGATAGACGCCGACAGCCGTTATTGCGATCAGTGCGGAGCGATGATGTACCTGTGCCCCGAGCATCTGATATTCGGCAAGGGGCGGGGGAAGCGCTGCGTCCAGTGCGGCAAGGAACTCGTAGCCGCCGACCAACTGGATAAACAACAACCGCAAGGCCCTGTACAGAAGCCTGTAGAACCCGCACAGCCGGAGCAGCCGCGAACCGGCACATACACGCCGCCGGCAATGCCTGTGGACCTGTATTGCGCGGCCATGAACATCACGATTCCGTTGGTGCATGGCGCGGTGATAGGCCGAACCACCGGCAATTACACGGCTCAGTTGGGACAGTGCATATATATATCCGGCACGCACGCCTCGTTGGGACAGGATGTCGCCGGATGGACCATAACCGACCTCGGGTCGCGGAATGGCACGAAGGTGAACGGCGTGGCCTGTGTGCCTCACCAGCCGGCGCGTATCAATGTGGGAAATATAGTCAGAATCGCCAACTTCTATGATTTCGTTGTAAGATGAGCATGACGGTAAGGTTCGATGTGGAGAGCGATGTGGGACGTCTGCGCTCCAACAATGAGGACATGGCGCTTGTGGCGGGTCAGAAGATACGCGACGGACAGATCTGCATGACGCTGCCCATAAATCCAGATACGGAGATGGCTGCGATAGTATGCGACGGCATGGGTGGCTATGCCTCAGGCGAAGTTGCATCTGAAATGGCAGTGTCGTCGTTCAGCGGTTTTTCCGACCGTCTGGAACCGGGCATGGATTCCTCAGAGTTGGTGATGGCGATAAAGAAATGGTTTGCAGGTGCAAACCATGAGATACTGATTGCCGCCAACGGTTCGGGAATGGGCTGCACGCTGACCGGGATCCTGATTTATGATGGGAAACCGTATTGTCTGAATTGCGGTGACAGCCGTGTGTACAGACTGCGCTACGGGCATCTGAAGCAGCTGACCACCGACCACTCCGAACGCAACCGCCTCGGGGATATGACCGTGCCGTCGAACCTTATCTACAACGCGATGGGAGTGCCCGATGCGTTCGTTGACATAATGCCGACCAAGTTTGTTGCCGGCGACAAATACCTGGTATGCAGCGACGGCCTGTGCGACATGATCGACGACGCGAAGATACTGGAGATCCTTGAATCGCCGTCGTGCACGGCCCGGGCGCTTGTGGATGCCGCTAACCTGGCCGGTGGAAAGGACAACATAACGGTGGTAATTTTGAATGTCGAAGGTTGAATTTATGGAGACGGAACTGGAAAATAAGTTTTATAAGCTGATAGCGGAGGAGGACGAGCGTCCGGAGGCGTTGCAGGAGGCTGCGGACTTGGTTCTGAATGCGCCGGAGAGTGGTGCGCGTGACGGTCTGCTGGCATTGATGTACCATGACGGCATTGGAGTGGAGCAGGACATGGATTTGGCGTTCGAGTATGCCGAGAAGGCGGCGTTGGAATGGCATGACGGCTTGGGATATTATCTGATGGGATATATGTGCGAGAATGCCGAGACGTCCGACCAGGCCGAAGGCGGCCCGCGTCAGAAGTACGACCATTACGACGCCGAGCGCTTCTATGAGCTGAGTTCCAAGATAGACAGTCCATGGCGCTATGACGCCGTGATGTGGCTGGGCGACTATTACATGGATATGGCCAAGGGCGGCGATCCGGAAATAGGAGTGGAGTATTATGAATCGATAGCCGGCAGTTATGCGCCGGCCGCCGAGGCGTTGAGCGATTATTACTGGGACCTGGCGTTTCCTGACCACACGGACGATACGGACTGGACCAAGCCGTTATTCAGATGGACGGAAGTGGCCGAAAAGACATATCCGGAGGAATATGCCTATCGGCTGGGGGTACTTTATTCGTTCGGCATCGGTTGTGAGCGGGACACGGACAAGGGAACGGATCTGTTCGTCAAGGCGTACGAGCATGGCGGCTGGCGCGGCGCGCAGGCTATGGCCGCCAGCATCGAGGAACTGTTGGCGAATATGCCCGAAATGGCCTCCGAACCACGTCAGATGCGTGAGAACGAAATCCAGATCTGGCTGCACCGTGCCGAGGAACTCCGCCGGAAAGACCTTCTCCAAAACCCCGCAGAGCGTGACAACGTCCGGGAAGAAGACTGATTTGGAACTGTCGGGGAAATTGGTTAACTTTGTGAGAAATACCGAAATTGATATGGCAAACACTCCGGTCCGTTATCCCATAGGCGTTCAGAGCTTCGAAAAGCTTCGTGAATTCTCATATTTGTATATTGACAAGACAGAACTTTTATATAATCTTGTCAAGACGAGCAATTGTGTTTTTCTGTCAAGGCCGCGACGCTTTGGCAAGAGCCTGTTGTTGTCTACTCTCAAGGCATATTTCGAAGGGAAAAAGGAACTGTTCAAGGGGCTTGCCATAGAGCAACTGGAGACTGAGTGGCAACCTCATGCCGTGCTGACACTCAGTCTGGCCAGCTATAATCCGACTATAGATGACGATCTGAATGCAATCCTTGATAACCAGTTTCAGATCTGGGAGCAGGAGTATGATGTTAAAATCGAATCTGATAGTCTCTCGGCTCGTTTCGGTAATATAATTCGTACAGCAAGTATATCTTCTGGTCGGCCGGTCGTGATTCTTGTAGATGAATACGATCATCCCCTCATATCGTCCATGCACGATGAGGAAAAACTGGAGAAGAACCGTCAGCTGCTCAAGTCAATCTATGTCAATTTCAAGGATCTGGATGGATATATCAGGTTTACCATGCTGACAGGGGTAAGCCGTTTCAGCAAGATGACCGTTTTCAGTGGCTTGAATAATCTGCGGGATATATCCCTTAATCAGCAGTATGCAGCAATTTGTGGCATAACCGAGAAGGAACTGATGGAGGACTTCCGGCAAGGTGTCGAACAGCTCGCCGAGAACAACGATACCGATTATGACGGAGCCGTCAAGTTGCTTAAGGACAATTATGACGGTTATCACTTTACCAAAAACAGTCCGGACATCTACAATCCGTTCAGTCTGATGTGGGCTATGGCTGATGGAGAAATCGGTTCTTATTGGTTCCAAAGCGGCACCCCTGAATTTCTTGTAAGACAGATTCAGAAAGGGAACAGCTTTCTTCCGGAGATGTTTGAGGAGACGGTAGATGAGAGCATCCTGACTTCAAGCGATATATTCGACACCCAACCTACGGCTTTGCTTTATCAGACGGGCTACCTCACGATCAAGAGATTTGAGAAGCCGGATGAGTATCACCTCGGCATTCCAAATTTGGAGGTACGCAAAGGATTGTTTGAGAATCTGGCCAAGTATTATTTCGATAAGGGCGATACGGTGGTTTACAACAATGTGCGCCAGGTCAGGAAACTTCTGGAGACACGTAACATCGACGAGGCTATGGAACGTCTGCGCACATTCATGGCCGGAATTCCATACGAATTCTCGGAAAAGGCCAACGAACTGCACTATGAGAACAACCTGTTCATCATATTCATGCTTATCGGAGTGAATGCACGGCCTGAATGGCATACGTCCAACGGTCGGATAGATCTGTTGCTCAGTATGCGCAACAACATCTACATCATCGAGCTAAAGCGAGACGGCACCCCCGACGAGGCGTTGGCTCAGATTCATGCGAAGGACTACGCCCGGCAGTTTACCGGTGACCCACGCCCCATCGTCAACCTCGGCATCACCTTCAGCACCGAAACACGCAACATCACCGCCTGGAAAGCCGAAGTCAGTGAATAGTCAGACGTAGTATCAGACACAACTTGTCAATAAGAGAATTTGCTAATATACTGAAATAGCACAGTTCTCTTAGTTCTATGGTTTTCTTTGTATTCGGTTTATAATAAGCGCCTATACGTTTAGTAATAATAATATTTAAATAATAAAAGATATGAATAAATTAGGGTTCACTACATGTGCCGAATGTGTTAATAAAACATTCCATGGTTTTGATTATTTAGGTCGTAAAAGATACTATTGCTCAAAAGTGGATGGTATCGTCAGGCAAGGATTAGTGCTTGACACGACAGATGCATCAGCATGTATTAAATGGGGATTGTTTAATGGATTAGAAAAAAGGAAGAATGAGCAAGACTTGTAGGTATTCGGATTATGACCGTAAAAGCGCTATACCTGGTTAATCTCTAAGAAATACTTTCGCGACATTTGACCTTCGATAAAATAATCGACAATAAATATTGATATATATTATGAAACTAAGAAAAATTGATTAACTTTGCAGTAGTATATCATCTCTAGGCCAATACTGGTCTGTGGATGACTACTAAATAAATAAAAAGCGTTACTCAACGCTCATCTTGACTGTTTGAAACTTCGCAAATTTCATTGATCCGTCAAGAATGAAGCAGCGGGAGATGCTTATGGTGATATGTAATATCATGCCGAATATAATGTGAAAGCATTATATCCGCTTGTGTACATATTCGCGTAAGGCCTCAGCGTTGCTCGTTCTACGGATCAGGGCAATGCGAAGGCCTCAAACAGAAGAACGAGCAATAAGTATAGACCTTGCGCTTTTTTTGTTTAATAAACAGCCGAATAGAGGTCCGACGGCATTGTTAATAAGGTGCATATATATAAAAAGTCATTCATCTTTGAAGCAGAACGCTTTGAGGAATATCAAAATGGCCGATGTTTAAGCAAAGGCCCATGTAATGTTACTGTAATAGCCAAAGTATTAAATGATGAATGTCTCGGAATGATTCTTCAAGGTGAAATTCCTGTGAAGATAAACACGAGGTTCGGATTACCAATCTTTGGTTTAGAAAATGGAGACGTATTGAATGACAGAGTTCAGTATGGCAGAATCCCGGATTCCGTGAGCTGGCCAGATTCCAATGAACCACTGGTGTGCAACATATTCAATAATATGACATGCATAAGATTTGCAATGATGTCTCCGCTTCGGATAGTGGAATTCTATGGTTATTTTATAGACATACGTGACTTATAATAATTAAAAAACTCATGGCAGAAGGAATCAATATGGGCAGAAAATGCCCTTGGTCAAAAGACTACATACAAATTCTGTATAAAAAGTTAGACGCATATTGTAAACTGGTAACTTTGTATGCCTTAAAATCTGAGGGCCAAAAAGTTGCAGCGGAAACTATGGCATCTTATAATATGTTTAAATGTCCTGTGGTTTATATCTTTATACATTACCATTTTGGTAAGTTTGAGGATCTGGGGATGAATGAGAGTGATATTCAATCATACATGATGTACATGTTGATGGTTAAATACATAACCCAAGCAATGATTGAAGAAATATCGACACAGCCGATTTTTGAATTAGACCGGAAAAATGAAATATCTCCGGCATTACTAAATGTTTGCAAGGAAGTAATCTTTATAGAGGAAAACTTCTAATAAAAACAAATTGACAGGTATAATGATTATTGAAACATCTTTAATTTCACTCGATAAAGCTGTAAAAGAAGGTCAAACACTTTCTAAAGGTTTGAAAGTAATCCTTCCTGACGGAGAAGCAGCAGAAGTTTATGGCTTTATTGCAATAAATGACGATGTATTTAGTATGGCTATTGATATGCCAGCTATTATCGATATGCCACCCATGGGGGAATGCCAAATACTATCGAATAGGGCTTTTTTCTATTTGGAGAATAAAATACACAGATTCCCGATTTTTAGAAGTGTGGCTAAAGCGAATGAAGAAAAATATAATCTGTATTTGCTTTATATGCCTAAATTCATGGCTTTGACAAAGTATGATCTTGATTATTATCTTTATTCAATGAGAAATGAAAATCCCAATCTAAGGGTGGCACGAATAAATGGAGTAAGAATTGAAGATAAGAGAGCATATTATTATGTTAATAATGATGATCTTATTTTTAAGTCAGGGTCGAAATTGAGAGGCATAAGTAATGATTTTGCGGTTATTACAAGAAGAACCGCAAAAATATCAGAGGATATCAAATATGAAATATTTGAATCTTCTGGAATTCGGACGGAAAATGAGAGCTCGTAGATGTAATTTTGATACGATAGAAGATCAGTTCAACTTTGGGAGGTATCGTGATTTAAGTTTAGCAGATGTGATGGATATTAATCCATCATATTTGGACTGGTGCATAAAGCATTGTACAGGTGTCATCTTTACATTGCAAGAAACGGCAAAAGAAGAAATTAAGATTCTTTATCCCGACTTTATAATGGACCGGCTTTTTGAAGATAGAAGAATAATAAATGTGTATAGGGATTTAGGTATATACGAATATAGTGAGGATGATATTGATTCAAATGATATAGAATGCGAAAATACAAGCTATGAAGATATTCCTACATATGATAGATATGCAGGGTCCTGGGCGCAAGAAGTAGAAGGATATTCAGATGATGAAATAGATACAATCTTTGATGGAGATCCGGATGCTTACTGGAATATAGATTGAAAAGCTTACATATTATCTAATATTCTTATCTGGCAGCTATAGTCTTCTTCCCATTCGTCGACATGCTTTTGAAATGAATATACTTTTCGGAATCCTTTGAGAGAATTACAAAACTCATCCATTCGTTTGCCTCTCCCATCTTCGGGATAGAAGGGACTGACCATGACAATTATGTGACGGCTTTTATATGACTGGCTCAAATACTTTTTAATACCTTCCCCTGTAAACTCAGGTAAGTCTATAACATTAGATAAGATATGTAATACCTTGTTTTCTTGCATACATAAGTCCTCGGGTAAAACGGCTTCTTCTTTCTTATTGAGATAACTGAGCAACCCTTTAGGTAATGACCAATTAATGTTCGCGATGGCCCGACGTAAACATATTTTTGAAGGTTCAATCAAAGTTATATCTGTGATGGCCCGAAACAGACCTTTCTCTCTTTCTATAAATTCATCAAGTACAATAGATGCCAGACCTTGACCACAACCCCAGTCAATTACTGAGAAATTACCATTAAATAGTGATTGGGGAAGATTTCTATATGCACGTAACAACTTTTGACGATGCATTTCGCCATAGTGATGAAGGTAGGTATTCATCTGATTCTCATTTCTCAATATTGCTTTCCCATTATCAAGAGATTCCTTTAATTGTTTTTGTCTTGATTCCGGAAGTGCAAGATATTTGTTAGAGGCTTGTTGTAGTATTTTATCGAAATTCAATAGTTTCAACATGATAGTTAAAAGTGTAAATTCAGATTATTGTTTCGCTGTCGGGATTGTGTCGGCGGAAATTGGCGAGGGCTGATGCGGGAGTGGTATTGGCATAACAATAGAGACAACCATGCGGACAGGTGTCGTATTGGCCGATGTCCTTGGAAGCGATGCATCTACAGAACTTGCGCTGTCCGCTGTCGCGGTTTACACGGGTACGGATGGCATAAAGATTGTCTGATACTTCCCATGCTCCCGCCGGCAGAGTCGATTCTCCGAATATATTCCGTTCTTTAGGTAGAATCTCGATGCCAAGATATTTCATCAATTCCTGATCGCGCCATGCAATTCGGGAAATGAGCTCGTCATCCACACATCTGTTGTGGCAGATGCCGTATGAAGCCAAGTCAATACGCTCCGAGCAAGTGGCAAGATGATAGTTCCAGCCTTCTGATTTGTTGACGAGAGCGATTCTTTGAGCTATTTCATGCATCGTTTCGTCCGTCCATTCAGTGTAAGATATGCCTCCGTTTCTGAGGTTGCCGCTTACTTTACGATACGATGCGATATCCGCAAAACTGAAAACTAACTTTTCAGTGCAGCCTTTCAGCAAATTGCCGACTTTACATATTTTCTCAATCAATGAGTCAATGCGGATTTTATCTGTAAGGATCAAAGGATCAAATCGCCATACAACACTTCCGAATCCCAGCATATCGCCAAGTCTGCGGAATGTATCAATTCGTTTCTCAAGACCGGGCACTCCCGGTTCCAATCTTTCGTGCTTATAGTCATTAAGGGTATATTGGAGACAGCAATTGATACCTTTCTCTTTTAACTGCGGCAGGTATCGAATAAGTGGCTCTGGATTCTTTGACCAAAATACAATGAATCTTACATCCTTGAGCGACACGTAAATATCGGTGCCATTGAACGGATTGCGCCAACGGCAATAGCCGCGCTCAAGACTCCGGAAAAACCAGTCGGAGTAAAACGCGGGCACATCGGTGGCTCTGCTCACAGATAGAATCTTTGGAGCCGTCGCCTCGACTTCCCTGCCATCTTGGGTTACTATTTTAGTCTTAACCTGCTTCATAATGCAAAACTAATAGTAATCACTGCCTGATATTATCATCAATATGTTAAATAAATTTAATATCCGATAGTGGCGCAGACTTTCCGAGCCGCGGATGACTGGAATGACGACGTCCACGTCGTCAACTGATGGCCGGCGAGGACGCCGCCCTTCCAGTGCGCAGCCGGTGACAGACTGCGCATTGTTTTTCGTCTGGTTTTTTGATAAACATTTAAAATCTCGTGCGTAAATGCTTGACTGCTATAAGGACTAACAATATAGTGGTAGCTGTGGCGATAAGCCAGGGGAGGACTGTGGAACGATAGGATTTTGCGTGGTCTGAAGGTGCGGTGTCATGCACGTTGACCGGGACCGGCTTTTCGATGACGCGGTCTTTGAAGATGGTGTCGGTGGTGGTAATGACCTGAACCGGCAGCGGTGTGTCTTTGTGACGTAGGGAATGACGCAGCGAGCCGTCGGGGCGGATTTGTGCCTCGCTCACGGCGTAGTCGGATTCCAACACCGAGACGCTGTCGAATGTCTCGCGCTCCGATTCCTGCGACGGGATGCGGATATACACGGTGTCGGTATGTTGGGTCTGGACTTCGCGGGTTGTCATTGTAGCCTGCAAAGTTACTGTTTCGGGGACAAGCGTCTGGTTGCGATGTGGGCGGCATCCGCACAAAACGGCGAGAATAACCGCAGAAAGGATAAGATGAACTGTTTTCATTTTGATTTCAGATATTCGGTTATGGCTGTTATATGCAGATTTGTGATTTCGGATTTGCCGCGGTCGGAGAGTAGGTAGGCTACATCATGCAGGTTGTCCTGAAACATGTTTTCGGTCAGGACCGCCGGGCATTTCGTATCGCGCAGGATGGCGAAGTTGCCGGTAAAGAACGGTTCGCGTGAGCGGTTGCCTTTCAGGTTGAGTTTTACGGCCTCGACATTGAGTAATGTGGCAAGTTTGCATGAGCGCTGTGATGCGTTTGGTGCGACCCAAGTCGTCCATCCGGAGGCGTTATGCCATTGGCTTGTGCCGGCGGCATTGATGTGAATGGAAACCAACAGTACGTTGTCAGAGCCGGCATCGCCACAAACGCTGTTGACACGCTTTACCCGTTCGCGTAGCGCAACGTCGTTGAGTTCCGGCACTAACAGCCGGGCGTCATACCCCAGTGATTTCAATTTGTCACAGACACAGCGCGCTATCTCGCGTGTCCATGCATATTCGCGCAGCCTGCCGTCAGGACTGCATTTGCCAGGAGTCTCGGCCCCGTGCCCATTGTCAATAAGAATTATCATGATGCGTAATTATTAGCAAGTATCAATTAGTAATTAGTAACTTAAGTTTCGTAAATTTCTAAGTTGGAATTAAAGGAAAGGCAAGTCACAGAACTATTGGATGCAGAGCATCCGCACAGAACTGACAGAATAGCACAGAACTTTTTACTCATTTGCTTCGGTTCGAGGGAGACAGTAGACACAGAGCCGTCAATGACGGCAACAGAATTATCACAGAAGTATTCTGAGCAAGTTCCTGTACCTGCGACAGCAGGATCTATGGCAGCGGCAATAATACTGCGCGAGCACCTGTCAAATAGTTTGTTCTGTGAGCTTCTGTACGTTCTGTGCGGATGCTCAGCATCCAATAGTTCTGTGACTTGCCTTTTCTTTCAATTCCATCATAGTAAAGTGAATAATTAATTAGTCTTTGTGTTGACGGAGGTGAAAGCGTTGGGAGGGAGGCGGTGAGGGCAGGTCAGATTGTCGCAGCGATGCAAGGCATGATCCAGTTCGACGGCGGCTTTGGCCTGTGTCAGCGAGATTACCTCGCCGTTGAGCGAACGCACCAAGCCGGTCTGCTCGGCAAAGCGTTCCTCCTTCTCCTTGAGTTGTTGCTGCAGGAACTCGATCATCTCCTTCATGGTGTGAAACTCCGAGAGATCGGCCTGGCTGTCGGCCATGCGCGCGTTGTTGCGCCGGTTCATTATCAGATTCGCCATCCATTTCAGCAGATCCAGACCACCCAATGCTCCCAGCACCGCCACGGCAGCCTGCCATAAGTTTTCAGTCGTCATATTCATGTCAGTAATAGTGTTTGTAACAGTGATTGATTGATTTTGCTGCAAAATTAAAGCCGGCTCCAGGGCCGGCTTCCTTATCCATTAAAACAGTAAGTGCCGCGCTGGGTGTCAGCGTAGCACTAATGTTCGATTCAGAAATTATTCAGTAATATCGTAATATCGAGGAGGTAAATCAATATTTGCGGTAAGTGTGGCCTCCGTCCGTAAGGCGGTTGCCGCTTTTGGTCAGAATTGTCCCCTTCTCGGGAATGTACACTTTGCCGTCCTCATAAACATACGTATATGTGTAGGAGGGATTGTCGTTGGAGGAATACAGCGAGCTTTTGCCAACCTGGTTGGTATAGCCTATCATCTGGCTTGTGGGAGCCTTATAACCATCATGGCAGTAACACCACTTCACGGTGTTGTCGTTGACGAAGTAATAGGCATAGCCAAAACCGCTGCCGTCTATCTCGGCGTATACTCCGTTCAGTCCGTCACCGTCGCTCTTGCAGCCGGTCATGATGCCCGTCATCAGCACCATGGAGAGCAGGAGCATCAAATGTTTCATTGTTCTTTTCACTTGTGTTGTTGTTTATTGGTTTGCACTGCAAAATTACTAAATATGATCGTGATAAAAATCCATGGCTTCTGTCACATTCCGAATCAAAGGACGCAATCGCACACCAACACGCCCAAAATCGCGTCTGTCCCGCCAAATTTTAACAATCTTAAAAGATATAAGAGGCTGCGCCATTTTGACACAGCCTCTTATTTAGGTCTACTCGGCGGCTAAAGAAACTTCCCTTATAAAATAAGAGCCTTTTTGAGAACGCAATGGAATTATAAATGAAAAAGCATGGTGTTTAACGAAGAATATGTTGGATAATATATTTGGTGTATCAAAAATAATTAGTACCTTTGCATTGTCAATCCTCCGATTGGCAAAGACATACTGATATTAAAAGAGACGTTATGTCTACTGCTTGTATGTGAAAAGCGTAGGAAACTTAATCACAATCGGCAAGAGTAGGACTAACTGTCTCCACGTCTATAAGGCGTGGAGCTGTTATATCCACATCTTCCGATCAAGGTATTCCTACCACCTTCACATAAAGGCGTGGCATAGCAGCCCACGCCTCTCTTATTATTAACGGTCCTTAAGGCTGCAGACCATCATATACAAATGTATGAAAAAATTTATTTTAATCTTAGCTTTTATGTTGGGATGTGTTTTCGGCATAAAGGCCCAATTGTACTACTTTGTAAAGTCGGGCACAGAGGTATCATCCAGCACCAAAATCATGATGGTCTACGTGAGTGGAAGCCGTTGCTATTCCGCATCAAAAACGGCAAGTGAAATATCATCCAAATTACATTCTGATTCTTCTTATTGGGAAGATTGGATGTATAACAAACTCCAAAAAGCAAATGAACCTTATGAATATGATTCATCACTGAGCACAAGCTCATATGAAGTATACAAATCCCCATGGAGAGGGCAAGGAAATACTGTCATGACGGGATATGGAGATCCCTATGGAGCTTATGGACCTTCTTTTGGTGTGACCAAAGGGTCTCGTATAGGAGATTATTATCGAGGAATTAGTTCTGATGGTCAAACTTGTATAACTTGGCGCCAACGTAAGAATTCTGATGAAGTAAAAGATCGTACTTACTGGGAACGAATTGATCCAGATGTCTTAAACAAAGATCCGCATGATTTCCTTCGTTAAGCCGCTTATCTCAATAATATTGCTGTTTTTATTTCCTGTTATAGCAAACGGGAAAGATATTGCATGCTATAAATTAGTAGAGACAAGTGAGCCTAATATAAAAATTGGGTCAATTCAATTTGTATCATTTATCGGCGACCAATGCTATGAATCCGATATAAATGGCATAAGCGTGAAAAACGGTACAATGCGAAGAAATGAGTATCAATCGAATCGTTATACCTCTGTATATAATGGAACTTGCTTCTGTGGAGGTGGAGCAAAATTTGGTTTTAGCCAAGACAAAGCTACGCTAACAGTTACATCTAAAAATGGTAAAAAATTCATTTTTAAAAGAGTATCACCACCAAAGGGAGTAACGACATGTTCATTAATACGAACGCATTCATCCAATATTCAAAATTCTGAAGATTATAACGGTTATATTTACAATTCTAACTATCCTCCTCAACAGAATAGTAAGAACGGAAATACTACCAATGATCATCACAATTCAAGTAATCAGACTCAAAATCGGCGGAAGTGTGTTTATTGCAATGGGACCGGGCAAATTACTAAAGATGACAACGCTCCGGCAAATTTTGGTATAGAAAAGCCAAAACAACAATGTCAAACATGTGGGAAATGGTATAATCCAAACGTATTTATTCATTATCACCAAAGATGTTCACGTTGCGGTGGTACAGGGTATGCGAAATAGTCTTTGTCTTTTTCTCATAGAATATTTAGGATTAGTTGTTCCTATTTGCATCTTAATTTAGAATCGTAAAGTCCCTTCATTCGCCTTGACGGAAAACTGAGAGGAATATGAAGGGACGTTTTCAAAAAAGTCAACAACTTGTTGACTTTTTTTAGTCCATAAACAGTAAGATTACTTAGCCATCATGCCGAAAATCGCTCCTGTCTTGCCAAATTTAATAATCTTAAAAGATATAAAGAGAGGGTGCGGCGGAACGGAAGTTCCGGCACACCCTCATCCTCGGTTGTAATTACTGAGATTTGTTTTCCTTATCTATAGAAAGTCAGCTATAAAAGCTGTCGCACTTCATTAGACGGTCTGCTCGACCATGTAGGGGTTGAGCTCGCCCCACTTGTCGATGGGAGGCATGATGCCCAGTGCGATGACTTCGTCGCGGAGCTTGCACAGGTGCTTGTAGCTCTGCTCGAGTTCGGCAGCCTCCTCGGGAGTGCCCTCTACGACCTTGAACGATGCGCCGTTCTTGTCGATGGTGGTCTCCATGGCCATCATGATGTTGTGGAACTTGGCGTCGTTTACATATACGCCTGCGGGCCAGCGGAATGCGGGGCCACCCATAGCGGCGGCTATCATCTCGATCGACAGATATGCGGGGCTCTGGAACGAGCTGCGGCCGCGAAGTTCGATGATGTTCTTGCCACCCTGGATCACGCGTACCTTCATGGCCTCCCATTCATTCTCGGGAAGTGCTTCGGTGCCGATGATCTCGGTCAGAGGCTTGCCGTTTACCAGCGTGGTGCTTGCGTATACGGCCATCTGCTCGCCGTGACCGCCGTATGTGCGGGAGTTGGTGATCAGATCCGGGGAGATCTTGAACCACTTGGCCAGCTCGTTGCGCAGACGTGTGCTGTCCAGTGCGGCCAGTGTGGTGACGCAGCCGGGCTTGACGCCGCTGTACAGCAGTGTTACCAGACCGGTGATGTCGGCGGGGTTGAAGATCACCACGATGTGCTTTACATCGGGGCAATACTTGCGCACGTTCTTACCGAAGTCTTCGGCAATCTTGCAGTTGCCTGCCAGCAGGTCCTCGCGGGTCATGCCCTCCTTACGGGGTGCGCCGCCGCTCGATACGATGTACTTGGCACCGGTGAAGGCGGTCTCGATGTCGTCGGTATAGGTGATGTTCATGCCTTCGAAGCCGCACTGCAGCATTTCCTCGGCAACACCTTTCAGTCCCTTTGCATAGGGATCGTACAGACAGATGTTGGGAGTAAGACGCATCATAATGGCGGTCTGGGCCATGTTGGAGCCAATCATGCCGGCTGCGCCGACAATCAGAAGCTTTTCATCTGTGAGAAAATTCATGATTAATACTGTTTATTGGGTTATATTAATATGTTGTGTCTTATTTCATGGCGGTTGTTACGGTCTTCCGTCACAGATATTACACGCTGCGGGGAGGAAAGTTTCAACGTTTGTGCAAATTTAGTAATTTTTTGTTATTTTTGCAACAACAAGATGAGGAATGATGCCTAAGACGAAAACCGTATATTTCTGCAATAATTGCGGATATGAGAGTGCCAAGTGGCTCGGCAAGTGTCCGGGCTGCGGGGAATGGAACAGTATGGTCGAGGAGAAAGTGTCGGCCAAGGAGAGCAGGGGGGGCAAACGCGGGCTGGTGAAAAGCTCGCGGCCGGTGAAACTGTCGGAGATAGAGGTGGGCGAGGAGGTGCGCCTCAGGATGCCGAGCGACGAGCTGAACCGCGTACTTGGCGGGGGCCTGGTGGCGGGAAGCCTCACTCTGATAGGCGGGGAGCCGGGCATAGGCAAGTCGACCCTGCTGCTGCAGAACATCCTGTCGATACGCACGCGCCGCATCCTGTATGTGTCGGGCGAGGAAAGCGCGGCTCAGCTCAAACTGCGCGCCGACCGTCTCGGCAAGGTATCGGAGAACACCTTCATCCTGTGCGAGACCAACCTCAGCGCCATCTTCACGCAGATCGAGAACGTGAAGCCGGAGCTGGTGATAGTCGACTCAATCCAGACCGTCATGTCGGACGAGATAGAGTCGGCCGCAGGCAGCGTGTCGCAGGTGCGCGAATGCGCCGCGTCGTTGCTGCGCTATGCCAAGGAGAGCGGTGTGCCCGTGATATTGGTAGGGCATATTAATAAGGAGGGCTCCATCGCCGGCCCCAAGGTGCTGGAGCATATCGTGGACACGGTGCTGCAGTTCGAGGGCGACAGGCAGTATCTGTACCGTCTGCTGCGCGCCATCAAGAACCGTTTCGGCTCCACCAACGAGATAGGCATATACGAGATGGTGTCCAAAGGCTTGCGCGAGGTGAAGAACCCGTCGGAGATGCTGCTGTCGGAAAACCGCGAGGAGGAGATGAGCGGCATGGCCATCGGCGTTACGATGGAAGGCGTGCGCGCGTTTCTGGTCGAGGTTCAGGCTCTTGTGTCGGGCGCCGCTTACGGTACGCCGCAGCGCTCCGTTACGGGGTTCGACCAGCGGCGGCTCAACATGCTGTTGGCCGTATTGGAAAAACGTGCGCGCTTCCGTCTCGGGCAGAAAGACGTGTTCCTGAACATAGCCGGCGGCCTGAAAGTGACCGATCCGGCATTGGACTTAGCTGTGGTGGCCGCCGTGATGTCGTCGAATTTCGACATGTCGCTGCCGCCGCGCACGGCTTTCGCCGGCGAGGTGGGCCTGTCGGGCGAGGTGCGCACCGTCACCCGTGTGGAGCAGCGTGTGGCCGAGGCCGAGAAATTAGGATTCAACACCATCTACATTCCCAAGGGGAATCTGAAGGGAATGTCACCCAAATTCAAGATCAATGTGGTGGAGGTGGGCAAGGTGCAGGAACTGGTTCAGTCGCTGTTCGGCAGCGGACGCAACCGTTCTGACGCCGACACCCATCCGACCCGAATAAACCGGAATAAAGATGAGGGAGTGTCGATTGCGGCACTCCCTCGTCGGATAAAATACAAAATCAAAAATCAGCTCAGTCAGGCCGGCGTCATTTCTTGGCCGACATGCGTACAGTGCGGGTCAGCGTTCCGGGTTCCTTGCCATCGGGCAGATCGGCCGCGCTTTCCACAACCTTGAATCCGAAGCTGATTACTCCGAAAGCCAGTGTCTTGTCTACCTGAAGCACGTTCATGCGCATGCCTAACAGGAACTTGCCGGCCGAGAAATCGTCAGTGGCGATTGCGGCGCCGTAGGGAGCGATGACCGAAGTGCCTAACGGATAACCGTCAAGTACGTACGTCACCTCGTTTACGGCAGCTTGCTTGTTGTCGTTGCCCTTGCAGGTGATACTCTCTATCTTGAGCGTATCGCCCTTGACCACATAGATGGCATCCTCGCCTTCGACGACATTGTCGAATGTGACAGTTATGTCTACGTCAGGCAGATCGTCGTCGGAATTGCACGATGCCAGAAAGCCCAGAGGCAACAGCAGCAACAGGTAAAGTAATTTTTTCATCTCAGTATCAAATTAGATTAATTGATTATTATTTATGGAACTATATCTTATAACGGTTCCTTGATTTTATAATTATAACAAACATCTATTATAAAAGATTAAACGCATAACTCTGTAAATTGCGGAAAAAGTGTTATCTTTGTGACATGGAATCGAAAATATACGAAACGATCGACGATGAAGTCGTCGTAACGGATACTAAGGCCGGGGGCACCGTCGAGTCCCCGAAAAGCGGCGAACGGCTGGTGGATTACCGTAACGTCACGATAGAGCGTGCCGCCCGCGTGGTGCTGAAAGGCGTGACGTTCGGCGTGTCGGAAGGAGAGTTCTGTTACCTCACCGGCAAGGTGGGCAGCGGCAAGAGCTCGTTGCTCAAGACCCTTTATGCCGAGGTGAAAATACCTGAAGGCGACACGGCGCGTGTGCTGGACTACGACCTGTTGCGGCTGCGCAGCCGTCAGATACCGGGACTGCGCCGCTCGCTGGGCATCGTGTTCCAGGACTTCCAGCTGCTGCAGGACCGTTCGGCGGCCGCAAACCTGCGCTTCGTGCTGAAGGCCACCGGCTGGAAGTCGAAGGGGGAGATCGAGGATCGCATCGAGGAGGTGATGAAGGCCGTGGGAATGGAAAACAAGGCTTACAAGATGCCTCATGAGCTCAGCGGCGGCGAGCAGCAGCGCGTCGTGATAGCCCGCGCATTGCTCAACAGCCCCAGGCTGATACTGGCCGACGAGCCTACCGGAAACCTCGATCCGCAGACCGGATACCAGATAGTGGACCTGCTGCACAGACTTTCCGACCAGGGCACCGGAGTAATCATGGCCACCCACAACATGCAGATGGTGGAGGATTTTCCCGCCCGAGTGCTCCGTTGCGAAAATAAATCGCTGATTTGATTCGCGCCGGAGCTTTCCTGGCGTATATTTTATAATTAGTGACGGTTAACGGTCAGATTTTTGCTTAAAAATTTCGTAATGCAGAAATAATTCCATAATTTTGTGACACCATGAAAGCTCCGTAGTAATGCGGGTCTTAATATTACAGCATAATCCGTGATGAGCGGGTCTTGAATTATAGAAAAAATTAGAGAATCAAATACCAAACCAATGGCAGAAAAGAAAGAAAAACTGTTCGACATGTTTTCGCCTGTGACCACCGAGGAGTGGAAGGCGAAAATCACAACGGACTTAAAGGGTGCGGATTTCGACCGTAAACTGGTGTGGCGCACCAACGAGGGGTTCAACGTACAGCCGTTCTATCGACTTGAGGATTTGTCGAAGCTGACCCACCTGGGCAGTCTTCCCGGCGAATATCCCTACGTTCGCGGCACACGCGCCGACAACGACTGGCTGGTGGCTCAGGCCGTACAGGGCGACACCCCCGAGGCTATGGCCGACCATATCCGCCACATCACCGACCGCGGCGTTGAGTCGCTGCGCGTCAAGTTGGGCAAGAATCCCGCCGAGGCCCTGAAGGTGATACTGAAGGACGTGGACCTGAAAAAGACCGAAGTGAACATCGACTGCTGCCCCGGCAAAGCCGCCGAGGTTGCCGCCGTTCTGGTAGAAATGATCAAGGAAGCAGGAGCCGCCGACGCATTCCGCGGAGCCATCAACTACAATCCGTTCCGTCGCTTGCTGAAGCACGGCCTGCCGTTCCCCAAGAACGCCGCGGAGGAGGGCCTGAAAGTTTACGAGGCCGTCAAGGATGTGAAGGGCCTGCGTTGCTTCGCAGTAGACTCCTATATGCTCAATAACGCCGGAGCGTTCATCACCCAGGAAATGGGCTATGCGCTGGCCTGGGGTGCCGAATGGCTCACCATGATGACGGAAGCCGGACTCAACGTCGATGAGGTGGCTCAGCGCGTCAAGTTCAACATGGGCATCAGCTCCAACTACTTCATGGAGATAGCCAAGTTCCGCGCCGGCCGTATGCTGTGGGCCGAGATTGTGAAGGCTTACGGACCGAAAGAGGAAGACAGCTGCAAGATGTGGGTACACGCACTGACCAGCATGTTCAACCAGACTCTGTACGACTCGCACGTGAACCTGCTGCGCTCCATGACCGAGACCATGTCGGCCGCACTGGCAGGCGTGAATTCAATCGAGACACTTCCCTTCGACAGTTGCTATCAGACTCCCGACGAGTTCTCGGAGCGCATAGCACGCAACCAGCAGATCCTGCTGCGCGATGAGTCGCACCTCAACAAGGTGGTAGACCCTGCCGGAGGTTCATATTATATCGAGACGCTGACCGCCTCCATCGCCGAGCAGGCATGGAAGCTGTTCAACGAGACCGAGGACGCCGGTGGCTTCGAGGCATTGCTGAAGCAGGGCGAGATCCAGAAGAAAGTGAACGAAAGCGGAACGAAGCGTCATCTCGACGTGGCACGCCGCAAGGAGAACCTGCTTGGCACCAACCAGTTCCCGAACTTCAACGAGACGGCGCTGCAGAAGGTGCAGGGCGAGAGCTGCGGATGCGGATGCGGCTGTCACCACGAGGAGCCGACGGACGGCGCCGTGGAGTGGCTCAACATGGACCGTGCCGCCAGCCAGTTCGAGCAGCTGCGTCTTGACACGGAGCGTTCGGGCAAGCGTCCCAAGGTGTTCATGCTCACCATCGGCAACCTGGCCATGCGTCTGGCACGCGCCCAGTTCAGCTCCAACTTCTTCGCCTGCGCCGGTTACGAGATAATCGACAACATCGGCTTCGAGACGGTGAAGGAAGGCGTAGACGCCGCCATCGCCAAGAACGCCGACGTAGTGGTGCTGTGCAGCAGCGACGACGAGTACGCCCAGTACGCCCCCGAGGCTTTCAAGGAACTGGACGGCCGCGCCATTTTCGTAGTGGCCGGAGCTCCCGCCTGCATGGACGACCTGAAGGCACAGGGTATCGAGAACTTCATCCATGTCAAGGTCAATGTGCTTGACACGTTAGTAGATTTTAACGCCAAACTCCTTAAATAGCATGCGTCCGAATTTCAAAGACATAGATATAAATAAAGTAGTGATCGCCAAGGATCACAAGCCCGCTGCGGCGCAGGAATGGATGACCGCGGAGCTGATTCCCGTGAAGCCCGTCTATACCGAGGCCGACCTGGAGGGCATGGAGCATCTGAACTTCGTGTCGGGTCTTCCTCCCTTCCTGCGTGGCCCGTACAGCGCCATGTACCCGTTGCGTCCCTGGACCATCCGTCAGTACGCCGGATTCTCCACCGCCGCCGAGTCCAACGCATTCTACCGCCGCAACCTGGCTTCCGGCCAAAAGGGTCTGTCGGTAGCGTTCGACCTCCCGACTCACCGCGGTTATGACGCCGACCACGAGCGCGTCGTCGGTGACGTGGGTAAGGCCGGTGTGTCCATCTGCTCGGTTGAGGACATGAAGGTGCTGTTCGACGGCATACCCTTGAACAAGATGTCGGTGTCCATGACCATGAACGGTGCCGTGCTGCCCGTGCTGGCGTTCTACATCAACGCCGGTCTGGAGCAGGGCGCGAGCCTCGAGGA